>JADMLC010000004.1 GCA_019278155.1 Candidatus Kinetoplastidibacterium crithidiae
ATGATAGCTGATATAAATTGTTTTTCAATTAAAATGATGGCAAATAACAAAATGTCCATTATCAAGTGTCAAAATTATGATAATACAAACTATTCAAACGAAATAGCAGCTAATGAAAAAACGTTAAATATTAAAACCATAAAAAACTTAGATATTTTAATTAAAAAAATACCATATATTCCTATTTATTTTAGAAAAACAAAATATTATAGTAATGATAAGAAATCTAATAGTCATAATAAAAAATATGAGATATATATCGATTACATATTGTTTTCATATGTCTTTCTTGAATTAAAATATCAACAGTTCAAATTAGAAAAATTTTTAGAACATTTAAGAACTTTAGAAATTGTTATAATATAGGAATTGGCATGTTTAATGATTATCAAAAAATTAGATATATATTATGGATCACAATGACAAAAATAAAAAAAACTGTACAGAATTATTACATTAAAACTTCGATTTCTTTTCAAAAATAATTTTTTAATTAGGAGTACTCATGCGTCTAATCTTGCTCGGACCTCCAGGAGCTGGCAAAGGCACCCAGGCCTCATTATTAACTGAGCATTTTAATATACCTCAAATTTCAACTGGCGATATGTTAAGGACAGCTATTAAAAATGGATCTTCTTTAGGTTCTGAGGTTCAAAAAATAATGGATGCTGGTAAACTAGTTCCTGATGTTATAATACTTAAACTAGTCAGTGACAGATTAGAAAATACAGATTGCCATAATGGCTACCTACTTGATGGATTTCCTAGAAATATTAATCAAGCAAATGCTCTAAAAACAGCTAATATAAATCTCGACTATATTATAGAAATAGATGTGCCAGAAAAAAATATTATAGAAAGAATAAGTGGACGTCGTATACATATGCCTAGTGGGCGTACTTATCATATAAAATTTAATCCTCCAAAATTTGAAGGGAAAGATAACATAACAGGAGAAGACCTTATCCAAAGAGAAGATGATCACGAAGAAACCGTACGTAATCGTCTAAAAATCTACAAAGAACAAACCAAACCATTAGTAGATTATTACTCATCATGGGCAAAAAAAGAACCAGATTTAGCACCAAAATATCGAAAAATATTAGGACTAGGATCTGTAGAAGAAATCAAAAATAGAATTTTAGAATCAATGTACAATAACAATTATAATGCATAACATTTATCCTACTAAGGGTATATTGCTTTTAAAATAAGATTTATTTTTTTATATATAAGTTTTAATTTTTTAATAGTTGATTCATTAAAAACATTAATAATGAATCAACATAACCTCGAAACAATATGATTCTAAAAAGAATTATTCGCTCAATCTTAACTGTAAGTATTTTTACATTTTTTTCCAAGATTACAGGATTAGCACGTGATGTTCTTATTGCAAAGACCATAGGTGCAAACCACATCAGTGATTCTTTTTGGATTGCATTTCGAGTGCCTAATATGTTGAGAAAAATATTTGCAGAGGGCTCTTTTTCTCAAGCTTTTATTCCTATCCTAAACAATATATATAATAATGACTGTCATAATTATCAAAAAACAAGATCTTTAATCAATAAAACAGTTATTGTACTAACATTGAGTGTAAGTGTTATAGCCATTATCGGAATAATAACATCACCTCTCATTATAAAAACTATTGCAAGTGGAATATGTAATTCCACTGATAATATAGAACAATTCAAATGTACTGTTAGTATGACAAGAATTATGTTCCCCTATATTGTGCTTATATCTCTTACATCATTTGCCTCTAGCATACTAAATACTTGGAAAATATTCTCTATACCCGCTTTTACCCCAGCATTACTAAATATATCAATGATATTTTCATGTGTATTCCTTTCAAAACATTTACAACAGCCTGTATTATCCTTATCCATAGGTGTAATATTAGGAGGAATAATTCAATTAACCATACAATGGATAGCCATAATAAAAATAGGATTTGCTCCAAAATGGTCTACAAATTTCATGGAATCATGGAATGATAGGGATGTGCAAAAAATAATAAAAAAAATGATTCCAGCTATTATAGGGATGACTATTTCACAAATTACACTTCTTATAAATACAAATATAGCAACATGGTTAAAACATGGAAGTCTTACGTGGTTAACATTTGCAGATAGAATAATGGAACTTCCAGTTTCATTATTAGGTATGGCTCTCAGCACAGTAATGTTACCAGAGTTGTCAAAAACTTTTGCAACTAAGAATACTACTCAATACAATAAATTATTAAATAATGGTTTAAAACTTGTGATTATATTCGGCATTCCATCTGCAATATGTATGGCAACTTTCCCAACTGGCTTGGTAGCAACATTATTTCATTTTGGGGCATTTAATAACATAGATGTTAACCAAACAAAATATGCTGTTATGGCTTATTCATTAGGTGTAATAGGATTGATGTCATCTAAATTACTATCATCTGCTTTCTATGCTATGCAAGATACAATAACACCAACTAAAATATTTTTATTTGGCCTGATTATATCGCAAATTGTAAATTTTATAGCTGTTCCAATATATTCCCACATAGGATTGGCACTAGGCATTAGCATGGGAGCATTAACAAATTCTTCACTCATGTTGATAGTATTAATAAAAAGAAATTTTTTTGATTATAAGAATAATAATTGGGGTCAATTTTTGCTAAAAATAATACCCGCCTCTATAGCTGTTGCAATAATTTTCAATTACTTTGATAACAGAATAGATTGGATTGGACTACAAGAACATTTTATATACAGATTTATTATATTTATTAATATAATATTATTAGCAATGTTATCATATTTAATGGTATTATTCCTGTTTGGCATGAGACCTAATAATTTTACAAAAGCACAAATGTAAAATATATAAATCATACTAGACAGTAAAATTAAATAGTTTAAAATGCAATTATCAAGCTGCTTTTTAGCTTCATTAGTTTTTATTTTATAATCAAATATTTTATTGAGTTGGAGTAAGATGGCAAATACAGCACAAGCTCGCAAACGTTCTAGACAATCAGTAGAACGTAATAAACATAATTCTAGCTTACGATCAATGTTTCGTACGGCTATAAAGAGAGTAATTCAAGCTATTAAAAGTACTGATAAAGTTTCTGCAGAAGAAACTTTTAAAAAAACTGTTAGTATTATAGACAGAATAGCTGATAAAGGCATAATTCATAAAAATAAAGCTTCTAGACATAAAAGTCGACTGTCTAGTGCAATAAAAAACATGTAAAATAATAACGTCTTATATATAAACAAATCTATAAAGCAAGTAATGTTTTCACTAATTTCTCGTTTTATAGATTTGTTTTAAAATTTTATTAAATACTGTATATATAATATACAATGAATATTGCCACATGGAATGTTAATTCTCTCAAGATAAGGTTTGATCAGGTTATTGATTTCCTATTAAAAAATAATATAGATATCTTGTGCCTACAAGAAACAAAAATTATAGACGACAATTTTCCTCATGAAGAGTTTAGCAAATTTGGTTATCAATCATATTTTTATGGCCAGAAAACTTATAATGGAGTAGCAATAATAAGTAGATATAAAGCAATTGAGGTTACTTATGGCATTAAAAATTATATAGATGAACAAAAAAGAGTAGTATCCATAACTGTAAATGTAAATAATTTTGATTTAAGAATAATTTGTGTATATTGTCCTAATGGACAATCTTTAGAAAGTGATAAATTTAAATATAAAATGGAATGGTTCTCTCATTTAACTACATTTATCCATAATGAATTATCAAATTATAATCATCTAATAGTATTAGGTGATTATAATATTGCACCTAGTGATGATGATGTATATGATAAAGATATCTGGCAAAATACAATACTAGTATCTAAAGATGAAAGAAAATCATTTGCAAACTTGATTAGTCTTGGACTAAATGATTTATTCAATAAATTCTACCAACCGCCAAAATCATTTACCTGGTGGGACTATAGAAATTATAGTTTTGTCAAAAATAATGGTTTAAGAATTGATCATATACTAGCATCTAATGATATTAACGCTATTTGTGAATCATTCAATATAAATATAGAAATGAGAAAAAAAGAAAGACCGTCAGATCACGCTCCTGTGTCTATAAGACTAAAATTAGATAAAATAAGTTAAGCAATAATAATACTTGGGGGCGGTAGCTCAGTAGGAAGAGCGTCGCGTTCGCAATGCGAAGGTCGGGAGTTCGATCCTCCTCCGCTCCACCAAATAATATTACTGAAATGCAGTTTCCATGAATGTTCTTAATTTTCTAGAATGAAGTCTTGCAGAAGGCATACTACGTAAAATTTCTAATGTTTTAATACCAATTTCTAAATGTTTATTAACTTGCGTTCTATAAAAAGCAGTAGCCATACCAGGTAGTTTCAATTCACCATGTAATGGTTTGTCAGAAACACATAACAAAGTACCATAAGGCACACGAAATCTGAAACCATTAGCTGCTATTGTACCAGACTCCATATCTAACGCAATTGCTCTAGATTGTGAAAAACGCTTCACTAGTTCTACTTGATTATGTAACTCCCAATTGCGGTTATCTATAGTTACAACAGTGCCAGTTCTCATAATGCGTTTTAATTCCCATCCTTCAAGACCAGATACTTCTTCAACAGCACGCTCTAAAGCAACTTGCACCTCAGCTAATGCAGGTACTGGAACCCAAGTTGGCAAATCTATATCAAGAACATGGTCATCTCTTACATAACCGTGTGCTAACACGTAATCACCTAAACGTTGAGAGTCTCTTAAACCAGCACAATGGCCCAGCATTAACCAAACATGAGGTCTCAAAACAGCAATATGGTCAGTTATTGTCTTTGCATTTGATGGCCCGACACCTATATTAACTAAAGTAATACCTGAATGATTAGGTCTAACCAAATGATATGCTGGCATTTGAGGAGTTTTAAATCCATCACTTCTTGAATTATGACAATTATCCTTAGTAAGAATATTATTCCCTGGTTCAACCAATGCTGTATAACCACCATTCTCTTGCGATATTAACTTTTTTGCCATATTACAAAACTCATCAACATAAAACTGATAATTTGTAAACAAAACATAATTTTGAAAAAATTCTGGTGCTGTTGCAGTATAATGTTGAAGTCTTTGTAGCGAATAATCTATACGTTCTGCAGTAAAAGGAGCTAATGGTTTTGGCTCATTATCCTTTCCTTTCCAAGTTCCATTAACTATAGAGTCATCTGTAACAGATAAATCTGGAACATCAAAAATATCCCTTAGCAATCTATTAGCACTATCATTTTCTTGAAATTTTGCATTAGTATCTATAAAAGCAAAATGTATTGGTATAGCAGAACTCGACTCGCCAATCCAAACAGGAACATTATGATTATTTATAAGTTGACTAATTTGTTCAATCAGATAAGACCTGAAAAGCTTAGGTCTAGTAATAGTAGTTTGATAAAATCCAGGCTCTGCAACATGACCATAAGAAATCCTTGAATCTATGGAATCATGAGTAGCTACAGAAATTCTTATAGCCGGATAAAATGCTCTAAATTTATGATTAGCAACCTGATCTTTATAATTCATTTCTTCTATAAAAGATGAACGCAAAAAATTTGTATTCCTTTCATATATCTCTATTAGATAATCAACTGCTTTTTCAGCTTTATCAAAAGAAACAAAAGATAAAGGCTCAGGCGTCTTTATCTTTTGTTTTTCCATTCTTGAAATAAAAGTAGAATCCATGCATCTCACCTCAAATTTTAATTTTGTTATTAATATAAATAGCCATGAAAATCAGGCGATATTAATAAATATTTAACTTTAACAACTATACCTTACCTCATACAAAAATGAAATTATGTAAAAAAGAAAAATTTATTTTATTCATTCAAAACTATAATAATTATATAATAAATTATAAATTTGATTTTAATAAGATTTTTCAAAGAACATAATATGAATTATGGTAATTTATTTATAATAATAGCTCCTAGTGGAGTTGGCAAATCTAGTTTGATAAAAGCATTAACTAATCTAAACAAGGATATATCTGTATCTATATCTTATACAACTAGAAAACCTCGTTCAACTGAAAAAAATGGTTTTGACTATCATTTTATAGAAATAAAAGAATTTAAAAAAATGCGTGATAATCAAGTTTTCTTGGAATCAGCTAATGTACATGGTAATTTATATGGAACATCTAAAAATTTTATCAATCATCAACTTAGTAAGGGAAAAGATATAATAGTAGAAATAGATTGGCAAGGAGCAAAACAAATAAAATTACAATATCCAGAAGCAACTAGCATATTTATACTACCACCTTCTATTGAGGAAATGAAAAAAAGATTAATAAAAAGAGCACAAGATGATCTAATTACTATTAATAAGAGAATAAATGCAGCAACTACAGAACTTAAATACGCAAAAACATGTGAATATATTATTGTAAACAATGACTTTGATAAAGCATTAAATGATTTAATTAATATTATTAATGCAACAAAATTAAAGTTTCAGGTGCAAGCTATCAACAATGTAGAACTTTTTACTAGATTAGGAGTTACAACTGAGTAGATAAATGATAGGATTAAATATTCTATAACCTTTATGATATTGAAAATAAAATGGCTCGCATAACAGTAGAAGATTGTTTAAAAAATATTAATAATAGATTTGATCTAACTTTAGCAGCAGCATATCGAGCAAGAGAATTATCTCAAGGTCATATGCCAAAAGTTGAAGCAAATAATAAACCTACGGTTTTGGCTTTACGTGAAATCAGCAAAGGATTGTCTGGAATAGAAATGCTCCTTAAAGTACCTAGTTAGGTTTTAATTATATCTTTAATAAGATTCTAATTACTGAAAATAAACGACGATTAGTATATAAGAAATTTCAATTTTAGAGTTATCTAAAATTTAGGTTTAAGACTGTTGCCAAATTTAAATTGGTAATATAGCTATTATGAGAGATAATAATATATTAATTTTATTAAACCTTAAAATATGATTATACAACTTAGAAATAGACATCTAATACAATTGAAGTAATGAGATATATCAATCAAAAAAATATTAAGAATTAGAACTAGCTATGTTTTGTTTGCAAATTTAAGAAATATTAAACTAGACTATCTAGATAGGTATTACAAAAACAAAATGAATTTTATAGAAAAAATTGAAAAATCATGGGAAGAAAGCAATTCTTTATTACAAATAGGACTAGATCCTAATCCAAAGAATTTTCCTTATGAATTAAAAAATAAAAAAAATTCTATTTTAAAATTTTGTATTGAAATAGTAGAAGCAACTGCCCAATATACATGCAGTTTCAAGCCTCAAATAGCATATTTTTCTGCATTACGTGCTGAAGAACAATTAGAGGAACTATGTTCGTATATAAAAGATAAGTATCCATTACTACCAATTATATTAGATGCCAAGAGAGGAGATATTGGGACCACAGCTGAACAATATGCAATCGAAGCTTTTGAAAGATATAAGGCAGATGCAGTAACAATTAATCCATTTCTAGGATTGGACTCTATACTACCATACATGGAATGGAAAGATCGAGGCATAATAATATTATGTAAAACATCAAATCCTAGTGGATCAGATTTACAATTTTTAGAATTAAAAAATGGAATGATGTTATATGAATATATTGCTGAAATAGTATCAAAAAAATGGAATACAAATAATCAATTTGGTTTAGTTGTTGGAGCTACATACCCAAGAGAATTATCTATAGTTCGCAAAATAGTAGGAGAAAGGATGCCTATACTAATACCAGGCATAGGCTTTCAGGGAGGGGATATTCAAAATACTGTTTTATCTGGCGTAAACAAAACAAATAGAGGTATTATGATAAATTCGTCTAGATCCATATTATACTCATCAAAAGATGATAATTGGAGAAAAGCAGCATCAGAATCAGCAAAATCATTAAAAAACTTAATAAACAATTTTTTAAATCATGATTAATCAAATTATATAAATTTATTAATCAATAAAACCACGGCTATGGTATAAACAGCAGCCATTAAATCATCCAACATAACGCCAAATCCACTCTTAAATACTCTATCTATGTATTTAATAGGTGGTGGTTTTGTTATATCAAAAAACCTAAATATAGTAAATGATAATAATTCGATAAGAAAAGAAGTTTTTAAAACCCATAAAACAAATACAAATGAAACTATTTCATCAAAAACTATTCCAGAATGATCATTTGTATTTAATTCTATTTCCATAGATTGGCAAATCCAACAACCATAAAAAAAACTAATAACCAGCAAACATATCATAGTCACATTATCAAGATATCTCAAAAAACTAAACCATAGCAACCAAGCCATTAATGTTCCCCAAGTACCTGAACCTGGTCTTATTAATCCGCTGCCAAAACCAAAAGCAAAAAATCTACTATGATTTTTACAAATCCAAGAAAAACTTGGAAAACTAGTGTTATAATAATCTTGCATTAATTATATCTCTTATAAAATATATAATGTTTTAAAAATGATTAAAACCATTGATATCATATGATATATCATTGTTATGGAAAAAAATTTTTATAGATTTACCATTAACTATCTCACCTACCATATGCAAAACAACACCGGTTTCATTAGATATTTTCCTAATGACATTATGATTACTTTTTGGTGCTGTAAAACATAATTCATATACATCCCCACCATTCAAAATAGCTCTTTTGATGTCTTTTCGTGATACTCTTCCTTCTAAATATTTGTCAAATGGAATTTGATCATAATATATATTAGCTCCTAAATTACTAGACTTAGTAATATGACTCAAATCT
Organism: Candidatus Kinetoplastidibacterium crithidiae; assembly: GCA_019278155.1. Taxonomy (GTDB): domain Bacteria; phylum Pseudomonadota; class Gammaproteobacteria; order Burkholderiales; family Burkholderiaceae_B; genus Kinetoplastidibacterium; species Kinetoplastidibacterium crithidii_A. The sequence goes on from JADMLC010000004.1 coordinate 8,862, forward strand.
TGCAAAAAACCATCTGAAATATCAATAGCAGAATTAGCTATTCCCAATAAAGAACGTCCGAGATGTATTCGCGGATTAGGCCAATCTAGAGCATGTATAGTTCTTCTTAATAAAGATTTATTAGCTAAAATTTGCTTTGTTATTATACGATATGCGATATCAGCACTTCCTAAATTTCCAGAAACCCAAATTTCATCATTTAACTTGGCGCCACTTCTACGAATAGCTTTCGATACTGGCACTGCACCAAAAACTGTTATGCTTATTGATATTCCACAAGAGCTTTTTACGGTATCACCACCTAATAATGGACAAGAAAACTCATTAGATAATTTAAAAAAGCCTTTTGAAAACTTTGATAACCATTGATGATCCACTCTTGGAATCGCAATACCCAGTAAGCATCCAATAGGTTGCGCACCCATTGCAGCTAAATCTGATAAATTAACAGCCAAAGACTTATGCCCCAATGATACAGGATCAACACTAGAAAAAAAATGCTTACCTTCTACTAATAAATCCTTACTAATAGCAACTTCGTTTCCATGAGGCACTGTAAATAAAGCACAGTCATCGCCAATCCCCAACATGTTTTTTTGCACTGCTGATTTGGAGAAATACCTTCTAATAATGTCGAACTCTGACATATTCACTATTAAAGAAATAAATTATAAAGACCAAAACTAATTAATTAGCACGAATACTATTAGCCATTTTATCTAAAACACCATTGATAAATTTAAAACCATCAGTTCCACCAAAAGATTTAGCTAACTCCACTGACTCATTAATTATGACTCTATAAGGAATTTCCATATGCTCAATTAATTCAAAGCTTCCTATTAGGAGGATAGCATGTTCAATTGGAGAAATTGATCTTAGTGGTCTATCTAAATATGGTATAAAATTATTTCTTAAGTTTTCGCAATTTTTCAAAATACCTGAAATTAGTATTTTACACCAATCTTTATCTATATCTCTAAAATTATTTATCTCGAAAAAATTATAAAGAACATCATTAAAAGCATCTTCTTGATTAGACCCTGTAATTATCCATGAATAAATATATTGCAAAGCAAATTCTCTTGCTTTTCTTCTTGCTGTTGTTTTATTGTTTTTCATATATATGCCATGTAATATATTTACCCAAGATAAACAGAGATATTAATAAATCAAGATTTAAGTACCTGAATCAAATTAGCCATTTCTACAGCTGCATCAGCGCAATCACGTCCTTTTTCAGCTGCTCTAACATTAGCCTGTTCGTAAGTATCTACTGTTAAAACACCATTTGCTATTGGAATACCAGATTGTATAGACAATTTTGTGATGGCAGAAGCCATTTCATTACTAACTATATCAAAATGAAAAGTTTCACCCCGAATAACAGCACCAAGAGCTATTAAAGCATCAACTTCACGATTTTCAATAAGATGCAACATAGTTACACCTATTTCTAAAGCTCCAGGAACTGTCATCAAAATTATATCTGATTCAGATACACCCAAAGAAAATAATTCTTCTAAACAATAATCTAATTCTATCTGCCCTATTTCATCATTAAACCGCGATACAACTATGCCAATACTAAGACCTTGACCATCAAGATTTTGGCTAATACTATTAATATCCATAATAATTTTCTTATAAAAATATAACTCTATATAAAATCGTATCCCGAAATTGAAAGACCAAAATCAAACTTATTAGGGGAATTTTTCTCTTTTAGTAATCTAATACTACCAATACCTATATTATAAAATATCTGTGATATAACTCCATTTGTAACCAAATTATAATTCCAGTTATCTAAAAGTGGTTTGGTTTTATTAAATGCATTAATACTTCTGAAAATGTCATCACAAGAAGTATGACAATTTATTAATAACAAAACGCCAGAAGAAGATTTAACAATCTTCTCTAAAGCCTTATTAATTGTCAATAGACCAAAATTATCATCTGTTCTCATTACATCTAAGATAGAAGAAGGTTTTTGTATACTAACTAAAGTATCTTTAGAAGAATCAATATTTCCATGCACTAAAGCAATATGAATTGAAGAATTTATAACATCTCGATAACAAAATGCTTTAAAAACACCGTATATGGTATTTATCATAAAACTACTATACATATCAATCAAATTTTCTCTAGCACTTCTATATTCCATTAAACTAGAAATTGTACCTATTTTTAAATTGAACTCCTTAGAAAACTGCAACAGATCTGGTAATCTAGCCATTGAACCATCTTTATTTATGATTTCACAAATCACTGCAGCAGGAGTAAGACCAGCCAATCTTGTTAGATCACATCCTGCCTCAGTATGTCCTGCTCTAGATAACACTCCACCCTTAACAGCTCTGACTGGAAATATATGACCAGGTTGCACTAGGTCTTTTGGAGTAACATTCTTATCTGTAGCTACTTTTATAGTATGCGCCCTATCAAAAGCAGAAATACCAGTTCCAATACCACTTGCTGCCTCTATTGATTGTGTGAAATTAGTACCATAACGAGAACTATTGTTTTCTGTCATCATGCTTAGACCTAGCTTTTGACAATGATCTTCTGTTAAAGTTAAACATACTAGTCCACGAGCATGTGTTATCATAAAATTGATGCTCTCAGAAGATACGAAATCAGCAGCTATTAATAAATCACCCTCATTCTCTCTATCTTCTTCATCAATCAATATAATCATACGACCAGATTTAAGTTCATTGACAATATCATCAACAGATGATATGACACCATATTTTTGTATATTTGCAATGGAGGAATTAGACATATAATAGATTATTAATAATAGTTTTAGTTTTTTACAAGTTTAATTTTTTAATTTTAAATAAAAAATATTTTTTATTTATCTAATATAGCTGCTACAAAATCTTTAGCTACAAAAGATAAAATATCATTCTTATTTTCTCCTATACCAATCCAATAAACAGGAATTTTACGAATATTATTTTTACCATAAGCTACAGAAACTAAAATACCACCTTTAGCAGTTCCATCTAATTTAGCAACAAATAAGCCAGATATGCCAATATGATTATCAAAAGATAATATTTGTGCAATATTATTCTGACCTGAGTTAGCATCTATAACTAATATGGTTTCATAAGGGTTACCATTGTTTGCTTTAGATATAACTTTTTTTATTTTTGTTAATTCATTCATCAAATTTATATTTGAGGGTAATCTTCCAGCAGAGTCTATAATGATAACATCAACATTTTTAGCTCTACCAAAATTAATACCATCAAAAACTACAGAAGAAGGATCTTGTGTACCTGTTTTAGAGTATACCATTATATTATTAATATCTCCCAATTTCTGCAGTTGATCTACAGCAGCAGCCCGGAATGTATCTGCGGCTACCAATAAAACTGTCAATTTTAAAGATTTGAAATAAGAAGCTATTTTACAAATTGATGTAGTCTTACCAACTCCATTGGCTCCTACGATAAAAAAAATGCTAGGCTTATGGTTAATATGAATTTTACTTTCTAAAACTTTTAAACGATCAGTTAATATTGCATATAATTCATTTTTTACTTCTTTAATATCAAATGAACTGCTTTTTAAAAATTTAGATTTTAATAAATTTATTATATCGCTAGATGCTTCAAAACCAACATCTGACATTATTAGAATAGATTCTAATTCCTCAAAAATACTTTCATCTATTGTTGATCTTCTAAAAAACCTATTTAAATTGCTACTTGTATTAGATAAACTTTTCCTAAGTGATTTGAAAATAGAGTATTTATTATCATCATTATGTTTTTCAGAATTGGCATTTTCTTGATTCTGTTCATTTATAGAATCTTCTTTTAATATTTTTTCTTCTAATTCTAATATATTATTAGAATTAACATTTTTATTAAATTTACTTTTCAAAAAATCAAACATGACTAATAACTCTGTTTATATTATTTCTGGAATATACAAGAATACCAAAATTACATTTCCTAAAATTGATGGATTACGTCCCACTCCAAATAGAGTTAAAGAAACATTATTTAATTGGATAAATAACAAATGGAACAACAATTTTACAAATAAAACCATACTTGATTTATTTGCTGGTAGCGGATCATTAGGGTTTGAAGCCGCTTCCAGAGGTGCTAGTTTCGTACAAATGGTAGAGTATAACAAACAAGCTGTAAAATCAATTCAACTTGTATGCAAAAAAATATCACTTGAGCAAGTAAACATATTTTCTGGCAAAGCCATAGATTTTCTTCAACAAAAAAAACTGAAACAATTTGATCTAATTTTATTAGATCCTCCATTTAAAAATAATGAATTTGAAAAAATATGGTATTATTTGCCAAGAGCGCTAAACAACAATAGTATTGTATATATAGAAACAAACTCAATTATAGAAATACCAAATTATCTAAATTTAATACGAACAAAAAAAGCTGGAAAAGTTTATTTTAATCTTTATGAATATCATATTTAATCTATTTTTAGCTTCAGAATATCATTAATATTATCAAATAATTTTAGATTATAACTATCTCTTAAATATCTAATAAACGCCATAGATTCAGATTTACCATAACTATCAAAAAATATTTTTCTAAAATCTTTATTTCTATCATCATGTTTAGTGCATTCATCAACTTTTTCTAATTTAATTATGTAAAGATCAGAATCTAACGGAACAAAATCATAAGATGGTAATTTAAAATGAGGCATCTTCATAATAAAATCAGAAACTTCTATTGGAATATCAATATTCTCTTTGTTATGCATAAATTCTATAGGTTTAGAAAATTTGTTTGAGAACTTTTTAGAAAAACCATCATCTTTTAAAGAAAACAAAAGTTCTTTAGCATGTTTTATTGCTAAATCTCTACTTTTCTCAGATATAACAATCTTCTTTATAGAATCTTTAACTGAATCATATGATGGAATACAAGCATCATTTGAAGAATTAATTTTAACAACAACAAATTTCGTAGAGGAAAGCTGAACAATATTATAGTTACGATCATTATATAAAAAATCATTAAATAGTGTATTTAATATTTTTCTATCTTTAAAAAAATTATTTTTATTATCATAAGAATTAATGATACTACCATCTCTTGTTAACCCATATAAACTTTGCGTTTTTAAAGATAATTCGGTGGCAATAACATTTAAATCCTTATTGTCATAGTAAATGGAGTCTCTAATTTTTGATATTAAATCTAAAAAAAGTAAGTTTTTCTTTTGTTTTAAAATAATATCTTTTATTTGATCCTTAGTATAATTAATGTTATTAGATATTTTTATGAGTTTCACTATGTAAAAACCATCTTCGGTTTCTATTATATTAGATATATTACCTTCCTCTAAATTAAATACAATTTCTGAGAATTCAGGCCCATAATCATCTAATAAATGATCTTTACTATAAAAATTATTTATCTGACTATTATTTACTCTACTAATAGCAAAAGACTTAAATTTATTTGGATCTTTCACTACAATTTCCAATATCTTTGAAGCATTACCTATATCTAATAATCTGTCATCTTTCTTTTTTATATAAATATAATCAAAAGAACGCATTTCATTATTAGTTAAAATATTTTTATCATAAAAATGATCAACATCAGCATCTGATATCTCAACACCTAAAGATATACTGTCTTGATCTACAAGCATATAATCAAGATCTATATTAAAAGGAATTTCTAATAATTCATTATTGTTTTTATACCATGTTAAGACTTCATCTTCTTGAACTGATATATTCTCTTCAAATTTTTTGTATTTATAGTGCATCAAACGCACAGTTCTTTTTTGTAACGAAGATCTAATAAAATGATCTAACAATTGTTCAGGAAATATAGGAGATATAGTAATAAAATCTATTAATTTGCGTCCTGATAAATAAATCCTTTGATCTTCTTCAAATTCTCTTGGTGTAATTCCTGCACTACGCAAAGCACTTAAATAATTATCTTTAGAAAAGTTATTATAACCGTTACCCCAATCTAAAGAAGATATGTATTTACAAAGGATATCATCAGATACAGATATTTTCAGATCAAGGACTGTTTGATTTAAAACATTTGTATTTATCAATTCTTCTAAAAAATTTTTTCTCATTTTAGGTGTATCTACCAAAGATATATCTATATCATCCTTAGTATCTGAAATAACTTTTCTTATAAAGTTAGAATAAGTTTTTTCAAAATCAAAAAGTGTTATATCAGAATTACCTATAGAAACTATTTTTTTATCTTTGTAAGACTTGTTCCCAATCATTATCCCAGAAAAGAAAATAGATGGGATAATAAAGATTATTGCTATTATAACTATCCAACGAGATTTTTTTCTAAGAAATTCAAACATAATATTCAGTAATAAAAATAACTATAATAATTGTATATACAATATAATCAAAAATTTAAAATACTATAATTCCAGTACTGTTATAGATTCAATATGCCCTGTATGAGTAAACATATTTATAACTCCTGAGCATTTTAAGACATAACCACACTCATGTACTAATATGTTAACATCCCTAGATAAAGTAGAGGGATTGCAAGAAACATATACGATTCTTCTTGGCAATTTTTTTTTACAAACAGACAACGATTTAACGATAGAAAAGGCCCCCTCACGAGGAGGGTCGAGTAGCAAAATATCAAAAACTCCTATCTTAGAAAACCAATTCATTTCTATCTCGAATAGATTAACAACTTGAAAACTTATGATTTTATCTAATTTATAAAACATTGATATGCTCGAAGCTCTAACAATCAAATCATTATTTATATCTATACCTATAACTTTCTTGGCCTTTGTCGCTATTGGCAAAGTAAAGTTTCCAAGACCGCAAAACAAATCTAAGATCACATCTGATGACTTAATATCTAACAATGATAAAACTCTTGATACCATTATCCTATTCACTGAATGATTTATTTGAGTAAAATCATTAACATGAAAATGCATCAGAAAACCAAATTCAGGTAGTGAGTAGTATAATTCTTTATCTTTATTACTTATCTTATAAAGCTCTTGATTACTATCTCTTTGAATCCAACATTTAGTATTAAATTTTCTCTCAAATTCCAATAAAACAATTGTGTCACCATAGCTTAATTGACTCGAAGTACGAATTGACAAATGAATTACTGAATTATCTCCTATAGATACTTCTATATGAGATATATTTTTTGAAATTGATAATTGAGAAATAACCTCTCTCAATGGTGAAATTAATTCATTAATGTCATTATGTAAAATTGGACAATAACTAATATCAGTAACAAATAGACTACGACGTTCGCGAAAACCAAGCGACACTAACGATTTTTTTGCGCCTGATTTGACAGAAAATTTCGCCCTACACCTATATTGCCAATCTAATCCATAAATAGCTTGCAAAATAAAACTTGGCTTTATTTTTCCTAAGTAAAACAAATTATCTTCTAATATACGCTGTTTAATAGATACCTGTGATTTCGGATCTATATGTTGCATAACACAACCACCACATGTGCCAAAATGTCTACAAAAAGGTTTTCTTCTAAAACTTGATTGTATTAGTATCTCCTTCAACACTGCTAGATCATATTTTTTTGTTTTTTTAACAATATCAACTAATACTTTTTCTCCAGGCAAAACACCATCAACAAATATAACTTTGTTATTGTAGCGAGATACACCTCTAGCATTCAAATCAACAGAATTAACCTCTAAAACATCACTCACTCAACAACATCCTTCCAAGAGGCAATAAATTTAACCCAATGATCATCTTCAAGATTTGAAATATAATTTTTCACAAAGGAAACTTCTTTTGTATAGGAATTAAAATTTAAAGAACCTTCAAATAAACAAAATCTACAATATAACAACCAGGTATTTATAACATCTGTTTCACAATATGATCGAATCGATTTTATATCCCCACTACACCAAGCTTCCCATACCATACTACCATCCATTCCTATCTTGCCAGGAAAATCACATAACTTTGCTAACTCATCCATAGGGACACTCGCACGTGCATTATACTTTGACAAAACATCCATCAAATCTACATGTCTATTATGGTAACGATTTATATAATTATTAAATTTAAATTCTCTACTATATTCACCTAAATCCCAATATTTACCAGAAATAACTTTATTAATTAAACTGCGATAATGAATGACTGGTAGATCAAACCCAGAACCATTCCAAGTAACTAATCTAGGTATATAACGATTTATAATTTTAAAAAATAACAATAATATTGACTGTTCTGAATCATCTTCTTTACCTAATGTTTTAATGCTTATTACATCATTATTTCTAAATAAGCAGCTAATAGAAATTATTCTATGCAAATGTAGAGGTAGAAAATCATGCCCACTTTTTTTGATACGATCTTGCTTTACTAGATCAAGTAATTGATCATCAGAAAGACTACTGTCAAAACTATTCAGCTTTCTTAAACCATCTATATCAGGTATAGTTTCAATGTCAAATACTAATATCGATTTCATCTTGTAGGAAGAACTTTTAATGGATCTATTGGAACTCCATTTTTTCTAATTTCAAAATGCAATTTACAACAATCTGAATCACCTTTTCCCATTTCGGCAATATTCATATTTTTATAAACAATATCACCAGCAACTACTAAAAGTTTACTATTATGAGCATAAGCTGTTATAAATCCATCATCATGACTTATAATTAATAAGTTTCCAAAACCACGCACTCCGTTACCACTGTACATAACTTTACCATCAGAAGCTGCTACAACAGGATCACCAACATTACCGGAAATATCTATACCTCTACTATAAGAATCAAATTTAGTTATAATATCTCCATTGCAAGGCCAACTCCAACAGTTATTATCTACAGTTTTTCCTCTTTCTTTTATACTGGGTTTATGTATGTTCCTAGTAGATTTTAAAGATTTCTCAATATGCACAGAAGATTTTTTTCTCTGTGGATTATAGCCATAACCTGGGATATATAGAATATCACCAATTTTAATAATATCATTACTAATCTTATTAATTTCCTTGATAGTGCTAATATCAATATTGTGACTCTTAGCTATTTTAAATAAACTATCTCCTGATTGAACTATATAAAAATTAAATAAGCGCAAATCATTATTAACAACTGAAACATCTGTTATCCTAGCCATATCATGACTACTACAGCCATATAAAGAACTAGATAAAATTACAACAAATACAAATACAACATAGCATGTTATTTGTTTCAATTTGCTAAAAAACAAAACAATATTTGAAAAAAACATAAAAAATATTAATAAATTTATAACAATTAAAATTTAAATAACTATTTTTGAAACCCATTCTTCTAAAAATGAAATATCTGTATTAACATTTGAATCCATTCCTAATAATGTAACTGATATATAATTTTTAGAGATTGCATAAAAATCAGTTCCTTCAATATCATCAACAGATGATCCTAATTGACCTATCCAGTAAACTGGCTCCCCATAAGGATTATAACTTTTTATCATGTTTTTAGAAGGCAGTCTTTTACCTAACTGTGTTACTAAAACGCCTTTTATAGCATTTAAACTGACATCAGGTATATTTATATTTAATAAAAAAAGACTGTCTATACCATAATCAATATAACTTTTAACAAAAATGCTAGCTATTTTGACTGCACTATCTATATGTTTCCAGCCTTTACCCACTAAAGAAAAAGCTATAGCAGGAATACCAAGAACATAAGCCTCTCTTGCAGCAGCAACAGTTCCTGAATACAGAACATCATTACCCATGTTTGCTCCGTTATTTATTCCAGATATTACTAAATCTGGTTTCTTATCTAATAATCCTGTTAAAGATAAGTGAACACAATCTGTTGGGGTACCATTCACTATCATAAAATCATCACAATTTACATGAACATTCAATGGCCTATTAAGAGTTAGTGAATTAGATACACCGCTGCAATTAGATTCTGGGACGACAACTTGCAAATCTACTATGCTTTGCAAAGATTCAGCTAGCTTTTTTAAGCCTTTAGCATGATAACCGTCATCATTAGATAAAAGAATACGCATTAAAAACCTACATATAAATTAATTAATAATTATAATATTAGAACTATATCACATAGCCATGGAGACATATTATGTATACAGAGATACTAAATAAAAACTATTTGTTATTAATATTAATTTCCTATTTGATTGGATCAATTCCTTCTGCTATTTTAACCAGTAAAATCATGGGCTTAAAAGACCCAAGAACATTCGGGTCAAAAAATCCAGGTGCCACCAATATGCTAAGAACTGGAAATAAAATTGCGGCTATAGCAACTCTTATTGGAGACATATCAAAAGGATATATAGGTTTAAAAATAGTACAGGTATACTACCACCACAACCCACAAATAGAAATAATATGTTGCAGTGCCATTGCCATATTATTAGGGCACATATACCCTATATTTACAAAATTCGTAGGTGGCAAAGGTGTGGCCACATTCTTTGGAATTTTAATAAATATAGAACCGACACTAGCTTTTATTTCTTTTATAACATGGTTAATAACAACAAAAATTTATAAATACTCCTCTCTTTCTTCCATCATAGTTAGCTTACTAACACCAATATATTATATATTATTTGATAAAATACTATGGAAAACAGAGAAGCCTTTTTTGATGTTAATAATTACAATATGCACAATAATATTATCTAGACATCGAAACAATATTATCAGGTTACTACAAAACAAAGAAAACAAAATCAAATAATATATAAATAATAATTATATGTATATATTATTTACATCTTTTAAATTCCATCTTGGTTTCACTGACAAATTATATTTAAGACTATCTATATTAATTAAGTTATATTTAATTCTTAAATATGCAGCAAAAGCAATCATAGCAGCATTATCAGTAGATAAATCTAATGGTGGAAAATAAACTTTACAAGATAAAGATTTTAACGATTCTAACATGCTAGCACGTAATAAATTATTAGCACTTACACCACCAGCAACTACTATCGTTTTAATACCTGTTCTCTTTACAGCTAAGTAACTTTTATGTATCAATATATCTACTATTGACTTCTGAATAGACGCCGCAATATTTGCTCGAGATATATGGTTAAATATTTCTCTCGACTGTAGTTCTTTTATTTTAATCATTGCAGCTGTTTTCAAACCGCTAAAACTAAAATCTAAACTAGCACTATTAAACATAGGTCTTGGAATTTGAAAGACGTTAGGATCCCCATTAACTGCTAATTTTGCGATTTCTGCCCCATTACAATAATCTAGGCCCATTAATCTAGCAGTTTTGTCAAAAGCCTCACCAGCTGCATCATCCAGAGTCTCCCCTATTACATCATAATCACCAATTTTATTAACTGTCATTAATTGAGTATGCCCACCTGAAACCAACAAAGAAATAAATGGAAATTCCAACTTTTCATTGGAAATTAATGGAGACAGTAGATGACCTTCTAGGTGATGTATTGGAATAGCAGGTATATTCATAGACCAGGCTGCAGTTTGTGCAAAACTAGATCCAATTAAAAGTGATCCACTTAATCCCGGACCAATAGTATAGGCAATGGCATCTATATCACAAAAAGACAAACCACTTTTTTCAAATGCTTGTTTCGTTAACAAAGAAATTTTATTGACATGATCTCTAGATGCTAATTCTGGAACTACACCTCCATAATCTTTATGAATGATAGATTGGTTATTGATCAAATTTACAATAACACCTCGATCGCTACAGAATATTGCTACTCCAGTATCATCACAAGAACTTTCAAATCCGAGAATAATCATCAAAAAAACTCTAATTTAATGGTAAAATAAAAATGTTTCTATCAAGAACAATATATTGAGTTAATACTTTTAAAAATATCTATAAAATTTACGAGGCAAAAATGAACTTACTAAATTTAGATCAAGAATCATTTAATGAAACCATAAAAAAAGATGGCATCATTGTAGTTGATTTTTGGGCTCCTTGGTGCGGCCCTTGTCGTAATTTTGCTCCTATTTTTGAAGAAGCTTCAAAAAAATACAAAGATATTTTATTTGTGAAAATAAATATTGATAATGAATCTAAATTAGCATCATCATTAAATATTAGATCTATACCAACAATTTTAATATATAAAAATCAAGAAATTATATATTCAAAACCAGGATCTTTATCAGCAAAACAACTGGAAGAAATAATTAACACAGCAAAACAATAAAATATTGAGACGATATTACTGATTTATAACCAAACGACACTACCTTTAGTAATATCGTTCACTGTACTAACAACTAATTCCATACTATTATATGGTATTTTCATTTTGATGATAACAAATCTGCCATAAAACTCCTCCGATAATAAATCGACATAATCCATTTTTCGGAGCCTATTATTCAATAAAGAAAAATAACTTATTTCTATTTTACATTTTAAATGCGAATAATTAATAATATCTATTAGTATTCCTGTATTCACACATTCAGAAGCACAAAAACGATAAGCTCTAATTAAACCACCACTTCCTAGTTTTATTCCACCATACCAACGTGATACAAGTATGGCTATTCTATCTAAGTTATTCATTTCTATAACATCAAAAATAGACTTTCCTGCTGTTCCACTAGGCTCTTTATCATCATTTAAACGAGCTACACCAGCAATTCTAAATGCCCAGCAATTATGAGTTGCTGTTCTAGAAATGTGTTGTTCAAAAAAAAATTCTGCTTCTTGACAGCTATCAACATATGCGGCATTAGTTAAAAAACGACTTTTTTTAATAAAACATTCATGAATACAATTCCCAAGCAAAGTTTTCATATATTTAAACTTCGAAATAATTGTAATAAAAATAATGTAACAATATGTTAAGAAATATTACCACGCAAATTCTTGAAGAATTTACTTAAAATATGGCTGCAATTTGATACAATATCGCCATCAAATTGTAATACATTAGTATGATGATTTATTTCTCTCAAAGAAGGCAAATTGATAACACTACCACATACTCCTGTTTTATAATCTTTCGCTCCAAAGATAACTTTTGTTATTCTGGCACTAAAAATAGCACCCAGACACATAAGACAAGGCTCTAAAGTTACATATATACTCATTCCAGAAAATCTATAATTATTTATATTTTTTGCAACAGAACGAATAGCCACTATTTCAGCATGGGCAGTGGGGTCGTTGTCAACTATGGTCCTATTATATCCATAACCAATAGGATTCCTAGAACTATCAACTATAACAGCACCTACTGGAACCTCTCCAATTTTATAAGCATATTCAGCCTCTTTCAAGGCTAATTCCAACATCATATGGTCATGTTCCATGATATTCAGCCCAGCAATTAGGAGTTTCATAAATACGTATTTTTTTTAAAATTAAACTCTTATCATAATTTTTTTTATAAATTGGAAATAAAATATTATAAGCGATTAATGATAAATTTTCTGCTGTTGGCACCCGATCTAAAACTACAGTTTTATGATTAGGCAATGTTTTTAAAAAATTTAAAACTAGCAAATCTTGGTCATATACTAAAAATGCATGATCCCAATTTGAAACAACATATTTCATGGCAATTGATTTTACATCAGAAAAATCCATAACCATGCCATAATCACATTCGCTATCAACTTTAGATAAAAACCCCTCCAAAGTAATTTCTAATACATATCTGTGACCATGTATGTTTTTACATTGTCCTTTATGATTAGGAATTCTATGACCTGCATCAAATTCTAACTTTCTAGTAATTGAAATCATGGAATACCTATATATTTATGAGTTTGAAGACTAAGACGCCATTTCGGATGAGCAATACAATATTCAACAGATAATCTGGTATTATCTTTTAAGTTGGCATCATATAAAGGCTGCAAAAAAAAATGTTCAAAATCCATATATAACAAATTGTCAATATCTACATTTGCTTGTGGATAAACAACTTTAATTTCATTACCAGATTTTAAAATCATATCACTTGATCCTTTAGGACTTACACAAATCCAATCTATGCCATCAGGAGGAATAATAGTACCATTTGTTTCAATAGCAATAAAAAAACCAGAATCATGTAATGCATTAATTAATTGCATATCAACCTGGAGTAATGGCTCACCACCAGTTAAAACAACATAACGATCTTCATAATTCTCACTACCCCATTCCTTTGAAATACTTTGAACTAATAAGTCAACACTTTTAAACTTCCCCCCATTAACCCCATTAGTTCCAATAAAATCAGTATCACAAAATTTACACTTTGATGATAATCTATCTTTCTCCAAACCATTCCATAAATTACATCCTGAAAATCTACAAAAAACTGCAGCCCTTCCAGAATGAAAACCCTCACCTTGTAATGTTTTAAATATTTCTTTTACAGAATAAGACATAATAATAATAATAATAATAATAATATAAAAATAATAAGATCACTAATATAGTACAAAACATTTTATAAATCATTTAATATATTGAAAATATACTATACTTTTTAATATTAGCTTATAAACTTATTAAATATTAAAGATAATATACATGATAAATTAGTAACTACATTAATAAGTCATAAAACAAAAAGATCAAGTACTTTAAAACTTCTATTAGAATCAATCAAAGAAAAAGAGATAGAAAAAAGGACACAGCTTAATAATATTGATATACTTTCTATAATTGAAAAACAAATAAATCAAAAGTTGAAGCTAATTCGAAAATTGGTAAAAACAAAAAAACTTAAAGTCATATAAGAAAAAATGAAATTTTAGTTATCAAAGAATCTTTGCTGAATCAAACTTTTGATGAAGAGACAAATCGAGTAATCAATATACCATTTAATTTATTAAAGTGAAATGGATCAATTTGAAAGCTTCAATTGAAGTGAAATAGTAAACATCAGGAAAAATTGATTAATAAAATTAATACGTCTGCAATTTCAAAAAATATCCACAAATATTTTATATAATAAATAAAAATACAAACTTAACTAATAGCAAAATATGAATATAGAAGGCCAAAATAATATACTAATTACAATGAAAGATTTTCTAAGAAGAGTACTGGAATTACGGAGGTATCTTTGAATATGATAAAAAAATAGAGAAATTAAAAATTATTGAAGCAGAATTAGAGAATCCTGATTTATGGAATAATCATAGTTATGCACAAAAAATTAGCAAAGAAAAGAAAATATTAGAAGAAACAATATTTGAGCTAACTAAAATACATGATGATATCCAAGACTCTATAGAAATATTTTATTTAGCACAAACAGATAATGATAATCAATTAATAAAGAACTTAGAAAACAATATCGTTTTATTCAAAGAAACAATTGAATCATTAGAATTCAAAAGAATGTTTGTAAATAAAACTGATTCGCTTAATTGTTTTTTAGATATTCAATCTGGTGCTGGTGGTACAGAAGCACAAGACTGGGCTTTTATGTTAATGAGACAGTACATAAGGTACTCAGAAAAAAAAGGATTCAAAATTGAAATTCTAGAAGAGTCATTAGGTGAAATTGCAGGAATAAAATCTGCTACATTAAAAGTAATTGGAAACTATGCATACGGATATCTAAGAACTGAGACAGGAATACATCGACTCGTACGAAAAAGTCCTTTTGATTCTTCCAATGGCAGACACACATCTTTTGCTAGCATATTTGTTTATCCAGAAATAGATGACTCATTTGAGGTAGAGATAAACCAGTCTGATTTAAGAATAGACACATATAGAGCTAGTGGTGCTGGTGGTCAACACATTAACAAAACTGATTCTGCCGTCAGAATAACACATAACCCTACAGGGATAGTAGTACAATGTCAAAATGATAGATCTCAACATAGGAATAAAGCTGAAGCCTTACAAATATTAAAATCTAAACTATACGACTTAGAAATAAGAAATCGTTTGCATGAAAAAAAATTATTAGAAGATTCAAAAACTGATGTTGCTTGGGGACACCAAATAAGGTCATATGTATTAGATCAGAGTAGAATTAAGGACAATAGAACAAATGTTGAAGTATCTAATACACAAAAAGTACTAGATGGTGATTTAGATGTCTTTATTAAATCAAGCCTTAAACAAGGGATATAAAAATACATTATAAGTAATTAAGATAGCACAATATTACATTTATCAATACTTTAATATAACAATACATCAAACAATACTATGAATGAGCATACTAACAATAATTCTGAAGATACAGAGCATAATAAACTAATAGATGAGAGACGTTCTAAATTAGAAAAAAATAGAATAGCAGGTTTTAACTATCCAAATGATCTTATACCTAGCAATAAAAATCTAGAATTAATAAGTCAATATAACAATTTAAGCAAAGAAAAACTTCAAGAAGCCAATATCAAAGTCCAGATTGCCGGACGCATAATGCTCAAAAGAATTATGGGGGCCGCCAGTTTTGCAAGCTTACAAGATAGTACTGCTAGAATACAATTATATTTAGATAAGAAAAAAATAGGTGATGACGTATATCAAGAATTTAAACAATTTGATATTGGTGACATAGTATACGTCGAAGGAATAATGTTTAAAACAAATAAGGATGAATTATCTGTACATGTTTCTTCGATAAAAATTCTCTCTAAAGCTATTAGACCTATGCCTGATAAATTTCATGGTATATCTAACCAAAATATAAAATATAGGCAAAGGTACCTCGATTTAATAATATCAGAAGACACTCGTCAAACTTTTAAAATACGTAGTGACGTAATTAATTACATTAGACAACATATGCATGAATCTAATTTCATGGAAGTAGAAACTCCGATGCTACATGTCATACCGGGTGGAGCTGCAGCTAAGCCTTTTATCACACACCATAATTCTCTTAATATGGATATGTACCTTAGAATAGCTCCAGAACTATACTTAAAAAGATTAATAATTGGTGGCTTTGAAAAAGTTTTTGAATTAAATCGTAATTTCAGGAATGAAGGTGTAAGCCCTAGACATAATCCAGAATTTACAATGATGGAATTCTATGCTGCTTATACTGATTATAATTGGTTAATGAACTTTACTGAAAATCTGATAAAAAGAACAGTTATATTAATACATAAAGAATCTAAAATAGAATATCAAGGCAGACAATTAGATTTTTCCAAAGAATTTGAAAAAATTAGCATATGTCAAGCTATATGTAAATACAATCCACAATATAATTATAATTCTCTAAATGATAAAGAATTTTTATATAGTGAAATAATAAAATTGAATAATAAACTTAATATAGAAAATCTACAAACAATATCATTAGGATATTTACAATTATATTTATTTGAAGAAACTACAGAATCAAAAATATGGGAACCTACTTATATAATTGATTATCCAACCGAAACATCACCTCTTGCAAAACAATCAAGCTCACGTCCTCAGATTGCAGAAAGATTTGAATTATTTATAGCAGGACGTGAAATAGCGAATGGATTTTCGGAGCTAAATGATCCAGAAGAACAATTACAAAGATTTCTTGATCAAGTTAATAAGAAAAATATAAATATAGAAGAAGAATCACTCTTTCTAGATCTTGATTATGTAAAATCATTAGAGTATGGCATGCCTCCAACTGGAGGATGCGGGATAGGAATAGACAGATTGCTAATGTTATTAACTAATAAAAATAATATTAGAGATGTCATATTATTCCCTCACATGAGACCAGAATAAAACTATAAAACTAGCGCATAAATAGAATAAAAAAGCGCTAGTTTTTCAATATTATTCTTTAGCATGATTAATACTATATTTCGGTATTTCTATTGTTAGATCATCTTTCATAACTATAGCTTGACAAGATAAACGAGAGCAAGATGTTAATCCCCAAGCTTTATCTAGCATATCTTCTTCTATTTCATCCATCTTATTCAAAGAAGAAAATCCTTCTTTGATAATAACATGGCAAGTAGTACAAGCACAAACAAGACCGCAAGCATGTTCAATATCTATACCATTAGATAATAATATTTCACAAATAGAAGAACCCTCTGGTACATTTTCTATAATTTTACCATTTGGACAGATATTTGGATGAGGAAGTATTGTAATTTTCGGCATATTGAATATTGTATTAAATATCAAGAATATTCTTTTTAAATAAAGAATTTCTTATGTGATAATTCATTCTTAAAATAGCAAAATTTTCAGTTTTAGTAGACAAATCGTTTATAATTGATTCTATTAAATTAATATTTGAATCATGTATATATTTCTTAGCCTCAATTAATAAATTTTTTATGTTTGATAATTCATTCTCACTAATTACATAAGGATCTTGATTTACTGCATCCTCAATTGTCGCAATTAGTTTTTGCAATTCCAATTGTTTCTCTAATAATAAACGATTAAAACCATTATCTCTAGATAAAGAATTTTTCTGAATCATCAATCTTATTTCTTCATTAGTTAAACCATTAGATGGCTTAACAACTATTCTGGATTCTATATTTTTAGTGGTTTCCCTTGCAGAAACTTGTAATAAACCATCTGCATCAATCTGAAATATAACCTCGATACGAGGAATGCCAGACAACATTGGAGGAATATCATTCAATTCAAAATAAGCCAGAGAGCGACACTCTGTAACTAAATCACTCTCACCTTGCAAAACATGAATACTCATAGATCTTTGATTATTTTTCATAGTAGTAAATTCTTGTTTTACCAATATAGGGATTTTACTATTGCGTGGTACAATTTTTTCAAAAAGACCTCCCATAGTTTCAATTCCTAGTGATAAAGGAGTTACATCCATTAATAACCAATTATTCTCAATATGATTATTATTTACTAACCTATCTGCTTGCAATGCAGCTCCTAAAGAAACCACCTTATCTGGATCAATATTTATTAATGGCTCTTTATTAAAAATATCAACAACTAATTCCCTAATAATTGGCATGCGTGTAGCTCCACCAACCATTACTATATTAAGAATATCTTCTTTAATATCTAATCTTGAATCTTTTATGGCTTGGTGTACACATATTTTAATTTTATTTAATAAAGGTTCTGATATTTTTTTAAACAGAATATGGTCCATAGACCCACAAATTGCATGGCCATTTTCAAGAACTATCTTAAATTCACAATTTTCATTATTTGTCAGAAATTCTCTGATAAACTTGGATTTAATAAGAATATTTCTTTTATCTTTACAAGAAATATTCTTATTAATAGCTAAACTAGTAATATAATTAGCTATTGCCTCATCAAAATCATTTCCACCTAGAGTAGTATTACCAAATGTGGATAAAACATCAAAAATACCATCGTGTAATTTTACAATAGAAATATCAAATGTTCCTCCTCCTAAATCAAAAACCACATGTGTACCATCAGTAGAATTTTCTAACCCATAAGCAATAGCTGCTGCAGTGGGCTCATTCAATAAACGTAAAACATTGAGACCAGCCAAATTTGCTGCATCTCTAGTTGCTTGTCGTTGTCTTTCATCGAAATAAGCTGGAACTGTAATAACAGCATCATTAATTTTCTCATGTAACTTATTTTCTGCTAATTTTTTTAGGTAAGAAAGAAGATCAGCAGAAATCTCTACAGGAGTAATATTAAAACTTTTAGTATGTATTTTTAAAATATTATTTTCACTAACAAAATTATAGGTAGGAAAATTCTCATTTATTTCTTCAATTGATACGCCCATAAATCTTTTAAATGAAGAAATTGTATTTACATCATCTAATAATTTAAGAGCATCTTTCCCAACAACAAATTCTTTACTGCTATAATTGACGACAGATGGAATTAAAGGATGGCCATTATCATCACAAATAATTTCTGGCTTTAAACTATTGTTTACAAAAGCAACCAATGAATTTGTTGTGCCTAGATCAATACCTATAGATAAATTTCTTTTCAAAATTTTATTATCTTGATTTTCAGGTTCAGAAATTTGTAATAATGTCATTATAAATTACTTTAAAAAATTAAAATACTAAATTGCCTTATAATCAAGAGCTTCTTGCATTATTTTATCAAGGAACATTAATTCTTTAATAACAATACTAGCTTTAAGATACTCTGAAGATTTATCTAGAAAAAATGATAATAATTCAAAACGAATATTTTTTTTATTTTGTAATTCTTTGATAAAAACATCTAAAGCTTTCAGATTGTCTTGCTCAAAAATATGAGCAAGACAATCTCTCAATTCCATCTGCTCTAAAAGAAAATTAGAATCATTAAAAGAGTCAGTATTATCAAAATCTATATTATTAAGTTCACAAATATAACGAGCTCTTTTTATTGGATTTCGCAAATTATAATATGCTTCATTAATAAATGACATAAGCTTAACAGATGCAGTCTGATCTATCTTACTAAGTCCTACATGTCTATCAGGATGAGCCAAATTTGATAAATCTCTCCATGTATTATCTAAATAATTCTCATCTATGTTAAAAGCAATCTTGAGGTTAAACAAACTAAAATAATTATTCCGATCATCTAACATTAGCATTTTTATATTGTAAAAGATTCTCCACAACCACACCTAGCCTTCTCATTTGGATTAATGAATTTAAAACCTTCTTTAAAACCTTCTTTTACATAATCTATCTCAGTTCCATCCAAATATACAAGATGATCTTGTTTAATAAAGATTTTAACTCCAAAACTCTCAAAAACTAGATCTTCTAAACTGTACTCATCAACATACTCAAGCTTATAAGATAAACCAGAACAACCAGTTGTTTTCACTTTAATTCTAAGGCCTATGCCAGATTTTCTTTGAGACAATAAGTCAGAAACTCTTAATGCTGCATGATTAGTAAGCAAAATAGCCATGAAAAAAGCCTCCTTTATATTTTATTTTTTTCCTTATAATCTTTTACAGCAGACCTAATAGCATCCTCTGCCAAAATAGAACAGTGTATTTTCACTGGAGGCAAAGCAAGTTCTTCTGCTATATCAGTATTACGTATAGTCAAAGCTTGATCTACAGATTTTCCTTTTATCCACTCAGTAACTAGTGAACTTGAAGCTATCGCAGATCCACAACCATAAGTTTTAAATTTTGCCTCTTCTATGAAACCTTCTTTACTTACTTTAATTTGCAATTTCATTACATCACCACAAGCTGGAGCTCCTACCATACCTGTTCCTACAGATTTATCATTTTTATCTAATGACCCTACATTACGAGGATTTTCATAATGATCTAGAACTTTATCACTATAAGCCATATATATTTACCTTTATTACTACTTAATTAATTTAATTAACAGACCATTGAACTGTACTAATATCAATATTTTCCTTAACCATTTCCCATAAAGGAGATAACTCTCTTAATTTAGCAACATTTACTTTTAGTAGTTCAATTGCATATTCAACATCTTCCATGGTAGAGAATCTTCCTAGACTAAAACGAATAGAACTATGGGCTAATTCATCACTACGACCGAGTGCTCTTAAAACATACGAAGGTTCTAAACTAGCTGATGTACAAGCAGAACCACTAGATACTGCTAATCCATTCAAAGCCATCATTAGAGACTCTCCTTCTATATAATTAAAACTTATATTTAAATTATGAGGAATCCTATGATCCATACTTCCATTAATATAAGTATCTTCTATACTAGATATTCCTTGATATAATCTGTCTCGTAGTAATTTAATACGCTCATTTTCTAAAGACATTTCTTCCCTAGCTATACGAAACGCTTCTCCCATACCTACTATTTGATGTGTTGCCAAAGTGCCAGATCTTATGCCTCGTTCATGCCCACCACCATGCATTTGAGATTCAAGTCTAACTCTTGGCTTACGTGATATATATAACGCTCCTACACCTTTAGGCCCATAAGTTTTATGAGCTGAAAATGACATTAAATCAACAGGTAAATCTTTCAAGTCAATTTCAACTTTACCAGTTGCCTGAGCAGCATCCACATGTAATAAAACACCCTTTGATCTACATAAATTCCCAATAGATTTAATATCTTGTATTACACCAATTTCATTATTCACCAACATAACAGATACTAAAATAGTGTCTTTTCTTATACAAGAGCTCAAGTAGTCTATATCTAAGATGCCATCATCTTTTACATCTAAATAGCTAACTTCGAAACCTTTGCGCTCTAATTCTCTACAAGCATCTAGAACTGCTTTATGCTCTGTCTTAACGGTAATAATATGCTTGCCTTTATTAGAATAAAAATTAGCAGCTCCTTTTATAGCTAAATTATTAGATTCTGTAGCACCAGAAGTCCAGATGATCTCACGATAATCAGCATTAACAAGCTTAGCTACTTCCTTTCTAGAATTCTCAACAGCTTCCTCAGCAAGCCAGCCAAATGCATGACTACGAGAAGCAGGATTACCGGGATTTTCATACAACCATGGAATCATCTTGTCAACAACTCTTGGATCCACAGGTGTGGTAGCAGAATAATCCATATAAATGGGTTTCAACTTATTTGACATATAACTTATATCCTAATTCTTAAATCTATAAATATACTATTTCATTTATGCAATTATCACGATGACTCAAATAATTTAAAGGATCAGGCTTTCGATTGCTAAAATTCTTAGTGTCTAGTAAATTTTGTAATGAAATTGAACTTAAATATTCAAACATTTTTTGACTTAGTGACGACCATAAATCATGTGTAATGCACTTACTAAAATTACCGTTGTTATCTTTTTTACAATTAGCCTTACCTTTACAAGCTGTAGCATCTAAAATATCATCTACAGCAAAAATAATATCCGTTACAACTATTTCATTAGGAGACTTTGACAAATAATAACCACCATTAGAGCCACGCACACTATTAACTAAAGATTTTTTTCTTAATTTCAAAAATAATTGTTCTAAATAAGATACAGAAATATTGTGACGCTCACTAATCAGGCTTAAACTAACACTTGTTGATAAATCATACTCTATAGCCAATTCAAGCATAGCAGTCACAGCAAAACGACTTCTAGTTGTCAACCGCATATGTTTTTGCACCATTGTAAATTATATATGATCTTATTATAACAGTAATCCTACTAACTTAATAGGGAATCAGATAAAAATTTATTTACTTATCATAAATAAATTCATTAGAATAATTTTCATATATAAAATTAAACAAACCTTCACACGCATCCTCTATATACTCAAACACTCTGCTAAAACCATTTAAGTCATCATAATATGGATCAGGAACTTCATCCACGAAGAATCTTTTGGAATAACGCATCAACATACTTAATTTATGAAGATCTTTGTATGGACACATCTCTTTCATAAATCCCATATTTTCAAAATCCATAGCAATTAGTAAATCAAAATATGAAAAATCTCTAATATTAAGAGGACGTGATTTATGAGATGAAATGTCAAAACCCCTATTCTTAGCTTCCATTACAGCCCTATGATCAGCCAACCTACTACTATTGCTAGCATGAGTGCCAGCAGAATCAACATTTATATGATTAGACATACCAGAACTATGAACAATTTGTTTAAATATAATTTCAGCTGTAGGAGATCTACAAATATTTCCCATACAAACAAATAATACATTTTTAGTCATAAGATATTATTTATTAATTTAACTTTTAAATAAAAACATCTGTTTTAGATTGTTTAAAGAATCTCTAACATTTGCTGCTTTCTCAAATTCTAATTTATTAGCATAATTAATCATTAGTTTTTCTAACCTAGAAATTTCTTTAGATAATTTTTTCTGATTCTTTAATAAAGAATGATCTATTTTTTCCAAAGAATTATCTGATTTAACAAAGTTATTATTAACTAAACCATCTATTAATTCACGAACATCCTTCTTTATACCCTTTGCTACAATGCCATGAGCTTTATTAAATTCTATCTGTTTTTCACGTCTTCTATAAGTTTCATCTACAGCTTTCTTTATAGAATTAGTAATTCTATCTGCATATAAAATAGCATGCCCATTTAAATTTCTTGCTGCTCTACCTATTGTTTGTATTAAACTACGCTCTGATCTAAGAAAACCTTCCTTGTCAGCATCAAGAATGGCAACTAATGATACTTCAGGTATATCTATACCCTCCCTTAGCAAATTAATACCAACCAAAACATCAAAAACACCTAAACGAAGATCTCTTAATATATCAGATCTCTCAACAGTATCTATATCAGAATGAAGATACTTAACTTTTATATTATTTTCACTCAAAAAATCTGTTAGATTTTCTGACATACGTTTTGTTAAAGTCGTCACTAAAATTCTTTCTTTTTTTTCAATACGATGTTTTATTTGATACAATAGATCATCAATTTGTGTTTTAGCTGGTTTAATCTCTACCTCAGGATCTACTAAACCTGTAGGCCTAGCTAATTGTTCTATTACACGACTAGAATTGACTAGTTCGTAATTTGATGGCGTTGCAGATACAAAAATACACTGTTTTATTCTTTTTTCAAATTCATTGAATTTCAGAGGCCTATTATCTAAAGCAGATGGCAACCGAAAACCATGATTCACTAAATTCTCTTTTCTTGACCTATCTCCGAAATACATACCTGATATTTGACCAATAGTAACATGACTTTCATCAATAAAAACCAATGAATCATCTGGCAAATAATCCATTATTGTACTTGGAGGCTCACCAGGTAAAGAACCACTTAAATGTCTACTATAATTTTCTATGCCTTTACAAAAACCTGTTTCCTGTAACATTTCTAGATCAAATCTTGTGCGCTGTTCCAACCTTTGAGACTCTAAAATTTTTCCTTCTTTTACTAATAAATTTGACTGTTCTACCAGTTCTTCTTTTATGGTCTTAATAGCATTCATAATTTTAGCTCTAGGAACAGCATAAAGAGATACTGGATAAACAGCAAAACGTGAAATTTTCTGTACACAACTTCCAGTCAAAGGATCAAACATTTCTAATGATTCTATTTCATCATCAAACAAACCTACTCGCAATGCCACATCAAAATTCTCAGCCGGGAATATATCAATATATTCTCCTCTAACTCTAAAAGTACCTCTAGAAAAATCTATGTCATTCCTAATATATTGCATTAAAACTAACTGCTCAAACATCTTATCTCTAAATATATGATTACCTATTCTAAGAGTAAGAGCAATATCATTATAAACTGAGACATCTCCAATACCATAAATACATGAAACAGTACTAACTATTATAGTATCCTTACGTTCTAATAAACTTTTAACAGCCGAAAGTCTCATTTGTTCTATATGAGCATTAATCTGTGCATCTTTTTCAATGAAAGTATCACGAGAAGGAATATAAGCCTCTGGCTGATAATAATCATAATAAGAAACAAAATATTCTATTGCATTATTTGGAAAAAAATCCCTCATTTCAGCATATAATTGAGCAGCTAGTGTCTTATTTGGAGCTAGAATAAGCGATTGTTTTCCAGATCTAGCTATAACATTTGCCATAGTATAAGTTTTACCTGAACCAGTAACCCCCAAAAGGGTTTGATATTTATAACCATGGTTCAAGCCTTCTAACAAACTTTCAATAGCTTTTGGCTGGTCACCAGCAGGCTCATAAGGCTGATAAAGATTAAAAGAACTATTTGGAAAATTTACAAATTTACAAAATGTCATGCTAAACTCTGTCTGAAAGAATATTTCTTCGAAATATATTACATAAATACTTTTATTGTTACTTAAAATTATGAATGATTTATTTAAACCTGTCCAATTAGCTCCTCGTGACCCAATACTAGGTCTTAACGAACAATTTAACTCTGATAATAGACCAGAAAAAGTTAACCTAGGAGTAGGTGTTTATTATGACGAAAATGGAAAAATTCCTTTGATGCAAGCTGTATATAAAGCAGAATTATCGTATATGGAAAAAGCCATGCCAAAAGGATATTTACCAATAGATGGGATAGCTAACTATAACAAAGCTGCTGCTAAATTATTATTAGGATCAAATTCTACAGTTTTATCAGAAAACAGAAGCATAACTGTACAAACTCTTGGAGGAACTGGAGCGCTTAAAATTGGAGCAGATTTTCTTAAGGAATTATTACCAAATTCAAAAGTTCTGATTAGCAATCCAAGTTGGGAAAATCATAAGGCATTATTTGAAAGAGCTGGATTTGAGGTAAACAATTATCCTTATTATGATCCAATTACTCATGGATTAGATTTCGAAAATATGCTAGAAAAATTAAAAAATACAGAACAAAAATCAATTATAGTATTACATGCCTGCTGCCATAATCCTACTGGCATTGATCCTACTAAAGAACAGTGGAAACAAATTGCAGAAATAATTAAAGATCGAAATCTAATTCCATTCTTAGACATAGCTTATCAAGGTTTTAGCAATGGATTGGAAGAAGATGCGCAAATAGTAAGAATGTTTACTGAAATGGGTCTTCTTTGCTTTATTAGCTCATCATTTTCTAAATCATTCTCTCTTTATGGAGAAAGAATAGGGGCTTTAACTGTAACAACCAATGAAAAAGATGAATCAATAAGGGTATTAAGCCAGATCAAAAGGATTATTAGAACAACGTATTCTAACCCACCAACTCATGGAGCTATGATAGTAAGTTCTGTATTAAATTCAAATGAGTTGTTTAAAGTATGGGAGGAAGAATTATCAATTATGCGCCAAAGAATCAAAATCATGAGACAAACCTTAGTCGATAAGATAAGTGAACATGGAGTAGCTCAAGATTTTAGTTTTGTTTTAAATCAAAAAGGCATGTTCTCTTATTCAGGATTAAATAAAGAACAAGTAGAAACCTTAAAAGACAAATTTGCAGTATACGCAGTATCTAGCGGTAGAATATGTGTGGCTGCATTAAATAGTAGAAATGTTGACACAGTAGCTTACAGCATAGCACAAGTCATAAATAAATAGTCTTTAAAGAAATTCAAGGAATAATGTATTATCAATATTCCTTGAATTAGAACTAATGACTTAACAAATTACTATCTATATTAACCTGATTTTTTTTCGTAACACTACGTTTTTTATTTATTGATGTTTTTTTACTAGAGAAATTAATAGGCTGTTCTAAAGCGACATCAAATACTTTATCTATCCATTTAACTGGAACTATTTCAAGATCTTGCTTAACAAAGTCTGGTATGTCAGTCAAGTCTCTAACATTCGTTTCTGGAATAATGATAGTTTTAATGCCACCACGATGTGCTGCTAATATTTTCTCTTTAAGCCCACCTATTGGTAAAACTTCTCCCCTCAAAGTAATCTCTCCTGTCATAGCAACATCAGACCTAACAGCAATTTTAGTCAAAGCAGAGACCATAGCTGTTGTAATTGCTATACCAGCTGAAGGGCCATCCTTTGGCGTGGCCCCTTCAGGAACATGGATATGCATGTCTCTTTTATTAAACATATCTTCTGAGAAATTAAAATACTCTGATTTTGATCTTACAACAGTACGAGCTGCTTCTATAGATTCCTTCATAACATCACCCAGAGAACCAGTTCGTAAAATATTACCTTTACCAGGAATATCTGCAACTTCCACTGTTAATAAATCCCCACCAACCTCAGTCCAAGCCAGAGCAGTAACTTGCCCAACTCTATTATCTTTTTCTGCACATCCAAAATCATAGCGACGAACACCAAGATAATCACCTATATTATCACTATCAACAGTTATTGATGACAAAACAGAAGATTTCCCACTTTCACTATTTTTTAAAGAATTTTTAACAACTTTTCTGCAAATTTTACTAATTTCTCTTTCTAAAGAACGAACTCCAGCTTCTCTTGTATAATACCTAATTATATCTAATATAGCACTTTCAGTTATTTCTAATTCATTCTTTAACAAACCATTATTCTTGAATAACTTTGGTACTAAATGTTGTTTCGCTATATGTAGCTTTTCATGTTCAGTATATCCAGATAAATTAATGATCTCCATACGATCCAATAGTGCTGCTGGTATATTCATAGTATTGCTTGTAGCAACAAACATAACATCAGAAAGATCAAAATCAATTTCAATATAATGATCTTGAAATGAATTATTTTGTTCTGGATCTAAAACCTCTAATAATGCTGATGCAGGATCACCTCTAAAATCCATACCTATTTTATCAATTTCATCAAGCAAGAACAGAGGATTACGAACACCAGATTTAGATATATTTTGCAAAATCTTACCAGGCATAGATCCTATATAAGTGCGACGATGACCACGAATTTCCGCTTCATCTCTAACTCCACCAAGAGCCATTCTAACAAATTTTCTATTTGTAGCCATAGCAATAGATTGTCCTAGTGATGTTTTGCCTACTCCAGGAGGTCCAACCAAACATAAAATTGGAGCTTTGATCTTTTGGACTCTTTTTTGAACTGCCAAATATTCTAAAATACGTTCTTTTACTTTATCCAATCCATAATGATCAGTATCTAAAACATTTTCAGCCATACCTATATCTAGGTTGATTTTGGTTTTTTTCTTCCATGGCAAACTAAGAACTGTGTCAATATAATTTCTTATAACATTAGCTTCTGCAGACATAGGAGACATCATCTTTAACTTTAAAAATTCTGTTTCTAATTTCTTACGTGCCTCCTTTGTCATATAAGTAGATGATATTCTATTCTCTAATTCATCTAAACCTAAATTATCATCACCCTCACCCAACTCTTTTTGTATGGCTTTAAATTGCTCATTAAGATAATAATCTCTTTGGCTTTTTTCCATCTGTTTTTTTATTCGAGTTTTGATCTTTTTCTCTACTTGCAAAATCTCTATTTCGCTATCTATTTGAGCTAATAAGAACTCCATTCTTTCAACAACAGAACCCATTTCTAAAATATTTTGCTTGTATTCAAGTTTTATAGGTAAATGGGAAGATATAGTGTCAACAAATCGATAAATATCATTTATATCTAACAACGATGTTAACACCTCTGTAGGAATTTTTTTATTTAATTTTAAATACTGATCAAATTGCTCTATTAAAGCTCTCTTCAAAGCTTCTAGCTCTATATCAGAGATGTCATTTTGTTCATTTTTTATATCTGTGATATAACACATAAAATGTGATTCTAAATCTTCTACAGAATTAATCTTAACTCTGCCAACACCTTCCACTAATACTTTTACGGTGCCGTCAGGTAATTTTAACATTTGCAAAATATTAGCTACACAACCAACATGATATAAATCACTAGCATCAGGCTCATCTTTACCAGCTGATTTCTGAGTAACAAGAACAACATTTTTATCACCTTCCATAGCTATCTCAAGCGCTCGGATGGAACGAGATCTACCAACAAATAAAGGAACTGTCATATAAGGAAATATAACAATATCTCTCAATGGAAGTAACGGCAAATACACTGATTCAGAAAGAACAGTCTGGCTTGCAGACATAAGCAAATCCTCAATTTAATAGACAAAAAGTTAAAATACGTATATCCAAGTTTATATAAACATATATTTGGTATCAATAATCAACAATTCAATATCATTGATAAAAAGAATTTTATCTATTCTTAGTTTAATATTACAATCTTCAATCTCTAATAACTATGATTAAAACTAATCCTTCAAATAAGAAATTTTTATTTCATCAGAGTTATCCATAACATCTACTATCACCTTAGCAATATTATTATCATCTGGAATGCTGTACATTGCATCAAATAAAAGATTTTCTACGATAGATCTCAAACCACGAGCACCTGTTTTATATTTTAATGCTTTCCTAGCAATAACTTTTAAAGATGCTTCTGTAAAATTAAGGTCTACATTATCAATAGAAAAAATCTTCTGAAACTGTTTTATGATAGCGTTTTTTGGTTCAGTAAGTATTTTGAGTAGAGCACTCTCACTTAATTCTTCCAATGCAGATATGATTGGAAGACGACCAACCAATTCTGGGATCAGTCCATATTTGACCAAATCATCTGCTTCCAACTCAGAAAAGATATTAGCAACACTATTGCTCTCTAGATCAATAATATTTGCGTTAAAACCAATACTATTTTTACTAGTTCTATTCATAATAATTTTCTTGATGCCGTCAAATGCACCTCCAACTATAAACAATATATTACTTGTGTCTATCTGGATTAATTTTTGGCTCGGATTTTTCCTTCCTCCATCAGCTGGTACATTTGCAATTGTACCTTCAATAATTTTTAATAATGCTTGTTGAACTCCTTCTCCAGAAACATCCCTGGTTATAGAAGGATTTTCTGACTTACGTGAAATTTTATCTATTTCATCAATAAAAATAATGCCCTTTTGAGCCTTATCTATATCAAACTCACAACTCTGCAATAATTTATGTAGCATGTTTTCAACATCATCACCAACATAACCAGCTTCTGTTAATGTAGTAGCATCAGCTATAACAAAAGGAACATCCATGATTTTTGACAAAGTCTGACATAAAAGAGTTTTCCCTGAACCAGTTGGCCCTATAAGAAGTATATTGCTCTTATTTAACTCTATTTCGTCACTTGATGATTCACAACAAGACAAACGCTTATAATGATTATAGGCAGCAACAGATAATATTTTTTTAGAAGAATCTTGTCCTATAACATACTGATCTAAATGTTTTTTTATTTCACTAGGCTTAAGTATTTTTTTAGAAAAATCTGTTGATTTATTTTCAGAATAATTATCGTCCTTAAGAATTCTATTACATTCTTCAATACACTCATCACAAATAAAAAGAGATGAAGGACCGGCTACCAACCTAATAGACTCTTTTTTGCTTTTACCACAAAACGAACAGTCTTCACTACCCGCATGAATATTAGAATTATTATTATCAGACATAAAGATCACTTAAATATTTTTAAAATTGTAAAAAATTTAACGATTTGTTAAAACCTTATCTACTAAACCATAAGATAAAGCCTCTTGAGCAGACATAAAATAGTCACGATCTGTATCTTCAATAATGGTTTCTATACTTTGTCCTGTGTTATATGCCATAATGGAATTAAGCATATCTCTCAATCTTAAAATCTCTTTAGCATGGATTTGAATGTCAGATGACTGCCCTTTCACCCCTCCCGACGGCTGATGTATCATGATAGATGAACTAGGCAAACTAAAACGCTTACCTTTTGTTCCAGCAGATAATAAAAAAGCACCCATACTGGCAGCAATACCAGTACACATAGTAGAAACATCTGGTTTAATAAATTTCATAGTGTCAAAAATAGCTAAACCAGCATAAACAGAACCACCAGGAGAATTTATATATAGATGTATATCTTTATTGGGATTTTCTGACTCTAAAAACAACATTTGTGCCACTACTAGATTAGCAATATTATCATCAATAGGCCCAACTAAGAATATAATCCTTTCTTTTAATAATCTAGAATAAATATCATAAGCACGTTCACCTTTTCCTGAGTTTTCTACAACCATAGGAACATAATTAAATAAAAAATCATCTGCTTTATTGTTATTCAAATTTACAATTGTTCTTTTATTAGTCATTCTAAGCCCATTAAATTTTCGAAAGTTACTTCTTCCTCTGAAACATTAGCTTTACTTAAGATATGATCAACTATATTATTTTCAAGAATTAAGGCTGCTACTTCTGACTTCTTGCCAGAATCTGTCATATAATGACTAACAAATTTCTCTGGATCTTCATAATTTTTAGCAAAATTATTCAAATAAGATAAAATCTGTTCATCATCAACTTTAAGATTATTGTTCTTAGCTATCTCAGAAATTATCAGTCCTAACTTAACCATCTTCTTTGATTCTTCTTCAATCAAAATATCTTTAGATAGACTCTCTAGATCTTTTATACTGCCATCTTTAAGTCTATTTTTTAAAGATTGAAGTCTTAATTGCATTTCATTCCTTACTAAAACTTCAGGAATTTCAAATTCTATGTTTTTAAGCAAAACACCCATTACACTATCTTTGTTTAAATTCTTTAACCTAACGCCAATCTCTCTTTCTATACTAGCTTTTACATTCTCTTTTAACTTTTCCAAATTAAAATTATCTTCATTGCTAAATAACTTGGCAAAATTGTCATCTAAATCTGGCAATTTTCCTGCAAAAACTTCCTTTATTTTTATAAAAAACTTAGCTTCTTTGCCTGCAATTTTAGAATCATGATAGGTATCAGGAAATTTCAAATCTAATTCTCTACTATCACCTTCTCTAAGGCCAATTAAAGAATTTTCAAAATCTGGTAAAAATTGATTATTACCAAGAATAACAGGAAGAGACTCAGAACTACTGCCTTCAAAAGAGACACCATCTATAGTGGCATTATAGCTAAGAACAACTTTGTCTCCAATTTCAGCACAATGAGCATCTTTTTTTTCAAAAGTTGATCTTTGTTTTTGCAAAATAAATAACGTTTTTTTAACATCTTCTTCTGTAATATCATGCTTATAACATTTGATTTCTAAATTTTCAAATGGTGGAATAGAAATTTCAGGATATATTTCAAATTCAGCTATAAAGCATAAATCATCAGAAGTGCTAATAGAATTATCAGGTCTAATATTTGGATAACCAACTACGAATAAATTATTTTCTTTTACCAATTGATTAAATGAGTTACCAAGAATTTTAGTAACAACATCTTGACGAACATTATTTCCATAAGTGCGTTTAACAATACTAATAGGAGCCTTACCAGGCCTAAAACCAGAAATTTTAGTATTTCTTGACAAACTTAGCAGTTCCTTTTCTAATTCGTTTTCAATACAAGAATTAGAAATTTTCAAAACAGCACGACGCTTCAAACTAGAAAGAGATTCAATAATAGGTTGCATTTAAAAATTATCCAAATAAACAGTTAAACGAATTAATATTTTGCAAATATTATAAGAGATTATAGAACAATTTGATTATTTAGAATAATATTGATATGAAATGACAACTAAAATTCTGAAAATATACTTTTTTAGTTGTAGATACAAAAAAAATAAATAATCATCAATATATGTATTTTTACAAAATATAAATTACTACAAAAAATAAAAAACCACTCATTTAAAGAGTGGTTTTTTTACAAAAATAAAAATTATTGTATTATTTGAATCTTAGTAGCCTGCAAACCTTTTGGGCCTGTAGTAACAACAAAACTGACTCTCTGATTTTCCTCAAGTGACTTAAATCCTGAACCTTGAATTTCTGAAAAATGCACGAATAGATCTTTGCCACCAGACTCTGGAGAGATAAAACCATATCCTTTTTCAGTATTAAACCACTTAACAACACCAGTTTCCAACATATTGTATTTCCTTAAAGATATAGGCATATAGCCGAAAACACAACCACTTAAGGAGAGAGCAATAGAACAATAACTATATCCAAAAAAGACACAAAGTACTGAACGAAAAATCTCAACACCTGAGATCGTGTGTTAGTAATGTTACAAAGCAACACACTAACGTAATAACAAACTAAAAGCCCAAAATAAAAATTAAAGCGACTCTAAATAAAGTAATTATCGAAAAATTCACAATTTAGCAACATTAAATACTTAACATAAAATATCTCAATTAACAAACTATGCCTTCAATTTACCAAAATAGAATCAATATAAACTATACGGCAAAACAAATTATGTTTACAATAAAAGTATAAAATAACTTGAAAGATCGTATATTGGTGCGAAGAAGGGGACTCGAACCCATACGCCTTTCGGCGCCAGGACCTAAACCTGGTGCGTCTACCAATTTCGCCACCTTCGCAACGTTTTGTCATTATATCATTTTACTTATAAAAAAACCATGAATCCTAGGCTAAATAAATTAAATCCCTACCCTTTCGAAAAACTTCGAAGTCTTTTATCAGGAATTACTTACAAAAAAGAACAACTAACACCAATAAATTTATCAATAGGTGAACCCAAACATCCAACGCCAAAATCTATTTCTGACGCGATAAAAGATAGTATTGCTAGTATATCTCATTATCCTGCAACAAAAGGTGAAGAATTACTAAGAAAAACAATAGCTAATTGGATAGAAAATCGTTATGCTGCAACAAAAATAGATCCTAATACACAAATATTACCAGTTCTAGGATCAAGAGAAGCATTATTTTCTTTTACGCAAATTGTTATAGATAATTCTTTTAGGAATCCTGTTGTAATATGCCCTAATCCATTTTATCAAATTTATGAAGGAGCATCGATACTGGCCGGAGCTGAGCCTTATTATGTTAATCTAGATCCAGAAAATAATTTTTCTTGCAAATGGGATGATGTGCCAACAGAAATATGGGATAGAACTCAACTAGTATTTGTATGTTCCCCTGGAAATCCAGCTGGAAATGTTATAGATTTAGAAGAATGGAAAAAAATATTCGAATTATCTAAAAAATATAATTTTATTATTGCTTCTGATGAATGTTATTCAGAAATTTATCATGACGAGTCTAACCCCCCATTAGGAGGACTACAAGCTGCAAATATTTTGGGAATAAAAGACTATAATAATCTCGTGGTCTTTTCTAGTTTATCGAAAAGATCGAGTGTGCCAGGATTAAGATCTGGATTTGTTGCTGGTGATTCAAAAATAATGAACAAATTCTTACTTTATAGAACTTATAATGGTAGTGCAATGAGTCCATTGATATCAGCTGCAAGTGTAGCGGCATGGAGCGACGAAAAACATGTTTATGCAAACCGTCAGCTATATAATGATAAAATAGAGGTTTTCTACTCAAAAATAAATAAATATTTAGAAGTAACTAAACCACAAGCATCATTTTATATATGGGCAAAAACTCCTTGTTCAGATACAGAATTCACAAAAAAGTTATACCAAGAAGAATCAATAACAGTTCTTCCAGGTAGTTTCCTAGCCCGTGAATATCTAGGAGTAAATCCTGGAAATAAAAGAATAAGAATCGCTCTAGTATCCTCATTAGAAGAATGCATAGAAGCTGCTAATAGAATAGCTAGATTTGTACAAACATACTACTAATAACTAACCTAAACTAAAAATTATGAATTCAGAAATACAAAATAAAATTGAAAAAGCTTGGGAAGATAGAAATAATATTTCCCCTTCAAATGTAGATAAAGACACAGATAATGCTATTCAAACAACAATAGAATTATTAGACGCTGGGAAACTAAGAGTTTCAGAAAAGATTGATGGAGAATGGATCACACACCAGTGGATAAAAAAAGCTGTTCTTTTATCTTTTAGAACAAAGAATAATACGGTGATTGGAGAAAATCCCTTGGTTTTTTATGATAAAGTACCTTTAAAATTCAGTAATTTTGATAACAATGAATTTAAACATGGAGGCTATAGAGTTGTTCCTAATGCAATAGTAAGAAAAGGTTCATTTATAGGAAAAGATGTAGTTCTTATGCCCTCTTACGTAAATATCGGAGCATATGTAGGAGAAGGTACTATGGTAGACACATGGGCTACCGTTGGTTCTTGCGCTCAAATTGGCAAAAATGTACATTTATCAGGTGGAGTAGGAATTGGTGGAGTACTAGAACCATTACAAGCAAACCCAACAATTATAGAAGACAATTGCTTCATTGGAGCAAGATCAGAAGTAGTTGAAGGTGTAATAGTAGAAGAAAATTCTGTTTTAGCAAT
The DNA here is from genome assembly GCA_019278155.1 of Candidatus Kinetoplastidibacterium crithidiae. GTDB lineage: Bacteria > Pseudomonadota > Gammaproteobacteria > Burkholderiales > Burkholderiaceae_B > Kinetoplastidibacterium > Kinetoplastidibacterium crithidii_A. The sequence goes on from JADMLC010000004.1 coordinate 44,523, forward strand.
GGGAGTTTTTTTATCACAAAGCACAAAGATTCTAGATAGAACAACTAAAAAGATTACTTATGGCAGAATACCTTCTGGGTCAGTTGTTGTACCTGGTTCAATTCCTTCTGATGACGGAACTCACAGTTTAGCATGTGCTGTGATTGTAAAAAGAGTAGATGCAAAAACTAGATCAAAAACTAGCATTAATGATTTATTGAGAGCATAATGTCAGAAAAGAGCCTATCAACCTTACAAATCGCAAAAAAACTCATTGAATGCAAGTCAGTCACTCCAGATGATGCTGGATGTCAAAATTTATTAATAGAGAAGCTAAAAAAATTTGACTTTCAGATTAATACTATTGCTAAGAATGGAGTAACTAATCTCTTTGCAATTAGAGAGAGAAAAGGGCCGTTATTAGCTTTTGCTGGTCATTCAGATGTTGTTCCAGCTGGAAACCTAGACCAATGGAAAACAGACCCCTTCATTCCAACAGAAAGCAACGGTTTTTTGTATGGCAGGGGCTCTTCTGATATGAAAAGTTCTATAGCTGCATTCTTAGTAGCTAGCATTGAATTTATAGAAAAAAATCCCAATCATAATGGCTCTATAGCTTTTATAATAACTTCAGATGAAGAAGGACCTGCAAATTACGGAACTAAAATTGTATGTGATTATCTTAAAAACAAAAACATAGAAATAGATTATTGCATCGTAGGAGAGCCAACATCAGAAAAAGAACTAGGCGACATGTTTAAAAATGGACGTCGTGGCTCTTTATCAGGAAATCTAACAATAAATGGAATACAAGGCCATGTAGCTTATCCTCATCTAGCTAATAACCCTATACATCTAGCACCAGAGATGCTCTTAGAGATTGTTAATATGAAATGGGATAATGGGAATGAATATTTTCCTCCTACAACCTTTCAAATTTCCAATATTCACTCTGGAAATGGAGCTACAAATATAATTCCAGGAGAGTTAGAAATAAAATTTAACCTACGTTTTTCTACTGAAAATACCCCTGAATCTTTGAAAACAAAAATTCATTCTATATTAGAAAAATATAATCTAAGTTACAACATAGAGTGGATTTTAAATGGTGAACCTTTTTTGACAAAAGCAGGAACTTTGACAGACACATTGTCTGAATCTATTAAAGAAGAAGTTGGTATAACAAGCAAAATGTCTACTTCTGGAGGTACTTCAGATGGTCGTTTTCTTACAAAAGTAAGCAAACAAATAATAGAATTTGGCCCTTGCAATGAAACAATACACAAAGTAAATGAATGTGTAAAAATAACAGATTTAGAAAAATTAAAAAATATTTACAAAAAAATCATAGAAAAACTATTAGCAAAATAACAAATATTATGTCTATTAATAACTCTATATCTGAATTAAAACCAATAAAAGAATTAATTAATTACGCCACTTATTGTTTTGATAAAGAAAATTTATTTTTTGGCCATGGACATGATAATTCTTTAGATGAAGCTATATGTATTATATCTAATATATTAAAAACAACACCAGATAGAATAGATAACTACTTAGATTCAACATTATCAACTGAAAAATTTAATAGATTTCTAGAAATTTTAGAAAAAAGAATCAAAGAAAACATTCCAGCAGCTTATATAACTAATGAAGCTTGGTTACAAGGGTATAATTTCTATATTGATAAAAGAGCAATCATACCAAGATCTTTTATATCAGAAATACTTATTCACGGAGTATACCCTTGGATACAAAAACCTGAAAACATAAAAAATATATTAGACTTGTGTACAGGATCTGCTTGTCTAGCAATAATATCATCATTCATATTTCCTGATGCGCAAATACTAGCATCTGATATTTCAGATGATGCATTACAAATTGCAAAAAAAAATATAGATAAATATGCTTTGCAAAATAGAATTTCTATAAAAAAAAGTAATATTTTTGAAAAAATTAACAATGAAAAATATGATTTAATTATATGTAATCCACCTTATGTAAATAAAATATCTATGACAAATTTACCAAAAGAGTATAAGCATGAACCAGAGATAGCTTTGTATGGAGGTAATGATGGCATGGATATTATCAATATAATTATTGATCAATATAATGAATATTTAAATCATAATGGAATTCTTTTATTAGAAATAGGCAATGAATACAAAAATTTTACACAAAGATTCCCTGACCTGCATCCAATTTGGCTAACAACAGCAACAACAACAAATAGTGTGATGCTTCTACAAAAAACCTTATAAAAACTTATTCAAATCTAGCTATACCTAGCATAATAGTCTTTATACCAAAGTCATCAAAACTTATCTGTGCTTGCGACTCCTCTCCATGACCAATTAACTTAATAATCGTCCCAATACCAAATTTTTTGTGTTTTACATTTTGTCCAATTACAAATTTCTTACCATTAATATCAACGAAACTCATATTACCATCAGATAACTTATTTGAATTAGTATTTGGAGCATATCTAGAACTACTTTTCAAGTAATTATTTGATAAGATTTTCTCTTTATTTTTTACAAAAACTGCATTTTCCTCACCAATCTCAGAAATAAAACGAGATTTAACAGAATATCTTACTTGACCTCTTAACATGCGACTATTTGCCATTGTAATATATAATTTTTTTCTAGCTCTTGTAATAGCAACATACATTAAACGTCTTTCTTCCTCAATACTGGAGTTGTCAGACATACTGTTTTCATGTGGGAATAAACCTTCCTCAACACCTGTAATAAAAACAACCTCAAACTCCAGTCCTTTCGCAGCATGAACAGTCATTAATTGTACAGATGGTTGCTCAGATTCAAATTGATTATCCCCAGCTTCTAAAGAAGCATGTGATAAGAAAGATAACAAAGGAGTAATTTTCTCTTGTTCTGAAATATTATTATACAAATTCACATCCATATTTTCTTGCAAAACATCAATTAAAAGACTTGCAGGACTTTCAGAAAAATTATTTTCAGCTGAAAAAATTGTAGCAGCTGTAACCAATTCCTTTAAATTATCTAAACGATCAGTTTCTTCTTCATTTTTATAAAAAGCATTAATCCCAGTAAATTCTAAAACATATTCTATCAATTGAACAAGCGTTAATTTTTTTGAAGCTTCTTCTAAAGTCGAAATGATATTATTAAACATCAATAAATTATTTCGACTTCTACCTGAATGATACGCAACAGCATCATACAAACTAATATTATTATTTTTTGTTATTTCTAATAATGATTCTATAGTACGGGACCCTATTCCTCTAATAGGAAAATTTACTGATCTAAGCCAAGCAGAATCATCGTTGCGATTTACAATAAGCCTCAAATAGGCTAATACATTCTTAATTTCTTGCCTTTCAAAAAATCTCAGCCCACCATAAACTTTATAAGAAACACCGCTTAAAAATAAAGCATGTTCTAAAACTCTTGACTGAGCATTACTTCTGTACAATACAGCTATGTCATCTTGATTAATACCATTTCTAACAAGATTTTTAATTTCATCGACTATCCATTGTGACTCTAATAAATCATTATGCTTTTCAACTATTAATACCTTTTCACCATCTCCTTCTTGCGTCCATAATTTCTTACCTAAGCGGCCATTGTTATATCGAATCAAAGAATTAGCTGCACCCAATATATGTCCCATGGACCTATAATTTTGTTCTAATCGTACTATGTTTCCTTTGGCATATTCCTTATCAAATAAAGACATATTATCTATATTTGCACCACGAAATGCATAAATAGATTGATCATCATCGCCTACAGCAAACACTGAAGTAGAATTGCCTATCAATAAACGTAACCATCCATATTGTAAGTTATTAGTATCCTGAAATTCATCTACTAAAATATACTTAAAACGCTCTTGGTAATAATTTCTGATTGTTTGATTGTTTTTTAAAAGATCATAGGATTTCAGCAAAAGTTCTGCAAAATCAATCAAACCGTCACGAATACATTGATTTTCGTAAAGATGATAAAACTCGGCGATATATTTATTATAAGCATCATATACCTCTATCTCATTAGATCTAAGACCAGTTTCCTTATAAGAATTTATAATTTTTTGTAAATCTCTTGCTGAATACTTAGATTCATTAACATTTGCAGATTTTATTAAACGTTTTATCAAAGATAACTGATCTGACATGTCTATAATTTGGAAATTTTGTATTAAATTAGCTTCGCGCCAATTCAATCTAAGCATTTTATGACACAGACCATGAAAAGTGCCAATCCAAAAACCTCTCATATCTCTATTCAACATCATAGATATTCTAGATAGCATTTCACGAGCAGCCTTATTAGTAAAAGTAACAGCTAAAACCTCATTAAAAGAGGCCTGTCCAGTATTTATAAGCCAAGCTATTCTAGAAGAAAGAACCTTTGTTTTACCACTACCTGCACCAGCCAGCACTAAGGAATGGGAATTATCTGCAGTAACAGCTTTTTTTTGAACATTATTTAAATCATCTAAATTCATACAATACTATATCTATTTAATTTAGAGGCGAATTCTTGTAATCCATAAATTCCACTATTTTTGGCACGATCACACCAAGAATTTAAATGCAAAACAAGCTGCTCACTAGTTAAAGAAGAACTTTCCCAAATACGACCCAAATCTCTACGCATTTGTATTAATACAAATAAAGATTTGATTGACGAAACAACATTGTCCACTTCTGCAATTTGCTTAGGCTGCATTATCGACTCATGCTTATATAAATAACTATTGATGTTCTTTAGACGATTATAGCGAGAATCACTGCATGAGTATTTTTTTAGATTCCTAAGTTCCTGATGTACAACATCTTTAATAATATCTGCATACTGAGTCAGCAATTCATACCTATGCACTATTACTCCATTAAGTGTTGAAAGATCAATATGACGATCATGATTACTTAAAACCAATTTAGGAGCTATTTTTTTGATTTTTGCCAGCCGAAAAAATCTCATTATATTTATATAAAACCAACCTAAATCAAATTCATACCACTTTGAAGAAAACTTTGCTGATGTAGCAAAAGCATGATGATTATTATGTAATTCCTCACCAGCTATTATAAAACCTATTGGGAATAAATTAGTACTAGTATCTGGAGAAGCAAAATTACGATAGCCAAAATAATGACCCATTCCATTAACAACACCAGCAGCCCAAAATGGTATCCAAGCCATTTGGACAGCCCATACAGATAAACCAACAACTCCAAACAGAAAAACATCTATAACCAACATAATCAAAATGCCTAAACTACTATGTTTTGAATAAATATTTCTTTCAAGCCAATCATCAGGTGTACCTCTACCAAATCGAGACAAAGTTTCAATATTAGAAGCCTCTTCTCGATATAACTCTGCTCCTTGAAAAAATACTTTCCATATTCCATATATCATAGGTGAATGCGGATCACCTTCCCTTTCACACTTGGCATGATGTTTCCTATGTATTGCTACCCATTCCTTTGTGATCATTCCAGTTGTTATCCATAACCAAAAACGAAAAAAATGCATAACAACTGGATGAAGATCTAAAGCCCTGTGAGTCTGACTTCTATGCAGAAAAACAGTAACTCCAATAATCGTTATATGAGTAACAAATAGAGTAAACATCAAGACCTGCAATGCAGAAGCCTGAGTATAACCAGATGAAATAAATAAAATAATTTTGTCCATATATTTTTACTTATAAAAATAGAAAATCTGCCACCATGATATACTTTATCAACGAAAAATAATTGAAAAAACAACTTATATTAATTGATCAAAATCAAAAAATACAAATATAGAAGAATATATTCTGATTAAAATACTTATTAATTAGGACGAATGTTTGTAAACTTTGCTAATACATCGATAGTAATAAGAATGTAGTAAAAAAACAACTAATCTCTTTATAAATTAATTATCTTTGAACAAAGATAAAGCGGCTCTCTCCTTCAACACTTACCTTCCTTGATTTATCTATGCTAATTTTGCCCATAGAAAGCCATTTAACAACCAATGGATAAATTTTATGTTCAATACCTAAAACACTTTCAGATAGACTTTCTTCGTTATCTCTAGGTAAAACAGGAAGACAACCTTGTGCTATTATCGGACCATCATCCAAATCGGCATTAACAAAATGAATGGTGCATCCATGAAAAAGCACACCCTTTTCTAGGGCTCTAGAATGAGTATTTAAACCTGGAAAAGAAGGTAATAAAGATGGATGTATATTTATTAGCATATCTTTATAATGGTCAACAAAACCTTTTGTTAAAACTCGCATAAAACCAGCTAACAAAACATAATCAGGATCGTATTTATCTATATTATCAATTAAAAATTGATCAAAAAGCTCACGACTATGAAAATCTTTATGGTTTAATGAAATAGCATCTATACCTTTAGATTTAGCCCATTCTAATCCTTTCGAATTAGGATCGTTAGAAATTACAGCACAAATAGTTGCAGGCCATTTTTCCGCAATACATGATTCGATTATTTTTTGCATATTACTACCACGTCCTGAAATTAAAATAACAAAACGACAATTTTTATGATATGTTTTCACGGTAATAACATCTCCACTTAATGTACAATTTATTTAGACTATAATAATTACTTTCTTATTTGTGAAAATAATCTTGCATACCTACAAAAATAAACAGTGTAACAGTGTGAACCAAGCATGCGCAATTACAATCGGAAACTTTGATGGAGTTCATTTAGGCCATCAAAAACTTTTTCAAAAACTAGTACAAAAAGCTTCGATTAGCAACATGATACCTTCTGCACTTACATTTGATCCCCATTCTCGTGAATATTTTAATCAAAAACAAACATCGAGAATCTACAAAACTAGAGATAAAATAAAGCTTATAACAAAGCATGGCATGAATCAAATAATGATTCAAAGATTTGACGATATAATTAATGTTGAAGCAGATTTATTTATAGACTACTTTTTGATACAAAAGCTCAATATGAAACTGCTAATAATAGGAGAAAACTTTCGATTTGGTTATAAACGTCAAGGTGATTTAGAATTATTAAAAAAAGCATCTATAAAGTACGGTTTTCAAATATATACTATTGAAAATGTGAATAATATAACTGGAAGCATTATATCTAGTTCAAAACTAAGAGATTTGCTAAAAAAATCTGACTTAGAAACATCCAAAAAATTACTAGGCAGAACATTCGGAATAAGTGGGCATGTAATACATGGAAAAAAAATAGGAAGAAAACTAGGTTTTCCAACGATGAACATAACGGTTCCTCAGAATTATGCCTTAGATAAAGGAGTATATATTGTCAGAGTATACGGCCTAAAAAATAAAGTTCTACCAGGAGTTGCAAATCTTGGTATACGCGAAAGCATAGAAATAAATGGATCTTTGCTCTTAGAAATTCATCTTATAGATGATAATATAGACGCTTATGGAAAAATCATTTATATCGAATTTTTAAAAAAAATTCGTAATGAAGAAAAATTTCCAACTATCAAATCTTTGATAAATGCAATTTCAAACGATATAAAAAACGCACGTTCTTACTTTGCTAAAAATGGACTATAAAAATACACTTAACCTATTAGATACATCTTTCCAAATGCGTGGTAATTTACCAAAAAAAGAGCCAGAATGGCTTAAAAAATGGGAAGACCAAGATATATATAATGTTATCAGACAATCCTGTCAAGGAAGGCAGAAATTCACACTACATGACGGACCACCATATGCAAATGGAAATATTCATCTAGGGCATGCTGTCAACAAAGTACTCAAAGACATCATAATTAAAAGCAAAACGATGTCAGGATACGATGCCCATTACATTCCAGGTTGGGACTGTCATGGCATGCCCATAGAAATACAAATAGAAAAAAAATTTGGCAAACATTTATCCACTAAAGATATTCAAAATAAAGCTAGATTATATGCTAAAGAACAGGTAGAAAAACAAAAGCAAGAATTTAAACGTTTAGGAATACTTGGAAACTGGGAAAATCCATATTTGACTATGAATTTCAAAAATGAAGCAAATGAAATTCGTGTACTAAAAAGAATAATGGAATCAGGATTTATTTTTCGAGGATTAAGACCTATAAACTGGTGTTTTGACTGTAAATCAGCCTTGGCAGAAGCTGAAATCGAATATTACGATAAAAAAGATGATGCCATATACGTAGCATTCGAGTCTACCAACACAGAGCAATTATCTGAAATATTTAATTATAATATTAATATATGCTCAGCCATAATATGGACAACAACTCCATGGACAATACCTGCAAATCAATTTCTCAGTGTTCATCCTGATATAGAGTATGCTTTAATCAAGACGAATTCAGATAGGAAAATTTTATCAAATATAATAGTAGCCAAAGATAGAATTAATTATTTTCTAGAGCAAACAAATCTAAAAGGCAACATATTATCAATAACAAGAGGATCAAAGTTAGAAAAACACACTTTTTCTCATCCATTTTGTAAGTTACATAATTCTTATAATCGTACATCACCTGTCTTAATTGGCAAATATGTAACAACAGATACAGGAACTGGTATAGTGCATTCAGCACCAGCACATGGCCTAGATGATTTTAATGTCTTTAAGAAAAATGGATTCTCAGACTCAGATATTCTCAATCTTATTACAGAATCTGGTGCTTTTATGCCTGAAGTACCTTTACTAGAAAATATATCTATCTGGGATGCAAATAAAAAAATCATTGAAATGCTGTTAGAAACTGGAAATCTGGTAAAACAAGAAATATATCAACATAGTTATATGCATTGCTGGCGTCACAAAACACCAGTTATTTTCAAATCTACCCATCAATGGTTTGCGGGACTAGATATAAAATCAGATGATAACAAAACCATACGAGAAATTGCTTTAGATAATATTGAAAAAACTACTTTTTATCCATCATGGGGTAAAGATAGACTAAAAGCAATGATTGCTAATAGACCTGATTGGACAATTTCTAGACAGCGGCAATGGGGTGTGCCTATGGCTTTACTATTAGATAAAGTTTCTAAAAACATACACCCCGATACCATGTCATTATTGGAAATAATAGCACAAAGAATAGAAAGTGGTGGGATTGAGGAATGGCAAAATATTGATTGCAACAATCTGATTGATAATAAAACTGCTGAAGAATATGAAAAAAGTAGTGATACTCTAGACGTTTGGTTTGATTCTGGATCGACTCATTTAACTGTTATAGGTGGAAAAGATAATGAGTTTAATGGCACTCATTCCAAAGAATTAGAATGGCCTGCTGATCTATATTTAGAAGGATCTGATCAACATAGAGGATGGTTCCATTCTTCCTTATTAATTGGATGTATGCTATATAAACAAGCTCCTTATAAAGCACTACTAACTCATGGATTTGTTGTAGATGGCCAAGGAAAAAAAATGAGTAAATCCTTGGGAAATATAATTTCTCCCCAAAAAATATGTGATTCACTAGGTGCTGACATACTAAGACTTTGGATTGCTAGTTCAGATTACTCTAGTGAACTATCCATTTCCAAAGAAATTCTTGATAGAACAGTAGAAGGTTATAGACGCATAAGAAATACAATAAGATTCTTACTATTAAACATATCTGATTTTGATCATAAAAACAACTATGTAGAATATTCTAATCTGTTCGAGATAGACAAATATGCCTTAGTTTTAACATCAAGAATTCAAGAAGAAATTTTACAATATTATGAAAAATATGAATTTCATAAGATAGTTTCAAAAATACAAAAATTTTGCTCAGAAGATTTAGGTGCTTTCTACTTAGATATATTGAAAGATAGATTGTATACAACTCCTGTCAATAGTTTAGCACGCAGATCTGCTCAAACTGCATTGTTAGAAATTACTCAAGTTTTACTAAAAACCATAGCCCCAATCCTTTCATTTACATCTGAAGAAGCGTGGCAAGAATTAGTAAATTCAACAATGCCATCTTTAAAGAATGAACATGATACCGTAACTATATTTACGCAATTATTTCAAAAATTAGATATAGAAAAAGATTACTATCTTTATGATAAATGGTTTTCTATAAGAAAAATTAGAGATATTGTTCAAAGAAAATTAGAAGAAGCTAGGGCAGAAGGAGAAATAGGATCATCTTTACAAGCAGAAATAGATATATATGCGAATTATCATGACAAAAAAATACTAGAGAGTTTAGAATCTGATTTAAATTTTATATTTATTGTATCCAAAGCCAATCTTATCGATACTACAGAACAAGAAACAACAATCATTGTTCGATCATCCAAGCACAAAAAATGTGAACGTTGTTGGCACCGGAGAGAAGATGTAGGCAATAATAAATATAAAAATATTTGCAATAGATGCATTCAAAATTTATTTGAAAATGGTGAGAAACGCAATAAAGCCTAATCTATGATATATTTCTCTCGTGTATATAATAATATAAGTATTAAGAAAGTTTATTATTTCTTAATACTTATATTGATAATATTAGACCAATTAAGTAAGTTGTATATCGACAAAACTATAGAATATGGCCATAGAATATATATAACTTCATATTTTAATTTAACACTAGCATACAATTGGGGTGCAGCCTTTAGTTTATTATCTAATCAAGAAGGAAATCAAAAATACTTGTTTATGATAATAGGTATTATTGTATCTTATTCAATACTTATAATATTAAATTCTTCCAATATGACAAAGACAAATAATATAGCTCTTGCCATGATTATGGCAGGAACAATAGGCAATATGATAGATCGTTTTTGTAATGGCTATGTTATTGACTTTCTATTGTTTTATTGGAATGATTTCTTCTTTCCAATTTTTAATTTTGCAGATATCTATATCTCAATTGGAGTGATATTAATTTGTTTTATTGAAATAAAATCATTAAAAAATAAAAAACTTTCCATAATAAAAAAATTATAAGTTATTAAAAATATATTCAAATGTCTAAACTTTTAAAAAAACGAATCATTATAGGTATGACAGGCAGCATAGCTTGTTATAAAGTAGCTGACTTAGTTAGAAGTCTTATAAAAGAAAATATCTTGGTTGATATTGTAATGACAAAATCGTCACAAAATTTTATAACTAAAACTACAATGCAAGCTTTATCAGGAAGAGTAATATTTGATGATTCTAACAATCAGTCAAATAATGCTATGGATCATATAAATTTAACAAGAGAAGCTGACTTGCTGATTGTAGTGCCAGCAAGTGCAAATTTTATATCAAAAATAGCTCATGGTATAGCCGATGATCTTTTATCAACAATGTGCTTAGCACGAAAATGTCCTTTATATATTGCTCCTGCAATGAATAAAGAAATGTGGAATAATCCTGTTACTCAAAGAAATATTAGACAACTTATTTCTGATGAAATAAAAATCATTGGCCCAACATATGGAAAACAAGCTTGTGGCGAAGAAGGTTATGGAAAATTAGCAGATAATGAAAAATTACTAATTGAAATAACATCAATATTTCAAGAAAAATTATTAATAAATAAGAATATACTAATCACAGCCGGGCCAACTATAGAACCAATAGACCCAGTACGTTTTATTAGTAATAAATCTTCTGGAAAAATGGGATATTCTATAGCAAGATCTGCCTATGAATCAGGAGCAAATGTTACTTTAATAACGGGGCCAACAAAGATAAAAACACCAAGTTATGCAAATGTTTATAATATAAATACAACTGATGAAATGTATAATATAGTTATGACACTAATAAATGATATAGATATATTTATATCTGTTGCTGCTGTAGCTGATTGGAAAGTGAAAAATTACAACCCAAAAAAGATAAAGAAATTGCAAAGCGGCTATTTACCAGAAATACAATTAGAACATAACCATGATATATTATCTGAAGTTGCCCATTTAGAGAAAAAACCTTTCTGTATTGGATTTGCAGCAGAGACCGATGATTTAAAGAATAATGCTCAAAAAAAATTAATTAACAAAAATTTGGATATGATAATTGCAAATATTGCTACAGACACAATGGACTCCGACAATGCGGAAGTAATATTAATAGACTCAAATGGATCATATAATATACCTAAGGATAGTAAACTTGAAATATCAAGAATCCTGATAAAAGAAATTGCAAAAAGATTTTATAATAAGTAATGATATGGAAAATAAATATTTAGAACAAATCAAAAATCTATTATCACCATCAATAGAAATTAAAATTACCGATAGTCGTTTGAAAGAACAATTGAATATACCCAAATACCATAGTGAACTTGCTGCCGGTATCGATTTATACGCATGTATAGAAAATCAAGTCGAAATAAAACCAAATGACAAGGCAATACTTATATCTACAGGTATAGCTATTCATATGAACAACAGGAATATGATGGCTATAATACTACCAAGATCCGGTCTTGGTCATAAAAAAGGATTAATTCTAGGAAATACTGCTGGCGTAATAGATGCAGATTACTCAGGCACTATATTTGTAAGTGTATATAATAGGAATAATATCATGTCCAATGATTCAATACTTATAAAACCTGGTGAAAGAATAGCACAAATGATATTTTTACCTATATTAAAACCAACTTTCAATATAGTAGAAGATTTTTCAGAAAAAAATGATAGAGGAGATAAAGGTTTTGGTTCTACTGGAATATAAATAAACTATACTAATGAAATATATTTTTATACATCACAAAAAAACAAATCTAAAGCTTTTATTGCTTCTTCAGAATCAGGCCCAGAAATTTCTATTTTAATATGTTTCCCTGTTCCTGCTGCTAGCATCATTATTCCCATAATACTTTTGGCATTTACTTTACGCGCGTCACAAGAAATAAAAACTTCACTTCTAAATTGACTAGCAATTTTTGTCAATTTAGAAGCTTCTGAAACATCTAAACCATTTTTCTTATTTAGAACTATGCTTTTAATAATTGTCATAAAAATGAATTACCATATGTTATAGGATTAAATTTTAAAACCCACCTAAATACATTTAAAAAACTATAAAATATTCTCCAAATAATCTACAAACATTCCAGCAACATCAAATTTAGTACTATTAGTAATTTCAACAAAACATGTAGGACTGGTCACATTAATTTCTGTAAGAAATGCACCTATAATATCTAAACCAACGAGAGATAGTCCTTTATCTTCTAAAAAGGCCCCAACTATCTCAGCAATTTTAATATCAGATTTAGAAACATGTTGTGCAACTCCATGACCACCAACAGCTAAATTACCTCTACTCTCACCCTTTTTAGGAATTCTGGCTAGACAATAAGGAACTATTTTATTATTTATTAAAATAACCCTTTTATCACCTTTTGATATTTCAGGAATATATTTCTGCATCATTACAGTACGTTGAGCATTATTAGTAGAAGTTTCTAATATAACATTCAAATTAGGATCATCTTTTTTTAATCTAAAAATTCCTGATCCTCCCATACCATCCAATGGTTTTAATATAATATCATTATAGAAAAAACAAAATTTTTTCAATTCATTAATACTGCTAGATACTAAAGTAGGCACAATCAATTCTGGAAAATTTAAAATAGATAATTTTTCAGAATAATTCCTAAGAGATGTCGGGTCATTAATAATCTTTACACCTTTCTTCTTAGCTATCTCTAATATATGAGTTAAATAAAAATACTCCATATCAAAAGGAGGATCTTTTCTAACCAAAACAACATCGAAAATATTAATAACCTCTGTACTTATAGAATCAGTGATAAACCAATCAGTTATATTAAGATTGATATGATCTTTTAAAAATAACTTTTGAGCATTAACCCTAACGTCGCCATGAGGATCTACAAATAAATCTGTTTGAGTAGCAACACTAACATTGTATCCTCGTGAAATTAAAGAAACCATTATAGATACAGAAGTATCTTTATAAGCAGCAAGAGAAATCAATGGATCTATAATGAATAATACATTCATAAAATTAAAAATAAATTATAAAAAATAACGACTGAAAATGTAATAAATATAAGATCCTTAACTAAGAACTTTTTTCTTTGGTGAAAGCATCATAACCATTTGCCGTCCTTCTAGTCTTGGCATTGATTCTACAACAGCATAATCAGATAAATCGTTGCGTATTCTTTCTAAAACACGCATACCTAAATCTTGATGTGCCATTTCTCTTCCACGAAAACGTAAAGAAACTTTAGCTTTATCTCCATCATCTAAAAATTTACGCAAATTTCTTAACTTAACATTATAATCACCATCATCTGTAGACGGCCTAAATTTTACCTCTTTTACCTGAATTGTTTTTTGTTTTGATCTAGCTTCAGCTAACCTTTTTTGTTCTTTATACTTGAATTTGCCATAATCCATCAATCTGCAAACAGGAGGGATAGCATTGGGAGCTATCTCAACCAAATCAACTTCATTCTCTTCAGACAAACGCAAAGCATCAGAAATCTTCAATATTCCTAACTGTTCCCCTTCTATACCTATAAGACGCACTTCGGGAACACGAATTTCATTATTAATGCGACTAGTTTTTTCGGTAGCGATATTAACAACTCCTCAAAAATTAAAATCAAATAGAGATATTATTATGCAATTTAATTTCATCTTTCAATTGTTTCACAAAATCATCATTATTCATCAGAATTGAATGATTTGTTCCCAATTTACGAACTGAAATAGTTGCATTATTTTTCTCTTTCTCTCCAACAACTAAAACATATGGTATTTTTTGCAAACTATGCTCTCTAATTTTACGATTGATTTTCTCATTTCGCAAATCAACAACAGCACGAAAACCTCTATTTTTAAGATCACTCATTACAAATTTAGCATATTCTTCAGATTGCTCAGAAACACAACAAATTACAACTTGTACAGGAGACAACCAAGTTGGCAAGGAGCCAGCATGATGTTCAATCAAAACCCCTATAAAACGTTCTATGGAACCCAGAATAGCCCTATGCAACATAACAGGAATAAGTCTTTTGTCAAATGAATCAACATACTCAGCATTCAGTCTAGCTGGCATAAAAAAATCCACCTGGATAGTACCACATTGCCAATTCCTTCCTATTGCATCCTTTAACATATACTCTATTTTAGGACCATAAAAAGCTCCATCACCTGGACTAATTTCAAAGTCACAACCAAGTTCACTAAGACTATTCATCAAAGCCTTCTCGGCCAAATCCCAAACTTTCTCATCTCCAATTCTTTTTTTAGGACGAGTTGAAACCTTATATAAAATATTCTTAAATCCAAAGTCATTATATACTTTTTGTAATAATTTTGTAAAATCTATGCACTCATTTTGTAAGTCTTTTTCCGTACAAAATATATGTCCATCATCCTGAGTAAAACCTCTCAATCTCATCAATCCATGTAAAGATCCAGAATATTCATTACGATGACACTGCCCAAATTCCCCATATCTAATTGGTAAGTCCTTGTATGATCTTAAACTAGAATTAAATATCTGTATGTGACCTGGACAATTCATTGGTTTCAAAGCATAATCTTTATTCTCTGAATGCGTTACAAACATATTCTCACTATAGTTATCTAAATGACCAGTTTTTTTCCAAAGAGAAATATCTAATATTTGCGGACTTTTTACTTCTTTATAACCATTTTCTAAATATACAGATCTCATATATTTCTCAATTTCCTGCCATATAACCCAACCTTTAGGGTGCCAAAAAACCAATCCAGGAGCTTCTTCTTGAATATGAAATAAATCTAATTCCTTAGATATCCTTCTATGATCTCTTTTCTCTGCTTCCTGCAACATATTTAAATAATCATCTTGTTGCTGTTTAGTAAGCCAAGCTGTACCATATATTCTCTGCAACATTTCGTTTTTGCTATTGCCACGCCAGTAAGCACCTGATACTTTTAATAACTTAAAATGCTTCAAGAAACCATTCGATGGAACGTGAGGACCTCTACATAAGTCAACAAAATTTCCTTCCCTATATAAAGTCAAAGTTTCATCTTTTGGTATTTGAGAAATTATTTCTACTTTATAGTCCTCACCCAATTGCTTGAATAACTCTATTGCATGATCTCTACTACAACTCTCTCTAACTATAGGCTCATTTTTTAATGACAACTCGTGCATTTTTTGCTCTATTACAACCAATTCTTCTAAAGCAATAGGTTGTTTACAACTAATATCATAATAAAAACCATTATCTATAACAGGACCTATTGCTATTTTAGAATCAGGAAATAATTCTTTAATAGCATATGCTAATAAATGCGCAGTAGAATGCCTAATTACATCTAATGCCTCTTTATCATTTATTGTTATAATTTTCAGAGTAACATTTTCAGAGATCAAAAAATTCAAATCTACGAACTTAGAAATACCATTTTTATCGGTTATATAGGCAACTAGAGCTATACTACTATCCAAGCCAATATCTTTTATAACTTCTGAAATACTAATGCTGGTTTCATATCTAAATTGAGAAGCATTTGGCAAGGTGACTAAAATCATTACTTAATATTCCCTAAATTGCAAATATTGAACATATATATAAAATCAAACTAACATCAATAAAATTTAATAGAAATTTTATGTTAATGATACTTAATGCCATTAATACTATAGAAACAATTAATTAAATTTTAAAAATTAGTTCTTTCACACAGGAAAATCATATCTAGAAACCTAGACTAGATATGCTGACAAAAACGGAAGCAGCATAATTTGTTCTGAAATTATCACAGAAACACAGAAATAAACTAATTATTAATTTACATTATTTTATTTATTTGGTAGGCGATATTGGAATCGAACCAACGACCTCTACGATGTCAACGTAGCGCTCTAACCATCTGAGCTAACCGCCTATAGATTAGATATTCTAACTCTCCTTTAGAAAATCTGCAAATATAATCATAATTATTATGACGTAAATTTATAATTATGTATTTATAGAAACACAATTCTTGGTTCTTTCTATGACACTTAAAATATTAGACATTTTTTCTAGCGATTTAATTCCAGGAGAAATCTCAACACAACTACTAAAATCTAAAGCAAATGGATCTAAATATCTAATTATGTTTTCAACATTATTTTCATTCACTCCACCTGATACTATTACATGATGTTTTATAAAACTTCTACACAAAGGATGTAAAATATTATAATCAAAAGAAATACCACTACCACCATATCCTTCTGTATAACTATCAAACAACCAACCAGAAGCAGAAGAATATGACTTACATGCATGTTCCAGATCACTACTATTTTCTAAACCGGGAGACCCAACTCTAAATGCTTTTAAAAATTTTTGTTTAAACATAGAACAAAAATCTTCTGATTCATTACCATGAAATTGTAAAAAATCTGGTGAAATCTTATCTTGGACAAGATTAATTTCTGATTTTGTAGCATTTACGAATAAAGCAACTACATCTACAAATGGAGGAATTTCTTTCCTTATATTATTAGCTTGTTCTATAGATATGAATCTCTTGCTATTTTTATAAAAAACCAACCCTATAGCATCAACTCCAAGATTAATAGCAGAAACAACATCTTCAACCCTAGTGAAACCACAAATCTTTACTCTAGTTCTTTTATGAATCATATAATTTTCACTTTATTCTATAAAAATGGAAACATTACATTACTTTTAGAAATATCAGTAGACAAATTAAAATAATCAGGGTAATCGACAGAAACCAAATATAACCCATTAGGAGAAAAAGTTGGAGCCGCAAAAGATCTATTTTTAATTTCTAACAATTCTTTCATCCATTCTATACTTTTAATAGACCTACCTACTTCTATTAAAGCGCCTACTATATTACGAACCATATGATATAAAAAACTATTTGCTTCTATTGTAAAAATAACAAAAGAACCTTTCTTCTTTATATCAAAACGATATATCTCTCTAACCGATGTGTTAGACTGGCATCTAGATGCTCTAAAACTCGAAAAATCATGTATGCCAATTAGATAACTGGATGAATCAATCATTTTATCTATATTTAAATCATACATACACCATCCAACCAAATCATGATATATAGATGGTCTAACACTACCGCAGTATAAAACATAAGTATATGTTCTAGATGTAGCACTAAATCTAGCATGAAAATCTGTTGTTACACTCTTAGCCCAATGTATCGAAATATTTTTTGGCAAAAAAGCATTCACTCCTCTTACCCATGAAATCATATTTCTTTCTAATTTAGTATCAAAATGAACGATTTGTGAAATAGCATGAACGCCACGATCAGTACGACCAGCACTTATAGTCTTAATTTTTTCATCAACAGACGCAAATTTTGATATTGCACTTTCCAATATGTCTTGTATAGATTGACAATGAGGTTGTGATTGCCATCCATAAAAAAAAGAGCCATTATAAGACAAACCCAAAGCTATTCTATTCATTACTAAAACAGTAAAACAACTATATTCATTTAATAACATAATAAAAAATTGAGGAGTGTACGATGCACTCCTCAATTTACAAAATCATAAATAAAATACTAAGCTTGATCCAAAGCTATTCTAAGCATGCGACGCAAGGGTTCAGCTGCACCCCATAACAATTGATCCCCAACAGTAAACGCACTAAGATACTGAGGACCCATAGATAGTTTACGCAAACGCCCAACTGGTATATCTAATGTACCAGCAACTGCAATAGGAGTTAATTTCTTAACACTATCCTCTTTATTATTAGGTATTACCTTAGACCAGGAAGAACCACTATCAATAATCTCTTCTATTTCTTTAATAGGAATATCCTTTTTTAATTTAATAGTAAGAGCCTGACTATGACATCTCATAGCGCCTATCCTCACACATATGCCATCCACATGTATTGAATCTTTGCTACTTTTTTCATTGCCTAAAATTTTATTGGTCTCAACTTCTGCTTTCCACTCTTCACGAGACATGCCATTACCAAGATCTTTATCAATCCATGGTATTAAACTACCTCCCAGAGGAACTCCAAAATGAGGACTAGGAAAATCAGAAGATTTTTGAATTTTTAGAACTTCTCTATCAATATCTAAAATAGCCGATGCTGTATCTTGTAAAAGCTTAGTCACTGAATAATTAATTATTCCAAATTGATTAAGCAATTCCCTCATATGTTGAGCTCCACCACCAGAAGCTGCTTGATATGTCATAGATGAAACCCAATCTACAAGATTGTGCTTAAACAATCCAGCCAATCCCATTAACATACAACTAACAGTGCAATTTCCACCTATAAAATCACGAATGCCTTTCCTTAAAGCATTATCAATAACTGAACGATTAACTGGATCCAGGACTATAATAGAATTATCCTCCATTCGTAAAGAACTAGCCGCATCTATCCATATGCCATCCCATCCACTTTGTCTAAGTTTTGTATGAATTTCTGTTGTATAATCACCACCTTGAGCAGTTAGAATAATAGGCAGTTTTTTTAATTCATTAACATCATAAGAATCTCTTAATTTATCAGCTCCATCAGCCCAATCAGGAGCATGTCCACCAACATTACTACTAGAAAAAAATACTGGATTAATAAAAGAAAAATCATTTTCTTCACGCATTCTTTTCATTAGAACGGAACCAACCATTCCTCTCCAGCCAACTATACCTACTGATTTAATCATCTTATGTCACTCTAATAAAATAAGTATTAACAAATACAATAACTACATTTTTTTATTCAATTCCTTTAGAATTTCATCACCCATCTCTGAAGTACTGACCTTGATCATACCTTGTTCAAATATATCAGGAGTACGAAATCCTTTAGACAAAACACTTTCAACAGCAGTATTAATAAGGTCAGCTTGAACAGGCATATTCAAAGAATATCTAAGCAACATACCTGCAGATAAAATGGTTGCTATAGGATTGGCTATATTTTTACCTGCTATATCTGGCGCAGAACCATGACTTGGTTCGTATAAACCTTGATTCTTAGCATTTAATGATGCTGAAGGAAGCATTCCTATTGACCCTGTCAACATAGCGGCCTCATCAGATAGTATGTCACCAAATAAATTTCCAGTAACAATAACATCAAATTGGCATGGATTCTTAACTAATTGCATAGCTGCATTATCTATATACATATGTGTCAAATCAACATCTTTATATTCTTTAGAGACATCTATAACAATATCTCGCCAAAACTGAGAAGTTTCAAGAACATTTGCCTTGTCAACACTACAAAGTTTTTTATTTCGCTTTTGTGCAGACTGGAATGCAATATGAGCTATTCTACGAATTTCTGATTCAGAATAACGCATAGTATCAAAACCTTCTTTCTCTCCTATAAAATGACCATCTTTAGATATTCTAGTTCCACGAGGTTGGCCAAAATATACATCACCTGTTAATTCTCGCACTATTAGCAAATCTAAGCCAGAAACAACTTCAGGCTTTAAAGTAGATGCATTCGCTAAATCAGAATATAAGAAAGCAGGACGAAGATTTGCGAATAAACCAAGCGATTGGCGAAGACCAAGAATAGATTGTTCTGGGCGCAATTCGCGAGGCAGATTATCATACTTCCAATCACCAACAGCTCCAAACAAAACCGCATCAGAATTATTAGCTAGATTAAGTGTTTCAGTAGGCAAAGGGTGTTCAAATTGATCAAAAGCTGCCCCTCCAACTAATGCCTTATTGAGGATAATACTATCATCAATAAAATTCAAAACACGAACAGCTTGCTCTACAATTTCTGGACCTATACCATCTCCAGCTAAAACTGCAACAACATTAGTCATTTTGTGTCCAATTATAAAAACATAAATAATAAAAAATTAAAACAAAACCTTATCTAAATAGCTTCCAACCATGGATTACTAAGTAAATGTTTATTTTCAAATTCTTTAATTTCGCTAGAATATTGAAGGGTCAAACTAATATCGTCAAATCCATTTAACAAGCAATGCTTTCTAAAAGATTCAATATTAAAGCTAATAATCAGGCCATCATCCGTAGTAATTTTCTGTTTATATAAATCTATAGTAATTTTATAACCAGGTGTTTTTTCTACCTGTTCAAACAACATAGAAACGTCAGATTCAGATAAAACTATTGGAAGCAAACCATTTTTAAAACTATTGTTAAAAAATATATCAGCAAAAGAAGGAGCAATAATCGATCTGAACCCATATTGTGTTAAAGCCCAAGGGGCATGCTCTCTACTAGAACCACAACCAAAATTTTTTCTTGCTAATAAAATAGAAGCTCCAGCATAACGCTTTTGATTTAAAACAAAATCAGGATTTATAGGACGTTTGCTATTATCCATACCAGGTTCACCATGGTCCAAATATCTTAATTCATCGAATAAATTAGGACCAAACCCAGTTCTCTTTATGGATTTTAAAAATTGTTTTGGTATTATGAGATCTGTATCAACATTTTCTCGATCTAATGGAACTACTAGACCTTTATGAATAGTAAACGGTTGCATATTAAATAACTCAGTTAAAATCTCTAATATCTACAAAATGGCCAGCAACTGAAGCTGCTGCTGCCATAGCAGGGCTAACTAAATGAGTTCTACCACCTTGTCCTTGACGACCTTCAAAATTACGATTTGAGGTAGAAGCACATCTTTCTCCAGGTTCAAGTCTATCAGCATTCATAGCTAAACACATAGAGCAACCAGGTTCTCTCCACTCATACCCAGCATCAATGAAAATTTGATCAAGCCCTTCTTGTTCAGCTTGTTTTTTTACTAATCCAGAACCAGGAACAACAATTGCTTGAATGATATTAGGAGCAATATGCTTACCTTTTAAAACTCTAGATGCATCCCTCAAATCTTCAATTCTGGAATTAGTACAAGAACCAATAAATATTTTATCTAATTTAATATCAGTTAATGGAACATTAGGACCTAACCCCATATATGACAAAGCTCTTTCTATACTATTACGTTTTATTTGACTTGACTCCTGTGATGGATCAGGTGTACTAGCATTAATAGGAAGCACCATTTCTGGCGATGTTCCCCAAGTTACCTGCGGATGTATATCAGTAGCATTAATTTTTATAATTTTGTCAAATACAGCTCCATCATCACTGTGAAGATTACTCCAATATTTACAAGCCTCAGACCATAATTCACCTTTTGGAGAAAATGGTCTGTCTTTGAAATATTCAATAGTTTTATTGTCCACAGCTACTAACCCAGATCTAGCTCCTGCCTCTATAGCCATATTACAAACGGTCATTCTACCTTCTACTGAAAGGGAACGTATTGCCTCACCAGCAAATTCTATAGCATAGCCAGTACCTCCAGCAGTTCCCACAACACCAATTATGTGTAAAATAATATCCTTAGCAGTGCAGCCATAAGGCAATTGACCTTCCACAGTGATCAACATATTCTTATTTTTCTTCATTAATAATGTTTGAGTAGCAAGAACATGCTCAACTTCTGAAGTACCTATTCCGAAAGATAAAGCTCCTATTGCACCATGCGTACTAGTATGAGAGTCACCACAAACAACAGTCATCCCAGGCAAAGTAGCTCCTTGCTCAGGACCTACGACATGGACTATACCTTGACGCAAATCATTCATACGGAATTCTAAAACACCATAATTCTTACAATTATTATCAAGAGTATCAACTTGCAATTTCGATATTGGATCCTCTATACCTTTTGATCGGTCTACTGTAGGAACATTATGATCTGCTACAGCTAGGTTTGCTCCAACACGCCAAAGTTTACGATTAGCCAGAGATAGCCCTTCAAATGCTTGAGGACTCGTGACCTCATGAAGTAAATGACGATCTATGTAAATCAAACAAGTCCCATCGGATTCTTGACGTACAACATGGGCATCCCAAAGTTTATCATATAGGGTTTTTGCCATAAAAGAACTCTTTAAAAACTATTTAAATTAAACTACTAAAAAATAGTAGAAACGATTTTTACTAAAAACAACTTATTTAATACCACACTGCCCTCTGTATCTAAGGGCATGATCCATAAGAATTATTGCCATCATAGATTCAACAATTGGAACAGCTCTTATACCAACACAAGGATCATGACGACCAAAGGTCTGAACAATAACTGCTTCATTATTTTTGTCAACAGAATTTCTTTCCACTCTGATACTGGAAGTTGGTTTAATAGCCAATGATACAGTAATAGGCTGTCCTGTTGATATACCTCCCAATATCCCACCAGAATTATTAGATTTAAAACCTCCAGGTGTAATTTCATCACCATGTTCAGAACCCAATTGACCTATACAATCGAAACCAGAACCAATAGATACTGCTTTAACTGCATTCAGTCCCATCATTATGTGTGCAATATCAGCATCTAACCTATCATAAATTGGTTCTCCCAAACCAACAGGTACATTCTTAGCAACAACTTCAATACGAGCACCTATAGAGTCGCCATTTTTACGCAATAAATCCATATAATTCTCTAACTCTGGAACTATTTCCATATTTGGAGAAAAAAAGGGATTTTTATCAATATTGTCATAAGAAATGAATGGAATAGAAATCTTACCTAATTGACTCATATAAGCAGTTATAGATATGTTATGCTTTTCAAAAAGCCACTTCCTAGCTATTGAACCTGCAGCTACTGTGGGTGCAGTTAAACGAGCTGATGATCTACCTCCTCCTCTAGGATCTCTTATTCCATATTTATGCCAATAAGAATAATCAGCATGTCCAGGGCGAAATGCCTCAGCGATATTTGAATAATCTTTACTACGGGCATCAATATTACGAATTAATAAAGCTATTGGAGTTCCAGTAGTTACTCCATTATAAACTCCTGATAATATTTCAACTTCATCTTTTTCTTGTCTCTGTGTAACATGACGAGAAGTTCCTGGTTTTCTTCTATCAAGTTCAGACTGAATATCAAGATGATCTAATTTCATTCCTGGAGGACATCCATCTACCACACAACCAATAGCTGGACCATGTGATTCTCCAAAATTAGTAACACAAAATAATTTACCTAAAGAATTACCAGACATATAAGATCACAAAATTTGAATTTAAAATTTTAATAAAGACACTGTTTAATAAACATAAAAAATCTTATTTGACAAACAGAATCAAAATAAGTAACTTTCTAAACTTAAAATCTTTCAATGTTATTATAAATGCCTTAAAGAGCATATATTCTAACATATCAATACAATAAAATCATATATGTCGACACTAAAAAATACGTCAACGATTACTATTAAGTTTTCAATTTAATCAAAAATCAAACAATATCATCATTTAAAAAACAGACATATTCTTCCATGCTGATATTATTATTTCAGGATTATTTTTTTTCAATTTACTTTGATCAGAAAGTATATTCCTCCATGTTTTAGCTCCTTTAAAACCTTTAAACATATTTAACATTGGCCGTACTATTGACCAAAGAGGCACTCCATTAGATACTTCTCGTTCTGCATATTCTGTCATTATATGAATAATTTTATCTAGCTTATATGGAATATTGTCAGGCCATAAAGCACTAGAT
The DNA here is from genome assembly GCA_019278155.1 of Candidatus Kinetoplastidibacterium crithidiae. GTDB lineage: Bacteria > Pseudomonadota > Gammaproteobacteria > Burkholderiales > Burkholderiaceae_B > Kinetoplastidibacterium > Kinetoplastidibacterium crithidii_A. Next base: position 69,081 of record JADMLC010000004.1, read on the forward strand.
ATATTTGAAATAATTAAAGGATTATTCATAACCGCACGCCCAATCATAATTCCATCTACTTTTTCCAAAACACTATTAACAACTTCTAAAGTTAAAATACCACCATTCAAAACAATAACAGCATCAGGAAAATCTTGTTTCAATTGATAAACATATTCATAATTTAATGGCGGAATATTGCGATTATTTTTAGGGTTTAGTTTTCCTAAAATAGCGTTCCTTGCATGTACTATAAAAACCCTACATCCAACATCATATATAGTGCCTACAAAATCCCTTAGAAAGGCATAAGAAAAATTCTCATTCAAACCAAGTCTATGTTTTACAGATACAGGTATTGATACAGTATCTTGTATTGCCTTAAAACAATCAGCCACCAGCAAAGGCCTATTCATCAGAGAAGCTCCAAAAGAACCTTTCAATACTCTATCAGATGGACAACCACAATTTATATTGATCTCTTTGTAACCAAAAAATTCACCAAAACTTGCAGATCTGGCTAAATCTAGTGGATTATTACCACCTAACTGCAAAACGACATGATTTTTTATATGATTAAAATATAAATATTTATGCAAACTTCCTACATTGTTTACTAAAGCTGAAGTAACTATCATTTCACTATATAAGTTAACATTAGGCGATAGTAAACTATAAAAAAAAAGACAATGTCTATCTGTGACTCCTAACATAGGAGCTACACTAAACTTCCTACATTTCTTCTGTATCTCCGAATTTACTAACATCTAATTAAGAAACCGAATTAAAAATATTAATTAATATAAACATGATAAAATGCCATTCTAATGTTATGAATGCTTTACATATATAAAATATTGTATAAGCCTTAATCAATAAAAAAATTTTATTTTATAATAATGAAATTAAACAAACTACCAGCAAATCGTGGAATGAAATGGGTAATTGATGGAATCAGCATCTTTGCTCAAGATCCCGCTACTATAATTATATTCACTGCAAGCATACAATTTGTTGCTATTTTTGCTGCAAAATTATCTATATTAGGTGTATTGATAAAAATCATATCAAATTATATTATTTTTTTTATGGCAATGTCTTTAGGAAAAGCAATATTGCACAATGATAAAAATATATTTACAAAAGATATAATCAATACTCAAACTATGCAAAAAGGCTTCATCATCGGATGTCTAGTTAGCTTAATAACTATGATGATAAGTTTATTGTCAATACTTCCTTTTGCGAAAGAAATTTATATTCTTTTGGAAAATATAGATTCTTTTGGAATATCAAAGGAATCTATATTTAATTTAGAAAAACTTCTAAAAATACCAACAGTTATAACTGCAATGACCATTTTAGTATTTAATATATTATTAATATTTTGTATGCCAATTATTGTCTGGAATCAAACTACATTATTAAAATCTTTATTTTTCTCAACCATTAGTGTATTGCATAATATCAAACCATTAGCAGTATATTTAACATTATGGATAACAATATTTTTTCTAACAGAAATTCTAATTAATTTCATATTTAATATCTTGTTATCAAAAACAGACCTGCTTATTCTAGGACTAATTATCAAAACAGTTAATAATTCAATTTTTTATGCTAGCCTATACCCAGTGTATTTAGATTTCTTCAAACAATACACTAGATAGTTTTATTATAAGAATCCAAAGATCTCATTAACTCTCTGTGTGCAAATTCAATTCCTTTCCATCCAATTACTTTAACCCATTTTCCTTGTTCTAAATCTTTGTAATGCTCAAAAAAATGTCTTATACGATTTAAATCATCTATTTCTATATCTTCATAAGATTTTATCTTGCTATAAGGAGCATAAATTTTATTTACAGGTAAAGCTAAAATTTTGGCATCAAAACCAGATTCATCTTCCATTTCAAGAATCCCTATAGCTCTGCATTTAATGACAGAACCTATTTGTACAGGAAACGGGGTTATAACTAAAACATCAGTTGGATCACCATCTTGAGATAAAGTATTAGGAACATAACCATAATTACATGGATAATGCATAGATGTTAGAATAAAACGATCAACAAAAATAACTCCAGAGTCCTTATCAACCTCATATTTAACCGGCATAGAGTTCGCAGATATTTCTACTACAACATTAAATTCTTGTGGACTTTTTGAACCTGCATCAATTTTATTTAAGCTCATAACTATTTCCCCATAAGTCAATTATTAATATATTTTATATCTTCATAATCATGATCAAACTACGACTTATCATTTTCTATATCATTATCAAAAATAGAAAATGGCATAGGAGCACTATCAAAATACTCATCCTCTTCATCTCTCAAATTATTACTAGAAAAATCACTAACTATTTGATCAGAAAAATTTCTAATATTTATATCACTAGAATCCAAAGACAGCTCCTTTTCCAAAGCAGGAACAATATAATCAGATATTGAAAGATATTTTTGCCAGTGCAACTCAACGTCATCAGTTCTAGACAAATAACTATATAAACTAATCAGCAATAGATGTGGGTAAGGTTTATCTTCTATACCTAAACTACGCAAAAGATATAATTCTGCTTGACCCCATAATTTATACTTCAAACACAAAATACCTAATGCATTAAGCAAATCACAGTTATTTTCATTTTTCTCTAACCATAATTCAACTTTTGATATTCTTAAAGGAAGCTGTTGTTCATCACAATTATTTGCATATTCATATATTAATTTTTGTTCTAACGAATTATTTATAGATTTTTCTAAAACTTTAGATGCTTCTTCATATTGATTACAAGAGACTAAATACCTGGAAAAACACAATGATATTTTAGGGAATAAACGTTCATTTGATTTAAAATATTTCCATAATGGATAACACGATTCATTTTTTAGACTATATTCATTTATTAGATTTGACCCTGCCTCATCTATAATTGCATCTAAATTAGAATGGATTTCACAATTTCTATCTAAAAGCAATCTAGCAGTATTTATTACTTTTATATGTTCTTTCAACATAATATATATCTTAAGAGATAGTTCTAATACATTTAAATTGTTTTCTCCAACTAAGGTATTAAGTTTTTGCAAAAAAACCAATGCTTCTTCAGGTGTTTTTTTTGCAATTAAAACTTTAATTTTAAGAACCAAAAATGCTTCTAGCGAAGAAGGATCTGATTCAAAACAATTTAAAGAACCATCTAGATCTCTCAAACAACTATCATAGTTTCCTATTGAAAAATTACTTTTTACTAACAATATAAATAATAAAAATCTATCTTGAAATGCAACCCCATTCATAAGTAAGTTAGAAAATATCTCATTAGATTCTATATATTTATCTTCTAAAAAAAATAATAAACCTTTTTTAAATAGTCTATTTTCTTTATCAAGAATTCTATTTCTACGCCAATTTATAATCTTCTTTTTTATAGAGAACAAAAAAGATAAAATCTTAAATAAAAAACATAATGATAGAATAAATATTAGTAATATAAAACCTGCAGTAATTAAGGACATATTAAAATGCCAAGAATCTATTATTAAAGTTACTTCAGAAGAATCATATTTTTTAAGAAAAATAGCAGAAACAATAATAAAAGCAACTATAAAAAATAATCGAAAATAATAAGACATATTTAGTTTATTTCCTAATTAAGATCATTCTCATGAATGAGAACTACGCAAACATTTCATACTATTCAATGTATCAGAAATATCTAAAAAATCATTAAATAAAATAACATCATTAAAACTAGAAACCACCTCAATCGCATCAGAAACAAACTTTGAGTTTGTAGCATAATTAGATAAAATGTCACTTATAACTTTAATATTGAAAGACAATAAATCGTATTGATGAGTTAACAAAGCAAACTTAGCTATTAATATTTGTTGATTTAACATAATGTGTATACTATTATCCTTCAAAAAAGAATCATTATTTATCCTATTAATTTTGATAAAACTACCAATAGTGTGATATATATATCTTGAGGCATCTTGTAAATAAGAAATAAAATTATGCAAATATGGGAAAGAAATATTGTTATTGTTTTTTTTATCAATAAAATAAATATTATTATTACTAGAATTAGTATAAATAGAAGTAGTCTTATAATTCAATAATCTGTCTGATAAATTAGATAATTTATCTAAAGAGACTAAATAGCTACTAATATCTGGGGCCGGTATTTTTTTTAATTTATTAATATCTTTATTAATACTATTTCTTAAAATATGAACTTGTTCATTCTCATCAATTAAATCCAGATATAATTTTGCTTTTTCTAAAAATAGGATTGATTTATTACAATTACCTGTAATCAACAAATATTGATTAGCCATATTCAGCAAAAGTTCTATAGAATCTAATGATAAATCTTTTTTTGATGATGTAATCAATTCATACATTGAATTATATTTTTGCTCTAAAACATCAAACGAATTATTCACTGATGTCATTAGTTTTCTATTTAAGCTAACATTTTTTGATTCCATCAATTCTATTCTAGCAATTAAATCTTTTTCAATATTAGAAAAATGAACCAATTTAATAACTAATAAAACAAAAAATAAAGCAAATAAAAGCAAACCAAATGAACATAAAACTATTTTAAAATAACGCATCTCTTTCTTCTAAGTAATTAACATACACAAAGAAAACATTAATAAATACAACTTAAATAATATATTCAATCACTAGTAATAGCAAAAAAAATTGATTCTTCTGTAGGTTCACAAACTTTAATATTACAGTTTGTGAATCCTATTCCTAACAAGCAACTTTCTAAAAAGTCTTTAATTTTATAATGTATTACTATAAAAGAAGATTTTTCAAAAAAATCATTATGATGAAAATGTTTTAAATTTAAAAAAAATGACGAAACAATTTCATTACTAGTGAAAACCCAAGTAATCTCTCTAGAATCACTATATAGTTTACTAATGATAGATAATTGACCCTGTAATAACAATTCTTTTTTTCTCAGGTAAATAGGACATATTTCTACAACACATCCTAACTCCTTTAATTTATCTATTAACCAATTCCTTCCACTAATACCCCTTACCACAAGAATTCTCTTTCTTAATAAAGAATAATTCTGTTTTAGCAATAGGAGTAGAGACTCTGAATCATAGAGACTACCAAATTCATTTGGAAATAAAACCTTCAGCGTATCTATATCAGGAATAATATATCTAGAAGACATAAAGACTTTGGCTGTAGCTGGTCCGACTGCAGCAACTATTGAATTTGAAGGCCAAATGGATATTTTTTTTTTATCAAAAACTTCTTTTAAATATAATCTAACAGCATTACCACTTACAAAAATTACCAAATCATAATTGCTAGGCAAAAAAACATCATCGAATTTTTCTAAAGGAACAATTGATATCAAAGGGATAGAATAAGCATTAATTCCAATTTTTTTTATTTTTTTCTCTAAAGAACCATTTGATCCATCAGGTCTTGTCAATATAACTGATTTAGATAAAATCATAAAGAATAATATACATACAATTAAAGTAGTTAATTTTTAAAAAGATAAAGAATTTAATATTTTATCACCGCCCTTAGATAAAATTTCCTGAGCTAAAGCTTCACCCAAATCAACTGCAGTATTTAATGGACCAAAAATTTCAGATTTAATAATATTTTTTCCATCTACTGACGCCACTAATGCCTTTAATAATAAATCATTGCCAATCAAACGTCCATAGGCCGCTATAGGAAATTGACATGACCCATCAAGCATTCTCAAGAATGACCTTTCAGCTGAGACACAAACTGTAGTATCTCTGCAAGATAACACACTCAACAAGGCACGCATATCATCCCTATCACTTCTAATTTGCAAACCCAAAGCTCCTTGAGCAACAGCAGGCAAAATGACCTCGCTATCAATATATTGTTTTATGCGCGCATCATAACCTATTCGTTTTAAACCAGCTGCAGCTAAGATAATGGCATCATAATAACCACTATCCAATTTATTTAGTCTTGTATCTAAATTACCTCTAAGAGATTTAACTATCAATTTAGGAAACAAATTTTTTATTTGAGATTCTCTACGTAAACTTGATGTACCAATAACTGATCCAGGCATTAATTCATTCATAGAGAAACAAGTGTTAGAAACAAAAGCATCTCTTGGATCCTCTCTATGCATGATACTACATATTTCTAAATTATTTTGGACATCTACTGGCACATCTTTCATAGAATGCACTGCTAAATCAGCAACACCATCCAACAAAGATTGTTCAATTTCTTTAACAAATAAACCCTTGCCACCAATTTTTGAAAGAGCTGTATCAAGAAACCTGTCACCTTTCGTAATAATTGTTAAAAGTTCTACCGAATATTCTGGATAAAACATCAGTAAATTACTACGAACATATTCAGCCTGCCAAAGAGCAAGCTTGCTTGCACGAGTTGCAATAACTATTTTTTTTGATAAGGACATCTATAAAATTTTGCTAAAAAAATTGAAAATGACTTTGGCAATCACACCCAAGATAGCCAAAATAAAAAGACTTTTTAATAATGGACGGCCAGAATGAAGTTTTCTTTTATAAGGACATTGATTTGCTTTCATAAACCACCTTAATGTAGATACAAAAGAGGTTAAACTCAATTATATTGAGTTTAACCTCTAGAATAAATTATTACAACACAGATTTTAAAAGCTTACCCATTTCTGAAGGATCACGAGTAGTACGTATCCCACAATTTTCCATGATTTCTAGTTTAGCATCAGCAGTATCAGCACCACCTGAAATCAAGGCACCAGCGTGACCCATACGTTTACCTGCTGGAGCTGTAACACCAGCTATAAAGCCAACTACAGGCTTTTTCATATTGTCTTTAGCCCATAAAGCAGCATTTACCTCATCTGGACCACCTATCTCACCTATCATAATAACAGCATCTGTATTAGGATCATCATTGAACAATTTTAAGACATCTATATGTTTCAAACCGTTAATAGGGTCACCACCAATACCAACTGCACTAGATTGCCCTAGTCCTAACTCTGTAACTTGAGCTACAGCTTCATAGGTAAGAGTCCCTGACCTACTTACAACTCCAATACGACCTTTACGATGTATATGCCCTGGCATTATACCTATTTTTATTTCATCAGGAGTGATTAAACCAGGACAGTTAGGTCCGAGTAACAATGTTTTACTATTAGAAGAAACCATCTTGTTCTTGACTTCTAACATATCTTTTACAGGTATACCTTCTGTAATACAAATTACTAAATCTAAATCTGCCTCAACCGCTTCTAAAATAGCAGATGCAGCTCCAGCAGGAGGAACATAAATCACAGAAACAGTAGCCCCAGTCTGTTTTTTTGCATCTTTTACAGAAGCAAAAATTGGAATGCCCTCAAAATCTTCACCAGCTCTCTTTGGATTAACTCCAGCTACAAAAGCAGACTTACCATTTCCATACTCTCTACACATACGTGTATGAAACTGACCAGTTTTACCAGTAATACCTTGAGTAATAACCTTGGTATCTTTGTTTATCAAAATCGACATTTATAAATCCTTGGCAATTGTAATTATTATTTAACAGCAGCAACGACTTTGGTAGCAGCCTCAGCCATAGTATCTGCACTGATAATTGGCAAACCAGATTCAGACAACATCTTCTTGCCTAACTCTTCATTAGTCCCCTTCATTCTAACAACCAATGGAACCTTAAGGTCTACTGCTTTACAAGCTAAAATCACACCTTCAGCAATAACATCACACCTCATGATACCGCCAAAAATATTAACTAAAATAGCTTTCACTTCTTTATTCTTCAGCATTATTTTAAATGCTTCTGTTACCTTAGAAGCTGTAGCACCACCGCCTACATCAAGAAAGTTAGCAGGTTCCCCACCAAATAGTTTAATAGTATCCATGGTAGCCATTGCTAAACCAGCTCCATTTACCAAACAGCCTATATTTCCATCAAGCTGTATATAAGCAAGATCGAACTTACTAGCTTCTACTTCTGCTGGATCTTCTTCATCTAAATCACGGTAGGCAACAATATCAGGATGACGAAAAAGAGCATTAGCATCAAAATTAAACTTAGCATCTAATGAAACTATGTTTCCGTCACCAGTAAGAATCAATGGATTAACTTCCACTAATGATGCATCAGTATCCCAATAAGCTTTATATAACTTAATAAATTCAGCAGCTGCTTTTTCAACTGATTGTTCTGGAACACCTATATTTCTTGCTAAATTTTTAGCTTCTTCATTAGTTAAACCAACTATAGGGTCAACAAATACCTTTATTATTTTCTCAGGACTTTTTGCTGCAACTTCTTCTATGTCCATACCTCCTTCACTAGAAGCCATGACACAAATTCTTTGCGTTCCTCGATCAGTTACTATGCCGAAATAGTATTCTTTTCTTATGTCAGCACCTTCCTCAATTAATAAACGACGAACTTTTTGTCCTTGAGAACCTGTCTGGTGAGTTACAAGTTGCATGCCCAATATTTCTGACGATATTTTTTTTACTTCGTCTAAAGAGCGTGCTAATTTAACTCCACCTCCTTTACCTCGACCTCCTGCATGAATTTGAGCCTTAACAACCCATACTGGACCACCAAGCTTTTCAGCAGCAGATATAGCTTCATCAATAGAAAATGCTGGAATGCCACGTGGTACAGTTACATTAAACCGTCTAAGCAGTTCTTTACCTTGATACTCGTGAATCTTCATGTATTACCTGTCTGAACTAATTAAATGAGAAAAAATGTTACTATCTGACTTCTTAAAAGTTTAGTAAACACCTAAATTAAAAAAACAATCTAACAAAACATAAATGCAATAAGAACACATAAATGCAATAAGAACACTACACAATAAACAACAAAATATCTGTATTTACCACATTCTAACATGATAATAAAAAGAGACAAACCCACTTTTTTTGCAATAATTTTTTTGCAATAATTGTTAGATGATTTTAAATTATACAATAATTATAATTCATATATAAATATAAAAATATATATTCTATTTTAAATAAAAAACTTATAAATCATATTTATAATCATTTAACACCTTATAAACTATATCACTCGGAAAGCCACGTGAGGCTAAAAATCTAGCTTTTTTACTATAAGAAACATTTTGATTTGAACAACCAAATTTTTTTTCATATATGGACACTGCCCTATCAAAGTCTGTTTTTTTAATTTCAAAAATATTTTTTTCTATAAGTTCTATATCTAAACCGTATGATTTCATTTTCAGAAAAATAAATTTACTTCCGTAATTGCTAATATACTTAGCTACTAAACGCTCTGAGAAAAGTTCGTCAGAAAGAAATTTCTTTTCTTTTAAAAGTGCAATTGTATAATCTATCTCTGATTGATCTTCACAAAATGACAATAATTTTTTAGATAGTTCATCACAAGAATAGTCCCTTTTACTCAAAAATTTTATAGCAATTGAAATTAGTGTTTTCTTCAAAAATATGTCTCACTCACAAAATCATAAATATTTTTAAAAAATTAACCCTGTTTGCTTTCTAAAGATTTAGAAAAGAACGATTTCCATGAATAAGATTCTCTCTAATAGAATCTTCAATTTCTTTAGATATGTCAGCATTTGCATTCAAAAATTCGCGAACAGTATCCTTGCCTTGACCAATTTTATTTCCTTTGTAACTATACCAGGACCCTGACTTCTCAAGAGCTCCACTTAATACGCCTAAATCAATAATTTCCCCTGCTCTTGAGATCCCTGTACCATACATTATATCAAATTCGGCTTGTTTAAAAGGAGGGGCCACTTTATTTTTTACTACTTTAACTCTTGTTTCACTACCAACAACTTCATCCCCCTTCTTAATAGAACCAACTCTTCTAATATCTAAACGAACAGATGCATAAAATTTTAAGGCATTACCTCCAGTGGTGGTCTCAGGGCTGCCAAACATTACACCTATCTTCATCCTTATTTGGTTAATAAATATAACCATACAATTAGTTCTTTTAATAGTTGCCGTCAATTTCCTAAGGGCTTGGCTCATTAACCTAGCTTGCAATCCAGGCAAAGAATCGCCCATATCGCCCTCTATTTCAGCCTTAGGAACCAAAGCAGCTACTGAATCAATAACAATCAAGTCTACAGAACCAGACCTAACTAGAGCATCAGCAATCTCTAATGCCTGTTCACCAGTATCTGGTTGTGAAACTAATAAATCAGAAAGCATAATACCAAGTTTAGATGCATACTGAACATCTAAGGCATGCTCCGCATCAATAAAAGCACAAGTCCCACCTATCTTTTGCATTTCAGCTATAACTTGTAACGTAAGAGTCGTCTTTCCAGAAGACTCAGGACCATAAATCTCTATCACACGACCTCTTGGTAAACCGCCAACACCTAAGGCTATATCAAGTCCTAATGAACCAGTTGACACTACTTGAATATCATTCTGAACATCATTATCTCCATAACGCATTACTGAACCTTTTCCAAATTGTTTTTCAATTTGAGAAATTGCAGCTGACAAAGCCTTATCTTTATCAGATTTATCAACTTTGCTATTTTGTTCACTCATAACTAATCCTATAACACACCAATCATGGCAAAATCAAAAAATTAACACAAATAATTATTTGATTCTCCACCCAGTTACTTCTGAAGAAATAAACTTAAATCATGCAAAATTACTATAACTTAAAAAAGTTAATAATAAAAACTTTATAAATTATGAAATGCTGCATCAGCAAAACTAATATAGACGGGACGACTCCACTCTACATCCTTTAAATTCCTATGCACAATATCTTCCACACCAAGCAAAATAGCAAAAATAGCCATCCTAACGGGTATGCCATTATCAGATTGTCTAAAAATCGCCAAACGACCATCATTATTCAAGTCTGTACTAAGATCATTCGATCCTACACTGCTGTCTCTTGGCAATGGATGCATTATGATGGTATCTTTATTACAGAAAGCATTTATCTTTTCACTATTAATATGAAAATCGCTCTCATACTGAAATTCAAATTCAGATTCAAAGCGTTCTTTTTGAACTCTAGTCGCATATACAACATCTGCCCCACTCAAGCCTTTTTTTACAGAAGACTCAACACTAACAATATTACCATTTCTAGAAGCATAATTTATGATATTCTCAGGCATTTCTAAACCTATTGGAGAAACTAATGAAATTTTCAAGCCTTTATATAAAGACAGAAGCTTAATAAGCGAATGTACAGTTCTGCCATATTTTAGGTCGCCTATTAAAGATATATGAGAACCATCTAATGATTTATTTAATCTGCTAAATTCATTCTTTATTGTATATAAGTCAAGCAAGGCTTGACTAGGATGCTCACCAGGACCATCACCGCCGTTTATAACAGGAATATTAGACGCTCTAGCAAATTCTGAAACAGAACCACGATCAGGGTGACGAACAACCATTATATCAACATAACCGGCAATTACCCTACTGGTATCATATATAGATTCTCCTTTAGCCATAGAAGAAAAAGTAAAACCGGTTGTATCACATACAGAACCACCTAGCCTACAAAAAGCTGTTCCGAAGCTCACCCTTGTACGAGTACTTGCTTCAAAAAAAAGATTTCCTAATACAGCACCTTCCAGAACCCTAGAAATTTTTTTACGACGAGCTATAGGAACCATTAAATCAGCAATAGCAAATACTTCTTCTATCGAATCACGATCAAACTGTTCTACTGACAAAAGATGGGTTTTGCCACAAAATGAAATTCTATTGCGTAAAGGAAGATTATATGCACCAGAAAAAGAATTTTTTTTAATAAACTCAGAGATATAATTAAAAACAGCATTAGGCATGGGAGCATATTCTGAACTTAAATTAGAAGCAAACCAAGAATTTAAAATATTGGCATTTACTCCCAAATAAGAAGCAAGAATTTCTTTTTTAAAACCAAATTTATCTATCATTTCTTGTAAAAGCATCTGCTGAGACATATTAGACATTACAAATAACCTCATTAACATTGACATACAGCTTTAAATCAAAGATTTAAATTTAAAAAGTAACATAAAATATGATTTTATAACTCTTTTGCAAAAAACAATAATAAAGAAATTATTTCTATAATAGAAAAACAAATTTATCAATCTATACAAGAATGAATAACATAAATATATAAATTAATTAAGAGATAAAGAGAAAAAGAAGTTTGAAGACCTGATAGATATCATCTATGGTTGCGGGGGCAGGATTTGAACCTACGACCTTCGGGTTATGAGCCCGACGAGCTTCCAGACTGCTCCACCCCGCTACTGATTTATTGATTATATACGTTGTATGAAATTAATACAATACAATATAATAAATATATTTTTTATATTACATTATTTTTGCAACAAATATTTATATTAATAAAATTCAAATTGTTATAATTAATTTAGACAATTATTAACAATAATCAATAAACAGCATTAAAATAATGCTCAATTAATATTACGTGATTTTTTTGCTTTATTACTAAGCATTAATCAAATATGTTATATCTTATTTTCATATTTTGTTTATCAAACTTTACAGGTGAGCTATGGCAGGACATAGTAAATGGGCTAATATTCAACATCGAAAAAACCGACAAGATGAAAGGAAAAGCCGTTTATGGACTAAAATAATCAGGGAAATAACAGTTTCCGCAAAAAATGGTGGGCCAGATCCGGATATAAATCCACAACTAAGATCTTCCTTGGAAAAGGCATCTAATGCAAATATTCCAAAAGAAAATATAAATAGAGCAATTCATAAAGGATCAAAAGAATCTGATACTGTAAAATATGAAGAAATTTATTATGAAGGATATGGAATTAATGGGTCTGCCATCATTGCATATGCAATGACAGACAACAGAACTAAGACTGCATCAGAAGTCCGTCATGTTTTTACCAAAAACAATGGGAGTTTAGGACAAGAAGGATCTGTATCTTTTATGTTCAAAAAATATGGACGATTCACTTTTCCAGCAGGATGCAATCCAGAACAAATATTTGAAACTGCATTAAATTTTAATGCAGAAGAAATAGAAACATTAGAAGATACTTCTATAGAAGTATTGTGTAATATAGAACATTGCACTGAGTTATATAACCTTTTTAAAAGCAAATTTAATGAACTAAATTTTAGTAATGATATAATAATGAAACCTTTAAGCTTAGTTCATCTAAACCAAGAAGAATCTATTAAAATGAATAAATTGCTTTTAGATTTAGAAAATTTGGAGGATATACAATCTACATATACTAATGCCATCTTAACAAGTTAAAATAATATACTATATTGTTATAGATCAATAATTTCTAAATATTTTTTGTTTCAAAAAATTATTTAAACAACCTTAATTAATAAAGTAAAGTGCGAAAAAAATGAAAATATTAATAATTGGTTCTGGTGGTCGTGAACATGCTTTAGCATGGAAAATAGCTCAGTCTTCAAAAATAACCCAAGTGTATGTAGCTCCTGGAAATGGTGGAACATCTAATTCAAACAATATAAAAAATGTCCAAATTGAAAATATAGATGAATTAGCAAAATTTGCTGAAGAAAATAATATAAAAATAACAATTGTTGGTCCTGAAGCTCCCTTAGCAGAGGGAATAGTAGATAAATTCATGAGTAAAGATCTACGAATATTTGGCCCAACAAAATCTGCAGCTAGACTAGAAAGTTCTAAGAAGTTTGCTAAAGACTTCATGTGTCGTCATAATATACCTACAGCTAAATATGCCACTTTTACTAATATGGAAGAAGCTATTTCGTATTTAGAAAAAGAAGGAGCCCCAATCGTTATAAAAGCAGATGGACTGGCTTCTGGTAAAGGGGTTGTTGTTGCTGAAACCTTAGCAGAAGCTAAGGAAGCAGTAATTGATATGATGAATAAAAAAAATGTTACTAAACTAATAATTGAAGAATATCTGACTGGAGAAGAAGCCTCTTTTATTGTAATGTCAGATGGGATAAATATCATACCATTAGCTACAAGCCAAGATCATAAAAGACTCAAGGATGGGGATCAAGGTCCTAATACTGGAGGTATGGGTGCATACTCACCTGCTAACGTAGTAACTCCAGACCTGCACAATAGAATTATGAAAGAAATTATTGTGCCTACTATTCAGGGAATGGCAAAAGATGGTATTCCATACACTGGATTTCTTTATGCTGGTGTAATGATATCTCCTGGAGAAAACCCTGAGCGACCAATAAAAACATTAGAATTTAACTGCAGAATGGGAGATCCTGAAACTCAACCAATTATGATGAGAATGAAAAGTGATTTTGTTGATGTTCTTGAACATGCTCTAAATGGGTCATTAGATAAGGCTGAAATTATATGGGATAGAAGAGTTGCATTGGGTGTTGTTCTTGCCTCTTATAATTACCCTGACTCCCCAAGAAAAAACGATGTTATCAATGGAATACCTAATGATAAAGAAGACTGTGTCGTTTTTCATGCTGCAACCAAGATTTCTGCTGGAAAATATAAAACTGACGGCGGACGTGTATTATGTGTAACCACACTAGGAGATTCTGTAAGGATAGCTAGAGAAACTGCTTACAAAGTTATATCAAATATCAAGTTTGATGGCATGCAATATAGATCTGATATAGGATGGAGATCTCTAAAATCCACTTCATCTAATAAATCTGGCTAAAGGAAATTTATGCAAATCCATCTAAATTTTAAAACAAAAGAATATTTTACTTCTTTACAACAAGATATAGTTTCTTCTTTAGAAGAAGTTGAATCTCAAAAATTTCTATGTGATCCATGGAGTAATGACAAAGGAAACGGATTATCTTGCTTAATAGAAAATGGTAGAGTATTTGAAAGAGCAGCTGTTCTATTCAGTAATATGAAAGGAGATAAATTACCACCAACAGCAAGTGAAAAAAAACCTGATTTACATGATACTAGCTGGGAAGCAATGGGTGTTTCTCTTGTAATTCATCCTAAAAATCCTTATGTTCCAACAACTCATATGAATGTAAGGTTATTTATAGCCAAAAATCATCAGGGTAATGATGTTTTTTGGTTTGGTGGTGGTATGGATCTAACTCCATATTATATTTTTGAAGAAGATGCGAAACATTTTCATACAATTTGTTATCAATCGCTTAAACCATTTGGAAGTAATTTGTATAAAAATTATAAAAATTGGTGTGATAAATATTTCTTTATAAAACATAGAAACGAAGCTAGAGGGATTGGTGGTATATTCTTTGATGATTTGAATGAACCAGATTTCGCAACATCATTTAATATTGTAAAGTCAGTTGGAAATAACTTTATTAGTGCTTATTTACCAATAGTAAAAAAACGTAATAACATAAAATATAGCGAAAAAGAAAGAGAATTCCAATTATATAGAAGAAGTAGGTACGTTGAATTCAATTTAATTTATGATAGAGGAACGTCATTTGGTTTACAATCAGGAGGTAGAACTGAATCAATATTGTTATCAATGCCTCCAACAGTTAAATGGCAATATAACTATAATCCACCTAAAGATACCCCAGAGTTTCTATTAAATCAATATCTTCAACCTAGAGAGTGGATATGAAAAAAATAGGATTATTAGGCGGAGGCTTTGATCCTATACATGTTTCGCATATTGATATAGCTAACCTTGCATTAGATACATTAAAGTTAGATGAAATACATTTAATTCCAACTGGAATCTCTGGACAAAAACAACCCTTCTATGCATCAAAAATAGAAAGGTTAGATATGCTCAGACTAGCTGTAAATGACTGCAAAAATAAAAGAATTAAAATAAATGATATAGAAATAAAAAGAGATGAAATTAGCTATACCATAGAAACAATAAAAAAAATACCAAAAAACAATGTTTATACTCTGATATTAGGATCCGACCAATTAAATAATTTTTCCAGTTGGAATAAATGGCAAGATATTTTAGATATAGTAAATATAGCTATAGCACCAAGATATAATTATCCGATACTAATACCAGACATCGTATTAGAAAAACTAAATAAAAATAAAAAACGATCACAATAATACCATTAAAATTAAGCAACATCTCATCTACATATATAAGAAAATGCATAAAAACTTCTATCAATGCTAGCAATTTACTCAATCACAAAGTGTTAAATTACATTGTAGAAAATAATCTATATAAATAATAATTATTTATTCTAAATATGAACGAAATCGAAACCTTAGAAAATTCTATTATATCATTATTAAATGATCTAAAAGCTAAAGATATAAAAATCATAGATACATCAAAATCAACAACATTATTTGATAAAATTATAATAAGCAGTGCTACTTCTAATACACATGCTAGAGCAATAGGACAAAATCTTTCTAAATTACAAAAAATCTTCAAATATAAAAAAGTTAAAGGACATATTGAAGGAATAGATAATGGAGAATGGGTTATTATTGATTTAAACTATATAATAGTTCACATAATGCAAGTAAGTGCTAGAAGTTTCTACAACTTAGAAGACTATTGGAATAATATATAATTATAAATGATAAAAGTTACAATAATAACAGTAAGTAATACTATGCCCAAACCAATTAGTGATATTTGGGAAGAATATAAAAAACGAATTAACAAAAATTATCAAATAGAACTTAAAGAAATAAAGCCAGAACATAGAAATAAAAATAAAACCACTAGCCAATCAATATCAGTAGAAGGTAAAAAAATAATTCTAGCTATACCTTCTAACTCTTATATAATTGTCCTTGATGAAAAAGGTGAAGATTACGATACAAAAAAATTTGCTATATACTTTAACCAAATATCTGAACAAGATATAACATTTATTATAGGCGGGGCTGATGGACTTGATGACAGTGTAAAAAAAATATGCAAGAAAAAAATAAAACTATCTTCTCTAACATTTCCACATCATATGGTAAAAATTCTATTAATAGAACAACTATACAGAGTATGGAGCATACTAAATAATCATCCAAAAGTATATTAAAAAGGTTTTTTCTACTTTAAAAAAGATCTGATTTTTTTCTATACCAACAAAATCACATTCTTGATTAAGTGTAACTGTACAGGTATTTTTATTTTTATTATAATTTATAATTACATTAATAGTAGGAGTTCCCGCTTGTTTATACCAATTCTTAAATATGGCAAAATCCAGATTTTTATTATTGATTGAATTACATTTCTTTTCTTTATATATAGATTGCATAACATCTAAAAAATCATCACACGTTACTGCTTCACCATCATAAAGACTAAAATATTTGTTAATACCTTTTAAAAAATTTTCATAACCTAAGATATTACTTAGCATTCTTATTATTTCTGCTCCTTTTTCGTAAATAGTCGCAGTATAAAAATTACTTATTTCTTGATAATTATCAGGACGTATAGGATGTGCCATAGGGCCAGAATCTTCTTGAAATTGATTTGATCTTAAATTGATAACATCATCAATACGTTTTACAGCTTTTATGGTTAGTTTTGTTTCTTCATCTGTAACCAAATCAGACATGACATCACTAAAAAATTCTTGCTCACGAAAAACAGTAAGACCTTCTTTTAAACTTAATTGGAACCAATCTCTGCATGTAACTCTATTGCCTGTCCAATTATGAAAATATTCATGGCCTATTACAGTAATTATATTTTCATAATCAGAATCTGTAGCTGTACTTTCATCTGCTAATATGTATGATGAATTAAAAATATTCAAACCTTTATTTTCCATGGCCCCCATATTAAAATCATCGACGGCTACTACCATATATTGATCTAAATCTAATTTTAAGTTATATACATATTCATCCCATCTGATAGCTTTGATTAGAGAATACATTGCCCATTCTGTTTGATTTTGAAATTTTGGATCACTATAAATTTGTAAAGTGACTACTTTTTTATCAATCGTTTCAATTTTTTTTTCTAAACAGGCAAATTCACCAACAACTATTGCGAATAAATAGCTAGGTTTTGGAAAAGGATCTTCCCAAATACTTTCCTTTTTCCCATTAGGTAATATTTTTATACTTATTAAATGACCATTAGAAAGTAATGTAGAATATTTGGCATCTGCAATTAATGTAACTAAATATTTTGACATTACATCAGGTCTATCTGGGAAACAAGTTATTTTCCTAAACCCTTCTGGTTCACACTGAGTGATAAAATTTTTATTAGATAAATATAAACCCATCATAGTTAAATTTTTTGATGGAAAACATTTTGTTGTTATTGTTAAAACTCCAATATCAGGAAATTGTTTTATAAGTAAAAAATCTTTTTGTACTATATATTTATTCTTACTTAGTTTTTTATTATTCAAAATAATATCTGTTAAAACTAACTCATTAAAGTCTGCATTTAAATATAAATAATCATCTTGAAATTTTATTTTTCTTTGTATTTCCATTGTATTTGTAACTATAGTACAATTTTCATCAAGATTTATTTGCAAATCAACTTTTTTTATAAAAAAAGGAAATTCTCTATAATCAAAACGATTTATAGTTATTGGTTTTTCAAACTTTTTTAGTGGTAGCATATTTATTTTGTTTATTGTTAATTAAATTGGAATTTTCAATGAAATATTATTATCAATAGTAATTCTAGGTTATCACTTATAAATATTTAATAAAATTATTACCTATCAAGGTAAAGAAATTTAGTCTTTTTGCAAATTTATTGAGTTATTTTAAATAATTAAATTTTAAACTACCTAGTATTATTTAAAGGTAAGAGTATTTAATGATCACAATTTTATAACTTAAAATATAGTTTTGATTTTAGAATATAGTAAAATAAAACTATTAATTGTGATAACTACAATACATAGATAAGAATCATATATGAAAATAAATAATCTTCTAAAAAATAATTTACATATTGCAAAAAAAACTCTGTTAGATCCATTTGGTCTTAGTGAGTTAAGTTTAAATAAGGCTATGGGGAATATACTTTCTAATAAAGTTGATTATGCTGATTTATATTTTCAATATGTTATCAAAGAAAGTTGGATTTTAGAGGAAGGAATTGTAAAAAATGGTAATTTTGCCATCAATCAAGGAGTTGGTGTTAGAGCTATTAGTGGAGAAAAAACTGCTTTTGCATATTCGGATTCAATATCTCTAGATTCTCTTATAAAATCATCAAAAGTAGTTAGTAACATTGCAAAATCTGGATCAATGCATCATGAAAAGATAAATTTACCACTTAATTATCAATTTGATTTATATCAATCTATAAATCCGTTAGATACATTAACAGCTGATAACAAAGTACATCTTCTAGAAAAAATCGAAAAAATGGCTAAAAAGAGTAGTCATAAGATAACACAAGTTATGGCTAATTTGTCAGCTATGTATGAAGTTATACTTGTATCTGCGAGTGATGGAAAACTTATTGCTGATGTAAGACCATTAGTTAGACTGTCCTTAACTGTGATTGCTGAGGATAATGGTCGTAGAGAAACAGGACATGCTGGAGGAGGAGCCAGATCTGATTTTTCTTTTTTTTCTGATGAAATACTAAGTTCTTACGTAGATCAAGCTATAAAGGAATCCTTAATAAATTTAGAAGCTAAAGAAGCTCCTGCTGGAGAAATGACAGTAGTATTAGGAAATGGATGGCCTGGTATTTTATTGCATGAAGCAGTAGGTCATGGATTAGAAGGAGACTTTAATCGAAAGGGATCAAGTATTTTTTCTGGCAAAATTGGGGAACAAGTTGCTAGTAAAGGAGTTACCATAATAGATAATGGTACTCTTGAAGGAAGAAGAGGTTCTTTAAATATTGATGATGAGGGTAATTTTACAAAAAGCAATGTTTTAATTGACGATGGAATTTTATGTAATTACATGCAAGATATAATGAACGCAAAATTAATGAAAATGCAACCAACAGGTAATGGTCGAAGGGAATCTTTTGCTCATATACCATTACCCAGAATGACAAATACTTATATGTTATCCGGTTCATTTCATCCTGAAGAAATCATTAAATCTGTAAACTATGGTGTTTATGCAGCTAATTTTTCTGGTGGGCAAGTTGATATAACTAGTGGCAAATTTGTTTTTTCTGCATCTGAATCATATATGATAGAAAATGGAAAAATAACTAAACCTATAAAAGGTGCTACATTGATAGGTAATGGTCCAGAAGTAATGAATCAAATATCAATGATTGGAAATGATTTAAAGCTTGATTCTGGAGTTGGTACTTGTGGTAAAGATGGACAAAGTGTTCCTGTTGGGGTTGGAATGCCTACTGTGCGTATAGATAGGTTAACAGTAGGTGGCACAAGTAATTCTTAACATCAAAGATTTGCAAAAAATAATTATATTGCTTATTATCAATGGCATAAAAATTTATTTAATCAAAAACTTTTATTTATGTAAGAATTAAAATTAATTTTAATTATTTTTTTATTAGCGGTTAGATATAAAATTTATTTGACCTTTGAAATTATATAACAGTTCTGTGAGGTAGCATAGTGACTCATAATACCGATGATATTCGTATCCGTGAAATTAAAGAATTAAATCCCCCTGCAAATGTAATGAAAGAGCTAGAGTGTACTCGTGAGGCTTCAGAAACAGTTCATTCTGCACGAAATGCAATTCATAAAATATTGTATGGTGTTGATGATAGATTAGTTATTGTAGTAGGTCCCTGTTCAATTCATGATGTAAAAGCTGCTACTGAATATTCAAAAAAACTAAGTGAAATAAGAAAAAGTTTAAAATCAGAACTTGAAATAGTAATGAGGGTTTATTTTGAAAAACCACGTACTACAGTTGGCTGGAAGGGATTAATAAATGATCCTGATTTAGATTCTAGTTTTAATATTAACAAAGGTATACGTTTGGCAAGATCTTTACTATTAGAGATAAATTCATTAGGATTACCAGCGGGATGTGAATATCTGGACATGATTACACCGCAATATATAGCAGACTTAGTTTCTTGGGGTGCGATAGGGGCAAGAACTACAGAAAGTCAGGTTCATCGTGAATTAGCATCCGGGTTATCTTGTCCAGTGGGATTTAAAAATGGCACTGATGGAAATATTAAAATAGCAATTGATGCAATTAAAACAGCTTCTCAGCCACACCATTTTCTTTCAGTTACTAAAGGTGGACATTCTGCAATAGTATCTACAGATGGTAATGAAAATTGTCATATAATTTTAAGAGGTGGTACAAAACCAAATTATGATGCTATTAGTGTGCAAAAAGCAAGCGAAGAAATGGGGAAATCTGGTTTAGCTTCTAGGCTAATGATAGATGCTAGCCATTCAAACAGTAATAAAAAACCAGAAAATCAACCATTAGTAATTGAAGATATATGTACACAACTTGAAAATGGTGAATCAAGAATATTTGGCATTATGATTGAAAGTTATTTAGAAGCTGGACGTCAAGATTTTATACCTGGAAAAGATTTAATTTATGGCAAAAGTATTACTGATGCTTGTATAGGATGGGATACTACTGTTGAAGTTCTTAATCGATTAGCTAGTGCTGTTCGTGCTCGTCGCCAATGTTTATCACAAACACATGATTAGTTTTTTATAGTTTATGAAAATAAAGACGTTCTGAATGTCTTTATTTTTAATAAAATATTTAAATAGTTTTTGATTAAGAACTCTATGGCAAAAAAAATATATAAAGAGTTAGTTGTACTGGGGATGTCTGGTGGGGTTGATTCTTCTGTTGCTGCTTTTATTTTGAAAGAACAAGGTTATAAAGTAATTGGATTATTTATGCAAAATTGGGAGGACGATAATAACGACTCA
Source organism: Candidatus Kinetoplastidibacterium crithidiae (assembly GCA_019278155.1). Classification (GTDB taxonomy): domain Bacteria; phylum Pseudomonadota; class Gammaproteobacteria; order Burkholderiales; family Burkholderiaceae_B; genus Kinetoplastidibacterium; species Kinetoplastidibacterium crithidii_A. The sequence goes on from JADMLC010000004.1 coordinate 90,908, forward strand.
TTTTGCAGCATAAAACAAGATTTACTAGATGCAGCAAGTGTAGCTGATTTAATTGGAATAGATTTTGAGTATATAAATTTTGCTAAAGAGTATAAAGAAAAAGTTTTCTCTATATTTCTTCACGAATATTCTATGGGAAGAACTCCTAATCCAGATATCCTATGTAATTCAGAAATAAAGTTTAAAGCTTTTTTAGAACATGCTTTAAAAATTGGTGCTACAAAAATAGCTACTGGACATTATGCTAGAATAAAAAATGAAAATAATAAGTTTCAATTATTGACAGCCATTGATTCAAACAAAGATCAAAGTTATTTTTTATATAAATTAAATCAAAATCAACTTTCTAATGCTATTTTCCCTATAGGCAATCTATATAAAACTCAAGTTAGAGAAATAGCAAAAAAAATAGGTTTGCATAATGCTTCTAAAAAAGATTCTACTGGTATTTGTTTTATAGGAGAAAGACCGTTTTCGGAATTTTTGAACAAATATATAAAAGAAAAAGAAGGTCCAATACTAACAATCGATGGGAAAGAAATTGGAACTCACAAAGGCATATTTTTTTATACTATAGGACAGAGAAAGGGATTAGGATTAGGTGGAATAAAAGGATTCTCTTCACAAGAAAACCCGTGGTATGTAGTTAAAAAAGATTTAGATAAAAATATTATTTATGTTGCACAAAGTCATGACAATGAGCTACTTTACTCTAAAACATTAGAAATAAATGATATTAGTTGGATAAATGATTCTCCTCCAAATAAAATAGAAGAAAAATACTATTCATCAAAATCTAGATATCGACAATCTCCAGCAAAATGTAAAATTAAATTTATTAATAACAATGAAAAGGCATTAATTACTTTTTGTGAACCACAATGGGCAATAACAAATGGGCAATCTTTAGTTGTGTATGACAATGATATATGCTTAGGTGGTGGTATTATTTGTTAAATAGTTTTATATTAAATAGTTGTAGTATTTTTTAAACATATTTAGTTGTAATTAATAAGAGAGTTAATAACTATGTTAGAAAAACTTAATGCTTTATCTCCACTAGATGGAAGATATGCTTCATCTGTAGATGAGTTAAGACCATTTCTCTCTGAATATGCTTTCATGGCACATAGAGTAGAAATAGAAATCAATTGGTTAATTGCTTTATCAAATTATAATTTACCAGAAATCAAGCGTTTTTCAGATGAAGAATATAAAAAACTGAATGATTTAATAAAAAACTTTTCAGTAAAAGATGCTAATGACATAAAAAAAATAGAAAAAACTACTAACCATGATGTAAAAGCAGTTGAATATTGGTTGAAAGAAAAAATATCTTTTATAACAAATTTTGATAAAGTTTCAGAATTTATTCATTTTGCATGTACGTCTGAAGATATTAATAATACCTCTCATGCTTTAATGATACTAAGAACTAGAGATAAAATACTAATTCCTATTTTAGAAAATTTAATAGGAAACTTAGAAAAATTAGCAAAAAAATATTCCAATCAGCCTATGCTTTCTAGAACACATGGTCAGCCAGCAAGTCCTACTACAATAGGAAAGGAATTCGCTAATGTTGTAATAAGATTAAAAATAGCTTTGACAAAGATTAAATCTGTAAAAATTTTAGCTAAATTGAATGGAGCTACTGGTAATTATAACGCTCATGTATCATCATATCCAAATATAAATTGGCCTAATTTAAGTTGTGATGTTATCAATAAATTAGGATTAATACAAAATACTCATACAACACAAATAGAACCTCATGATTGGATAGCAGAGCTATTTGATAGTATCAGTAGAATAAATACTATCATACTTGATTTGGATAGAGATATTTGGGGTTATATATCTTTAGGTTATTTTAAACAAATTTTAAAAGAAGGGGAGGTTGGTTCATCAACTATGCCTCATAAAGTTAATCCTATTGATTTCGAAAATTCAGAAGGAAACATAGGAATAGCAAATTGTATTTTAAGACATATGTCAGATAAATTACCAGTATCTAGATGGCAAAGAGATTTGACTGATTCTACTGTACTGCGAAATATAGGGGTGGCATTGGGATATTGTCTAGTATCTTGGAAGTCATGTATTAGAGGTCTCAATAAATTAGAGATTAATAAAACCAATATTGATAATGATATAAATAACTGTTGGGAAATATTGGCTGAACCAATACAAACAATAATGAGAAAATATGGTTTACCTAAACCTTATGAACAATTAAAATCTTTGACTAGAGGAAAAGGAATTAACAAAGAATCCCTCAGAGAATTTATCAAAAATCTTGACTTGCCAAAAGAAGAAAAATCATATTTATTAACACTGGAGCCAAGAAAATACCTAGGTCTTGCAGAATCATTATCTTTAGAAACTGAAGTATCTAATAATATTTTAGAAAATCATTTGAATTAATAAAGATATGGTGGCGCATCCCTGACTCGAACAGGGGACCTGCGGATTATGATTCCGTCGCTCTAACCGACTGAGCTAATGCGCCATCTTGATGTTTCAGATAGTCTAAGCAAAAACAATATTAAAATCAATAGAAGATTTAATAAAATATCTAAATAAGATGGTTTTTATAACTTTTTTCTAAAAAATTATCTTATAATGAAAAACATCTATTATACAAATTTAACATAATAATGGTGCCCAGAAGAGGATTTGAACCTCCATACTTGTAAGTACATGGACCTGAACCATGCGCGTCTACCAATTTCGCCATCTGGGCATAAGATTTATTTTATATCAATATTGTTACATTAAATGTAACGTTACGGATTATATACGGAAATAATTATTTTGGCAAAATTAGAAAAAAATAATATTAAATTGAAAGAAACAATTCCAAACTGGTTTGATCATGAGCTACCTTCTAGAGAAGAAATTGTTGATTGCATAAGAAAAAATAATATTAAATTAAATGAACTAGACATAGCAAACTTATTGCAAATAAAACAAAAGAAAACTATTACTAGTCTGAAAAGACGTTTAGCAGCTATGCAAAAGGATGAGCAAATTATTATTGATAAATCAGGATATATATCATTAAATGAAAACAATATTTTTTTGACAGGAAAAATCATACTTAAAAATGACGGTACTGGAGTTCTATCAACAAACAATGAAAGAATCTTTATAAGTCATAAGGAAATGAGAAAAGTTTTTCATGGCGATCTCGTACAAATAAAAAAAATAAAATATAACAAAAACTTAAGTTGTACAGAAGGAAAAATTTTAGAAGTTTTAGAACGTTCATCTAAAAATATAATAGGTAAAACCATAAAAATAGAAGATATTTTTTATTTAATACCTATAGAACCAAAATACAATAATAAAATTATATTACTTGATAAAAATATATCTGAAGATCAGGTAGTTATTGTTAATATAATAAAACAACCATCAGTTTATTCATTAGCCATAGGTACTATAAAAGAACATATTGGTAATATCAATGATCCTAAAATAGGGACTAAAGTTTCTTTAGAGAAATTTAATATCAGAGATTCTTTCAGTGAACAAATATTTGAGGAATTAGAAAAAATAACAAATGATATAGATTCTTCTAACGACAATAGAATTGATTTGACTAGCTTGCCATTTATTACAATAGATGATGAAAATGCTCGTGATTTTGATGATGCATTATTTTGTAAAAAAATAATTGATGAAAACGGAAGTGTTTTATGGGAGATTTTTGTAGCAATTGCAGATGTATCAGAATATGTGAAACCTGATACTGAAATAAATAAAGAAGCGTTTGCAAGAGGTACGAGTATATATTTTCCAGAATATGTTGTACCTATGTTACCGGAAAAAATATCTAATAATATTTGTTCTTTAATACCTGAAGAAAAAAGATTAGTGCTTGTTTGCCAGTTTACAGTATCTGAAAACATACTCTCAGATAAAGATCATATAGTTAAAAATTACTCATTTTATCAAGCAATTATTAAATCAAAAGCAAGAATGAGCTATGATGCTATAGACAAATTTATATCTAACAAAGAGATAAATTTCAGCAATGATGTAAAAATTAATATTAATCATCTTCATGAAGGGTATGAAATTCTCTCAAGATCTTCAAAATTACGAGGAGCTATAGCATTTGAAATGCTAGAAAATAAAATAATGTTTGGAGAAAATGGATGCATTGAAAAAATAGCAAGAAAAGAACGATCTATTGCAAATAAAATAGTAGAAGAATGTATGTTGGCTGCTAACAGTTGTGCAGCTCACTTTATCTATATAAACAAAAATATTTGTTTATATAGAGTACATGATAAACCTTCTAATAGTTCAATTAATAATTTAACCAAATTTCTAATAACCCAAAATCTTCAAATAGATGGTTATAATTTTTCTACATCACAAGGCATAAATAATTTTTTAAATAATATAAAAGGCAAAAATAACTTTAATATTATACAATTAGCCTGTTTGCAAGCAATGCAGCCAGCATTTTATAGTATTCATAATATAGGCCATTTCGGCTTATCTTATGAGTTGTATACTCATTTCACATCTCCAATTAGAAGATATCCAGATTTGTTTAATCATAGAATAATAAAGAAAATAATCAATTTAAATTATAGTGATGATAAATTACTTGAAACCTCTAATGAGGAACTTATAAACTTTGGTAATAATATGTCTATCTGTGAGCGATGTGCAGATGAGGCTTCAAGATATGCCAATAATTGGATGTTATTAACTTTTTTAAAGAAATATGAAGGCAAGTTTTTTAATGGAATTATAACTAATATTTTAAACTATGGTATGTTTATAAATCTAGAAAATGTGTTTATAGATGGAATGATCCATATTTCAGAATTGAAAAAAGAAAAATTTAAATATGATAAAGACATGAACTATTTTTATAACAAAGAATCAAATATATCATATAATCTAGGTGGAAAAATCAGAGTACTTATTAAGCTTGTAAATATAGAACAAGGGCAAGTTGTACTGGGCTTAGTTAAATAATACGATTAATAAATATAAGGACAATTTTTATATATGTCATCTACAAAGACTATAGCTGGATTTCATGCTATTCTTGCCAGGCTACATCATTATCCAGAATCTATTAAAACTATATATATTGACGCCAAACGGAATGATAAAAGAAGTATTTTTTTATTAGATAAAATAAATAATGTTGGCTGTAAAGTTTATCATGTTGAAACAAATAGACTGGATAATATGACTGGTGGCATGAGACATCAGGGAGTAGTAGCTATATGCAGTGAGGTTAAGTTACCTAATGATATAGAAGAAATTCTAGATGGTCTTCAAGAACCTGCTTTATTACTAATCCTTGATGGAGTCACTGATCCTCATAACTTAGGAGCATGTTTAAGAACGGCTAATGCTGCTGGTGTACATGCTGTTATAGCGCCTCGTAATAGATCAGCTAGTATAAATGATGTTGTTTATAAAGTATCATCTGGGGCAGCAGATATTACTCCATATATTATGGTAACTAATCTTGCTAGAGTTTTGAGAGACTTAAAAGACATGGATGTATGTCTAGTTGGCACTGATGAAAATGCTGCAAATAATATATATACAGTAAATGCTACTAAATCTATGGCTTGGGTATTAGGTTCTGAAGGTAAAGGCATGAGACGTTTAACTAGAGAATCATGTGATTATTTAGTTAATATACCTATGTTAGGTACAGTCGAAAGTTTAAATGTAAGTGTAGCTAGCGCTGTATGTTTGTATGAAAGCGTACGTCAAAGAAATTATTATCAAATAGGTTAATTATACGCTTATATGTTTATCCAAACAACACTTTAATTTTATTAATTACATCATCTTTAGTAACAGGCTTAATGTTGATATATAATTTGTTGTAAACAATTTATTTTTTATAAAATCAGGAATAATTCTTAGGGGATATTTATATGAATAAAACCGAACTTATCGATCAAATAGCTGTTAGTGCTGATATTTCTAAGGCAGCAGCAAACCGTGCGATTGATGCTTTCATAAACGTAATCAAAGAAACTATGAAAAAAGGAGATACTCTTACTCTAGTTGGATTTGGTTCTTTTGCAGTATCAACGAGGGCAGCTCGTAATGGACGTAACCCAAGAACTGGAGAAGTTATTAAAATCAAAAAAACTAGAGTGCCAAAATTTAGACCAGGAAAAACATTAAAAGAAGCTGTAAATTAACAACGTTAATAATTATATTTGTTATATCCGTAACAAATATAATATTATTTATGCTACCATAATACCTGATTTTTAAATTTTCGTTATTCAACGTAAAATTTATGATAGGGTGCTTAGCTCAGCTGGTAGAGCGGCGCCCTTACAAGGCGTAGGTCACAGGTTCGATCCCTGTAGCACCCACCATTACATACAAAAACAGCTTATTGTAAGTAATAAGCTGTTTTCATATGTAATAAAATTAAAGTTTTCCTAAAAGTAAAAATTCCATCAAAGCTTTTTGAATATGTAGACGATTCTCAGCTTCGTCCCATACAACGCTTTGCGGTCCTTCTAGAACATCATTTGTTACTTCTTCTCCACGATGAGCTGGTAAACAATGCATAAATAAAGCATCTTTATTAGCAGAAGACATCATTTTTGAGTTAACGCACCAATCAGAAAAAGCTTTATGACGCATAATGTTTTCTTCTTCATATCCCATGCTTGTCCATACATCAGTTGTTACAAGATCTACTTCTTTACAAGCTTCGTAAGGATTATCAAATTGTTTTAAAATTTTATCAGAAACATTACCGATACGAGTTTTTTCAAGTTTATAACCATTGGGAGCAGAAATATGAAGAGTAAAACCTAAAATTTCGGCTGCTTGCAACCATGTATAAGACATATTATTAGCATCTCCTATCCATGCAACTTTCTTATTTTCTATAGACCCTCTATGTTCTATAAATGTAAGTATATCAGCCAGTATTTGACATGGATGAAATTCATTAGTTAAACCATTAATAACAGGAACTCTAGAATGTTCAGCAAAACGCTTTAGTCTTTCTTGTTCAAATGTTCTAATCATTACGATGTCAACCATCCTAGATATTACTCTTGCTGTATCTTCTATGGGTTCTGATCTTCCAAGTTGAGAATCATTAGATGTTAAATTAATGGCGCATCCTCCCATTTGATAAATTCCAGCTTCAAAAGATACCCTGGTACGAGTACTAGCTTTCTCAAAAATCATAGCTAAAGTTCTATCATGAAGTGGCATATGTGGTTCATATTTTTTAAACTTATCTTTTATAAAGATAGCTCGATTTAACACATAAGTAATTTCTTCTTTGCTAAAATCTTTTAATTCTAAAAAATGACGCATATTTATTTTTTTATTACTCGAAGAATTAATCATATTCGTCCAGCTCCATTAATTGTTATGAAAATAACTATTATTACTCTATATGAGTATTCGTATGTATACTTAAAAATATAAAATACCAATTTGATTATACTTAATAAAAAAACTTTAATAAAGAAACTAAATATTAGCAAAATATTTCTGAACCTTTCATACTAAAATTATTATCTCTATATTATGAATAAAATTGATTATATAAATAACAAATTAATAATCGCCTCTAACAATAAAGAAAAATTAATAGAAATTACAAGTTTTTTAAAAAATTTTAATTTATCTATACATTTACAGAGTGATTTTGGTATTAATACTAATGATGAACGTAATAATACTTTTATTGAAAATGCTCTAAATAAGGCTAGACATGTGAGCAGACTAACTGGCCTTCCTTCTTTAGCAGAAGATTCTGGGTTATGTGTAAATGCCTTATCAGGAGCCCCAGGCATTTTTTCTGCTAGATATTCTTCTTTTTCAAAAAAAGAAAATTCTGATAGCAATTCAAATAATGAACTACTAATAAAAAATTTAAAAGGATTTAAAGATAGAAGAGCATACTATATTAGTATAGTTGTTATTTTAAGAAGTGCTAATGACAATAGACCATTGATAACAGAAGGTATATTAGAAGGCGAAATTGTAGAAACAGCTTCTGGAAATAATGGCTTTGGGTATGACCCATATTTTTTTGTACCAAGCATAGGAAAAACACTTGCTTCTATTACATTAGACGAAAAAAATAAAATTAGTCACAGGGCACAAGCGTTTAAAAAAATGATTCAAAAATTAAAATTAACTATTTAATATTATTGCACATGAAAAAAACAATAAATATATATCAAAAAAAAGATATTTTAGATATGGAATATAAAAATAATAGCGAAAATAATGTTTTTTTTTCAAAACTACCGCCATTATCTTTGTATATACATATACCTTGGTGTATGAGCAAATGTCCTTATTGTGATTTTAATTCGCACTCTATAAAAAATATTAACTCGATACCAGAAGAAGAATATATAAATGCTTTAAAAATAGAAATAGAACAATCATTACCACTGGTTTGGGGTAGAAAAATAATATCAGTATATATAGGAGGAGGAACTCCAAGCCTTCTAAAGGCTAGTTCCATAGATAAAATCCTTGAGTTAATTAGAACATTTTTCAATTTGAATTCTCAAGTTGAAGTAACTATAGAAATAAACCCTGGAACCGTAGATTCCAGTAAAATCAAAGACTATGTTATTAGTGGTGTAAATAGAATTTCTATAGGAATACAAAGTTTTAATAATAACAAGTTAGAAATTCTTGGAAGGATTCACAATAAATCAGATGCTATCAAAACCATTCAAACAGCTCAATCATTAATTAATAATATTAATATAGATATCATGTTTGGTTTGCCAGGACAAAATATTAAAGATTGTTTGATAGATATGAACGAACCTATATTATCTGAAGTCAACCATATATCTATGTATAATTTGACAATAGAAAAAAATACACTCTTTGCAAGAAATACTCCTAAAAATCTTCCAGATGAAGATGATAACGCTACAATGCAGGATATAATAGAAGAAACTTTATTTGATAAAAATATTATAAGATATGAAGTTTCAGCATATTCTAAACATGGTTTCCAATCAGTCCATAATAAAAATTACTGGACTTTTGGAGATTATTTAGGAATAGGTCCTGGAGCACATAGTAAGATTTCGTTCCAAGATCATATTATAAGAATAAAAAGAATATACAATCCAAATCTTTGGATTAAAACTACAATGCAAAATGAAAGAAAATCAAGTAATAAAAAAATATTACAAACAAATGAAATACCATTTGAATTTATGCTTAATGCATTAAGATTAAAAAATGGTGTAAAAAGATCTTTATTTCAAGAACGCACTGGATTATTTATTAATATTATAAACAAACAATTAAAAATAGCTTATGAAAAAAAACTTCTAGAGAAAAACTATACTGATATAAAAGCAACGGATCTGGGATGGAGATTTTTAAATAACTTACAGGAGATTTTTTTATAAAAGTGACTTTTTATAAAGAATTTAATTCAAATTATGGCAAGTATTAACGTAGAAAAAGTTTTAAAAGTACATCACTGGAATGAAAATTTATTCTCTTTTGTAACTACAAGAAATAAATCTTTTAGGTTTGAAAATGGCCATTTTGTAATGTTGGGTATTAAAATAGAAGACAAACCAATTATGAGAGCCTATAGCATCGTTAGTGCTAATTATGAGGAGAATTTAGAATTTTTTAGCATCAAAGTACCCAATGGAAAACTCACTTCTCACTTAAAAAAATTAAAAATTGGAGATGAAATTTTAATAAGTAATAAATCTGTAGGAACTCTTGTTGTAGATAGTTTAAATAAAGGAAAAAATTTATACTTGCTTGCTACAGGTACAGGTTTAGCTCCTTTTATGAGCATAATCAAAGATTTTTCTATATATGAAAGATTTGAAAAAATCGTATTAGTCCATAGTGTACGTCAAAAAAGTGATTTAGCGTATAAAAACTATATAGAAAATAATTTAGATAATAATGAGTTATTGGGATGTTTAGTAGAAGATCAACTTATATATTATCCTACTGTAACCCAGGAAAAATTCTATAATAATTCCAGAATTACTAGTTTATTATTATCAGATAATTTTTTTCAAGATATAAAATTACCAAAAATTAGCCCCACTAATGATCGCGTTATGATTTGTGGTAATTCTGAGGCTTTAGTTGACATTAGTAATATTTTAAATAATATTGGTTTTAAGGCATCATTAGGAATTAATAAACCTGGTGATTATGTTTTAGAAAAAGCTTTCGTAAATTAAGTAAAAACATAGGAGATTCTCAATGAGCAAGGAAATTATCCATACAAACAAAGCTCCAGAAGCTGTTGGTCCATATTCACAAGCAGTAGTATGTTCTGCTAATAAAATTGTTTTTTTATCTGGTCAAATAGGACTAGATCCTAATACAGGAAAACTTATAGAGGGTGACTTTGAGTTGCAGGTTCGCCAATCTTTTAGCAATATGAAGGCCGTTATAGAAGCTTCAAATGCTACTTTAGCTAATGTTGTAAAGATGAACTTATTTTTGACAGATCTTGCGAAATTCGATGTTGTTAATAAAATTATGTCTGAAATATTCCCAAAACCATTTCCTTCGAGGTCAACAGTTGGAGTATTAAATTTACCAAAATCTGCTGAATTTGAAGTGGAAGCAATATTAGCTTTGTAATGATCAAGAACAATTCAGATCTCTTATTTATATTTTTATGTAGTTAATTTCTTATATGGATAAGAAAACTGAAAAATCTACTCAAAACAAACTAACAAAATTAAAACTATATAATCAAAATGATTACATATTTCATATACCATTAAGATATGAAGATGAAACTAGATTAACAAAAATTATAGATATACCGTTATCCACCTATATCTTAACAGAAGGTATCATTATTGATGTTAAGATATTGGATAACAGGTTTAAAAACAAAGTTTTAATTGTTACTATCAAAGATGATACCGGCTACATGCAACTTCGATGGTTACATTTTTATAATTCACAAATAACAAAATTTATTATAGGAAATAAAATTAGAGTAGGGGGAGAAGCTAAAAAAAAACAATCTGAATTAGAAATTATCCATCCTAGGATTTACAACATTAACTCCAAATTACCAAAAAAATTAACTCCCATATACTCTACTACAAAGGGTATAAGTCAAACAAAAATCAGAAAAATAATCTTAGAAGAAATAACCAATAAAATACATGATACCTTACCAAATCACATAATAAGACATTTCAATCTGATATCTTTTGATGAAGCTATAAAATATTTACATTATCCCCCACCACATCACTCTTTGAGTTTATCCTCTGAGAAAAATCATCCTTCTTGGACTAGATTAAAATTTGATGAATTGCTGGCTCATGAACTTTCCATTGGGCTAATACGTCAAAATAGGATGCAAAAAAAAGCTTATTGTTTACCAAAAAATATTAATTTTAAAAAAAACTTAGCAACTTTTATTGATAATTTAGAATTTGCCCTTACAGATTGTCAGCAAAATGTAATTAATGAAATTTCGAATGATTTATCTATGAACTTTCCTATGAATAGATTATTACAAGGCGATGTTGGGTGTGGCAAAACTGTTGTTGCTATTATTGCTGCTATTCAAGCAATAAGTTCTAATAAGCAAGTTGCACTTATGACTCCCACAGAAATTTTAACAGAACAACACTTTTATAAGATAAAAGAATATTGCAAAAAATTAGACATCGTTGTTGAATATATTAGTAGCAACAAATCAATAAAAGATAAAAAAAATATTAAAGAAAGAGTTATTTCAGGAGAAATAAATTTTATAATAGGAACTCAGTCCTTGATCCAGGAGCATATTTATTTTAGTAATTTAGGCCTGTTAATTATCGATGAGCAACATCGTTTTGGCGTAGAACAAAGATCAATTTTTTATAATAAAGGAATATACACAGATAATAACTCTGTGATATATCCTCATTTATTATCTATGAGCGCTACACCAATACCTAGAACATTAGCTATGACTTTATTAGATGATATGGATATATCTACAATAAAGTCGTTACCTAAAGATAGAAAACCAATAATTACAAAATTGATATCTGATGACAGAAGAGAAGAGGTATTAGCAAAAACAGCAAAATTTATTAGAAATGGATGCCAAGCTTATTGGGTATGTCCGATGATAGTCGGAAGTGAAAAAATCGATTTACAGAATGCAGTCGATACTTTTGAAGATATAAGAAATAGATTCCCTGATTTAAAAATTGGTCTAATACATAGTAATTTAAGTAATAATATAAAAAATGAAATCATGCAATCTTTTAGAAAAGGTGATATAAATTTGTTGGTTGCAACTACAGTAATAGAGGTAGGAGTAGATGTTCCAAATGCATCTTTAATGGTTATAGAACACTCTGAAAGATTTGGACTGGCACAATTACATCAATTGCGAGGAAGGATTGGAAGAGGTACTAACCAGTCAGTATGTATATTACTTTATCAAAAACCATTATCTTTGATAGCAAAAAAAAGACTCAAAGCTATCTTTAAAACATTAGATGGTTTTAAAATAGCACAATATGACTTATTAATCAGAGGCCCAGGAGATTTTTTAGGGACTAAGCAATCTGGGGTTAATTTATTTAGATTTGCAAACATAGAAACGGATCAAGAAATTTTAAAAAAATCCAAGGAAGCTGCTTCACTAATAAAAAAACATAACCCAGAATGCATAAATCCCCATATTAGCAGATGGAAGAAGAATGATAATTATCTTTGAGTATAGAACTATAATATAATTAATTATTATTAATAATAACAGCTCTACCAACAATCCTACCTGATCTTAAATCTGACAGTGCATCATTAACTTTATCAAAATCATATTTTGTAATTTGTATTGGATCTAATTTTTGATCAATAACCAATTTCATTAATTCATTAAATTCAGATAAATTACCAACATAACTTCCTATAATCTTTAAAGCTTTCATAGGAATGAAAGCTAACGGCCAGCTTGATAAGCCGCCAAACATACCAACTATAATTAATGCACCTGATTTTTCTAAGATATCAAAAGATACTTTTGTAGTGCTAGAATTTCCAACTAGATCAATTACAGAGTAATACTTATTATTTGAATTATAATCTAATAATTTCTTTGCTAAATTCTCATCATTATAATCGAAAACAGCCAAAGCACCTGCTTCTAAAGCTGCCTTTTTTTTATTTGAATCATTCGTTATTACAATACTACCATAAGCACCAAGAGCTTTCAGAATAGAAATGGCCATTAATCCTAAGCCACCAGCACCAAAAATTACTACTGGTTTTTTCTTATAAATATTTTCCTCAATCTTATTGATTGCAGAATATGTAGTTAATCCTGCACAAGCATATTGAGCTATCATAGCAGGATCCATATTTTTAATATTAACAAGATATTTATAATGAGGTACTAAGATATATTCTGCAAATCCTCCTGGTTTATTTATGCCAAGATATTGAGGATTTGAACAGTAATTTTCATATGATAATTTACAATTCTCACAAATTCCACAACCTATCCATGGATACACCACATAATTATCACCTATTATTACTTCTTTGGCATCTTCTCCCTTAGCAACAACATTTCCAACTATTTCATGACCAAGAACTAGAGGTAATTCAATACCTCTATCTTTTAATTCAAATCTTTTGCCCATTCCTATATCATAATATCCGTTACACAAATGGATATCACTATGACATATTCCAGATGCTTTTACTTTTAATAAAACCTGGTTTGTATGTGGGATAGGTAAGTCTACATCTTTTTTTTGTAGTGATGATAAAAAATTATTAAGACAATAGCATTTCATAAAAATCTCTTAATATTAAGAATAATTAAAAAATAAAATCACCTATTTCCTGACCAAATAAAACTTCCTGTTGTTCAGAAAGAGAGCAGTTCCATCTTACATTTGTCCCAAATAGAACTATTACAGTAGATCCTAATTTAAATCTTGCCATTTCATCTCCTTTATTTAGACGAAGAGGATCAATTAGATCATGCCTATTAAATGTAAACGGTTTTGGCAATAAACAATTCGGTTTAACTACACCAGTCCATACTGTTTCAATCGAAGATACTATCATAGATCCAACCAATACTATAGCCATAGGACCATTTATGCTCTCAAATAAACAAACAACTCTTTCATTGCGAGCAAATAAATTAGGGATATGTTTCACTATGATTGGGTTAACAGAAAATAACTTACCTGGTATATATTTAATTTTTGTTAAAGTGGCATTAAAAGGCATATGCACACGATGATAATTTTTAGGTGATAAATATATATTTATAAAGTTACCATTACTAAATTCATTAGAATCTAGTAAATCATTTCCTAAGAGATTAACAATGCTATAGTTGTGATTTTTAGCTTGAATAATTGAATTATTATATATTCTACCAAATTGGCTAATCAAACCATCTACTGGAGATAATATTGAATTCTGATTATTTTCTTTATTTAATAATCTATCCTGCGTTTTTATAGAACGAGTAAAAAAATCATTGAAACAAGAATAATCATAATAATTTTTTATATCACAGTAGGTTAAATCGATATCATATTTTTTGATAAAATTAAGTATAATCCAATTTTTAAACCAAACCACACGACTATTGGCTACAAAGAAAAAAAATTTAGAAAAAAGATGATGAGGCAGTAAAAACTGGGCTATTAATAAAAAAATATCTTTAATTCGCATATTACAGTAGTGTTATTTTATATTCTAATCATTTCTCAATACAATATAAATGATTTACTGATCCTAAAATATTCAAACAATTGTATAATACAAACATATAAATATGAATTTATTTTCCCTTAATATAGGAAACAAATTAAAAAAAACCGTGCAATCAAGTTCACAGTACCATATAATTGCTCGTTATTTACTATAAGTTTTTAGGGAGCAGTAATAATGTGTTAAGTAATTATATTTAATAAAAACATAATAATTATCAAATTATCATTTTAGTAGTTATATGATTATTTAATATCATAAATTAACAGATAAAGACATATAGCTAAATCAGCGAACCTAGCTGAAATTATGGGTCACAGCTATTTTTTTTTCATTTAGATTCTAAAAACAGTATTTAGTGAATTATTCTCAAATCATTACGGGCTCGTAAATCACTTCATACGAGAGGAGTTACTTATTATGCAAAGTAGTACTAGGAGCTGTCGTCAGCACCTAATATGGATATTAATATCAATTGTCGGAGCTTTTGCTCTTGGCTTTATCGCTTTAAATCGTGGGGAAAGCATAAATGCTTTATGGATTTTAGTAGCCTCAATTTGTGTATACCTTATAGCATATCGTTATTATAGTAGATTTATAGCAAACAAAGTTTTCCAACTAAATGCCAAACGCATAACACCAGCTTGGAAATATAATGATGGAATTGATTATGTTCCAACAAATAAACATGTATTATTTGGCCATCATTTTGCAGCTATCGCAGGCGCTGGACCGCTAGTTGGCCCAGTCTTGGCTGCACAAATCGGTTATTTACCAGGAATGTTGTGGATTTTAGCTGGAGTCGTTTTTGTAGGGGCTGTTCAAGACTTTGTTGTATTGTTTATTTCAACTAGACGAGATGGAAGATCCATTGGAGACATAATAAAATCAGAATTAGGAGATGCTCCTGGGTTATTAGCATTATTTGGCACTTTCATTATAATGGTAATTATACTAGCAGTTCTTGCTTTAATTGTAGTAAAAGCATTAACCCATTCTCCATGGGGTACGTTTACTGTTTCAGCAACAGTTCCAATAGCTATTTTCATGGGCGTTTATCTAAGGTATTTAAGACCAGGAAGAATAGGAGAGATATCTATTATTGGTTTTGTTTTACTGATGGCTGCTATTGTTTTTGGTCAAAAAGCTGTGAATAACGATATATTGTTATTCTTATTTGACTTGGATGGAAAAAAATTAACCTGGATCTTAATAGGCTATGGATTTATAGCATCTGTATTACCTGTGTGGTTACTATTAGCACCTCGTGATTATTTATCTACTTTTTTAAAAATAGGAACTATAATAGGTTTAGCAGTTGGTATAGTAATTGTTGCTCCAACAATAAAAATGCCTTCAATAGTTACTCAATTTGCAGATGGAAATGGTCCGGTATGGTCGGGACAGCTTTTTCCATTTCTTTTCATAACAATAGCATGTGGAGCTGTGTCAGGATTTCATGCACTTATCGCTTCAGGCACAACACCTAAACTTATAGAAAATGAAATTCAAACCAGATATATAGGTTATGGTAGTATGTTGATGGAATCATTTGTAGCTATTATGGCATTAATAGCTGCAAGCATAATAGACCCAGGTATTTATTATGCTATGAATAGTCCAGCAGCGTTAATAGGAACTACTCCAGAAGAAGTAGCTAGTGTAGTTTCAAGTTGGGGGTTTGTTATAACACCAGAAGATTTAATAAGAGTAGCTGATGAGGTTGGAGAAAGCAGTATTATTTCTCGTGTAGGAGGAGCTCCTACATTAGCTGTATGTATGGCTCACATATTTCACCAGGTAATTGGTGGCTCTGGAATGATGGGTTTTTGGTACCATTTCGCCATCTTATTTGAAGCTCTTTTTATATTAACAGCTGTAGATGCAGGAACTAGAGCAGGCAGATTCATGCTTCAAGATCTTATAGGAGCATTTATACCTTCTTTTAAACGCACTGATTCATTAGTATCCAGTATTATCGCTACTAGCATGTGTGTAGCTGCTTGGGGTTATTTTTTATACCAAGGAGTTGTAGACCCTTTAGGCGGCATAAATACATTGTGGCCTCTATTTGGAATGGCAAATCAAATGTTGGCTGCTATAGCATTAATACTAAGCACAGTAGTATTATTTAAAATGAAAAGAGATAAGTATGCTTGGGTTACAATAATACCAACTATATGGTTATTAATATGTACTTTTGCTGCTTCTTATCATAAGTTATTTGATAATAATCCGAATATTGGATTTATAGCACATGCTAATATGTACAAAGATGCGATTAAACAGGGACTTATTCTTTCTCCAGCAAAAACAATATCTGAAATGCAAATGGTAATAAAAAATGACTATATAAATGCATCTCTATGTTCTTTATTTATGTTCGTGGTATTAGGTATAGCTTTATATGGAATACGTTCCATATTTATAGCAAGAAAAAATCCACAACCTACTTGCATTGAATCTGATTTTAATGCTGTTTAAGCATATAGTTTTATAGGATGATTTTAAAATGATATTTAGTATGTTA
The DNA here is from genome assembly GCA_019278155.1 of Candidatus Kinetoplastidibacterium crithidiae. Classification (GTDB taxonomy): domain Bacteria; phylum Pseudomonadota; class Gammaproteobacteria; order Burkholderiales; family Burkholderiaceae_B; genus Kinetoplastidibacterium; species Kinetoplastidibacterium crithidii_A. The sequence goes on from JADMLC010000004.1 coordinate 108,204, forward strand.
AACAAAAAAGTTTCTGTAGCCAGCAAATATTTAGGTCAAACACTTAGATTGATGGTTGGCATACAAGACTATGATCAGTATATTAATCATATGAAAAAAAATCATCCTGATAAAACTCCATTAAGTTATGAAGATTTTTTTAAGGCATGTCAAGATTCTAAATATGGCGGCAATGGAAATATTAAATGTTGTTGAATAGAATATATTATTAGTAACAAATAAATTAATGATAGTATTAGGGTTATTTGAATAACCCTAATACTATTCTTTTATGAATCATTGTTAAATAATACTAATAATTATGTTGCTTATCTAACAAAACAATGTTATTTATTTTCATAAAAAAAGTATAATATTGTTTTATATAAAATTATTAAATATTAACAATGCTTACTTTAAAAAAGGCTTTCACATTTGACGATGTGTTGTTAGTTCCTGCATATTCAGAAATATTACCTAAAAATACTTCTCTTACAACAAAACTTACAAAAAACATTGGACTAAAAACACCTTTTGTATCTGCAGCAATGGATACAGTAACGGAGTCTAGTTTAGCAATTGCCATGGCACAGGAAGGAGGTATTGGCATAATACATAAGAATCTTACTCCTGATCAACAAGCTCATGAAGTCTCAAGAGTTAAAAGACATGAATTTGGTATTGTTATAGATCCTATAACTGTAACACCAAATATGAATGTTTCAGAAGCTATAAATTTACAAAGAAAATTTGGAATTTCTGGTTTACCAGTTGTTGAGAATGGTAAGGTTGTAGGAATTATAACTAATAGAGACTTGCGTTTTGAAACTAATTTGAATCAACCATTAAAAAATATTATGACTCCTAAAGAACGTCTAGTAGTAATGGAAGAGGGCGCAACTTTATTGGATGCACAATCTTTAATGCATAAACATAGGTTAGAAAGGGTTCTTATAGTAAATTCTGATTTTGAATTACGTGGATTAGCTACTGTCAAAGATATAGTAAAAAATACAGAGCATCCAACGGCTAATAAGGACTCTCGTGGTCAATTAAGAGTTGGGGCAGCTGTAGGAATAGGTAATGAAACAATAGAACGTGTTGAAAAATTAGTCAGTGTTGGTGTTGATGTAATAGTCGTAGATACTGCTCATGGTCATTCTCTAGGAGTATTAAAAACTATAAGCTGGATTAAGTCAAATTATCCTCAAATTGATATTATAGGTGGTAATATTGCCACTGCAAAAGCAGCTAAAGCATTGGCAGAACATGGAGCTGATGGAGTAAAGGTGGGTATAGGGCCAGGCTCTATATGTACAACTAGAATCATTTCTGGTGTTGGAGTGCCTCAAATAACAGCAATAAGTGAAGTTGCAAAAGCTTTAAATAATACAGATGTTTCTGTAATAGCTGATGGTGGTATTAGATATTCTGGTGATATTGCTAAAGCTATAGCAGCTGGTGCTCATTCTTGTATGATGGGAAGTATATTTGCTGGAACATCAGAAGCCCCAGGAGAAGAAAGTTTATTTCAGGGAAGAACCTATAAATCATATAGAGGCATGGGAAGTATTGGGGCCATGGAAAAAGGATCAGCTGATAGATATTTCCAAGGACATTATAAAACAGCTGATAAACTGGTTCCTGAGGGAGTAGAAGGAAGAGTACCTTACAAAGGTAGTGTGATCTCTATAATATATCAATTAATAGGTGGTTTAAGAGCTGCCATGGGTTATTGTGGATGCGCAACAATAAATGACTTGCGAACAAAAACTGAGTTTGTTGAAATTACTTCCGCTGGAGTCAGTGAGTCGCATGTTCATGATATACATATTACTAAAGAAGCTCCCAATTATAGGTCAGAATAATTTATGAATAATAACATACTAATTATTGATTGTGGTTCTCAAGTTACTCAACTGATCGCTCGTAGGATAAGAGAAATAGGTGTATACACAACAGTAATTAATCATAATATTGTAGAAAAAAACAAGTTAATTGAGCAAATAAAACAAGGATTAGCTGGTATTATAATATCTGGCAGTCACGAATCAATTAATAAAAATTCTCCTAATAAAGTCAAAAAATATATATTTGAATTAGGTATACCCGTTCTCGGAATTTGTTATGGCATGCAGTCTATGGCTGATCAATTGGGAGGAGAGGTAAGTATTTCAACAAATAGAGAATACGGGCATGCTGAAATTACAATATTACATACAAGCAAATTATTAGGTGATATTCAAAAAAATAAGCCTAATAATACTTTAAAAGTTTGGATGAGTCATGGTGATACCGTGACAAAGTTACCAGATGGATTTAAAAAAATTGCACATACAAATTCTGCAGTTGCTGGGATGGAAAACAATGAAAGAAAATTATATGCCTTACAATTTCATCCAGAAGTAACACATACTGAATTTGGTAAAAAAATCCTTGAAAATTTTGTAATAAATATTTGCAATTGTCAACATAACTGGGATATGCCCAGTTATGTTGACAAAGAAATTGTAAATATTCAATCACAAGTTGGTAACGATAAGGTAATACTTGGTCTATCTGGTGGTGTAGACTCATCTGTTGCTGCTGTCTTAATAAATAAAGCTATCGGTAAAAAATTAACTTGCATATTTGTAGATCATGGCTTAATGAGATTAAATGAGAAAGAACAAGTGAAAAAAATGTTTTCCTCATTTGATATAAATGTTATTTATTGTGATGCTTCAGAATTGTTCTTCAAAAAACTAAAAGGCGTTAGTGACCCTGAAAAGAAAAGAAAAATAATAGGAAATGAGTTTATTAATGTTTTTCAAGAAGAGGCAAAAAAAATTGGGAATGTTAAATGGCTTGCTCAAGGAACTATATATCCAGACATAATAGAATCTTCAAAAGAGAAAAATGGCATATCTAATGTTATTAAATCCCATCATAATGTCGGGGGACTTCCTGAAAAAATGAATCTTTCTTTATTAGAACCATTAAAATATCTTTTTAAAGATGAGGTAAGAAAGATAGGTGCAGAACTTGGCATTCCATATGATATGATATCTCGTCATCCTTTTCCTGGACCTGGTTTAGCTGTAAGAATAATAGGAGAAATTAAAGAAGAATTTATAAAAATTCTACAACATGCTGATGATATTTTTATACAAGAATTAAAAAATAATAAAAATATTTTAACCAATAAAAGTTGGTATGAATCTGTTTCTCAAGCTTTTGCAGTGTTTTTACCTATTAAATCTGTTGGAGTTATGGGCGATGGACGTACATATGAATATGTTATAGTTTTAAGATCGGTAGATACTTCAGATTTCATGACTGCAAATTGGTCAGATATACCTACACATTTATTATCAAAAATTTCTTCTAGAATAATTAATGAAGTTTCTGGTATTAATAGAGTCGTTTATGATATTTCTAATAAACCTCCATCTACTATAGAATGGGAATAAAATAATATATACGCATAATATATATTATGTAAAGTGATGTATATTATTTAATCCTGTAAAATAAATAATAACTTAAGGAAGTTTTATAAATGCATGGAGAATATAAAGCACCTGGAAATAAATTGGTAATGATAGATTTTGAAATTAACTATGACAACAATACAATATATGACGTACAGATAAGTGGAGATTTTTTTCTTGAACCATCTGAAGCATTAAATATTATGAATGAATCTCTAAATGGTTTACCAGTTGGCTCAAATGATGAATTTATAAAAAAAACAATAGAAAACAGTCTACCTGAAAATACAGAATTTATAGGGTTCTCAACTGCAGATATTGTAGTAACAATAAAAAGGGCTTTGTTATGTCCATAAAAAAATGGAATGATTATAAATGGCAACTAATATATGGTGCTCATCAAGAGCCAAATATACATATGGCTTTAGATCAACAAATCACAGAAGAAGTTAATCTAGGCATAAGATTACCTACACTAAGGATATGGGAATGGGATTCATCTGCTGTTGTGTTAGGACGATTCCAATCTGTAAAAAATGAAGTTAATAAACTATATGCTGATAAATACAATGTAAAAATAGTTAGAAGAATAACAGGTGGTGGAGCTATGTTTATAGAACCAGGAAATACTATTACATATTCTATTAGCGTTCCTAAAGAATTAATTCTAAATTTAACATTTCAAGAATCATATAAATTTTTAGACAGCTGGGTAGTTAACTCTTTTAAGGAATTAGGTGTACCTGTGAGATATAAACCACTAAATGATATAGAATCAGAGAATGGACAAAAAATAGGAGGAGCAGCTCAAGCAAGATTATCTAAAGCAATACTGCATCATACTACTATAGCTTATTCTATAGACCAGGAAAAAATGACAAAAATATTGCGTATTAGCAAAGAAAAAATATCAGATAAAGGTATAGAAAGTGCAAATAAAAGAGTGGATAATACCACTCTTACTAGTACAGGTTTATCAAGATTAGAATTTATTCAAAGTATGATAAACCATTTTTCAAAAATGTGTCATGTTGAAAAAATTGAGTTAGATAAAAAAACTATAAATTTAGCAAAAAAAATATCTGAAGAAAAATTCTCAACAGAATCTTGGATAAACATAGTTCCTTAAATTTTATAAATTTATCTTTGTAAATAAAGAAAAAAAGTTTTTTCTTGATGCATTAGCAACCTCCTCAACTGTTATTTTCCGTAATTCAGCTATTTTTTTAGCTATATAAATAACATTTGCTGGGTTATTAATTTTTCCTCTATATGGCTCTGGCGATAAATAAGGTGAATCTGTCTCTATAAGAATCCTATCTAATGGAACTTTTTCCGCTACTTCATGAACTATTTTAGCATTTTTAAAAGTTACTATCCCTGATATAGATATATAAAAGTTCAAATCCATTGCCAATTTTGCTGCATCCCAATTCTCAGTAAAACAATGCATTACGCCACCAACATCACTAGCACCCTCTTCTTTTAAGATATTTAATACATCTATAATTGAAGATCTAGTATGTATTATTAAAGGTATTTTAGATATTTTTGCTGCTCTTATATGTTGGCGAAAGCGATTTCTTTGCCAATCTAAATCTTGATAATCATGTCTATGATAATCTAAACCTGTTTCCCCTATTGCAACTATCTTCTTATTTTCTTTTGCTAATAAACATAATTCTTCTATAGAAAATTCTTCATTATCTGAACATTCAGGATGAATTCCTACAGAAGCATATAAATTATTATATTTTGATATTAGTTTTAATATATTATTAAAATTTTTTTTATCTATTCCTGCAATCAAAGCATAATTAACCCTAGCATTATACATTTGTGTCATTATAAGATCGATATTTGTATCAAACTCTTGCAAATCCAAATGACAGTGTGAATCTACAAACATTATAAAATCCTTTGTTATTTAAAAGATGTTATTACTTTATTTAAAATACTATTTAAAAAAATTTTTTTATTAACTTGCTGATCAGATAATTTCTTTTTTCTATTTAACCAAATAAAATTATTTATTAAAACATCATTAGTTGATCTAGTACTTAACTTATTTAAAATTTTTTTCATATCTATAAAATATTTAGGAGTAATTTTGTATGAAATTAAAACTAAATCAAAAAATAATTTTTGAAAAATATCAATTAATTCATTGATGAGAATATCATCAGGATAACTGTCCAGCAGTGAAAAAACATGAATATCTGAATTATTAGATAACAATTGCAAAAAATCATATATCCAGGACGGGCAAGGATTCTTTCTGTACATGCTATAACGAAATGCATCTATTGGAGCATTACTTGAAAAGCTTAACCAATTATCATAATTATCTACATTATTATTTTTTAGCCACTTTAAAGAAGTTTGATAATCAGGAATTGGCAAATGCAAAATTTGACAACGAGACACTATTGTTGGTAATAATTTATCTAGACAATCAGATACTATAAGAAAAAAAATATCATCACTAGGTTCTTCTAGCATTTTTAATAAAGCATTAGAAGAAATAGTATTTAAATTATCAGCCTTGTATATAATAACAATCTTTTTATTATTACGATAAGACTTTACATTAATCCATGGAATTATATCTCTTATTTGATTGATACGAATTTCGTTAGAAGCGTATGAAGTGTTTTTTTTATCATCAAAAGATATACTAATTTTTTTTTCATCAGCTATTGAATTTGGTATTAATAACTTAAAATCAGGATGATTATTTTTTTCTATGAGATTGCAAGAAATACATTTTTTACAGGCAAATTTACTATCGCGATTTTCACATAAAAAAGATGCAGCAAACGCAGTTGAAAATTCAAACTTTCCTATACCTTTTAAGCCATACAGTATTATTGCATGATGTATTTTATCAGGATTTTTCAAATATTTATTTGCAATTTCTATTTGCCAAGGGAAAAATGAATTTGCAATCATGATTTTCTATCAAAATTAATATAGTTAATTATTTCTGTTTGTATTTCATTAATAGAATTTGTGGCATCTATAATTTTAATTCTTTTACTATTCATTTCAGCTCTGTTTATATAACCTCTTCTTATATTATCAAAAAATAATTTATTTTTTTTTTCGAATTTATCTAAGTTTTTATTATTTGCAAATCTTAAATTCATAACTTCGAAAGAAATATCAAATAAAAAAGTTATATCTGGTTGTAAAGAAAAATTTACCCATGACTCTAAATCTTTAATTAGACTTATATCTAATTTTTTACCATAACCTTGATAAGCATAAGTAGCATCAATGAATCTGTCACATATAACCCATTTGCCACTCAATAAAGATGGTTCTATAATTGTTTTAAAATGTTCGAAACGAGCTGCAAATAATAGTAATGTTTCTGTTTCAACAAGCATGTCTATATTCAAAATTAAATCTCTTATATTTTCTCCTAATTTAGTTCCACCAGGTTCTCTGGTGAGTATTAGATCTATACCCTTAGACCTTAGAAAATTAGCTAACCAATAAGCCTGAGTACTCTTACCAGCACCATCTATACCATCAAATGTTATAAATTTTCCAGAAACAATCATTTATTTTCCTTTGACTTCAATAAATATTCTTTTACCTTGCTATTATGAGATTCATAAGTTATAGAAAAAACTGTAGTACCATCACCTCTAGCTACATAATACATATAATTATGTGATTCTGGATTTAAAGCAGCCCACAAAGAGGATTTGCTAACTGATGAAATTGGAGTGCTAGGCAAGCCATACCGAGTGTAAGTATTCCACGGAGTATCTTTCTTTAAATCAAATTTGCTAATCTTTCCTGAAAAATTCTTACCAAGCCCATATATAACTGTAGGATCTGATTGTAAACGCATACCTAACTTTAATCTATTATTTAATACTCCACTAATAGCTGCTTTTTCCATATGATTACTTGCTTCTTTTTCTATTATAGAAGCTAAAATAATGGCTTCGTAAGGAGTATTGATAGTTGTACTAACTTTTCTTTTTTTCCATAATTTACTAATAATTGCATTGGATTTTTCATATGCCATCTTTAAAATATCAAAATCTGTAGTATCAAAAGATATATAATATGTATCTGGATGAAACAATCCTTCAGGACTTAGTATTTGAGATCCTAATAATTTCATTAAATCAGAATCATTAATGTTAGTTATTGTTTTCTTAAGATATATATTACTCTCTAATGCTTGACGAAATTGATTAAAATCCCAACCTTCCAAGAATGTTATTTGATGATAGTAGCATTTTCCTGATATAAAATTATTCATTATATTAAAAGGAGTATCAATATTTGATAATTTATATTCTCCAGCTTTAAAAGATTTATCAGCATTATAAATATATGTCATCCAAATAAAATTTCTAACATTGATACTAAAACATTTTTCATTAATTAGGTTAGCTATTTTTTTGGCTGTATACCCATGTTTAATTATAATTCTAACATCATCATTTTTAGATAATGATAAAGGTTTCTTAGTCCATAATATAAATAATATGAATAAAAAATAAAAAACAAATGTTATAATCATAAATAACAAATATATAAGTTTTTTAATTTTATTTGTAATCAATATTTGATCCTATTACTAAATATTTATTAATAAATTATCTATGTTTTTCAATATCTAATTACCATGAAATTATTCAAATAAAACTATGAAAACAGATTTTTCGTTTTATACAAACTTAAATGATTTTAGTATTATAAATGTCACTGGTAAAGATAGTGAGTCTTTTATACAAAGACAATATACTCAAGATATTACAAATATATCAAACAATAAAGCTTGTTTCTCTGGGTATTGTTCTCATAATGGAAAAGTGTTATTTACTACCATACTATGGAAAGAACTTGATAAGAACACAAAAAATATTTACTGCATAATAAAAAGTGATGTTGTCGAATATTTTATTAAAAGATTGCAATTATTTATACTAAAATCTGATGTTTCTATAAAAATTCATAGACAAGAATTATTTGGAATTTATTTTGCAATAAATGATAAAACTAGATTTGAAGAAAAATATTCCACTCAATTACCACATAACGAATTTGAGATTTCATATAATCAATTTGGAACTTGGATTTCCGCTCCTTCCAATAATAATAAAAGATTTTGGCTAATTACTAATAATAATTCTGAAAAATTGATAAATAGTAATATTTTTCAAACAAAAGCAGAGGTTTTATATCAAAATATATGGCGCTATAATGATTTTTGCAGCAACCTTCCATTTATTGGAATACAAAATAGTAATTTATTTACAGCACAAAGTATCAATTTAGATTTAATAGGAGCTATTAGCTTTAACAAAGGTTGCTATCCTGGACAAGAAGTTATAGCAAGAATTCATTATAAAAATAAAATAAAATACAGAATGACTCTTGGTTTCTGCTATTTAAATGATTCTATAATAAATAAAAATTTGATAGGTTATGATATTTTCAACAAAGATAATTCAATAGAATGCGGACGTATTATAGATCATGTAACTTTAGATAATAAAATATTTATTTTATTAGAATTAGATATAAATTTTCATAATAAAACTACATTCTTATATATAAAGAATCCAGAGCAAAATTTTGAATTACAACATAGCCTACAAATTTTTATAAAATAAATTCAAAAACACTTCCAGCAAAAGATGCAATTATCATAGATATAGCACCTAATATAGAAATTCTTCTTATAGCTGGCCAAATTTTTGCTCCACCAGTTATAGCAGAAATAGCCCCTAGAACACCTAAACAGATAACAGAACCAACTATAATTGCTGGGATCAGAAATGATATCGGAACTATAATAGAAATTATTATTGGAATTATAGATCCTAAAGCGAATGATATAGATGATGCAAATGCAGCCTGTAATGGACGAGCCCTGTTGTGTATTAATATACCTAATTCATCTCTAGCATGAGCATCTAGAGCATTATGATCAGTTAATTGGCTTGCTACTTGAGTAGCCAAATCATATGATACACCTCTCTCAACATATATTGAGATTAATTCTTCCAGCTCTTCTTCATGATTTTTTTTTAGCGAGTATTGTTCCATTTGTAGATCAGCATTTTCTATATCTACTTGAGATTGTACTGATACATACTCACCAACAGCCATAGACAAAGATCCTGCAATTAAACCAACAATTCCTGCACTAATAATTATAAAATAATCATAACTAGTTGATGCTATACCTGTTATTAAACTAGAAGTAGAAATAATTCCATCATTAGCTCCTAATACAGATGCTCTTAACCAAGCTGATCTAAAAATTTTATGGTGTTCTTTTGCTGGCATACAATATAATAAACTCATGTAATTAATTATAAGATTTTTTACTTTTTTGTTTTATCAACCTTCTTAATCTAGAATCTCTAGGATCAGATAATAATTTTCTATATATTTCAACTCTATCATTATCACATAATTCACTATCTATGTTTTTTAATTTACCGAATACCCCTATATTATCTGATAAATAATCAATACTTTTAATATTTAAGATATGTTTAGAAATAAATAAGGCCTCTCTTATAGTGGAATTTTTTGGAATGATAATTTCTTCATTATACAAAGAACCTGATTCATCAACATATACTATGGTAACATTAATACTTTGACTAATTAGATTGTCTGGCATATAAAATTCACGGTTCCTTGAAAAAATATAAAATCTATTTATCAAATACATTTTAACATTAAAAAATTAATCATTTCAAAACTATAGGCATATAATATTAACTTTTAGTAACAGAACTATACTATAGAATAAACAAGTATATTTAGTATAAATTATAAGCACAAATAAATAATTTAAAATTTACTAGTTTTTTAATCAATAATGCAAAATTATAACAATTATCAATAATTTATATGAAAATAACAGAAAATAGAAAAGCTTATCATGACTATTTTATAGAAGACAAATTCGAAGCTGGAATCATATTACAAGGATGGGAAGTTAAAGCAATAAGAAGTAAAAATGTAAGCATAAAAGAAGGATATATAATTATAAAAAATGGAGAAATATATATAGTTGGAATGCATATAAGTCCATTAAAAACTATTTCTAATCATATAATTCCTGACCCTTATAGAACAAGAAAATTATTGCTTAATAACAATGAGATAAAAAAATTAATCGGAAAAGTTGATCAAAAAGGATTTACATTAATTCCATTAAATTTACATTATAAAAACAATCTCATTAAACTAGATATAGCTTTAGGAAAAGGTAAAAAAATGTACGATAAACGTAATGATTCTAAAGAAAAAGAATCTAAAAAAGAACAAGAAAGATTCCTAAAAAGCAAATTAAAAACCTATTCACAAAACAAAGATTAGAAATTCATTGTTTTCATATGTTTCAAAATAAGTTATGTTTGATCATGTGAAAACAATGAATTAATAAATACTAGTTAGATAAACGTTTCCAAGTATCCACTACTGTATCTGGATTCAAGGAAATTGATATAATTCCTTCTTTATGTAACCATTTAGCAAAATCAGGATGATCACTAGGGCCTTGACCACAAATACCTATATATTTATTTTCATCTAGACAAGCTTTTATTGCTCTTTGTAACATAAACTTTACTGCAGGATCTCTTTCATCGAATTCTGCTGTTAGAAGTTCCATTCCAGAATCTCTATCAAGACCTAATGTCAATTGAGTCATATCATTTGAACCAATAGAAAATCCATCAAAATATTCTAAAAACTCTTTTGCAAGAATTGCGTTACTAGGAACTTCACACATCATGATAATTCTAAGACCATTTTCTCCTCTTTTTAAGCCATTTTCTGATAATAAATCGATAACTTTACTAGCTTGAGCAATAGTTCTAACAAAAGGAACCATGATTTCAACATTAGTCAAACCCATTTCATTACGAACTTTTTTAAAAGCTTCACATTCCATACGAAAACATTCGCTAAAATCTTTAGAAATATATCTTGATGCCCCTCTAAATCCTAGCATTGGATTTTCTTCTTCAGGCTCAAACCTGGAGCCTCCAATTAATTTTCTATATTCATTGGATTTAAAATCAGATAAACGTACTATTACTGGTTTTGGCCAAAATGCAGCAGCTATTGTAGATATTCCTTCAGACATTTTTTCTACAAAAAATGAACGTGGGCTAACGTAACCACGGGCTGCTGATTCAACTGCTTTTTTTAAATTAGAATCAATATTTGGGTATTCTAACACTGCTTTAGGATGCACCCCAATATTATTATTAATAATAAACTCTAAACGCGCTAAACCAACACCAGAATTTGGTAATTGTGCAAAATCAAATGCAAGTTGTGGATTACCAACATTCATCATAACTTTAATATCTATTTCTGGCATTTCACCACGATGAACATCTTCTATTTCTGTTTCTATAATTCCATCATAAATTCTGCCCTCATCTCCTTCAGAACAAGATACTGTTACATACTGTTCCTCTACTAAAACACTTGTAGCATCACCACAACCAACAACTGCAGGGATTCCGAGTTCTCTAGCAATGATAGCAGCATGACAAGTTCTTCCTCCTCTATTAGTAACTATAGCAGATGCTTTTTTCATAACAGGTTCCCAATTAGGATCTGTCATATCAGTTACTAAAATATCTCCTGGTTTTACTCTATTAATTTCAGATGTGTCAGCAACAATTCTAACAGGACCAGAACCAATTTTTTGACCTATAGATCTACCAGTTATTAGTACAGTTCCGCTAGCCTTCAATCTATATCTTTGTTGAACTTCCTTATTATTTTGCTGTGACTTAACAGTTTCTGGACGTGCCTGAAGTATGTAAAGTTTACCATCGATACCATCTTTACCCCATTCTATATCCATAGGGCGTCCATAATGATTTTCTATAATAATAGCGTATTTTGCTAATTCTAATACTTCAGAATCATTCAATGAATATTTATTACGATCTGACAAATCAACATTAACTGTCTTAACAGCTTCATCTGCACTTTTGTCTTCATTAAATTCCATTTTAATAAGTTTAGACCCAATACGACGACTTATTATTGCATCATATCCTTTAGAAAGAGTAGGTTTAAAAACATAAAATTCATCTGGATTTACAGCTCCCTGTACTACAGTTTCCCCTAAACCATATGAAGATGTAATGAATACAACATCTGGAAACCCAGATTCTGTATCTATGGTAAACATAACACCAGCACTACCTCTATCTGATCTGACCATTTTCTGTATACCAGCTGACAAAGCTACTTCAGTATTGTGATATCCTTTATGAACTCTGTAAGAAATAGCTCTATCATTATATAATGAAGCAAAAACATATCTTATTTTATCTAAAATGTTATCTATACCAGAAACATTAAGATATGTTTCTTGTTGCCCAGCAAAAGAAGCATCTGGTAGATCCTCAGCTGTAGCAGAAGATCTAACAGCAAATGAGCCATTACCATCAACATCTAGAAGAGCAAATGCATCTCTAATTTCTTTTTCGAACTTTTCTGAAAAAGGAGCATTCATTATCCATTGTCGAATTTCTGATCCAACGCTAGATAATTCTTGTATATCGTCAGGATTTAAACTTGCTAATCTATTAGATATTTTTATATCCAAATCAGAATAATGCAAAAAATCACGAAATGCTTGAGCTGTTGTAGCAAAGCCACCTGGAACTCTAACACCTGCATTAGATAATTGACTAATCATCTCACCAAGAGATGCATTTTTGCCACCTACAGAATCAACATCAGACATGCGTAGCTTTTCAAAACTAACTACATAAGACATATTACTATCCTTTAAAAAATAAAAAAACAATTTGATAAATACACTAAAAAATAATGTATTGATCAAATTATTTAAAAAAAAATAGATAACACATACATTAAGATTATACAATTTATCATTAATAAACAAAATTAATTTAATAACAAGGATTAATATATGAATAATCAATTATTAGCAGAAAGAACTGTATATTTGGTATCAGATGGAACTGGAATTACCGTAGAAACTTTTAGTAATGCAGTTCTTTCTCAATTTGATCAAGTAAGATTCAAAGAAATACATTTACCATTCATTTGTTCCATAGAAAAAGCTAAAGAAGCTGTAGTAAAAATTAATAACACTGCAGATGAAACTGGGTATCCACCAATTATTTTTAGTACATTAGTAAATATAGATATAATGAATTTACTAAAGACTGCTAACTGCATATTTATAGATTTATTTGGAACTTTTATCAACCATATAGAACAAGCAATTGGTCATAAATCAAATAATTCTATAGGAAGATCACACATGGTTTCAGATTCTGAAAAGTATAGAAACCGTATAGACGCAATCAATTTTAGCTTGTCTCATGATGATGGTCAATTTGTTAATCAACTTAATAAAGCAGATGTCATCCTTATAGGAGTCTCTCGTTGTGGTAAAACACCAACTAGTCTATATCTTGCAATGCAATATGCAATAAAAGCAGCTAATTTCCCTTTAACACCAGATGATTTTGAAAGGAATACATTACCCACTACTATTGTTCCATTTAAATCAAAACTATTTGGATTATCAATATTACCAGAAAGATTATCAGAAGTAAGAAATGAAAGACGCCCAAATAGCAAGTATGCTACTCTAGAACAATGCAGATATGAAGTTAGTGAATCTGAAAAAATGATGAGAAGAGAAGGTATATCATGGTTATCTACTACAACAAAATCAATAGAAGAAATATCAACAACTGTACTACAAGAAATAGGTTTGTCTAGAACTCTAGCATAGATATATGATGCTATAACCCTATCACTTCTCTCACAGGAGAAAAACTTTTTCTATGAAAAATACATGGACCATGTAACCGCAATAATCTTAGATGTTGAGAAGTACAATAACCTTTATGCTGATCAAAACCATAATGAGGATATTGCAAATGTAATCTTAACATCTCAGCATCTCTTTCTGTCTTGGCTAGAATAGAAGCTGCAGATATAGATTGCACCAATCTATCACCACCAACGATAGTCTTAACAGGGCAATCTAAATATGGTGATATGTTGCCGTCTACTAAAGCAATACTAGGCTTCTTGCTTAATCCTAGTACTGCTCTTCTCATTGCTAACAAGGTAGCCTGTAGTATATTTAAATTATCTATTTCTTCAGCACTAGCTATTCCTATAGCCCATGATAATGATTTTTCTTTAATGATTACAGATAATTGCTCTCTTTTATTCTTATTTAATAGCTTTGAATCAGCTAATCCTCTTATAGGATGTTTGTCATCCAATATTACTGCTGCAGCATATACTGGACCAGCTAACGAACCACGTCCGGACTCATCTATTCCAGCTGAAAAAACAGCAAAATCTAAGCTCATAATATTATTTCACATCATATCTCAAATAGTTTTTCTTACAACTTTAATGATTGTTTCTGCCACAAGTTTTAGAGTATCTAATTTTAAATCTTTATGCATTTTTTTAAAACAATCAATTATAGACTGACAATATGTTTTATCTAACAATATATTTAAAATTGCTTCAGTTAATTTTTATGGTGTAGCATTATCTTGCACTAATTCAGGCACAACAAACATATTCATTAAAATATTTGGAAGACCAATCAATGGTATTATATGGCTTGTTTTGACCTGATTGCCATGTCATAATTTTTTAACCAAAGGTGATAAAGTATAAGATATTACCATAGGCTTTTTAAATAAAGCAGTTTCTAAAGTTTTGCCACTAGACAATAAAACAACATCACTAGCCTCCATAGCATACCATGACAATAGCTTATTAATAAAAAGGTTATTTATAGTCACTTCTACTAATACAAAGAAGATTAGATACTTCAATAGAAGCTAATATGTTTTCATTAAACTCAGACCATCTTATTTCATTAACCATTGGAACTATAAATTGCAAATTAGGTCTTATTTTATTTAATAATTTAACTGTTTGTAAAAATACAGAACCTAAATTACTTATTTCGGATGCTCTACTACCTGGCAAAATAGCAACTAATTGAATTTTTCATATTTAAAAATTTACGAGCAAATTTTTATGAAGGTTTTAATAGAATAATACTTTCTAATGGATGGCCAACATAAGTCACAGGAATATTTTCCTTACTATATATTTCTTCTTCAAAAGAAAAAACTACTGACACATGGGGATACAACCCCTCTAATAATTTTAATTCTCTCAAATTTCCATGCCCATATTGAAGGAATTATAAAATATATAGTAGGTATATTATTTTTTTGAGACTAGACTCTACCCTTAAACTAAAATCAGGCAGATCAATTACTAAAAACATCAGGCTTATTTGTAAGTCATCTTTTCTTTGCATTTGTTAGGTAGCAACATTAAAGATAGTAAATTCTCTAATAAAGTTACATGAACCTAATTGCAAATAGGTTTTTTCAGCATTATATTTTTTATCTTGAGGCAAAGATCCAATAGAACAAAAGCTATGAAAAACATTATCTTTAACTATCTTTGTATTTCCATTTATATAGCATATGTACTAGAATCGATAGAAACTCCAGAATCTATTGCAATATAAGGAACCAACCCCACCACCCCCAACCATAACAGAAATATTAACTTCATCATCTACGTCTATGATAGCTGTAGGGCATATCTTAATACTTTGTTGCATTATTATTTTCCAAAGTACGAATAGCACACATTAAATCTGTTTGAGCAACAACTTGATTATCAACCAAAGCTTTTGCCTTGTATTTAGATATAGAATTTCCTAAACGATCTGCAAAAACCTCAAGACGCAACTGATCTCCTGGAACTACTGGACGTCTAAATCTAGTATTTTCAATACCTACTAAATAATAAGCAGTATTTTTCTTAAACTCAACATCATTAGAATTACTACCAAAAGAAAAAAGAGCTGCAGCCTGAGCCAAAGCTTCTACAATTAAAACTCCGGGCATGATAGGCATATGAGGGAAATGACCTTCAAAAAAAGGTTCATTTATAGAAACATTTTTTATAGCAACTATAGATTTTCTTGGTATCATCTCTATTACACGATCTACTAATAACATTGGGTATCTATGAGGCAAACGTTCCATTATTTCTTTTATATTTAAATTCATTTCTATCCATTCCTCTAATACTGTTATATGACAATATAATAACTAAATTAATATTACTATGAGGGACTTTATTATCTATGAGGGACTTTATTATTTTTCTTAGTTTCACTAAATTCGATATAATTGGAGCATTTTTTGCCATTCAATATGACTATAATAAGGATAAACACCATCATATCTCCCTGCTTTGGTAATATTTGAGATAACAGCTGTACCGCCAGCTATATGTGCATCATCTACAATATTTAAATGACTAGATATCATAAGCTCCTTATATTGTGTGTACCTCTTACAAACAACAGTAGACGCTGCTCTTCTATACATACACAAGCTGCAATAGTTGCAGATTCATTTATAATAACATTATGCACTATCATTACTTGATTATATATTTTCACACTATATGAAATAACAGTATTGTCTAATGAACATCTATCTATTGTAGTATTAGCTTCTATAAAAGAAAAAGCACCAATAATATTATTATTTCCTAAAAGAATAGATAACTTTAACCATTTAAATTTTGTATAATCTTATCTGTAATATCAATACGTGGATTAACTACTACCGCATCCTCAATGATAAGATCATAATTTTCCTCTTCTGCTATTTTTTTAATACATTCATTAGCCTTAGAAATAATAATAGAAAACTCCTCATTTCTACGTCTATTAAAGTCTTCTTGAAATAGACGACGCTTACGTTTGAGATCAAGATCTAAATCTTCCATTTCTCTCTGCTTTTTTAATTTATCATTCTCAGATAGAATAGGACTATCCTTTTCAAAATTACTGATAAGAGATCGTAGTTCTAATTCTAAATTATGCAAATCATGATTTATAGTTGTAAATTCAGATTCTATTTTAGATTGTGCCGATCTTCCTATATCGGAGTCCTTTAAAATTCGTTCGGTACTAACAAACCCAATTCTTAAATCTTGAGCATATAAACTAAAAGAAGAAAATAATACAAGCATAAGAAAAAAATTAAGAAAACTAATGAATTTCAAATTACTTCTTTTGATAAAAAATTTTAAGAAAAAATACTTGTTATGAAGCATATTATTTAACCTTTAAAGAACTAGTTTAGAATTAAAAAAATTTTTTATAGAACTAAAAACCGTTACCAATTTGAAATTGCAATCTTTGAATATCATCTGGTCTTGAAATATTTAATGGCATGGCATAAGAAATTTGCATTAATCCAAGAGGAGATAACCAAGACAGACCAATACCAGCAGAATAACAATAACCATTATTATCTATAAATAAACTATCATTTTGATAATTATTTGATTTGACTTCTTTTTCACTAAATACTTTGCCTACATCACTAAATAAAAACCAATTTATCTTCTTATCATTAATTATTTCAGGGAAAGGAAAATAGATCTGAGCATTTGCTATAATTCTTGCAGACCCTCCTAAATAATCTCCATTAATAGTATGCTTTGGACCTATGGACGACCCAATATATCCTCTAACTGTTCCTATGCCTCCAGCATATAAATTTTTTATAGTAGGATAAGGTTTTTTTCCATAACATACACCATAATCAATTACACCATTAAAAGAAAAAATATACTTATCCATAAAATTGGTAAAATATTGGCGTTGGCATTTAATAGCAAAATATTGCAAATCATTAGTAGACACATCTAATGAAAGTTTAGAGTAACTGCCAGAATTAGGAAGAACACTATTATTTCTAGTATCTTTAAACCATCCTGAGCTTACAATAAAAGAATTAGTATTGTCACCATATTCATTTACGAATTTCTTGTAAAGATACGGTAAATTATTATGTAAACATATTTTGTTTTTCTCAAAAGATAAACCGAGAAAAACTCTATTATCTTCTGAAATTGGAAATCCAATATTAATACTAGATCCACTAGAATTAATTTCATATTTATTAGAGCCTTCTATAGGATTATTTATTTTATAAAAAGCTGAAAATATACTACTTATTGCATCTTTAGTTAAATATGGATTATGATAAGATGCAGTCATGTTTTTACCAACTTTGCTTACATTTATATCAAGAGATAAATCATTACCTGTGCCGAAAATATTATCTTCACTAACACTAGCTGATATTATTGGACCTTCAGAAGCACTATAACCCATTCCAAAATTTGCAAGACCAGTATGTTGATCTATAACTTTCACCTCCAGATCTACTAGATCATCATGATCCATACGTTTCTTTAATCTAAAATCTACTTCTTCAAAAAAACCTAGCCTATCTATATTTTTCTTAGAACGATTAATATCATCAAAATTATATAGAGATGCCTCATATTGTTTTATTGCTCGTCTTATAACATAATCACTAGTTCGTTTATTACCAATAATATTTATATTATTAATATAGATTTTCTTACCACAATCTATATTAAAAATAATACTTACAGTATGTCCATCATGCTCTATTTTTGTCGTTGGAGAAACTTGAGCAAATGCATAGCCATAATTTCCTAAAAATTCTTTTATATTAGCTGCAATATTATTTATCATACTTAAAGAAAAGTATTCATCTTTTCTAATTGTTACTAATTCACTTATTAGTTCATCCAAACCATTTAGATCACCGAATAGTTTTATATCATTTATCTTGTATTTTTTGCCTTCTTTTACTACTATTACTATGTCAACGTTATTATCTTTAGAAAAGTTAAATTGCTTCTTTAAAATTGAAAAATCTAGATAACCTGAATCCATATAATATGATATTAATTTTTCAATATCATATTCAATTTTCCCAATTAGAAAATAATCAGACTTACTATACCAACTAAAAAAATTTGAAGATCTAGATGTAAATCGTTGCAATATTTCCTTTTCAGAAAAAATATTATTTCCAATTATTTTTATTGATTTGATTTTTGATATTTTTGGTTCTTCTACATTAAATTCTATATCTACACAGTTTGTAGAGGAATTATTAATACTATATTTGATAGATGTATTATAAAAACTCTTTAGTTCATAATACTCCTTCATTGTATTAACAGATTTTTCTAATAAATTTTTATTAAAATGGTTCCCAACAACCAATCTATATTGTTCTAAAACTTTAAAAAAATCTTTAGAGTTTAGACTTGACATTCCACGAATAACAATTGAACGTATTATTGGTCTTTCTTTAACATTTAGAATAATAGTATTATTATCTATATCGATACTAACCTCTTCAAAAAATCCTAAATCGTAAATATTCTTGATAGACTCTTTGATATCTGTCTCTTCGAAAATATCGCCTACTTTTACCTGCAATGCTTTTGTGATACAAACATGATCAATAGTAGTTATACCATTTATTTTTATGTCTGCTATAGTAAAAGACTCAAAAGCATAACTAAAATTTGAAATTGTAATTAATATAAAAAAAAATATATTTTTCCAATATTTATGTAGACTAAGTATAGAAGACATTACAAAAACCTTTCAGATTTATAAAAATTATCAAATTAGGCTAACTCTATCCCAAGATTAGCAGCAAAATATCGAGCTTCGATATCAAGATCAATTATTTCATCTAAACTTAATAAATTTTTGGATAATTTACTTGAATACCATTCAAAAGAGGCTTCAATTACTCTAGGAATCCATGTGTATTTTAAACGACCAGACAAAAATCCTTCCACTGCAACTTCATTAGCTGCATTCAATACTACACAATAACCTGGACCAGAATTTAAAGCCTCGAAAGCTAAATTGAGGCATTGAAATTTTTCTAAATCAGGTTTTAAAAAATCTAATGAACATACTTTAGACAAATCTAAAAAACCAACATTATTGTCTAAAATTTCTGGAAAACCTAAGGCATATGATATAGGTATTTCTATACTAGGTTTACTTAGATTAGCTATAACTGAACCATCTGAATATTCTATCATTGAATGGACTATACTTTGAGGTTGTATTAATACATCTATAGATTCTATAGGCACAGAAAATAACCAAAAAGTCTCTATAATTTCAAAACCTTTATTTATCATTGTCGCTGCATCAACAGATATTCTCTGACCAATTTGCCAGTTATGATATTTACAAATATGAAGAGGAGTAACATCTTCTAACTGATCTACAGACATAGATCTAAAAGGCCCACCAGAATCTGTAAGAATAATTTTATTTATATAATTATTTGGCAATTCATTTTTTATTTTATCCATATAAATATTTCTATGAAGACACTGGAAAATAGAATTATTTTCACTATCTATAGGAATTATTTCAGTTTTATTTAAAGAAACAATATCCATAAACAACTGACCAGCAATAACTAACAATTCTTTATTGGCCAATAAAATACGTTTTCCACTTTTGGCTGCCTCTAATGCAGTAGCTAATACTGCTACTCCAGATGTAGCAATTATTGCTACATCATATAATCCGGAAGAAGCTATATTCAACAGTGAATCGTCGCCTATTAAAACCTCAGGAAGGTTATAACAAACAGGTATGGCTTTATAAAAACGTTCTTTTGCCTGTTTATTAGGAACTACTACTACTTTTACATTAAAATTTATAGCTTGTTTTGCCAAACGTTCTATTTGACTATTAGAGCTAAGACCAAATACCTCAAAGCGCTCTTTATTTATATCAATAACTTCTAAAGATTTTTCTCCAATTGAACCTGTAGAACCAAATATAAAAACACGCTTTACCTCTATCAATTTATAACTCCAGACAATATTATAGCCATTGGAATAAAAGGGATAAGAGAATCTAGCCTATCAAAAAAACCACCATGACCTGGAAGCAAATAACCAGAATCTTTTATTCCAGAATTACGTTTTAATAAAGACTCGAAAAGATCACCTAATATAGCAACTACGCTTAGAATAAAAAACAAAAATAATGAAACGAATAAACTATGTGTTTCTAAAATAAGGTTAGCAAAACTTCCTTTAAAAAAACTACATATTATATAGAACAAGACAGAAAAAAATACTCCAGATATAGCACCTTCTAATGTTTTTCCTGGACTAACTTTAGGAATTAATTTAGTTCTTCCTATATATTTACCAAAAACATAACCTGACGTATCAAGTATCCATATAGGAATCAATAAAGAAATAATGAACCAATTGCCGTATATTTTATAAAAAAGAATAAAAGCACACCAAGCGGAAAAACAAGCAGGAATAGAAAAAAACAACCAAAATTTCTTTTCTAAATCAGAAAAATCACGATTAGAAATTATTGAAATAGATGCAAATAATATCCATACAATAACAACCACATATATTAAGAATTTAAATATATTACTATCTTTAATAGATAAATCTTGGAATAAGAATTTTGATAGAAAAATTAAAAAAATAAATACAATCAAAGAAAATATATATAAATAATTTTTATATTTCTTTTCTAAAAAAAATTGTATCCATTCTAAAAAAACCATAGACACACAAAATGTAAACAAAGATACAAAATAAATATTATTATCCAATGATAATGATAATAAAAATATAGAAAGCATAGTAAATGCAGTTAATAATCTTTTGGCTAACACTAAAATATCACTTAATAATTAATTATATAATTTTACCGAACCTTCGTTCTCTTGTTCTATACCACTCAAAAGCTTTTTCTAAGTCTAAAGGAGTAAAATCTGGCCAATATATATCAGTAAAATAAAGTTCAGTATATGCTAATTGCCATATTAAAAAATTAGATATACGTTTCTCGCCACCTGTTCTAATAAGGAGATCAGGATCAGGAGCCCAAGACATGGATAAATAGCGATTAAAATCATTTATATTTAAATTATGACAACCTCTTTCAAATAAAAAATTTTCTTTATCAATAAGCATCAACTTAATTGCCTGCAAAATATCCCAATGCCCACCATAATTCGCAGCCACAGTAAGATAAAATCTTTTATTATCAGCAGTTTTTCGTACAGCATAATTAATTAATTCTTGTAAATCATAATTAAAAGCTGTTATGTCTCCTATTACATGAAAACAAATTCCCTCAGTCATTAATCTATCAACTTGTTTTTCTAAGGTTCTAGTAAATAAATTTATTAAATTAGATATTTCTTCAGGAGGACGATTCCAATTTTCAGAACTAAAAGCAAATAAAGTTAAATACTTCGTTCCTAACTGAATACTTTTATTAATAATACTAATAGCCGACTTTATTCCTTTCACATGACCTGAGCTTCTTGGCAAAAAACGACTACTGGCCCAGCGACCATTACCATCCATAACAACAGCAACATGCTTTGGTATTGATAGATTATTAGTTGACATAATAATTCAAATTAAATAGCCATTATTTCTGATTCTTTTTGAGTTATTATTTTATCTATTTCAGATATTTTTATATCAGTGATCTTCTGTATAGAATCCTGGACTCTTCTTTCATCATTCTCTGATATTTCTTTTTCTTTTAACATTCTCTTAACTATTTCATTACATTCGCGACGTATATTACGTATAGCTATTTTGGACTCTTCTCCTTCTGAC
The DNA here is from genome assembly GCA_019278155.1 of Candidatus Kinetoplastidibacterium crithidiae. Classification (GTDB taxonomy): domain Bacteria; phylum Pseudomonadota; class Gammaproteobacteria; order Burkholderiales; family Burkholderiaceae_B; genus Kinetoplastidibacterium; species Kinetoplastidibacterium crithidii_A. The sequence continues at coordinate 131,276 of JADMLC010000004.1, forward strand.
TTTGATATTTTTACCAAATCTTTACGTCTTTCTTCCGTCAAAGGAGGCATTGGAACCTTAATTGAATTACCACCCATTGATATAGGATTTAAACCCAAATCAGATTCTCTAATTGCTTTTTCAATACTAGAAAGCATATTTTTTTCATAAGGAGTAACTGATATAGTTCTCGAATCTGTTAGACTTACATTTGCTACTTTAGTGATAAAAGAAGGAGAGCCATAATAATCAATTTTTATATGATCTAATATACCTGTATGAGCACGACCAGTACGAATTTTTGCTAAATTAGCTTTCAACATATCAACAGATTTGCTCATTTTTATTTCAGCTGATTTACAAACACTATCTAAATCCATAAAATACCCTTTTAAATATGCACCAAAGTTCCTTCATTTTCACCGCTAACAACTCTTTTCAAGGCATCTTCTTTATAAATTGAAAAAACATTTATTGGCAAATTATGATCACGACACAAAGCAAAAGCTGTAGCGTCCATAACTTCTATTCTACGAACAATAACTTCATCAAAACAAATAGTTGAATATTTAGTAGCTGATGGGTCTTTTTTAGGGTCAGAGCTATATATTCCATCTACTTTAGTAGCTTTTAAAACTATTTCAGCACTTATTTCAGCACCACGCAAAGCAGCAGCTGTATCAGTAGTAAAAAATGGATTGCCAGTACCAGCTGCAAATATAACAATTTTTCCTTCTTCAAGATAACGTAAAGCTTTTGGTCTAATATATGGCTCTACAACTTGGTCTATATTTAGAGCAGATTGAACCCGAGCATCTAAACCAATACATTTTAAAGAATCTTGTAAAGCAAGTGCATTCATAATTGTGGCCATCATGCCCATATAATCAGCTGTCGCCCTATCCATTCCTTGTGCACCTGGTGCAACACCACGGAATATATTACCACCACCTATAACAATAGCTATTTCTACACCCAATTCAAAGACTTTAGAAATTTCTGATGTTATATTTGATATAGTAGATCTATTAATACCAAAAGAATCATTTCCCATTAAAGCTTCACCAGAAAGCTTTAATAAAACTCTTTTGTATGGCTTATGATTATTCATAATAATATATTCCGCATTCCTAAATTAAATTAACAAACCAATAACATTATTGAAATTACGAAAACATAAAAATCTTGATATTAATTTGATCTCATTGATGCTACTTCAGCTGCAAAATCAACATCTTTTTTCTCTATACCATCTCCAACAGAATAATAAATAAACTTATTAATCTTACTATTATTCTCTTTAAGCATTTGCTTAACACTCTGCTTATCATTCTTTATAAATGGTTGTGATATTAATGTAACTTCTTTAAGAAATTTTTGGACAGAACCTTCTATCATTTTTTCAACTATTTCTTTAGATTTACCAGAATTTATAGCTTTTTCTTGAGCAATTGACTTTTCAACTGCAAGATCTTGTTGACTAATACCACTTTCATCAATTGCCTTAGGTTTTGTAGCAGCTATATGCATAGCCAAATCTTTACCAAGAGAAGACTCTCCATCAAAATCAACTAAAACACCAATTTTACCATTATGATTGTAACTAGCTATCTTATTACTAGAGCAAATTCTTTCAAAACGACGAATAGAAATATTTTCACCAATTTTTCCTACTAATTCTAATCTAAAAGCCTCAACAGTATCATTGTTGTTATATTGCAAATTTAACAAAGAATCAATATTTTCTGGATTTTTATTGGCAATTATTTTTGCAATATTATCTACAAAACTAATAAAGTCAGAATTCTTAGCAACAAAATCTGTTTCACAATTTACTTCTACCAAAGCTCCTATACTCATATCGCTTTCAACGAATGTATATATACCAATTAATCCATCAGAAGCTATTCTAGAAGCAGCCTTACTAGCTTTGCTTCCTAATCTTACTCTTAATATTTCTTCCGCTCTAGCAATATCACCTTCAGATTCAATCAGAGCCTTTTTACATTCCATCATAGGAGCATCAGTTTTTTCCCTTAATTCTTTCACAAGGGATGCATTAATCTTTGTCATAAAATTTCTCAAAATATAATTAATAAAGTAAATTAAGACTTATCTTCTACAAATTCTTCTAAACCATCTCTAATTTCATTTACAGTATTATCTAATTTCTTTTTACGGCCATCCAATACAGCATCAGCAATACCCTTAACATAAAAAGATATGGCTTTTGCTGAATCATCATTACCAGGAATAACATAATCAACACCATCAGGTGAATGATTTGTATCAACAACTCCAACTACTTTGATTCCAAGAGCTTTGGCTTCAGCTATAGCAATCTTATGGTAACCAACGTCAACAACGAATAAAACATCTGGCAAACCACCCATATTTTTAATGCCGCCTATAGCTCTATTTAATTTTTCAAGTTCACGATAAAATAAAAGCGATTCTTTTTTAGTCATTTTTTCTATATTGCCATTATCAACCATGCTCTCCATTTCTTTTAGACGCTTTATAGATGATTTAACAGTCTTAAAATTTGTAAGCATACCACCAAGCCATCTATGATTTACATAAGGCATTCCACATCTAATGGATTCTTCAGCAACAAATTCACGAGCTGCTCTCTTTGTTCCGACAAATAATATTGATAAACCAGCTTCAGAAGATTTCTTTACAAAGTCAACAGCTTCTAAATATTTTTCTACAGTTTTTTCTAAATTAATTATGTGTATTTTATTTCTTTGTCCAAAAATATACTGCGACATTTTTGGATTCCAATAACGAGTTTGATGGCCAAAGTGGACACCAGCTTCTAACATTTCACGCATTATAGACATATAAAACTCCAAGGGTTAGTTTCTTACAACACATAAGCATCAAACCATAAAATGACACCCTGGATAATGTGTTGTGCGAATATAATATTATTAATTGAGTAGAATATATTTTATGCATAAATATACTCCCACTCAAAATATGTGTTAATTATACATTAATCAAAAAATCTATGTAGAGTATAATGCAAAAATAAGCGCTAAATATAAGGCTTAATTTGTCAAAAAAAAATTATAGGAAAGATTGCTATATAATTAACATGTCATAACGTTGTAAATAAATTTACATGCGTCTGTATTAACTGAATAAAATAACTATAAAGTTTAAAATGGGAATAATCACAAATATTAATGATCTGGAAAAAATGCGTGCCGCCTGTGAAGCTGCAGCGAAAATACTTGATTTTATAAAACCCTATATTAGGCCAGGCATAACTACTGGAGAATTAGATAAGTTATGTTTTGAATATATGACTGAAGAGTTACATGTAAAATCAGCAACTATAGGTTATGCCCCAGAAGGATATACACCTTTTACTGGTTCAATATGCACTTCAGTAAATCACCAAGTATGTCATGGAATACCTGGTGAAAAGATTTTAAAAGATGGTGATTCACTCAATATAGATGTGACAATAATAAAAGATGGTTGGTACGGTGACACAAGTAGAATGTATCACGTAGGAGAGCCTAGTGTACTGGGTAAAAGACTTGCTGATATTACCTATGAATGTATGTGGAAAGGAATAGAACAAGTTCGTAATAAAGCAAAACTTGGGGATATAGGCCATGCAATACAAAAACATGCTGAATCATCTGGTTTCTCAGTTGTACGAGAATATTGTGGACATGGCATAGGACGCAATTTTCATGAAGATCCACAGGTACTACATTATGGCAAACCTAATACAGGAGACTATATAAAAACAGGAATGTTAATAACTATAGAACCAATGATAAATGCAGGTCGCAAAGAAATAAAACATCTTAAAGACGGATGGACTGTTGTAACAAAAGACCACAGCTTATCAGCGCAATGGGAGCACACTATACTTGTCACAGATAATGGTTATGAAGTATTAACAAAATCACCAGGTATGGAAAAAATTCCTTCTTTTGTGAAAAAAGAATTTTAAAAGATGTAGCAATAGTATTTATATAAGTATTTTCTTAAAATATAAGAATTATGTTATTGTTATATTGCCATGTATTATCACCTTAATTAGGAGAAGTCTATATGTGCATATAAAGAAATAATACTACTTACCTAGTATATAAAAATTTTAATTACTAAGAAAAAACTTATCATAGAATAATGATATATTTTTCTTACATAGTAAAATGTAAGTCTTTACTAAATAAACACTAACCAATTATATTTTTATTTGTAACTATTATGATAGATCCATTAATAAAAAGTTTTCTTTTCACATTGGCTACTTTATTGCCTTTTTTGAATCCACCTGCCATCGCACCAATATTTCTTTCTATGACGGAAGGTGCATCTCCAGAAACTAGACTAATGCTAGCAAAAAAAGTTGGTATAAATGTTGCTATTATGCTTATATCAACTATGTTGGTAGGTAATGGGATATTAATGTTGTTTGGTATTTCGCTCCCGATAGTCCGTTTAGGTGGTGGTATGCTTATAATGTATAGTGCTTGGAATTTGGTTACTGCTGCTGACGACAATAACTCTTCAGATAAAGATAATCAAGCAAACTCTATGTCTCTGGAAGCAGCAAATTCTAGATCCTTTTATCCATTAACTTTTCCTGTAACATTTGGTCCTGGCGCCATTGCTGGAGCAATAACAGTTGGTGTTTCATTAATAGATGAACAATTATCAATAATGGTTTTAAGATTATCTGGAGCAATTCCAGCAATTTTATTAGCTACTTTTGCTCTCTATATATGTATGAAATTCTCAGCTCAAATGCTAAATAAACTTGGTAAAAGTGGCACTGCTGTATTTATGAGATTATCTGCATTCATTATGTTATGCTTAGGAGTACAAATATGTTGGGTTGGTATACAAGGTTTAGTTAATACTTTTTTATAATCATAGATATTTGTAATTGATAAATTTAATTCCTATAACTTAGAATGAAAATAATACTATGAAACAGCAGATGAAGAAAAGTCACTTTAGCAATAAGCTTTTTCTTATCATGTTTATACTAAGTTTTTTTTCAATAATAATTGCTTTAATATCTCAACATTTTTTTGATATGCAACCATGTGCATGGTGTGTTATTCAAAGATTATTATTTTTTTTAATAGGTATAATTTCTTTAATTAGTTTTTTCATAAATAAAGTAATAATCTCTAGAATATTAGCACTTTTGATTGCAACTCTTGGAATAGCAGGTATTTTAGCAGCTTGTCTTCAAAAAATATTTTCTTCAGATGACTTATCTTGCACAACAGTAACAGCTGCTGACAAGATAATTAGTAATAGTGGATTTGATTCTGCTATACCATGGTTATTTAATATATACGCATCATGCGCAGATGACCCTGTTACATTATTTGGAATAGAATATTTCATTTTGAGTCTATCTGTTTTTGTTTTGCTAACCTTGATATCTTTTTCTATTTGCTTTAAAAAAGAATAACTGAAATTGCTATACTTATGATAAACAACGCATTTATGCGTTGTTTATCTCTTATAACTAAGAGGTTCTAGTATTGCTCAAATTAGATAAATACTCTGAATTTATATCTCCTGTAATATAAACACCATTAAAACAAGAAGCTTCGAAATTAGTTAATGAAGGTTTTATACCTCTAACAGACTGTTCCATATCTTCTATATTCTGATATATTAAGTAATCACTTCCTATAAATTTTCGCACCTCTTCTTCAGTACGATTAGAAGCAACTAATTCATCTGGGGTAGGCATATCTATGCCATAAACATTTTGATATCTAATCGGGGCAGCTGCAGACGCAAAATAAACTTTTCTTGCACCAACAGAACGAGCCATTTCTACTATTTCTTTGCTTGTGGTTCCTCTAACTATTGAATCATCTACTAAAAGCACATTTTTATTTTTAAACTCAGTAGCAATAGCATTTAATTTTTGTCTTACAGACTTTCTACGTATAGATTGACCAGGCATTATAAAAGTTCTACCTACATACCTATTTTTAATAAGACCTTCCCTATAATCTAAATTTAAACAATCAGCAAGTTGCATAGCCGCAGGACGAGATGAATCAGGTATTGGAATAACAACATCTATATCACCTGATTGAATTTCTTTTGAAATTTTTGCAGCTAAATACTCACCCATGTGTAAACGAGCATCATAGACTGATACCCCATCTATAAAAGAATCAGGTCTAGCAAAATAAATATATTCAAATATACATGGTGTTAGTACACTTTTATCAGAACAAACTTTACTATAGAAATTGCCGTCTAAATCTATAAATACAGTTTCTCCTGGAGCTACATCCCTTACAAATTTAAATCCATTCCCTTCCAATGCTACAGATTCAGATGCTATCATCCATTCAACACCTTTATCTGTATCTTGACGACCTATACATAAAGGTCTAATACCATATATGTCACGAAAAGCAACTAAACCATATCCTGATATTAATGAAACTACAGCATAAGCACCACGCACACGTTTATGTAGATTTTCTACTGCTTTAAAAATAGCATTTTCATCCAAAGAAACCCCACTAGAAACTGAATGCAGTTCATGTGCAAATATATTCAATAAAACTTCTGAATCAGAGTTAGTATTTATATGTCTTTGGTCTACTTTAAATAAAGATTCTCTTAATTCTTTCCAATTTGTTAAATTACCATTATGCGCAAACATAATACCAAAAGGAGCATTAACATAAAAAGGTTGAGCTTCATGCTCACTATTATTAGAACCTGCAGTAGGATAACGTACTTGCCCTATACCTTGACATCCAGGCAAAGAAAGCATGTTATGTGATCTAAATACATCTCTTACGAGACCATGTGATTTATGAAGATTAAACAAACCATTATTAGATGTAGCAATTCCGGCTGCATCTTGACCTCTATGTTGCAACAGCAAAAGACTATCATATATAAGCTGATTTACTTGGCTACGTCCAATAACACCAACAATTCCACACATAAATTTTCCTTGATAATTATTAAGGCAACAACTCTTTTAATCTGGAAGAATAAGGTAAATATAACTTAATATTCTCAATTAAAATCATAATAGTATCTATAAAAACACTATCAATCCAATATAATTCTTGCGATAAATTGGTAAAACAACAAAATACAACTATTAATATTACTAGAAAAAGACCTCTGAAAAAACCAAATAGTGCACCAAAAATTCTATTTATATTTGAAATACCTGTTTTATTTATAAAAAAAGATAACATATTAGCAATCAAAGAACAAAAGAATAATGATAAAAATAAAACTATTAAGCAAGATAAAGCATCTTTTAATAAAACAGAATCTGTATAACAATCAAAAAAAGGTGATAAAACATTACCAATTACATCAGTAATTAAGAATGATATTATATAAGTAAATAATGATATGAATTCTTTTATAAAACCACGATAAAATCCTACAAAAGAAGAAATAATCAAAATAAACAAAATAAGAAAGTCAAAATAATTCACAATTTTAGCAAAAAAATAATTTTATAAGTAATGGATGATGTATATTACATTTTAAAAATGTTAAATAACTTCTTTGTATAATAAAATTTTAAAAATAGAAGCTTACTAAGTTTAGTATTAAAGGAATCAAAAAATCATAATATTAAACAATTATTTATAAAAAATAAAAAAAATTATAGTAAAATAAAATGTTATAACTTATCTGAATAAACTCTGTATATCTCTGATACAGTAACAAAAGAACCAAATACCAGAATTCTATCTAATTTTGAGCTATTTTTTAAAGCTACATTTAACGCATCAGATGGATTCAGAAAAGTAAATACTGAATTAACGTCAATATTTGTTGATGTTGTTATAATATGTGCTAACTCATTAGAAGACAAACCTCTTGCTCCATATGTACTAGCACAATACCAATAATCTATATCTTTTGATAACAATCTAATAACCTCTCTTACATCTTTGTCTTTTAACATGCCAATAACTGCATATGTTTTATGAAAATTATTACTTTTTTGTAAATTATTAGATAATACCTTTGCTGCATGCGAATTATGTGATACATCTATTATTAAACTTGGATTGTTTGAAATAACTTGGAATCTAGCCGGGATAAAAACCTTCTGAATTGCAAATGATATAATCTCACAATTAGTTAATAACATTGGATATACTGAATCCAAAGCTGACAAGGCTATGCTAGCATTCATTATTTGACAATTTCCAAATAATTTTGGCATTGATAAATCTCTAAAATTATAATTTTTGCCAAAATAAGACCAAGATTTATTTTTTTGGTCGACTATGAAACTAAAATCTTTATTTATTAATCTTAAATTTGTATTTATTTTATATGCATAATTTAATAATGCATCAGGAGGATTAATATCTCCACATATAGCTGATTTATTTTTTCTATAAATAAAAGACTTCTCTTTTCCTATCGAATCTCGAGTATCGCCTAACCATTCCACATGATCTATACCTATATTGGTAATAATTGAACAATCAGCATCTATAATATTTACAGCGTCTAACCTTCCTCCTAATCCGACTTCCAGTATAAGAACATCTAAGTCCTTATTAGCAAAAATATTTAATGCTGCTAGTGTAGAATATTCAAAATAAGTTAATGATATTTCTTTACGAATATTTTCTATAAAATAAAAACTATCTATTATTTCTTGATCACTAATATCCTTACCATTAACACGAATTCGTTCATTAAAAGATATTATGTGCGGAGATGTATATAAACCAACTGAATAACCAGACTTTAACAAAAAAGATTCTAAAAATGCACAGGTAGATCCTTTGCCATTAGTACCTCCAACAATAAATTTAACTCCTCTAATCTTAAGATTCATTCTTCTAAAAACATTATTAACGCGATCCAAACCTAAATCAATATTTTTTGGATGAATCATTTCTAAATATTCTAACCAAACACTCAAAGAAGAAGTAGTATTAGGCTTCATAGCAAAGATCCGAAAATATATTTATTAATAATAAGACATTAATTTTACAATCCCATGTCCAGCAGTAGATAACATTAAATCAAATTTTTCTTTATTAAATTTTACTTTTTCTCCTGTAACTTGTATTTCAATAAAGTTACCAGCAGAATCCATTACAACATTCATATCTACATCACAATTAGAATCTTCTTCATAATTCATATCAAGTAATATATTATTATTAAGAAGACCAACAGAAATAGCTGCTACTTTCTCAAACTTTTTGTCATATCTAATGGAATACTTCTTACATAAAAAAGGAATTGTTTCCATAATAGCCAAATAGGCCCCTGTAATACTTGCACATCTTGTACCACCATCAGCTTGTAATACATCACAATCTACTTTAATAGTAAATTCACCACTAGATTTCATATCAAAAGCTGATCTTAAACTACGACCAATCAATCTTTGTATTTCATGTGTTCTACCAGATTGCTTTCCTACGACTGACTCTCTTGTCATGCGATTTTTTGTTGAACTTGGCAACATACTATATTCTGCTGTAATCCAAGGACTATTTGTTCCTTTCATAAAATCTGGAACACCATCTAAAATATTAGCATTACAAAGAACCATAGTATTTCCCATGCTAATCAAAATTGAGGCATCAGAATTACTAGTAAATTGCCTAACTATCTTGAAAGGTCTAATTTGATCAAAAGATCTTCCAAACAAACGTTTAATTATCATAGCAACCTAAAATTTATTATATTTAAAGAAATATTTATAATATGTATTATATAAATTAATTTTATAAATGAGATTATAACTATGAATAGTATGACAGGTTTTGGATATTCACAAATAGATATTAATAAAAATGAAATTTTATCTATCGAAATAAGAAGTTTTAATAATAAATTTTTAGACATTAAGATGAACATTCTAGAAGAATATAAAAATCTAGAAAAAAATATTAGAGATCTAATAATAACAAATATCTCAAGAGGAAAAATTGAAATAAAAATAAGCAAACAATCAAATGAAAACATAATAGATTATTCATTCCAAGAGTTTATAAATAATATTTCTAATAAAATAATGTTTATAAAACAAGAAATACCTGATATTAGACCTCCATCATCAGCAGAGCTTATTAACCTTTTCTATAAAAACAAGAATCACATAATAAATACTTCATGTTCTTTAAATGAAAATTTAATTATTGACTCGATTATGATAGCTATTAATAATTTAAACAAAGATAGAGAAAGAGAAGGAAAAGATCTTTGTAAAGCAATTCTAAATTATATAAATGATATTGGAGAAATAATAAAACATATAGAACAGAATTCACAATTAAGTATTGAATCTTTCAAAGATAAGTTACTAAAAAAAATAGAGAAAAATTTTATAGGGGTATTATCTAATGAAATTGATGCCCCAGAAATCAAGGATAAATTTATTCAAGAAATAATTTCTAGTATTTTAAAAGTGGATATTTCAGAAGAAATAGAAAGACTAAATATTCATTTAAAAGAAATGCATAGAACAGTAAATAAACAAAAAAGCAATTTAGGAAAAAAAATAGAATACTTAACTCAAGAAATGAATAGGGAAGTAAATACAATAGGATCTAAAACCAATAATACAGAGATATCCCACTACGCAATCGAAATAAAATTATTGATAGACAAAATAAGAGAGCAATCACAAAATATAGAATAAACAAATTAAAAACATCATTAGGTTTTTACTTTAATGATGTTTTTAATTAAAGATCTATCCAAGCCATGCCCGTGCATTTCTAAACATACGCATCCATGGACTATAATCCCCTACCCATTCTGATGGATACCAAGAAAACAGCACATTACGAGAAACCCTTTCAGGATGAGGCATCATTATGGTACATCTACCATCAGTTGTTGTAACAGCAGTAATTCCTTTGGGGCTTCCATTTGGATTAAGTGGGTAAGATTCTGTCATATCACCATAATTATTTACGAAATAAGCTGATGTATTAACAAGGTTGATATTACCAGATTTAGAAAAATCAGCATATCCTTCTCCATGAGCAACAACAATAGGAATTCTAGATCCTTCCATTCCTGAGAAAAATATTGATGGAGAAGATGTTATCTTAATAGTTGATAAACGAGACTCATATTTTTCTGATTTATTTCTTGTAAATCTAGGCCAGTTCAAAGCACCAGGAATTATAGTCGACAATGAACTCATCATCTGACAACCATTACAGACTCCAAGTGAAAAACTATTTTTATTAGCAAAAAAATTAGAAAACTGATCATATAAAAAACTATTAAATAAAATAGTTCGAGCCCAACCTTCCCCTGCTCCTAAAACGTCACCATAACTAAAGCCCCCTACCGCTACTAAACCCTGCATATCAGAAAGATTTATACTCTTATTTAATAAATCAGTCATATGTACATCCACAGAAGAAAAACCTGCTTTATCAAAAGCCCAAGCCATTTCTACATGACTGTTACATCCTTGTTCTCTTAAAATAGCAATTTTAGGACGAATGTTTTTACTGATATATGGAGCAGAAACATCAACATTTGGATCAAAAGATAATATCGGATTAATACCAGGATCATTAACATCGTTCCACAAATCCAATTCTTCAGAAGCACAAGAAGGATTATCTCTTATAGATGAAATTCTATAACTTACATCACTCCATGTAAGTCCTAAATTAGAACGACTTTGCTTCCACAAACAAGTGTTGTTATGATTTATTTCGATAATATCAGAAGTATTTATTGAACCTATTGTGTAACAATAGTCAGAAATATTATTTTCTTCAAAACAATTCATAACATAATCATAAAATTTATTATGAACTTGAATTACAGCTCCTAACTCTTCAGAAAACAAGGTCTTCATGAGATACTCATGATCTAAAGAACCAGTTATTAAATTATCTAAATTTATAGAAACCCCAATATGTCCAGCAAAAGACATTTCTACCATAGTTGTAAATAACCCACCATCCGATCTATCATGATAAGCTAATATCATGTCTTCATTAGCAAGATGTCTTATCGCATAAAAAAAGCACTGTAATTTACTAGGGTCATCCATATCAGGCACTATATCACCAAATTGATTATAAACTTGTGCTAATATAGAACCTCCAATTCGATTCTTAGAAAAACCTAAATCTATATAAATTAACTTGCTATCAATATTGTTGATTAATTGAGGCGTTAATGTCTTACGAACATCATTAACAGGGGAAAAAGCAGAAACAACCAAAGATATTGGTGAAACAATGTGTTTCCCATCATCAGCAATTGTTTTCATAGATAAAGAATCCTTTCCAACAGGAATGGAGAGACCAAGTTCCTTACAAAATTTACTAACAGCTGAGACAGCCTGATAAAGATTGGCATCTTGACTGCTATCACTGCTACAATCAGCCATCCAGTTAGCAGACAATTTTATATCTTCTATCTTTTCTACATCAGAAGCAACTAAATTGGTTAATGCTTCAGAAACTGCCAAACGAACAGAAGCTGCTGGATTAATTACTGCAATAGGAGCTCGTTCACCTATTGACATAGCCTCACCAAGAAAACTATCATAACTAGCCAATGATACAGCACAATCAGCAACAGGAACTTGCCATGGACCAATCATTTGGTCACGAGCAACTAAGGCCCCTACTGAACGATCACCTATTGTAATAAGAAATGATTTATTAGACACAGTAGGGTGACTTAAAACCCTAGATATAGCTTCTGATAAAATCATATTATCAAATTTTACAACACCACCTAGATGATTATAACTTTTAACATTACGAGTCAAACGAGGCGATTTTCCTAAAATCACATTAAGAGGAAGATTTACTGGATGTTTCTGATCTGATTTCGCTATATTTAATAAATTATCAGGATCAAAATTGGCATTATTACTATCAACAAGATATAAATGCCTGTCATTAATTGATATTCCAACAACCGAATAAGGACAACGCTCTCTAATAGCTATTTCATCAAATTTTTTTAAGCTATCAGGCAAAATAGCTAACACATATCTTTCCTGGGACTCATTAGTCCATATTTCAGCAGGAGACATCCCATACTCTTCTACTGGAATTTTATTTAAATCAAATACTGCTCCCATTTTAGAATCATTTATCAATTCTGGGAAAGCATTAGATAATCCGCCAGCTCCTACATCATGAATAGATAATATAGGATTATCATTTCCTAGTTGCCAACATCTATCTATAACTTCTTGAGCTCTTCTTTCTATTTCAGGGTTTCCTCTTTGAACTGAATCAAAATCCAATTCTGCTGTATTACTACCTATAGTAATACTAGAGGCTGCTCCTCCACCCATTCCTATACGAAAACCAGGGCCACCTAATTGAATCAATAAGGCTCCTTCAGGTATACTTTTTTTATTACTTAATCTAGAATCTATAACACCTAAACCACCAGATAACATTATTGGTTTATGATAACCCCAATGAATATCATCTATCGTCTGCTCAAATGATCTAAAATAACCTAAAATACTAGGCCGACCAAATTCATTGTTAAATGAAGCACTACCTAAAGGAGCATCAACCATAATAGATAAAGGTGATGCCATGCGAGATGGTATATCATAGTAGTCATCCTCCCACTGTCTTATATTGTCTTCAAATCTTAAATGCGAAACAGAAAAACCAGTAAGACCTACTTTGGGTTTAGAACCACAACCAGTTGCACCTTCATCTCTTATTTCCCCACCAGCACCAGTAGCAGCTCCTTGAAAAGGAGAAATTGCAGTCGGATGATTATGAGTTTCTACCTTCATTATATTATGAAAAACAGCACTATTTCTAGTATAGACACACATCCCATTTATAGAAGATTTATTTGCATGGAAACTATTAACAACCCTACCTTCCATAATAGCTGAATTATCAGAATAGGCTACTATTGTACCAACCGGCTGACTATAATGTGTTTGTTTAATTAGATCGAACAAAGTATCTGTTTTTTGTTTGCCATCTATAATCCATCGGGCATTAAAAATTTTATGACGACAATGCTCACTATTAGCTTGTGCAAACATTATCAATTCAACGTCAGTAGGATCCCTTTTAAGGGACTTAAACGACTCTTCTAGATAATCAATTTCATCATTAGATAATGCTAAACCCAAATCCTTATTTGCATTCTCTAAAGCAATACGCCCATCTTTCATAAGGGCAATAGTTTTTAAACCTTTTTTTTCTGCACTATCGAATAAAAGTTTTATATCAAAATCCACATTAACAACACTTTCTGTCATACAATCATGTATTAAGTCCAATAACGTATCTAGTGCTTCTTTAGGAAGTTTATCATCAACTAAAGGTTCTTTATAAGAAAGAACATATTTAATACCTCTTTCAATCCTTTTGACAACACCTAAACCACAGTTATGAGCTATATCTGTAGCTTTACTAGACCATGGAGAAACTGTTCCTAAACGAGGAATTACCAATAGTTCTATTTTAAAATTATCAGATGATTTAGAAAAATCTATAGAACCATATTCCAATAATTTTGACAATATGCAACTCTCACTCTCTTCTAAAGAACGCTCTAAACATACAAAATGTTCGTAATAAGCATCTATATTTGATAAATCAATACCAAAAACACTAAGCTTAGCCAATAGATTTTGACGACGAAAATCAGAAATAGCGGATGAACCTGAAAAATTTTGAACTATTAGCACGACGATATACCCTAAAAGCAAAACTAAACTGAACAATCATTACTGACAAACATGCGAAAGATTGTAATCGTAGAAATGAATAGCTATTTATTTAAATAAACAGCTTTACTCATAAGATATAGCAAAATAATTAATTTAACAAGAAATTTATTAATGTTCCACGAATAAATTTTTATAAAAAATAATCCCAAACATTCTTTAGATCTTTTGGTATTTTAGAAAACCTTTCTTTTGTCATCACATTATCTTTTAATGAGTGGAAGTCTGACCCACATGATATATAAAAATTATATTTTTTAATTAAACTAATAATTAATTCATAATGTTTATGGTTTTGAAATAATGGTATTTCAATACCCTCTCCTCCTAAATCGGCAAATCTTTCTATAAGTTTATTAAGGTCTTGATTTGAGAATTTATAATTTAGAGGATGTGCTATTACAGCGATACCTCCTGCATTCTTAATCCATAAGATAACATCTGACAAAGAAGCATATTTCGCATCAGAATTCTTAAAAAATCTATCAGATAAATATTTTTGAAAAGCCTTATTAATGCTTTGACAATAAGCATTGTCAACTAAAAATCTAGCAAAATGAAGTCTGCCTACTATACTGGACTTAATATTTAATCGAGAAGAAAGGATACTATCAGATCCATAAAACCCTAAACTATCCAAATGTTTAACAATATTAAACGCTCTAGTTTTCCGGCAATTAATATTATTTTTTAAACCTTCTATCAAACAATTGTTACAATGATCAATATATAAGCCTAGTATGTGTATAGTCCTACCATTCCAATCAGAAGAAACTTCAACTCCATTTATAAAATTAAGACTTAATTTTTTTGATTCCTGTTGTGCTTCCAATAAACCAGCGGTGGTATCATGATCAGTTAATGACCAAATCTTTATATTAGAATTATAAATTGTATATGCTAAATCCCTAGGAGATAATAGCCCATCTGATATATTCGAATGACAATGAAGATCTACTAATAAAGTATTATAATTCACTTCTAATTCACTAATGTTATTACTTCTTTAAATATATTTCAAAAGGCCATCTGGGGAATTATTCTTAGTATATTTTCAGTCGTATATCTAATAACTTGATCAACACTACAGTTTTTGATATTAGAAAGCTCTATAGCAATCTTAAATAGCTCACATGGACTACTTATACCCCAATCATAAGAAGATTTCCAAAATGGTTCCATATAGGGAGAGTCTGTCTCAAGAACTAAATTTTCTAAAGAAATATCTAATGCATTTTTTCTAATTTTTGAAGATTTTTTATAAGTAATTGAACTACCTATTCCTAATAAAAAACCTAATTTTATAAAACAAAGAGCCTGTTGGTAACTACCATTAAATGCATGAACTATTCCTCCAGATATTTTTTTTCTTGACCTCAATATTTTCAACATAACATCATGAGATTTTCTTGCGTGAAGAATAACTGGCAAAGAAAATTCTTCTGCAATATGCAACTGCTCTATAAAAATTTTCTTTTGTAGATCGATACAATCATCATTCATAGGATCATAAAAATCTAATCCTATTTCTCCAATACCAACAAAATTAGCATGAAAATTCTTAGATTTTTTTACATAGTTATATAGAACCAATAAATCATTGTTAACACTTCCTTGATTAATACTCATAGGATGTATTCCTAGTGTATAGAATAATCCTTGGTTTATCGCCAAATTGGACACTTTTTCAAAATTATTTACAGAAATAGACGGAATAATAATCTTTTTAATTCCTTTATTACAAGCTTCTTGAATAATTAAAGACCTATATTTATCAAATCTATAATCATCCAAATGACAATGTGTATCAACTAAAAACATATAATGCTAGATCCTTAATAACCCTCCATCTTTCATAATAAATTTTCTATCTGCAATAGACATTAATTCGAAATCGTGAGTAACTATTATAAAAGAAGAGTGAAGTTCATTTTTCAATTTAACAAATAAATCAAATATTTTATAAGCATTCTTCTTATCTAAATTTCCAGTTGGCTCGTCAGCTAAAATACAATCAGGCTTTGTAATAATTGATCTGGCTATGGCGACTTTTTGACGTTCACCTCCTGATAAATTATAAATCATATTATTCTGTTTTGAATTTAAACCAACAAAATTGATTATAAGATTAGCTTCTAAACGTGCGTAATCATACCTATATCGTCTTACTATTAATGGCATTGAAATATTATCAACAACAGATAACTCTGATAATAGATTATGTGATTGATATATGAAACCAAGATTTTTATTACGCAAATTACATTTATGTTTCTCTGTCAGTTTAGAAGTATCTAGACCATTAATAATCAATTGACCACTAGATGCTGTATCTAATAAACCAAGTATATGCAATAAAGTACTCTTGCCAGAACCAGACGCCCCCATTATAACTACAATTTCAGAGGCATTAATATAAAAATCTATATTTTGCAATACTTGAATCTGGCCATTTTGATCATGATAATTTTTACAAATACTATCTGCTTTAATTATATAATTCTTATCTAACATTATTCAAAACTCTTGCAGGCATATATTTTGATGCTTTAATACTAGGATAAATGGTTGCTATAAAAGACAAGGAGATTGATACAATAGCAATATTTAATATATCCAAATAATTTATATTATACGGTAATGTTCCAATGATATAAGATTCTACTGGAAAAAAATTGACCATAAATATTTTCTCAATTAAGCAAACAATTAGATCTATGTTATATGTGATTATGATTCCAGATATAACACCAATAATTGTTCCTACGAAACCTATAATCAAACCAGTTAATAAAAATATTAATGAAATATTAATATAACTAACACCAAATGTCCTCATTATAGCAATATCATATTTTTTTTCAGATACTAACATTGTTAAAGATGAGAATAAATTGAATGAGGCAATAGCTATGATAACAGACAATATTAAAAACATCATTCGTTTCTCTGTTTGTACTGCATTAAACCAAAATTTATTAGTATTAGACCAATCCTCTACAGAAAAATAATCAGGCAAAATATTTCTTATGTTTTTAACACTTATAGGAGTAGAATGAACATCCTTTACACAGAATCTTATACCGTTTTTCATACTATTTAAAAAAAAATTATTTGCATCATTAATATTAATAAATACCATATTGGCATCATAATCATAATATCCTGATGAAAATATACCCTGTACTACAAAATGTTTTAAACAAGGAGAAAAATCAATGATATTTGAAGATGCATTAGGAGCTAAAACTGTAATACTATCACCAATACTTACATTCATAAATTTTGATAATTCTAAACCTATTATCACACCAAATTCATTATCTTTTAAATTTTTTATATCACCACAAAATAGATTTTTATCTAATTTGTATACATTAATAAAATCAGTCTCAATTCCTTGAATCTGTACCCCAATTATATTAGAACCTTTTAGTACTATTGCTTGTGATAAAGAAAAAGATGCACTAGACTC
Source organism: Candidatus Kinetoplastidibacterium crithidiae (assembly GCA_019278155.1). Lineage (GTDB taxonomy): Bacteria > Pseudomonadota > Gammaproteobacteria > Burkholderiales > Burkholderiaceae_B > Kinetoplastidibacterium > Kinetoplastidibacterium crithidii_A. The sequence goes on from JADMLC010000004.1 coordinate 149,470, forward strand.
TATGTTAGAATCTTGATCAACTAAAGGTTTAAATTTTTTGTAAGAATTAATAAAAGTATTGTAATCTACTCCTGGAATAAAAACTTCCATATGAGGAATTATATCTAGCATCCTATCTCGCACTTCCTTTTGAAAACCATTCATTACTGATAGTATTACAATTAAAGCAGCTACTCCAATAGCTATACCGCAAATAGAAGTTATAGTAATAAAAGATATTATTTTATTTTTTTTATTCTTGAAATTTAGTAAACCACTGTACTTAATAGCTAGCCAAACTTCATAAGGAATCATAAACACGATCTATTACCAATAATAAGTTAAAAAATAAAAAATTACCAAAACACTAATAAAACATACCATATAAAAAATAAAATGCTTATTGTAATACCTGGTTTCTTCCCTCCGAATGAATTTAATATCAATATTAATAATATTATAAAAAAAGAAATGCCGTATATTTTTAAATGGCTAAAAAATGCCTCTATAAAACATATAGATAATCAATCACTAAACTATGGCTGTACTGCTTTTGAAGCCTGGCAAATTAAAAATACTGGATTTGTTCCTAATGACAATCAAACAATAAGCTCTGCTTTGGGCCCATTTTTAACAAATTTTGAAAAACAAGATAACTACCCAATATGGTTACTAGAATTAGTAAACATAGAAATTAATACATCTGGGATTAATTTATCAAACCCATATAGTACAAATTTATCATATTCAGAAAGTTTATGTTTGTTCGATAGCATAAAACATATCTTACATGATTATCAATTTAAAATTGAATTTATATCGCCACAAAGATGGCGTATATTTTTACCAGATAGTTTTCATCAAATTTCTCTTAGTCCATATTTCATTTTTGAAAAACAAATCAATGTTTTTTCAAATTTTAAAATAGAAATATTGCAATTAAGGAAATTATTAAATGAAGTACAAATGTTCTTCCATAATCATGAAGTAAACATATATAGGGAACGTAATGGATTAAAACCAATAAACTTTTTATGGCTTTATGGTGGCGCAAAATATTGGAATCCAAAAAAACAAAAAATAGATATATTATTTACAAAACTACATGAAGCTTCTATAAACTTGAATTATGATATGTGGATCGATGAATTAAAAAATCTGGAAAATTTATTTAAAACTTTATCAAAGAACAATAAATTACCAAAAAACAATATAAACCTAGTACTTTTAGGTCATGAAAAATGTAATGAATATCTTATTCATAAAGATATAAATATATTTAAACGTTTAAACATCTTTAAAAATGAACTCTTCCTATAAAATATGTATACGAAAAACACAGCATAAAAATTATAATCTGTTATTAAAAAATGGAATAAATCCATTATTGGCTAAATTGTTATCCTCCAGAGGGGTAACCGAAGCATCACAAATACAATATAACTGGCTTAATTTAATTAACCCAAATAATCTTAGTCATATAGAAAAAGCGACAAATTATTTGCTAGAATCAATAATTAGCAAAAAAAGAATTCTCATAGTAGCTGATTACGATTGCGATGGCGCTACAGCCTGTGCCGTAGCTGTCAGAGCTTTAAAAGCAATGGGCGCCAATGTTAATTTTATAGTACCTAACAGATTTAATAATAATTATGGATTATCAGTTGACATTATTAAACAAGCTTATGAAGAATCCACGGAAAAACCAGATTTAATAATAACTGTAGATAACGGAATCTCTAGTGTTGAAGGAGTAGAATATGCTAGACAAATGGGTATAGACGTAATTATAACAGATCATCATTTACCAGGTAAAACATTACCAAAAGCTTTAGCAATTATCAATCCAAACCAATATGATTGTAATTTCCCATCTAAAAATTTAGCTGGTGTTGGAGTTATCTTTTACGTAATGATTGCATTAAGATCAAAAATGCGTATTCGTGGAATTTATAAAAAAAATGAAGGTCCTAAACTTAATGAGTTAGTTGATTTAGTAGCCCTAGGAACTGTAGCTGATCTTGTGAAGTTAGATTTTAATAATAGAATCCTAGTCGCCCAAGGTTTAAAAAGAATACAAGCAAACAAGACAATAGTAGGTATACAAGCACTTTTTAATATATCTAACAAAAATATCAATAATGCAAACAGTAATGATTTAGGTTTTTTAATAGCACCAAAAATCAATGCTGCTGGAAGATTATCTGATATGAGTATAGGAATACGTTGTCTCATAACTGATAATTATGAAGAAGCATCAGATATTGCACAAAAATTAAATGATATTAATAATGAACGAAAAAAAATAGAAGAAGAAAGTAATTTACAAGCCATATTAGAAATTGATAAATATGGTTCTGAATCAAACAAAACCATATGCCTTTATAAAGAAAACTGGAATCACGGCATAGTAGGATTAATTGCATCAAAATTAAAAGAAAAATATTGGAAACCAACTATAGCATTTGCCCCTTCAAAAAATAATGAATTAAGAGGTTCAGGAAGATCAATTACAGGAATAAATATAAAAGAAATATTAGATATTATTTCAAAAAAATTTAATATAATCCAACAATTTGGAGGTCATGCAATGGCTGCTGGACTGACAATTACTAAAAATAATTACATTAATTTTAAATCAGCATTTGAGGAAACAACAAAAAACATAATAGGTAATAATGATATACGACAAGTATTAGAAACTGATGGGTCTCTTGATATAGAATATGCCAATACAGAATTTGCTAATTTGCTAAATCAACAAGTATGGGGATCAGGATTTGACGAACCATTGTTTATAGATCAATTTGAAATTATTTCTCAAACAACATTAAAAGATAAACATTTAAAATTATTATTAAAACGTGAAGATTTGATGTTTGATGGAATATGTTTTAATCATCAAGTGGTAGAACATAAGAACATTAAGGCTGTATATAAAATAGAGAATAACTCATGGAATAATAAAAAATCATTGCAACTAGTTATACGTTTAATTACACCAAACTAGTAAACTATAATTTTTCACAAAATAAATTCGTAATAGGATAACGCCAATCACGACCAAATGAACAAGAAGTCACTTTAGGACCTATTGCAGATTGAGATCTTTTATATTCATTTTTATGTAGAAGCTCTAATATTCTATTAGTAATATCAGTACTATAACCACAATCTACAATTTGCTCTATTGTAAATTTTTTTTCTATATATAACTCTAAGATTTCATCTAATAAATAATAAGGAGGTAAAGTATCTTGATCAGTCTGATCAAATTTTAATTCAGCTGAAGGAGCTCTCGAAATTATTCGATCAGGAATAATATTAGATATTCCATTTCGCCATTTTGATAGTTTATAAACCATCGTTTTGCTTATATCCTTAAGTAGGGCAAAACCACCAACCATATCTCCGTAAAGCGTACAATATCCCATAGCTATCTCAGATTTATTTCCTGTTGTTATAACTAATCTACCATTAGTATTTGAAACAGCCATTAATAAATTACCGCGTATTCTAGCTTGAATATTTTCTTTTGCTATTTCAGATGTCATTAAAATTTCATTAGTAATACTATTATATGAATAAAGCAAATTATTTATATCAATATTGTTATACTCAATATTTAATCTTCTAGACAAAATTTCAGCATCTATAATAGACATTTCTGATGTATAGCAAGTAGACATCATAATTGCCTGTACTCTATTAGAACCAAGGGCATCTACTGCTAATGTAAGGGCTAAAGCAGAATCTATACCACCTGATAAGCCTATGATAACTCCAGGAAAGTTATTCTTGTTTATATAATCTCTTAAACTTAAAACCAAAGCATTCCATAATTGCAATTCTATATTAGAATTTTGTAAATCATCAAAATAATCAATACTTGATTCTTCACTCATGCTTATATCAAAATAATCTAAATCTTCTTTCCAGGAAAAAAGTTTTTTGCTACATAAGCCACGTGAGTTCATGAAAAAAGAACCTCCATCAAAGATTAATTCATCTTGCCCTCCTACCGCATTAACATAAACTAACCCACAATGTAATTTATTTACTAACTTTTTACAAACTGAATAACGCAACTCTTCCTTACCAATAAAAAAAGGAGAAGCATTAAGACTAACAATTATATCAACCTGTAAATCCTGGTATAATTCACTAACTGTATCTACCCATAAATCTTCACAAATCATTACACCAAATTTTTTATCTTTAATATTGAAAGTAAATGCTTCTTTCTTAATAGCGAAATATCTCTTTTCATCAAAAACAGAATAATTAGGCAATTGATTTTTATAGTATCTACCTATAATTGTCCCATTATTAAATAATGTTGCTACATTGTACGCCTTATTAGATTCATGATGAACATGACCTACTAGAATAAATAGTTTCTTAAAACTAATAGTTGCTTGACGAAGCTTCTCCAAATGCAAATTTTGTGATTTTATAAATGCAGGATGAAATAATAAATCTTCTGGTGGATAACCTGTGATAACAAGTTCTGGAGTAACTAATAAATCAAAATTATTATAAGATTCACTAATAATTTTTATTAGTTTAATAGTATTACCCTCTATATCTCCAACCACTGCATTTATTTGAGCTATCGCAATTTTAATATTACTCATTAACTGATCTCATTATGATATTAAATTCAACTAATTACATTGCATAAAATTATGCATTGATGGTTTTTGATAAAAGCGTAATTGAAATTTATATATTATATCATTAATATGATCAAAGATTTCTCCTTGTATACGCTCATGTTCGGCCCATGCTGTTAATGCAGTAAAACAATATATTTCTATAGGCATACCTTCAGATTTTTGTTCCATCATTCTAACCAACATAGGCATATCTTGTCGTAACTCATTATGACTCTTTAAAAAAGCAGTCATATAATATCTAAACAAAGATATATTCATAAAATGATCTTGTTCTTTATAATTTAATTCTAAATAATTAGATAATAAAGACATTTTCATTAATTCAGTAATTTCAACCTTATTCATAACTCTAATACTGGATATATCTATATATATAACCCTTTTGATTCTTCTTCCACCAGATTCAAACATTTGTCGATAATTTCGATAACTTTCGGAAAATAGCTTATAAGTAGGTACAGTAGTAACCGTATTATCCCAATTTTGGATCTTTACAGTATGTAAAGCTATATCTCTAACATAACCATCGGCATTAGATTGAGGCATTTCAATCCAATCACCTATTCTAAGCATATCATTTGTTGTTAATTGAGTTCCTGCTACTAAAGACAAAAGCGTATCTTTAAAGACAAGCAAAAGAACAGCAGATAAAGCACCTAACCCGGAAATCATCCACAGTGGAGAACGATTTATAAGAACAGATAATACTAATACTATACCTATAACGATCAACAGTAGTTTACCTACCTGTATATAAACTTTAATAGACCTAGTTCTAGCCGAGTATATACTCTGAATAACACTTAATAAACCTATAAGAGCTGCAAATATATAAACCCATATAATGGCACTAGCAAATCTAGAAATATATTCAGCTATATTTCCAATATGGTAGACAAATTTAATTCCTTCAGAAATGACAAAAAAAGGCACAGAACGCAAGATATTTTTATACACGTTATATCTATGTAGTTCATGATGCCATTTTCCATAACCATCAATATTAATAACCTTATTTGTTAACCAAACTAATAAACGAGATATACCCCATTGCACTAACAACGAAATAATAATTAAACAAAAAAAACATGAAATTATTTTAAGTAATCCTAAGGTAGGAATATAAAACTGAACCATTCTAATTATCTCATCACCCTTCATTTAAAATCCCCAACATTATTAATTTTAAATTATGGTAAATCAGTACAAATTCCCAGAGCTACTTCTGAAGACATACCTATAGATTCCGATAAAGTTGGATGAGGATGGATAGTTTTTGCTATATCTAACATATCAGCTCCCATTTCTATAGCAAGTGCTATCTCTCCAATTAAGTCACCAGCATGAGATCCGACGATACCACCTCCAATGATTCTTTTGCTATCAACATCAAATATAAGTTTGGTAAACCCATTTTCACTATTAGTTGCGATAGCTTTTCCTAAAGCACTCCATGGAAATAATCCTGTTTTTATATTAATATTATTATTTTTTGCTTCAAGTTCAGTAATTCCTACCCAAGCAATTTCTGGACTAGTATAGGCCACTGATGGTATAACAGATGCATCAAAAAATGATTTTTCTCCATTTATAACTTCAGCTGCAACATGGGCTTCATGAACAGCTTTATGAGCAAGCATAGGATTACCAGTTACATCACCAATTGCAAATATATTGGAAATATTTGTTCTCATTTGTTGATCTACTTTAATAAAACCATCATGACTTAACAAAATACCAATTTTATCTAAATTAATTTTATCAACATTAGGTTTGCGACCTATAGCCTGTAGGATCAGGTCATACCTTTGAGGTATATTTGGAGCATTTTTTCCATCAAAACTAACATATACACCATCATTTCTAGACTCAGCACCAATAACTTTGGTTTCTAACATGATACTATTAAATCGATTCTCATTAGATTTAGACCATGTTTTAACTAAATCACGATCAGCACCAGAAATCAAATTCTTCGATACTTCTACTATATCTATTTCAGAACCTAGAGAAGAATATATTGTTCCCATTTCTAAACTTATAATACCTCCACCTATTAATAACATTTTTTTAGGTATCATAGGTAACTTTAAAGCTCCTGTTGAATCAACAATTCTATCATCTATAGGTAAAAAAGGCAGATGTACAGGATGACTTCCTGTAGCTATAATAGCATTCTTAAAGTTAACAATTTTCTCTGATAAATTATTATTCAATTTCACAGAAAGACTATTTCTATCCAGAAACTTTGCAAATCCATTAATAACTCTAACCTTTCGTGCTTTAGCCATACTACTTAGGCCATTAGTCAACCTAGAAACTGTAGAATCAATAGAATTTCTTAGTTTTTTCAAATCTATGTTTGGATTTTCTTGATATTCTATTCCACAATAAAAAGACTTCTTTACTCTTTCAATAATAGATACATCATGTAATAAAGCTTTTGTTGGGATACATCCAACATTTAAACAAACACCTCCTAACTTAGAATCTTCTTCTATTAGGATAGTATCCAACCCTAGATCAGCTGCACGAAAGGCAGCAGAATATCCTCCAGGACCAGACCCTATAATAACCACTTGGCAATTAACAATATCATTACCTACATCATGATTTAAATCATTATCTAGAATTGAACTTGAATCTACACCTGATCCACTAGTTTTTAGTTCTGTTATAATACTTCCTGATGATATGCTATCGCCAACTTTGACACAGATATTGACTACTTCACCATCAATATCTGATGGAATATCCATAACAGATTTTTCAGATTCAACAGTAATTAAACTTTGTTCTTTTTTAACAAAATCACCCTTAGAAACTAAAATTTCTATAATTTTAGCCTCTTTTATATCGCCAATATCTGGAACCAGCACTTTATAAACATTGTTTATCATATTTATCACTTATAAAGAAATAAGACGAAAATCACTCATAATTTGACACAAATATTTATTAAAATGTGCAGCCATTGCGCCATCAATAACTCTGTGATCATAAGAAAGAGATATAGGCATAACTAATCTTGGTATGAATTGTTTACCATCCCACAATGGTTTAAAGGCAGATTTAGATATTCCTAGTATTGCCACTTCTGGAGCGTTAACTATTGGAGTAAAAGAAACCCCACCTATTCCTCCTAAAGAGGAAATAGAAAAACATCCACCTTGCATTTCTTTAGAAAATAACTTGCCTTCCCTAGCTTTTTGAGATAATTCTTTTATTTCCGATGCAATTTCAATAACACCCTTATGGTCAACATTATGTATTACAGGGACCATTAATCCATTGGGAGTATCTACAGCAAATCCTATATTATAATATTTTTTAAGTATTAATTTATCATTATCTAAAGAAGCATTAAAATCTGGAAATTTTTTTAAGCAAGAAACCAAGGCCTTAACTAAAAAAGATAATATAGTAACTTTTATATTAGTTTTAGATAAATCTTGATTTACTTTAACTCTAAACTCCTCTAAATCTGTAATGTCAGCCTCATCATTATTGGTAACATGAGGTATCATCATCCAGTTACGATGTAAATTTGAACCAGATATTTTCTGAATTCTACTTAATGGTTTGCTATCAATTTCACCAAATTGAGTGAAATCTACTTTTGGCCAAGGAGGTAAATTAAATAACTCAGCACCACTAGTTACAGATGGATTATTTAAATTATTTTTAACAAAAGAACTAACATCATCTACAGTAATACGACCCTTCTTGCCTGTGCCATGTACTCGAGAAATATCAACACCCAATTCCCTAGCAAACTTCCTTATAGATGGAGAGGCATAAGAAAAAATTTTTACTGAATTTCTATTACTGGAAGATGAAATGCTATCGGTGTTATCATACTCATTAACTAATACTTTTTCGCTCTTGAAATTACCACTGATAGATATATCTTTTGCAGGAACATTATCTATATTTGATGGTTCTGGAGCCGTATCAACAATGTCAGTATTATTTTTTTCTATAGACAGTAAATGAAAATTCTCAAAAACTTTATCGCCAACCTTTACATTAACCGATTTAACTATACCAGCACAAGGAGCAGGAACTTCAATAGAAGCTTTATCTGATTCTACAGTAATAACACCTTGTTCAGAAATTATTTCATCTCCTACAGAAACTAAAATTTCTATAACTCGAAATTCCTTCGAATCTCCAACTGACGGCATATTAAATTCTATAATTTCATTCATGTTTTATATATCCTATATATCCTGAGGATTAGTTTTATTTGAATTAATCTTATACTTTTCAATTGCTTTGGAAGGCACATCTGAAGAAACCTTACCAGAATCAGCCAAAGCTTTTAAAGCCCCTAATACTATGAAATTACGATCTACTTCAAAATAATTACGTAATTTAAATCTAAAATCTGACCTTCCAAATCCATCTGTTCCTAAAACACGATATTCTCTATCTTTTGGAATAAAAGGTCTTATTTGATCTGCATAAGACTTCATATAATCAGTAGAAGCTATGATTGGTCCTTCAGATAATAATAATTTTTCAGTTACATAAGGAATTTTCTGTTCGCTTTTTGGATTTAACAAATTATAACGATCTATATTTAAACCATCACGACGTAACTCTGTAAAACTTGTTACACTCCAAACATCAGAAGATATTTTCCAATCAGACTCTAACAATTCTTGTGCAGCAAGAACTTCCCTCAATATAGCGCCAGACCCTAATAATTGAACATGATTTTTGGATTTCAAAGAACTAGACTTAAATCTATACATCCCCTTAATGATACCCTCTTCGTCACCATCTATTAAACCTGGCTGGGTATAGTTTTCATTCATAACTGTAATATAATAATATATATCCTCTTGGTTTTCTATCATTCTTTTTAGACCATCATGTATGATTACTGCCAATTCATGAGCAAAAGCTGGATCGTAAGATACACAACTAGGTATAGTTGAAGCTAGTATGTGGCTATGACCATCCTCATGTTGCAAACCTTCCCCATTTAATGTTGTCCGCCCTGAGGTTCCTCCTATAAGAAATCCTCTGGCTTTCATGTCAGCTGCAGCCCATGCTAAATCACAAACTCGTTGAAATCCAAACATTGAATAATATACAAAAAAAGGGATCATAATTCGATTGTTTGTGGAATAAGAAGTACCAGCAGCGATCCACGAACTAATTGCACCAGCTTCATTAATACCTTCTTGCAATAATTGACCATCAACAGTCTCACGATAGTACATGACTTGATCTTTATCAACAGGAGTATATTTTTGTCCATCAGGAGCGTATATTCCTATTTGCCTAAATAAACCTTCCATCCCAAACGTTCTTGATTCATCAGCTAGTATTGGCACTAATCTAGGACCAATATACTTATCTCTCAAAATCTGATTTAAAATTCTAACAAAAGCTTGCGTAGTTGACACTTCCCTGCCACTAGAAGTAGGTTCCAAAATAGACCTAAACATTTCTAATGAAGGAATATTAAATACTTCATCAGACTTTTGACGACGTCTTGGCAAATAACCACCTAGTGACTGCCTATGTTCATGCAAATACTTCATCTCAGGAGAATCTACAGGTGGTTTAAAATATGGTAGAGACTCTAATTTATCATCTGGTATAGGTATACCAAAACGATCTCTAAATTCCCTAATAGAATCAATATCTAATTTTTTATGTTGATGCGTAGAATTTTTTGACTGACTAAAATGCCCTAAACCGTAACCTTTGATTGTTTTTGCTAAAATTACACTAGGTTGTCCAGGATGTTTACTAGCAGCATCAAAAGCAGCATAAACTTTATTTGGATCATGGCCACCGCGATTTAAACGCCAAATAGCACTATCACTCATATGTGAAACAGACTCTAGTAATTGAGGATGTTTAGCGAAAAAATTATCTCTAACAAATTTACCATCATTGGCTTTATATGCCTGATACTCACCATCCACAGTCTCTTGCATAATACGTCTTAGTATTCCATTTTTATCATTGGATAATAAAGAATCCCAATAACCGCCCCATATTAGTTTTATAACATTCCAACCAGCTCCACGAAATATACTTTCTAATTCTTGTATAATCTTACCATTACCTCTTACTGGACCATCTAATCTCTGTAAATTACAATTGACAACAAATATTAAATTATCCAAATGCTCCCTAGAAGCAAGTGAAATAGCTCCTAAAGACTCTATTTCATCCATTTCTCCATCACCACAAAACACCCATACCTTCCTATTGCGAGTATCAGCTATACCTCTAGCATGCAAATATTTTAAAAATCTTGCCTGATAAATAGCCATAATAGGACCAAGACCAACAGAAACAGTTGGAAATTGCCAAAAATCAGGCATTAATCTCGGATGAGGATATGAAGGAAGACCATTACCACCGATTTCTTGACGAAAGTTATCCAACTGTTCTTCAGATAAAAAACCTTCTAAATACGCACGACTATACATGCCAGGAGAAGCATGACCTTGAAAATAAACTAAATCACCCTCATTATCAGCATTTGAGGCTTTCCAAAAATGATTATAACCACATCCTATCATTGTAGCCAAAGATGCAAATGTAGAAATATGACCTCCCAAACTACCACCATCGTCTGGATTATGACAATTGGCCTTTACAACCATAGCCATAGCATTCCATCTGACATAAGCATTAATTCTTGACTCTATCTTTAGATTGCCAGGATGGATCGGTTGTGATGATAGTGGTATTGTATTCACATAATCTGTATTTAAAGGAAATGGTATCTCAACACCTAATCGACGAGCATCTTCTATCAAACTTTTTAATAAAAATGAAACTTGATTCGAACCTTTATTACTAAAAACAGCTTCTAATGACTCTAACCATTCTTGTTGTTCTTGTATATCATCATTATCTCTATTACTAGGATTACTATCTAAAGACATCATATAATGTATCCCCCATTACCATTGTTTTATTATTTTTAAGCCATCATCAAGCTAATAATATTAACATTAAGCAAGCAAAAAATATTATCTTATTTTTACAATTTAAAGAATTAAATATTATTTATCATTGACAAACTTATAAAAAAAATAATATGTTATCAAAATACATATCTAACATGATATAAAAAATTATTGTTATCGATTGAAATATTTAAATAGTTTTTTAATACAGGCTTAAAATAAATGAATACAAAGATTATAGATGGGCTGAAACTTTCGAAAGAAATACGTTCCAATTTAAAAATTAGAGTGGATAATCTGCGTTCAAAAAATATAATTCCTGGATTGGCTGTAATACTTGTTGGAGATAATCCAGCATCTCAGGTATATGTAAAAAATAAAATTAAGGCATGTGAAAATACTGGAATTCTATCTATTGAAAAAAAATATCCGGAAAAGATAAATGAAGATGATCTTTTAAAAACAATCGAGGAATTGAATGAAAACAGCAAAATTCATGGTATTTTAGTTCAATTGCCTCTGCCTTCACATATAAATACTTACAAAGTTATAAAAACTATAGATCCTAAAAAAGACGTTGATGGATTTCATGTAATAAACGCCGGCTTATTAATGATAGGGAAACCTATGTTTTTACCATGTACTCCTTATGGAATAATGAAACTGCTAGAATCAGAAAAAGTTAATATAAAAGGTTCAGAAGCAGTAGTTATCGGAGCTAGCAACATAGTAGGAAAACCAATTGCTATGATGTTATTACAAGCAGGGGCAACAGTAACTATATGTAATTCCAAAACAAGAGATTTATCATCATATACAAAAAAAGCAGATATTCTTATAGTGGCTACAGGAAAACCTAACATAGTAGAAGGATCTATGATTAAAAAAGGTGCTGTATTAATTGATGTAGGCATTAATAGAAATGAAGACAATAAAATTTGTGGCGATATAAATTTTAATTCAACAATAGGAATTGCAAGTGCTATTACTCCAGTGCCTGGTGGAGTAGGACCTATGACAATTGCTATGTTATTAACAAATACGGTAGAAGCGGCAGAAAAAATAGCGGTTTAATAGAAACTAATAACATAAAAAAACAGATCAATAAAAATTATGATTTATTGATCTGCACAAGTTGTATGGTTCAACAGTTTATCACAAAAGAAATCTATGGAAAGATATTTTCGTCTATCCATTTTTTTGCAAAAATCTCTGCTAAATTTCTTGCCTCAAATAAAGAGGAACAGTCTCCAAGATAAGAAAAAACATTATCAACTTCAGTGCCACTTTCAGAAGTCACTGTCAGAAAAACACCATAACCACCAGTATCAATTGCAGCTGTAGATACATCTACTAAAATCTCTTGATCACAAAACTGCATAGAAAGTTACCCCATTAATAAATTTCAATTAAACGTTTTTATAAAAAACTATAAATTTTATTTATTTAAAACATAAACTATGGTCAAAATGGTGAAATTCGAACACATAACCACTTGCAGACCATGCTATTGCACTACCAACACCAGAATGGGATGCTATAACCATAGTTAACAAAAAATTAATCATCAATCACTCCAAGAAAATAGTTTATAATTTCCTCTATTTCATTGTTTAATTTATTAATATCTTTTCCGGTAAACTGAACAACATTATTTACACAAAAATACTTGAAATCCCTCATGCCATTTAAGATGGCATGTACACCATTAATAGTAAATCCTTTCTCATATATTAAAAAAGATATCTTTCTTAGAATTAATACTTCATGATGCTTATAATGTCTACGATTTACGACCTTAAATCCAAATCTATTTCTCACAAATTCTCTTTCCCAGTATCTAATAATATGAGGTTTTACATTACAAAGTTTAGATACTTCATCTATGTCAAAAATTTTTTTGCAAGGTATCGATTGAGATAAATTTCCAGACATAATATATTAATCCTAAAAATATGACATAGCATAATAAATTAAATAAAATTGTTTATAAATATTTATATATTTATATTCCTTTTTAATATTTTACTTGGGCGAAATGTTACAACTCTGCGAGAGGAAATAACAGTAGGAATTCCAGTTTTAGGATTTCTACCTGGTCTTTGTTCTTTATCTAACAGATTAAAATTACCAAAACCAGACAATTTAACTTCTTGGCCATTAGCCAACGACTGACGAATTTCTTCGAAAAAAGAGTCTACAATATCTTTAGAGATTGACCTATTTAACCCAACTCTTTCAAAAACCAAATCAACCAAATCTGATTTAGTAAATGTACTAGAATTACTCATTACTATTACTAATCCATGTAAATAATTTAAATACGATGACGCGCACCTATTTCCTTTGTAAGGTATTCTATAATCCCATTGATACAAACATTAACTCTATCATCATCTAAAGTCACCTCATCTTGAAACCAAAATCTCATTGCTATACTTTTTTCTTCAAGACCATTGTTAACTTTGTCATTAGACCAAACATCAAATAATTTAAAATCTGTTACAATAAAAGATCCTTCATCTAATTTGATAAATTCATTGATTTTATCCTTAACTATTTGAAATTGTATATTTTTATCAATCCATAATGAAATATCTCTGACAACTATTGGCTGTTTTGATAAAAATTTTGCTTCTGGTATTTTTACATTTAATAAAGCATCTAATTCCAATTCAAATACGATCGGAGCACAATGTAATTCTGCATCTAAAACGAACATAGGGCTTAATTCACCAATCCATCCAATTTGGCGACCATAGAGGTTTATGGAAGCACTGCGAGATGGGTGTAAAGCTTTATGATGCTTAGACTCAAAAACAAGATCTGAATATCTATTGCCAAATAAAGCCTCAATATCACCTTTTACATCATAGAAATCTACTAAACGCGTCTTTTCAGACCACTGTTCTTCTAAAAGATTACCATAAGCTATACCAGACAATAAAATAGGCTGATTGATTCCTAAAACATTTGTATTGTCATCAATAATATTATTATCTTTAAAAAAAACACGCGCAATCTCAAATAGTCTTACTCTAGAAAATTGTCTATTGATATTATAAGAAACATTTTTAACTAGACTAGGAATAATACTAGATCTCATAACAGACAAATTAGCAGAAATTGGATTTTCTAGTTTTATAGAGTCTATATTACTAAAATATTTTTCTTCCCATTCAGAATGAACAAAACTATAATTGATCACTTCTTGATAATCTCTAGAAGCCATCATTTTTCTGATATCATGTCTATCTAATTTAGATTCAGGAGACATTAACATATTTAATTGTGCTGTTGGCGGAACAGATGGAATATTTTCATAACCATATAACCTAGCCACTTCCTCGATTAGATCTTCTTCTATTTTCAAATCAAAACGATAACTAGGTGGAATAACATAGAAACAATCATTTTTTTCTTCAAATTTCATTTGCAACTTATTAAAAACAGCACGAACTTCTTCATGTTCTATTTTTACACCCAAAACCTTCGTGCATCTGGAAAGACGCATACATATTGAATTAGCTTCAGGTAAATCTTTTATGACATCTTCAATTGGACCAACATTACCACCGCAAATATTTACAATTAAACTTGTTATATAATTTAAACATTCTTTAGTTGAACTATAATCAACCCCTCTCTCATAACGGTAAGCAGCCTCTGAATTTAACTTTAATTTTCTAGATAAACCAGCTACAGCAACAGGTTTCCAAAAAGCTGATTCTATATAGATATTTTTAGTTTCTTCTGTGACTGAAGAAGCTTTAGAACCCATTATACCAGCTAACCCTAATATGCTATTATTATCACTTATAACACCTATATGATCATCCAACTTAATTAAATCACCATTTAATAAGGTTACCTGCTCACCTTTTTTCGACCATCTAATTTGTAGATTCCCAAAAATTTTATCTAAATCATAGATATGAGAAGGGATACCAAGTTCTAACATTACATAATTAGATATATCTACCAAGATAGAAACACAACTTAATCCAGATTTAATTAAACGATCTCTTATCAATCTAGGAGTTTCCACATTAATATTTAGATTACGTATTATTCTTCCAGAATAACGACCACATAAATCATCCGCAATTATATTAGGTTTTAAAATATCTTGAATAGTAGGAGAAATATAATCATATTTCGGAATGGAAATAGAATTATTGGTTAAAGCAGCAACTTCTCGAGCAATGCCTAGTACAGATAAACAGTCCGCCCTATTAGGAGTCAATTTAATATTAAAAATATGATCTCCTAAATTAAATTTGCTATATATATCATCACCTAATCTTGAATTGCATTCAATTTCTTCTTTTAAATGATCTAATAACAATAAATCTTGAAATAGAACAATCTCACCAAAACACATACCCTTGCTAAATAAATTGAATTTATTATTAGCAAAATTACCAGGTATAGTTTCTTTATTAACAACTATAGCTTTAGAACCAGGTTTAATTGTTTTTAAACCTATACAATAAGCCCAAATATTAGCATCAATACTGTTATTAATGCCGTTATTTATCGAATAAACAGATACTCCACTGGAAGAATCATAGAAAATTAAATCTAGAACTTCTATCACAAGCATTTTATATTGAAATGGCTCAACAAAAGGATATAATTCTTCTACTTCTAATCCAGACATAGTAAGCTTATCAGAAAGTTCCTCTGAAGAGATTTGAGGATCAATCATAGAAAATAGCCAAGATTCAGGAAATTGCATTATAAACAACCAACTTTAATTTCTAATTTGATTTAAAAAACGCAAATCATTTTCATAAAAATGACGTAAGTCAGTAATACCATATCTCAACATAGTTAAACGTTCCAATCCAGAACCAAAAGCAAAACCCGTATAATCTTCTGGATTCAAACCAAAATTTCTAATTACATTAGGATGAATCTGACCAGCCCCTGATATTTCTAACCATTTACCCTTATTTAATCCATTTGTAAACATCATGTCTATTTCTGCAGATGGTTCTGTAAATGGAAAAAAAGATGGTCTAAAACGCAATAAAAGATTTTCAGTTTCAAAAAAATATTTTAAGAACTCTGTATATACACCTTTCAAGTCAGCAAATGAAACATCCTTAGAAACCCATAAACCCTCAACCTGATGAAACATAGGTGAATGTGTTGCATCACTATCAATTCTATATGTTTTACCAGGAGCTATTACTTTTATAGGAGGCTTATTAGCACTAGCATAACGAACTTGCATTGGACTTGTATGAGTTCTTAATAAAAGAGGCAGGTCATTCTGGTCTTTTAAATTCAAATAAAAGGTATCTTGCATAGAACGAGCAGGATGATCAATAGGACTATTCAATGCAGTAAAATTATTCCAATCTGTTTCTATTTCTGGCCCATCTATAACATCAAACCCTATAGATCGAAAAATTTTTTCTATTCTTTCTTGAGTTCTCATAATAGGATGTATGTTCCCAAATGCTTTACCTCTACCAGGTAGGGTAACATCAATTAAATTGGAAGAAACGCTTAAAGAAATATTAATGTCCTGTAAATATGATTTTTTCTTGGCCAATAAAATCTCTATTCTATCTTTTGCGTCATTGATTAATTTTCCATATTGACGTTTTGTCTCTATATCAAAATCAGAAAACCTCTTAAAAAATTTTGTCAAAACACCATTTTTTCCTATAAAATGTGCCTTTGCTCTATCCAGAGAGGCTGAATCTGTTGCGGATTCAAATTCTTTTTCTGCATTTTCAACAATTTCATCTAATGAATGAATCATTTATATGTTTACTAAAAAAAACACGGATACGGTCATAAATATCGCATCCGTGTAAAATATGGTTATAAACTTTCTTTAACTTTTTGCACAATACAAGCAAATCCATTTTTATCACGAACTGCCATATCTGCTAAAACTTTACGGTCAATCTCAATCATAGCCTTTTTAAGACCAGCTATAAAAACACTATAATTTAAATCATATTCATGTACAGCTGCATTAATACGAGTGATCCATAAAGAACGAAAGGTCCTTTTCTTATTTCTACGATCACGATAAGCATACTGACCAGCACGCATAACAGCTTGCTTAGCAATCCTGAAAACATTACCGCGACGTCCTAGGTAGCCTTTGGCTGAATTGATAATTTTTTTATGACGAGCATGAGCCGTCACTCCACGTTTTACACGAGGCATAATAATTCTCCATTATTTTTATTATTAAGCATAAGGCATCATTGCTCTTACCAAAGACATATCAGAACTATGAACTACAGTAGAGCCACGCAATTGACGTTTTACTTTGGTATTTTTCTTAGTAAGAATATGCCTTTTAAAGGCATGGGCACGTTTTACAGATCCATCACTACGGAACCTGAAACGCTTAGAAGCGCCCCTTTTAGTTTTCATTTTAGGCATATAATTTCCTAAATAATTAATATGTTATTTTACATGATATATGGTGAATGTTGGAAAACACCAACAAAACTTTTTGACCAATAATCTTTTTAAATTCGCATAACAAAATTACCTGCGAATTACACTACATTGTAGTGTTTTTCTTACTACTTTGTCGACTATTACTTAAGAGAAAATGCAATTTAAACACAAATTAATTTAAAAAAATTGAGACTACAACCATTCATGCTTATCTAAACAGCTTTTAAAATCCAAGCTAAACATAATTAGAAATTATAAATGTCGCTAAAAAATTAATAAATATTTATATGGTTATTATTGTTAATGAAACAACAATTTACACATATTTTGTACTGTAGCACACACAAATTGATAAAAGTATTATAAAGCTTACTTGACTAAAGAAAGGAAAGCATAGCATCATTATAAACAGAAATTGTTCAATATTCTTAGTATTATTGAATATAACAATTTTCAAATAATTAATAATTTACCTGCAAGCATGTGATTTAAAGAGGCAGTATACATGTCTAGTATAAACGAAATGAATAATGATCAGAAAGTAAAATCAACTGGCACAGTAAAATGGTTTAATGATGCTAAGGGATTTGGATTTATAACACCAGATGATGGCGGTGAAGAAATATTTGCACATTTTTCTTCTATTCAAATGGATGGTTTCAGAACCCTAAAAGAAGGACAAAAAGTTTCATATGAGCTCACACAAGGACCAAAAGGAAAACAAGCACTAAATATAACTAAACCATAAATATAATTATGTTAGCAGTATGAATATTGACAGTTCTATTAATGCACAGTAAATCTGTTATTACATAGAACAATATCTATTGTTGAGACATAATAAAGTTCTATAAAGCCCAGATAATGTTCATAACAACTGGGCTTTATAGTTTTTATTGTCTATTTATGATGAGAAATTTCGATCAGCAAATTTCCAATTAACTATTGACCAATAATTTTCCAAATATTTAACTCTTGCATTTCTATAATCAATATAATATGCATGCTCCCAAACATCACATGTAATAATAGCTTTATCATTACTATTTACAGTAGTTGCAGCATTACTAGTATTTAAAATTTCTAAAGCTCCGTTTTCTTTCTTTACTAGCCAAGTCCAACCAGATCCAAAATTACTTGCGGCATGTTTATTGAACTCTATTTTAAATGAATTGAAATCACCCCATTTTTGATTAATAGCATCAGCCAAATTTCCTACTGGGTTTTCTGTAGAATCAGGACAAAGACTATTCCAATAAAAATTATGATTCCATACTTGTGCTGCATTATTAAATACAGGACCAGAAGATTTTTTGATTATTTCTTCCAATGACATTTCTTGAAATTCTGTATTTTGAATTAAAGAATTGAGATTGTTAATATAAGTTTGATGATGTTTTCCATAATGAAATTCTATGGTTTCCTTTGAAATATAAGGACTCAAAGAATCTATTTTATATGGCAAATCTGGCAAAACATGAACCATTTTAACTTAAACTCC
Source organism: Candidatus Kinetoplastidibacterium crithidiae (assembly GCA_019278155.1). Taxonomy (GTDB): domain Bacteria; phylum Pseudomonadota; class Gammaproteobacteria; order Burkholderiales; family Burkholderiaceae_B; genus Kinetoplastidibacterium; species Kinetoplastidibacterium crithidii_A. The sequence goes on from JADMLC010000004.1 coordinate 169,014, forward strand.
TATAATAATTTAAAATAAATTAACTAATTCTATTTCAAGAATCTACTAATACATCTACTTTACCATCATAAAATTGAATTTCCAATCTTTGCTTATAAACTAAATCTTTAGAGCTTTTTACTATCTTACCATCATTATTTCTAACGAAAGAATATCCTCGCAATAAAACATTATCTGGACTTAATAAGTGTAATCTAGATTCTAAATGTTCTAAATTATTTTTCTTAATAAGAAAGATAGATTTATGAATTCTATATAATTTGTCGATATATGATTTAATAAAATTTAAATAATGATCAATAGTTGGCTTATTATTGAATAGATTATTTTTTAAAATTGTTAATTTTTTAGAATATCTGAATTGTGGTTCCTTAACCGTTGATGATAATAATTTCAAAAAATATGAAATTCTATCTTTTTTACGATTTAAGATTATTCCTGGAGAAATAATCCTGAATGAAAGTCTATCAAGATTTTGTTCGAAAATTCTTATAAGGTTTGTTTGAGATTTACTGATGCTATTTTGACACCAATATAATTTATTCTCTAAGTCTTTCTTAGCTATACAAGCTAATTCAGCAGCAGCTGTTGGTGTTGGCGCATGCAAATCCACTACAAAATCAGCAATTGTAAAATCAATATCATGACCAATACCACTAATAGTCGGAATTAAACTATCGCTAATAGCTCGTGCTAGGTCCTCATTATTAAAACACCACATATCTTCTAAACTACCACCTCCTCTAACTAAAAGTAAGGTATCAACTTCCAATCTTTTATTCGCAACTTTTAATTGTTCGATGATTTTATAAGAAGCATTTTCCCCTTGCACTGGTGTCGGGTAAACGATTAATCTGACATAAGGAGCTCTTCTTTTAAAAACTGCAATTACATCCTTTAAAGCAGCGGCCTTTAATGAGGTAATAATTCCGACTGAGTTAGGAATAGTTTTAATTTTTCTTTTTCTTGCTTTTTCAAATAAACCTTCAAGAGCTAATTTATTTTTTATTATCAAGTATTGCTCATGCAAATTCCCTGTACCGGATATAACTATGCCAGTCGCTTGCAGCTGATAGTCTCCTCTTGGAGTATATAAAGATAATTTAGCATAAACTTGTACTTGATCACCATTTTTTGGCATAAATACTGATGCTGACGAATACCCTTTAAACATTACTACTCTTACTGACGCTTGATTATCTTTTAATGTGAAATACCAATGACCAGATGAAGCAATAACAAAATTAGACACCTCTCCTTTTACATAAACAAAAGGTAATTCCTTATCAAAAAAATTACTTATAAATTTATTTAATTCAAAAACACTCCATACTTCATTAAATCCATCTCTTAATTCAATTAATGTATCTTTGCTCATATAATCAACACCAAAATCAAAAACTATCCACAGAATTAAAACACTTGTAAAAATCAACAATTTACATAGCAATTAAACCATAATAACCCATAAGATCAAGACATATGGTAGTAACTCTTTGATTAATCAATGATTTTATATAAAACTGTATAAAAACTATACAATCCACTTTTAGACTAAGCAAGACAGTATATCTTAGAAGTTACACACACAATTATCCACAATTTTTGTGGATATATAAAAAAGATGATATTTAATATAAATACTACAAAAAATTAAATAATATATGATAGTAATTTTATTAATATCTACGTTTTTAGGAATATTATTAATATGAATTATTAAAAAATTAATCGTAAACGGTTCTTTAGAAAAGTTCTATATCCCATATCATACATAAATATTCTATTTATCAAAAAATTTACTCGTCAGATATTTTATATATAGACCAAATGCCCATAAAATAATAATTGGAAATATTGTGCATACTAAAAAACACTAGTCGTAATTGCAATAGTAAAAGAATTAAAATCTCTAGTATGGAAATATTTGTAATCAGCAAAGATTAAAGTAATCATGACAATGAAAACTTCTATACAAAAATCAATAAATAAAACAAAAGCTGCCACTTTTATTATCAATGATATAAGCAAATATGATTTTCAAAATAACTTTATTAATCATGATAGTAATGATTAATCTATGTTTTTTAGAATAGATTTTCCCATAGTATATATTGGATACAATTATTATTGTTGCATTTGAAAAGTTTTTATACATAAAATGTTTCAAAAATATAATAACTATATTTTGAATTAGGAATTTATAAAAAATTTTAATACTGCTAGAAATATATTCAACTAAGGTTAATAAATTATACTAGATGATAATTTCAATTTTAAAGGCTATAATTTTTACATTTTGTAATGTAATATCTGATGCTATAAAATACTTAGCAATCAAAAATAATAGGTTATTGTAAAACGTCTATGTTAGCAAAATTTTCAGAGTATGTTTATAACAAAAAACTGAATATAGGTACAATTTTCATCATAAATAGCATCTATAAAATTAAAAGTGATTTTATTAAGACATTTGGTCAAATATGCTCTAGCCTATATCTTTAACAAATTGTATTATCTTATTTATTAAGTTTGTATTAAGTTAAATTGATACAAATCCTGACCAAGGAATAAATAATTTAGCACTAAAAATGTTAACTTGATACATGCCTAGTAAAGAATTTTATTACGAAAAGAAAATTAAGAAATATTATATAAATTTTAGCAATCTCCCTAATTTTATTGTTAGTAAAAAAATAATATTACAAAGGGTTGAATATTGTTGGAATAATAAAGTGATTTTCATCACGATAACTCCGACTAAATTTAACTCAGAAATAATTCCAAAAAA
>JADMLC010000008.1 GCA_019278155.1 Candidatus Kinetoplastidibacterium crithidiae
ATGGCTATTCAATATAAAAAAAATAAAGGAAACTATCACAATATATTGGATATATTAGTTGTTAAATGGTTGTCTTTAGACAAAAACACCAATAATATTATCAACATAGCACAGAATATAATAAATATAGAACATGCTATTTCTATTTTCATACCTAAGAACTTAAAAATTTCGTATAAAATTATTAAATTTGAAAATAATATTCTATCAATTGCAGTACCGAACTCTGAAAATGCTACAAGAATACGTTATTTCTCAAAAGAGATTATAAAAAATATGCGATTAAAATTTCATTTAGAAATTGATGAAATAAAAATAAGAATATATAGCAATTGTTTTGTAACACATAAAATAATTGCAGAAAATAATACAAAATGTTTCCTAAACGAACATATTTTGAATAATTTCAAACATTTACAAAATAAAATACAAGAAGGGCCTTTAAAAGAATCTATATCAAGTTTGATAAAAAAAAATTCCTTATTTATAAAAAAGTAGCCAAATCATATAATCTTAAATCTATGCTATAACCTTATTAATAAAATGCAATATATTCTCATATATTTGTATTTTTTAATAAAGCTCCAACTAATTTATTGTTCAAATAATGACCAGATTCACTAGCTATATAACGAGCTATTAAAGGAGGATGTCCTAGCAAATATAAATCTCCTATTGCCTCTAAGATCTTATGCCTTAAAAATTCATATTTATAACGCAGAACTTCATTATTCATATCCTTGTTATGATCTAAAACAATAACATTGTTCAAACAAGCACCTAATGCTAACCGCAAATAATTAACATCTTGCATAAAGCCAAAAGTCCTTGCCATAGAAATATTTTTTATGTCAGTTTCCTTAGAAATATTTATTTCCTTGTTGTTGGCGCAGTAGACCTGATAACAGGATGACTGTAGATTGAAAATTTATAATAAACTCACCGCAAGGCTCTAACCTAGCATATTTTCTATCTTTTTTACATTCATCAATAACCTCTATTAGGTTAAGTATCTTTATAAATTTTTTAGGTTAGTTTTGTTCAACAATACCAGCTGATATTAATAAATTAACAAATGGAATAGAACTACCATTCATTATTGGAAGTTCTTCCTCATTAATATCAACATACAAATTATCTATCCCCAAATCATATAGAGCAGGCATTAAATGTTCCACTGTAGACACTCTTATGTCATTATACTTTAAAATTGCAGCTAACTGTGTATACACCACATAATTTGCATAAGCTGGTATATCTCTACGTTGGAATTTATATCCATCCTATGGAATACAATACCACTATTAACATTAGCTGGCCTTAAAACCAAATCAACAGTCTTTCCTGAATGGATACCAATACCTCTTATGCTAACAATCTTCTGTATGCCACATTGTTTTGGCATAAATAAATCTTATGTACAGAATATACAATATTAATTTAATCAACTCGCTTTCTTAAGAAACTAGGAATGTCAAAATTATTATTGCTTTGGACAGATTTATCATTGTCAACATTAGAATCTTTAGCTCTAGGATTTGTAATTACAGATGGAGAAGCAACTCTATTTTGATATTTATTAGAGTCAAAAGATGATCTTTTCTTATCAAGAGAAGTACTCTGCGATTTATTATCGTCTATATTGTCTGCAAAATTATTCAAGCCGGTTGCTACAACAGTAACTCTAAGCTCATCACCCATAGAATCATCATAAGCATTACCAAAAATCACAGTCGCATCTTCTGAGGCATAAGCACGTATTATCTCCATAATTTCACGAGTTTCCTTCATTTTTAGTGATCTACTAGAAGTAATATTAACAAGCAAACCTTTTGCCCCTTCTAAATTAACCCCTTCTAGTAATGGGCAAGAAATAGCCTGTTTTGCTGCAATTTTTGCACGTTCTATACCAGATGCTACTGCAGTACCCATCATAGCTTGCCCATGTTCTCCCATAATTGTACGTACATCTTCAAAATCAACATTAACATTACCATCAACATTAATTATTTCTGCAATACCAGCACAAGCATTATGCAAAACACTGTCGGCAGCTTTAAAGCAATCTTCTTGTGTAGAATCCTCATCCATAAACTCATAAAGATTCTCATTCAAAATAACAATCAAAGAATCTACATATTTTGATAGTTCTTCTATACCCTCTTCTGCTAAACGCAAACGTTTACTACCTTCAAATAAGAATGGTTTTGTTACGATTCCAACTGTCAATATTCCCAAATTTTTTGCTATTTCTGCAACAATAGGACTAGCTCCAGTACCTGTGCCTCCTCCCATTCCTGCAGTAATAAATACCATATGAGAGCCCTCTAATACAGAACGTATCTCTTCTCTTGCCGTTTCTGCATGCGCCCTTCCTTGCTCTGGTTTTGCTCCCGCACCTAAACCAGTCTCTCCAAGACGTATTTGCACAGGAGCATTAGTAGCAGCTAAAGCTTGAGAATCTGTATTTGCACAGATAAAATCAACACCCTTAATTCCACTATTAATCATATGTGCTACAGCATTACCTCCTGCACCTCCGACCCCTATAACTTTTATAATTGTTCCTTTAGAACTATTATCTAGAATCTCAAACCTCATATGATCCTCTCAAACCTTTTATATCAAGGTATAATTTTAAAATACTATTGCTAATAAAAATATTTAAAATAATAATCTTGCAGATTATCAAACAATAACTCCTAGAACTAGAATCTATATTTAGAATATAACATATATGTTATTTACTTCTTACATGAAGCCATTGATAATATATTCAAACATAAATCTTCATAATTAATTCCATTCGCTTTTGCTGCAATTGGCATTAACGAATGCATAGTCATACCAGGACAGGTGTTAATTTCTAATAGCCACGCTTGATCAAATTTATCCAAAATTATATCTATTCTAGCCCAACCTTTACAACGAATCACTTCGTAAGCTTTTTTAGATGCCTTTATAATATTATTATTTAGTTCTATAGGTAAATTAGCTGGACATAAATACTTAGTTTCTTTAGAAAAATATTTGCTTTCATAATCGTAGCATCTATTATCAGGAGTAATTATTTCTATAATCGGCAAAACTTTAATGCCTGAAGAATCTTCAATAATAGAAACTGTTAATTCTCGACCAACAATCAATTTCTCAGCAAAAACTTCATTATTAAAAACTACCGCATTTATATAGGCCTTATCCATATCATCATAAAATTTTACTACTGTTGTTCCTACTGTAGAACCCTCTCCAACAGGCTTAATAATTAAAGGTAATCCTAAAAAATTGCATGCATTGCTAAAATCTTTTTTTCCGGCCAAAGGCATAAAATCAGGGGTCAATAATCCTTCATATTGCCATAATTTTTTAGTAATTATTTTATTGATTGCTATACTAGATGATAATTGACCACTTCCAGTATATGGAATACCTAATAGATCTAGAATACCCTGAATAACTCCATCTTCTCCAAACCTGCCATGTAAGGCAATAAAAACGACAGCAAATTTTTCTTTTATCAAATCAGATAGACAATTAATTCCTGTATCAAACAAATGAACATCCAACCCCTTACTCTTCAATGCATCAAATATATTCTTTCCTGAAATCAAAGATATCTCTCTTTCAGAAGATTGACCTCCATACAATACTCCAACCTTGCCAAAAGATATAGTCATATCAAATCTCCTATTTGACAAGCTACCTTACTAATAGAGCCTGCCCCCATAATAATTACAAGATCATTATTTCTAACATAATCAATTATAGCTTGCGGCAAATCTGTACTTTTTTCTATAAAGATAGGATCTACTTTTCCAGCCATCTTTACAGCTCTAGCTAATGATCTGCCATTTGCAGCTATCAAATGATCTTCACCTGCACTATAAACCTCAGTTAATAATAGACTATCCACTGTGCTCAAAACCTTAACAAAATCATCAAAACAATCTCTAGTTCTAGTATATCTATGAGGTTGAAATACTAGAACTACACGACTATTAGGCCTAGCACCTCTTGCAGCAGATATTGTTGCTGCAATTTCTACAGGGTGATGCCCATAATCATCTATAACTTCGAAAAAACCACCTTTATTATTGCTAGAAACTGGAAACTTACCAACATAAGTAAATCTTCGCCCAACTCCAGTGAAAGAATCTAAAGTATTACATATATCATAATCGGAAATTCCTAGCTCAGTTGCAACTGCTATAGCGGCTAAAGCATTCTGTACATTATGTAACCCGGGCAAATTTAATCTGACTTTCAAAGGAATATACAATTTATCAATATATCTTCTAACTGTAAAACACATAGACATATCAATTGCTTGAATATCATAAGCATATATTTGAGCATCTGAATATATGCCATATGTAATAATAGGGCGAGAAATATATGATGTTATATTAGATACTATTTCATTATCAGAACATAGGATTGCTTTACCATAAAAAGGTAATCTATGTGCAAAATCTATAAAAGATTGTTTAAGTCTATCTATATTTTGAGAATATGTATCCATATGATCTTCATCAATATTCGTAATAACAGCCATTACAGGTAACAAATTCAAAAAAGATCCATCAGACTCATCTGCTTCCACTACTATATATTCACCCTCACCCAAACCAGCATGAGAACCTATAGAATTTAATTTACCACCTATCACAAAAGTTGGATCAAAACCACCAGATGCTAACATGCTAGCAATTAAACTAGTTGTAGTAGTCTTACCATGAGTGCCAGCGATAGCAATTCCTTTCTTAAATCTCATAAGTTCAGCTAACATAACAGCTCTAGAAACAATAGGTATATGTTGACTCTTAGCTGCTATTAATTCAGAGTTTGTATTTAATATGGCTGATGATGTAACAACCACCTGAGCTCCACATATGTTTTGAGGATCATGTCCTATATATATAACAGCCCCTAAGGCTCTTAAATGTTTTGTGATCAAAGATTCTTTTATATCTGAACCAGTAATATAATATCCCAGATTAAGTAGAACTTCAGCTATCCCACTCATCCCAGAACCACCTATTCCTATAAAATGTATATGTCTAATATTTTTTTTCATATGTATTATTTTTTTTTAAATACTTCACAAGATTCAGCAATAATATTATTAGTATCAGGCTTATATAAGGAATGTGCTTTAACAGCTCTTTTTAAGAGATCCTCTCTATCAAGACTTTTCAACCAACTAGCCAACCATTCTGGTGTAAATTCATCCTGCTTGATAAGCCATGCAGCTCCAATTTTGCATAAAAACTCAGCATTTTTCCATTGATGGTTCTTTATAGCTTTAGGAAAAGGAATTAATAAAGAAGCAACTCCCACAGCCGTTATTTCAGCAATAGTCATTGCCCCAGACCTACAAATTACTAAATCAGCATTAGATAATTCCTGAGCTATATTATCTATAAATCCTACACAATCTGCCTTTAAATCAAGCTCCTTGTATTTTTCAGTTGTTTTCTTTAAATGTTTATTTCCACATTGATGTAAAACGAATGGCCTTTCTGATATTTGCAATAAATGAATAGCCTCAGGCACACAATTGTTAATATCTCCAGAGCCAAGACTACCTCCCAGCACCAGCAATCTCAATTTTTTATTGGCACGAAGAGAGTACCTACAGTAGGACGAAGGCATGCTTAAAAATTCATTACGAACTGGATTACCCACAAATTTTATGTTTTTGTAATCATTGATAGGATAACCACTCAAAACCTGTGAGGAAAATTTATATAGAACGCTATTAGCTCGACCCATGATAGCATTTTGTTCATGTAGAACAATAGGAGTTCTTTTTAATGAGGCTACTAAGCATACAGGAATAGTTACATAACTACCCATGCCAATGACTAAATCAGGTTTTGTTGAACAAAATATTTTCCAGACATTAATCATCGAAACTAAAAGTTTAAATGGAAAGCTTAGTAATGTAGTAATTTTTCTATTTGGCAAGCCATCAAAATTAATGGAACGAAAATCCCATCCATTTGATCTAACTATATCACTCTCCATTTTATGTTTATTACCAAGCCATAGAACATCCCAGTTTCTTTTCTTTAAGATATCAGCTATAACCAACCCTGGCATAATATGACCAGCAGTACCTCCAGCCACAATAATTACTAGACTTTTTTTCATATGTGACTCTCTACAGATTTTTTATATTTTTTTCTAATTAAAAACTAATTTGAAATGAAAATATATTATAGCTATACAAATAGCGCTAATTATATATTAACAATAATCAAATAAAGAAATTGTCATTATGCTTTAGCAAGATTCATAACCACATCAGAAAAAACCTTACCTCTATGACTATAATTATCAAACATATCAAAACTAGCACAAGCAGGAGATAATAAAATAACATCTCCTATGCTCGCGTAACTCGAAGCTTTTAAAACAGCTTCTTCCATAGTAAATGAAAAAAAACAAGGGATATTAGTTACTTTAATAGCATCAAAAATCTTTTGGCTATCTACACCTATCAAAATAACCATTTTTGTACATTCTGCAATTGTTTCACAAATATATGAAAAATCTTGATTTTTACCTACTCCACCCATAATCAAAATAATTTTTTTATCAAAGCTTTTCAAAGCTGTTATAGTCGCACTTATATTAGTGCCTTTGCTATCATTAAAATAACTAACACCACCTATTTCCGCCACAAATTGTATTCTATGTGGCTCTCCTGGGTAATCATATGCTGCTTGTAACATAGGGCTAGTTAATGGCATGATAAAACTAATTAACTGCAAGGAAGCTAATACATTGGTATAATTATGTATCCCTCTAATTTTTAATAAATGAGATTTTAATAAATAATAATTAAATCCTTTCTTTAAATCCTCTTTGTAGATAATATCATTACTTATCTTACAAGAACTATTTGAATCTTTTCCAATAAAAGCCACGAGCCATCTTGTTCCTTCTTTAATAACTAGGCCAAAACAAGAGTCATCAGTAGGAATATCTGACCCAAAACTATATGAGTCGATCTTATAATCTGATATTTTTTGCCTTAAGGCTTGATCATTACGATTAATTATTGATATTTTTGACATTCTTAAGAGGTTTATCTTTGTATCCCAATAAGAATCCAAAGTTCCATGCCAATCAATATGGTCAAAGTCTAAATTAAGAACAACTGAAGCATCTGCACATAAAGACTTAATTGTATACAATTGAAAACTTGATATTTCTAAAACCCATACTTCAGGCAAAATATCTTGTTCTAATACATTCATCAATGCCTTTAAAACTGGAGGTCCTATATTACCAGCTTTACAGGCTAGCACACCAGATTTTTTTAGTATTTCATAAGTTAAGGAGGTAACTGTAGTTTTGCCATTAGTACCAGTAATAGCGATTATTTTAGGTTTATAATCATATTCTATTTTTAGAAAATTTAGAGCTCTAGCAAATAATTCAATATCTCCAATAATCTCAATATTTTTGTTATTCGCTGCTGCAAAAATTTTTTTAGCAAAAACTTTATGGGGATTAATTCCTGGACTAATAACTATATAAGCAACTCCTACTAACCACTCCGCCTGGAATTCTTCTTTACATCCCAAATAATATATAATGTTTTTACTAGGAAATTTTTCTTGTAACTCTACGACCCCTTTAGAATCTGGAAAAGAATCTACTACTATAATATCGAAACCTGAATATAAACACCACAACGCAGAATGCAATCCAGAATCACCCAGACCTACTATCATAACTAATGGATTATTTTGAATTTTCATCTTATGATCAAAGAAGATAATGATATTAATGCCAATATAATATTTATAATCCAAAATCTTACTACTACTTGCGTCTCTTTCCAACCTGCAATTTCAAAATGATGATGCAGTGGGGTCATCTTGAAAAACCTTCTACCAACTCCATATCTTTTTTTTGAATACTTGAACCAAAAAACCTGAATCATAACAGAAATAGCTTCAACAACAAAAATACCACCCATTATGATAAGTGTTATTTCCTGTCTGACAATAATTGCTATAACACCTAATGCTGCGCCTAAAGATAAAGAGCCCACATCACCCATAAACACTGTAGCAGGGTATACATTAAACCACAAAAATGCTAACACAGAGCCTATTATAGCAGCACAAAAAACTAATAATTCATCTGAGGAATTTACATAAGGAAAAAATAGAATACTCGAATAAGTTTCATTGCCAATTATATAAGCAAAAATACCTAAAGAACCAGAAACCAAAATAACAGGAAAAGAAACAAGGCCATCCAAACCATCAGTTAAATTAACTGCATTACTTGTTCCAACTATAACAAAAACAGTTAAAAAAATAAAAGTTATAATACCAATTTTCCAACTAAAGGATCTAGAAAATGGCAATAATAGATCATAACTAAAAAAAGGTCTTTCATCTATAATCGTATGGATTACACTAAAAGCAATTATTAAAGCACTAATTATCTGTAATAATAACTTTAATTTTGCAGAAATTCCATCTGGGTTTTTATAAACGACCTTAATAAAATCATCAAAAAAACCTATCGTTCCAAATAAAACCATTGTTACCGATACGATCCAAATATACTTATTATTTAGGTCAACCCACAAAAAAGAACTAACAAAAATTGATATTAGTATAATGAGCCCTCCCATTGTTGGGATTCCCTCTTTAGCTAAATGAGATTTAGGTCCATATATACGAATCGACTGTTTAACTTTTAATTGTTTTAATTTCCTAATTAGATATGGAGATAATGAAACACCTATTAACATCGATGTAAAACAAGCCCCTAAAGCTCTAAAAAGAATATTTCCACATGCCTGCAAACAATTAAGGCATTTAAAAAACTCATAAAACATTTATCCCTCTATTATAGATTATTATTTTCAAAATGAGATATAATTCGTTCCATTTTCATAAAACGAGACCCTTTAACTAAAACACTAGCAGGACCTGGAATTTTACTTATTAGCTCAATAATTTCTTCTATATCTTTACAAACGAAAGAGTTAACACCAAAAGATTTTAATAAAATACTACTAAACTCACCGATAGCTATTAATGAATCAATACCATTTTCATAAGCATATTTTCCTATTTCATGATGCATACTGATACCACCTGAACCAACTTCACCCATATCACCAAATACTAAAATTTGAGGTTTCTGTAATTTCTTTAAAACATCTATTGCAGCTATAGCAGAATCAGGATTGGAATTATAAGTATCATCTATTAATAAAACTCCATTATTAAGCCTGTGAAAACACATTCTTCCTTTTAAAGATTTAAAACAGGAAATATATTGAATAGCTTTAAAAAATGGAACACCAAAAACCAATGCAACAGTAATAGCAGCCAAAGCATTTCTTAAATTGTGTATACCTGGAATATTTAGCCTTAATGGAGATGACACCTCTCCATTAAAAACAACAACACAACTCGTTTTTTCTTTCGATAGAAATATATCTTTTGCATATATGTTGCACTCTTCCTTAAAACCAAACCTCAAAACTTTTTTTCCAGTAGCTAACTTATCCCAAATTCCAGTACAAACATCATCTCCTGGATATATAATAACCCCATCCTCTGAAATAAAATTTATAACACTCCCATTTTCGTAAGCTACAGAATTGACATCTTTCATAAACTCTTGATGTTCTCTTTGTGCATTAGTTATAACAGCTATATCAGGCTTTACTATTCCAGATAGTGTATTAATTTCGCCAGGATGATTCATTCCAAGCTCAAAAACACCAACCTTATGATCCTTTTTAAGACCTAGTATAGTTAAAGGCACACCTATATGATTATTAAGATTACCTTTTGTACAAAGACAAAAATTATTGCCTACAAAACTAGATAAAATAAGTGCAATCATTTCTTTAGTAGTGGTTTTTCCATTGCTGCCAACTACTGCTATAGAAGAAATATTATATCTTCTTCTCCATGAAAAACTTATGTCTATTAATGCATCATAGGTATTATTAACCAAAATTTGAGGTATTTTTTCTAAAGAATGATGTAAGTCGTGAGAAACAATAGCGGCACAAGCACCTTTTCTATAAGCAACATCCAAATAATCATGACCATCAAAGTTAGGACCTTTTAGAGCAAGAAATAAATTACCTTTTTCTAAAGATCTGGAATCTATTGAAACACCAGAAGCATTAGGTAAAATCATAGCTAGCTGAGACCATTGAACATCATCAAAAAAAATTTTCCCATATATTCCCTCTTGGTATTTTTCATGACCTTTACCTGCTATCAAAACAATATCACGATAATCTGAATTCCATATTGCATATAGTATTGCTCTAGAGCGTTCAATAATGACAACAACATTATCAGAATAATTATTTCCTTCCAACATTTGATCTATAATTACTTTAGGATCTTCACTACGTGGATTATCACTAGTAATCACCACTTTATCTGAAATTGATAAAGCAATTTTAGTCATGTCTTTTCTCTTTCCTGGATCTCTATCTCCACCACATCCAAAAACACAAATTAATTTCCCTTGTTTCAAAATGCTTTTCTCTTTTAAAGAAATCAATGTTTTCTCTAAAGCATCAGGAGTATGAGCATAGTCGATAATAACAGTTGGAATTTTATTAGGCCTAATATCTAGTAAAGGTTCAACAATCTCCATTCTTCCATGAATGTTTTTTAGTTTTTCTATAGAATGAATAATATCTTTATTGGTCATACCAATTAATTTTAAAACTCCTGCTACCAATAAAGCATTCAATATATTATGTTCCCCTATAACGCCAAATTCTACATTAGAAAAATAATCGAAAATCGCTATTCTGAAACGATAGCCTTTATCAGTTTTGCTGATATCATAAGCTGATATATTGGGATTTAATTTATGATCTAACCCAAATGTTATTTGTAAACCACGTGGGGTTTGTTTTAAAATTTCTCTACCAAAAAGATCATCAGTATTTATCAAAATACTACTTAGAGATTCAAAGCTAAATAACTTACTTTTTGCTAATCGATAAGCATTTAAATTTTTATGATAATCCAAATGATCCCTAGTCAAATTACTAAAACAAGCAATTTTTAACTTCAATGAGCTTAATCGCCCTTGATCTATACCTATAGAAGATGCTTCCATAACTATAAACTTCACCCCATTCATATACATCTCAAAGATTATCCAATGCATCATTAGGATATCAGGGGTGGTTAATCCGCTATAAATAATTCTTCCATCTGGCAAAATAGCGCCAATAGTTCCTATAACCCCACATTTTCTACCATCATTATTTAAAGACTGTGCTATCCAATTTGCACAAGTAGTTTTACCATTTGTCCCTGTAATAGCAATAATTTCAATTTTTGATGAAGGATGGCTATACCATTTATCTGCTAAATCACCTAATATTGCACCTAAATTCTCAACCTTTAAATAATTGATATTTTTCTGTACTATAAGATCATTAGATAATTCAAAATTTTTGTCTAGTATAATAGCAGATGCTTCATTATTTATAGCTTCTTCTATATATAATGAGAGATTATTTTGATTCGATACGCTATTCAATACAAACACATCTCCACTCAATATTTTCCTAGAATCTGGAATTAGGCGAGCATAATTGGTCGTATTTCTTTTGAGCCATAAAAATACTTCCTCAATCTGATATTGGGAGGTATCTATTAAATTTATCATGAATATGCAACCCTTAATTTTTTGTGTAAATTAAAACAAAAAATTAATTTATAACTGACTTATTAATTGAAAGACTTTTGAGCAACTCTTAGAACAGCAGAACGAGCTCGTGGATTTTTTGAAATTTCACTTTCATCAGGTAAAATTTTTAATATTTGTCTTATTTTGGGACTTGGCAAATCCTTTTGTAGCAGAGGAAGTCCTGCATATATAGATTTTTTTGATTCATCAAATGTAATTATATTTTTAACAATTCTATCCTCCAAAGAATGAAAACTTATAGTTACCAATATCCCTCCTGGTTTCAACATTTCTATGGCTGACGTGATACCTTTCGACAAATCGAATAATTCGTTGTTAATATAAATCCGTAAGGCTTGGAAACTTCTAGTTGCTGGATGTTTACCATTCTTTTTTTTGGGGATAACACATGATATACACTCGGCCAGATCAAGGGTTGTTGTAAACGCCTTCTTCTCTCTACGAGCAACAATTGCCTTTGCAATCTTAAAAGCAAACCGTTCTTCGCCATAATTAAGTATAACCTCCCTAATTTCATCAACACTTGCTATAGATAACCATTCAGCTACTGAGATACCTTTGGTAGGATCCATCCTCATATCTAAAGGACCATTTTTTAAAAAGGAAAAACCTCTGTTGCCATCATCAAGTTGGGGAGATGAAACCCCAAGATCTAATAAAACCCCATCTACACAAAAAATATTTCTACGCAAAAGCTCATCTTTAATATTAGAAAAACTACTATGAATAACTTTTATCCTATTATCTTTTTCCGACATTTTTCTAGCAAAATCAATAGCTTCTGGATCTTTATCAAAAACAAAAATTTTAGAACTATGATCTAAAAAACTTAATAATTTCTTACTATGACCACCTCGACCAAAAGTACCATCTATAAATATACCATTTGTGAGCTCATGATCTCCTGAGGAAAATAGATGTGTCTTTTGTCCTTTTTTTAATAAAGAATTTACTGCCTCTTTCAATAAAACTGGTCTGTGTTCAAAATTCATACTAAAAAGGTATACTCAGAAAATACAATTTAAAATATTTGTTCAATATTAGTGCTAACAAATAGTCAGTAATAAAAAATTGAGTCATCAAACAAGAGTAAGTCTATAGGCCGGATTCTGTAGGTTTATTAAAAATAATAAACTGATGATCATTCATCTGCACAAATTTTTGCAAATTTGTTGTAGCCATCTACCCGCATACTAAAGCGGACTACTCTTCATGATATAATATCAAACGCATGCCTATTTGATGTTGCTCCGGATAAAGGTTGCCGCGTTTCACCTTGCAAAACCAATGATTTTATCAATAAGTTAATTGCAAACTCGTCTCTGTGGCCCTATTTCTTAGCTTTATACAAAACTAGACGGCCGTTAGCCGCTATCCCATCCTATGGAGTCCGGACCTTCCTCGAAATATGTAAGATATCCCGCGATCACCCAACTTACTCTTAAACATATTTTAATGTAATTTGAGATTATATGAAACAATTTAATTTAATTTTCTTAAAAACTTATTCATTTAAAACATATGAAATTATTTGACCTAATTATTATTTCTGGAGCTACTTTATCACATGCAAATCATAAAATATTAGATAATATTAGCTTAGTAATTAAAAACAATGATCGTATTGGATTGATAGGGAGAAATGGATCTGGAAAATCATCTTTTCTAGATATGATTGATGGAAAGCACGTAATTGATAATGGGTCTATAAGCAAAAAAACTAATATAAAAATATCTTATGTTGAACAAGAACCAATATTGCAAGCAGATATTAATATATTTAGAGCTATATATAACGACATATCTGATTATCAAAATTATGACAACAATAAAGTAGCAAGAACTAAAAAAATAATCAATGATCTTAATCTTAACGAAAATCTTTTAGTAAAAAATATATCAAAAGGAACATATAAAAAAGTTGCCTTAGCAAAAGCAATAGTAAGTGATCCTGATTTATTAATATTAGATGAACCAACCAACCATTTAGATATTGAAGGAATAGAATATTTTGAAGATAGACTATCTAAATGGAGAAAATCATTAATTTTAGTAACACATGACCGATATTTCCTAGATAAGACTACCAATAAAATTATTGAAATTGATAGAGGCAAATTATTTTATTTTCCTGGAAATTATTACGAATGGCAATCTCATAAAGATCAAGTGGTAGAATCAGAAGAAATAATGGAGAAAAAACTTGATGAAGTCTTATACCAAGAGGAATTATGGATTAAAAAAGGTGTACAAGCAAGAAGAAAACGTAATGAAGGAAGAGTTAGACGTTTAGATTTACTCAGGCAACAACGAGAAGAAAGAATAAAAAATACAGGACCAATAAAAATAAAATTTAATGAAAGCAAAACCTCTGGGAAAATTGTATATAAGGTTAAATCAGTTAACAAAAGCTATAATAATATAAAAATTATAGATAATTTTTCTACTGAAATAATAAGAAAAGATAGAGTTGGTATAGTCGGTCCTAACAGTGCTGGTAAAACGACATTATTAAACATAATTTTACAAAAAGACCATCCAGATTCTGGTAACGTAGAAACTGGAACAAATATAAATGTTGGCTATTTTGATCAGCACAAAAATTCACTATATGAAGATAGAACTATTTTAGAAAATATAAGTATAAATGGAGAATGGATATTTTATGATAATAAAAACATCCATGTTATTAAATATTTAGAAAACTTTCTATTTCATCCATCAAAAATTAATAGCTTAGTAAAGACTCTATCAGGAGGAGAAAAAACAAGGTTAGCACTAGCAATGTTGCTATCGAAACCAACAAATGTGCTAATCTTAGATGAGCCTACCAATGATCTGGATATAGAAAGCGTAGAGGTTCTAGAAGAAAAACTACAGAATTACCACGGAACCATTATAATTGTGAGCCATGACCGTGCTTTTCTAAATAATATAATTACTCAAACAATAGTATTCAAAGGAAATGGCAAATGGCTTAATACATTTGGAACAATAGATAAAAATGAATACTTCTACTACAAAAAACAAGAAAAGATTAATAAAAATATATTGATTAATAAAAACCCAGAAAAAAAATCAGAAAACAAAGTAACCAAACTACAACCTTGGGAAGCAAAAGAATTAGAAGAAATCACAAAAACTATAACAACATTGGAAAACAAACTGTTGGAACTAACTGTAAAGTTGGGCAACCCTGAATTACATCAAAAACCTAATCCATTTTTAGAAGAAATAAACAACAAAATAAAAATAATATCTCTAGAAATTGAAAAAAAATATGCAAGATGGGAAACTCTTGAGAAAAAAAATAATAACACCTAACTAAATATTCCAATGAATAACACTGCCAGCTCCTAAAGGAACAAGCTGGATTTTACCTATCTCTAACATATCAGGAATAATATTTTCTTTTCTATATAAAACCAAAAAATCTCTATTTCTAGGCAAACCATAGAAATCAGGACCATTAAAACTAGCAAAAGCCTCAAGCTTATCTATGCTATTATTTGCTTCGAAAACACTAGCATATAATGCCATGGCATTATATGCGTTATAGCAACCTGCACATCCACATCTATTTTCTTTTAAAGAACGGTTATGAGGAGCACTATCTGTCCCCAAGAAAAAACGTTTACTACCACTAAAGACTGCTTTAAGTATAGCCTGTCTATGTTCTTCTGCTTTTAGTATTGGCAAACAATAGAAATGAGGGTTCAATCCTCCAGAAAAAAGGCTGTTTCTATTATAGATCAAATGTTGAGGGGTTACTGTGGCTGCAATTGGACCTGTATCCTCCATAACAAAATCAACTCCCTCTTTTGTGGATACATGCTCAAACACCAACTTTATATCAGGAAAATCTCTTCTTAAAGAAATCAAGATCCTATCAATAAAGAATCTCTCTCTATCAAATATATCAATATTTTTATCTGGTAGTTCTGCATGAATTAAAAGAGGCATGCCAACATATTGTAATTTCTCAAGTACTTTTCTACAATTTCCAAATAAATTAGTAACGCCTGCACTAGAATTTGTTGTAGATGCCGCAGGATAAAGCTTAAAAGCAAAAATAAAACCTGATGAATGCGCAGACAAAACCTCTTCAGGTTTAGTATCATCTGTTAAATATATCGTCATCAAAGGTGTAAAAGTATTTTCTTGAGGTATTTGATTATTTTTTTTTAATCTAGCAAATGAATCTAAAATTTTAGATCTATAATTTTCTGCCATTTTGGTTGTTTTAATAGCATCTGCTAAATTCGGCATTATTATAGCTCTTGAAAATTGCTTAACTGTATCAAAAATAACAGCATCTAACATTTCTCCATC
This sequence comes from Candidatus Kinetoplastidibacterium crithidiae, assembly GCA_019278155.1. Classification (GTDB taxonomy): domain Bacteria; phylum Pseudomonadota; class Gammaproteobacteria; order Burkholderiales; family Burkholderiaceae_B; genus Kinetoplastidibacterium; species Kinetoplastidibacterium crithidii_A. The sequence continues at coordinate 16,075 of JADMLC010000008.1, forward strand.
TCTGAAATGAACATGCCAGTCATCAGGTTTAGTAATTACAATTCTATCAAGTAACTTATCCATATATTAAAAATACATCAAAAATAAAATCTATGTATTCGTATTGTAAGGCGAAATATCATCACACAAACAACTGAAACCTTTAACCAAACGATACATTACCCAAACAACAGTTAACAAAATGCCTAGATAACCAATATAGATAAAAGTTAAAATAAGACTTATTGTTATCAAAAAGAGAGATAACCAAAAAGTAGATAATAGCCAATCAAAATGTTCTACATATATGGCATTACCAAGATCACCCCTTTTATTGTATATAATAACTACAGACAAAAGAGTTGAAGGCCAAAAAAATCCTGATGTTATAAAACCTAAGGCAAAAAGAATGTATACAATCTTTACTATTATTTTAGGATTTGAAAAAAAACCTGAAGATGAAGAATCAGAAAAGCTCACCGTGTTATCTCCTTGAAAAATCAAATATTTACTAGTCCAAGTCTAGTACTAATAAATATTTAGCACAAGAAAAAAATAAATATAGCCACATTAGGAATTATTTAAAATATGTCATAAAAATGAATAACTCTAATAATATAGATTTGTTTTTACCAAGATCTCACAACACCGATTTTTTTGCAAATGTATTAGCTAAAACTATACTAAGTCACAATAAAAAACCCATTAGAATTTATCTAAAAGGAGAAATTGGCACAGGAAAAACTACTTTTGCTAGATCATTTCTAAAAACAATCGGTATTATAGATAAAATTAAAAGCCCTAGTTACTCTATTTTAGAACAATATAATATTGAAAGTATCAATATTTACCATTTTGATTTCTATAGACTGAATAATCATATAGAGTTCCTAGATCTAGGTTTTAAAGACTTATTATTAGACGAAGAAGCAATATTTTTAATAGAATGGCCAGAAAAAACTAAAGAATCACTACCTATACCTGATATAGAAATTTCTTTTCAATGTTACAAGGAAGGAAGAATAGTTAAAATATTAGCCCAAACAATACAAGGAATAGGATGGATGAAGATAATGGAGACAAAAAAAATAAATCTCCAAAATCTACTATGAAACGACAATTTATCATTCTGATTCCATTAATAATCTTATCAATCTTACTCCCTAAAATAGCATTTGCATACTATAACAAAGTATTATCAATAAGAGTGTGGCCATCAGAAGAATATGTAAGAATAACAATTGAATCATCAGAATATTTAAATTATAAAAGTTTTTTTTTGGAAACCCCAAATAGATTAGTGTTAGATATAGAAAATATAGAAATAGACTCTACACTAATAAAATATATAGAAAATCTAGAAATAACTAATTCTTATATTAAAAATATTAGGATTGCTAGAAAAAATTTAAATAGCTTAAGATTAGTATTTGATTTAAAACAAACAATTGACTCTCAAACATTTACTCTAAAACCAATAGCTAGCTATAAATATAGAACTATTTTAGATTTATACCCAACAGTTATAAATGACCCAATTAAAGCAATCATATACAACCAAAAAGAATATAGAAATAATGAATTAGAAGAAACAATAATGAATCTTATAAAAGATAATGATCATTATAATAAAAAAATAACAAATAAAAAGATCATAATAGTAATTGATCCTGGTCATGGAGGAGAAGATCCTGGAGCTATAGGGGTTCATGGAACGATGGAAAAAAATATAGTCTTGTCAATAGCAAAAAAGACAGCAACATTATTAAAAACACAAAATCATATTGTTACTTATTTAACTAGAAATGATGACTGTTTTGTCCCTTTGGCTATACGCACACAGAAAGCTAGGCTTTTAAAAGCCAATCTTTTTATTTCTATACATGCAGATGCATGGATAAAACCTGAAACAAATGGAGCTTCGGTATTTGCCTTATCAAATGATAAATCGTCCAGCATACAAGCTAAATGGCTTGCTGACAAAGAAAATAAATCTGACTTAATAGGTGGTGTTAACTTATACCATCAAGATGAAAAAATAGCCAAAGTATTACTGGACTTATCTACTACAGCACAAATTAAAGATTCAAAAAAAATAGGAACTATATTATTAAAAGAATTAGAAAAAATCAGTAAATTACATAATAAAGATGTAGAACAAGCAGAATTTGCCATTTTGCAAATTCCTGATATACCATCTATTTTAATAGAAACAGCTTTTATTAGTAATCCTAAAGAGGAAGAATTACTAAACTCAAATCAGCATCAAGACAAAATAGCCAATGCTATTTTTAACGCCATAGTTAATTATTTTAAAATAGAATGTAACTCAAATTAAAAACAATAAATAAATTTGATAAAATGAATAAAAATTTAATTTATAAGAATCGTGCAATAATAAAACTTTCAGACTTATTGGTAAGTCAAATAGCTGCAGGAGAAATTATAGATAGACCATCTTCAATTGTAAAAGAACTGATAGAAAACTCTATTGATGCCAAATCGACTTCTATAGAAATTTATCTTGATGGTGGGGGCATAAAACAAATAATAGTAATTGATAATGGTCAAGGAATAAGCAAAAAAGATTTAGCAATGGCGATGACTAGACATGCAACTAGCAAAATATATAACCTAGAAGAATTAAACTCTACATTATCATTAGGTTTTCGAGGAGAAGCATTGGCTTCTATCAGTTCAATATCTGATTTAACTATAATTTCACGCACAAACAAAGAACCGAATGCTTGGCAAATTAACTCAAGAACACAGAAAATACTTCCTTCATTAGGTTTAGAAGGAACAACAATTAAAGTACAACAAATTTTTGATAACATACCAGCACGCCGAAAATTTCTTAAATCTGAAGGAACAGAATGGCTTCATTGTCTATCTATAATAGAAAAAATAGCAATATCACATCCACATATATGTTTTAAAATATTTCACAATAAAAAATTACAAAAACACTGGGTAACTAATGAAACATATAGTAGGATCAAGGATGTTTTCGGAAAAAAAATTACGGATACATATCTTAAAATATATCAATCAAATAATGATATAACAATTAAAGGCATTCTTTCTCAATCATTTGACAACCAATTAAAATTACAATATCAGTACTTATATGTAAATGATAGATATGTACAGGATAGGATCATAAATCATGCTATAAAATCAGCATGTCAAGATATATCGCATAATCATAGCAAATTATCATTTATTCTATTTATTTATATTGATCCTAATCTAATAGATGTAAATATTCATCCACAAAAAAATGAAGTAAAATTTCGTGATAGTAATGCAATTTACAAATTCATAAAAAATGTAATTAACAAAACTATTTCTGAAAATAGCAATCAAATTATTTCTAGACCATTGGAAAAAAAAGTAATAGAGAATACTGCTGAAAATAATTACAAACAAATAAATATGGATTACTCTGTATTTAAAAATATAAATAACAATATTCTTGAAAACCATTCAAAAACACAACAATCACAAATAAAGCAGGATAATAAAGAATATCCACTTGGTTTAGCAATAGCACAGATACAAGGCATATATATATTATCTCAAAATAAACATGGATTGATTATAATAGATGCACATGCTGCACATGAACGCATAGTTTATGAAAATCTTAAAAAATTGTTTGCAAATCATTCAATACAAATACAAAAGCTTATTTCTCCTATAAACATAGAAGTTAAAGCAGAATTTATAGAAATTGTTAAAAATCATAAATGTGAGTTATTAAATCTTGGATTTGATATAGATTGTAATATAGAAAATTCTTCTATTTCTATAAAGCACATTCCATCTATAATAAAATTAAATAATCTTGAAGAAATCCTATTAGATATATTGAATGAAATTAATTTAATAGGACACTCCTGTTCTATTTTAGAAAATCATCATAAGATATTAGCTACAATCGCATGTCATAGTTCTATAAGAGCAAATCGTATATTAACTGTAGAAGAAATGAATAGTTTGTTAAGACAAATGGAACTTACAGAAAAATCTGATTACTGTAATCATGGAAGACCTACATGGATTCAGTTGAGCATTAAACAAATTGATAAATTCTTTTTAAGAGGAAAATAATTATTAATAAAAATCAGTCAACTATCATTTGCCTTACTGGTCCAACAGCTTCAGGCAAAACTGCTGTCACTATAGAACTAGCTAAATACTGGCCAATAGAAATTATTAATATGGATTCAGCCACTATTTACAAAGGAATGGATATAGGATCTGCTAAACCATCTAGGGAAGAACAACTAAGAACTAAACAGCATCTGCTGGATATAATTGATCCAGTCGAATCATATTCAGCAGCAAGTTTTTGTTCTGACACATTAACTTTATTAACTAACATACTAGAAAGGAAAAAAATTCCTATAATAGTTGGCGGAACAATGATGTATTATAAATCTTTAAGAGAAGGCATTGATGATTTACCTACATCAAATCAAGCTATACGTCAAATGATAGAAGCACAAGCTAATAAAAATGGATGGCCTTTTCTACATAATTATTTAAAAAAAATAGATCATATTACAGCAAATAGAATAGGTATTAGAGATAAACAAAGAATACAAAGATCATTAGAAGTTTTTTTTACAACTGGAAAACCTTTATCAAGTTTATTAAAAATCAGAAGCAATCAATTAACTAATAGAAAATATAAATATATAACTATAAGTTTAGAACCCTCAAATAGAGCTATTCTACATGATAGAATCGTTAAAAGATTTAATATAATGATAAAAAATGGACTTTTAGATGAGGTATCCTCTCTTTTTAAGAGAGGTGATCTAAACACAACAATGCCATCAATAAGATGTGTTGGATATAGACAATTATGGGAATATTTTGAAGAAAAAAACTCTTTAGAAATTGCTATTGAAAAAAGCATAATAGCAACTAGACAACTAGCTAAAAAACAAATGACTTGGTTAAGATCTTTGCCAGAAAGAATTATTATAGATTGTTTAGATGAAAACTATAATAAAAAAGCTATAGATGCCTTAGCACCTATAGTTGAAAACAATTATAAATAAGAACTTAAACCACATAGGTACTAGGCATATTTTTGTCTCTACCTACTATTTCACCTATTTTTATTACATCTTCGCCATTAGCCGAAAGTTCTCTCATTATTAAATCTGATTGATGTTTAGGAACTATTAAAACCATGCCAATTCCACAGTTAAAAACCCTATACATTTCATTATCACTTATATTCCCAGATTTCTGTAGCCAGTTGAAGAGATCAGGCATTTTCCAAGAATCCTTATATAATTTAGCCGAAATATTCTGGTTTAAAATTCTAGGAATATTATCTAACAACCCTCCACCAGTAATATGAGCTAACCCTTTAATCCCTTTACCAAACTTATTAATTACAGATAAGATCGATTTAACATAGATTTTAGTTGGAGCCATTACTACATCAATAAGTGGCTGACCATAAAAATCTTGATAAGGTTTAGAACCAGTTATATCTATAATTTTTCTAATCAAAGAATATCCATTAGAATGCGCACCACTGGAAGTTAAACCTAGAACAATATCTCCAACATCTATTGAACTGCCATTTATAATAGATGATTTTTCTACAGCACCAACAGCAAATCCAGCAAGATCATATTCGCCGTCTGGATACATTCCAGGCATCTCTGCTGTTTCACCACCTATCAATGCACAACCTGATAATTCACAACCCTTAGCAATTCCAGATATGACAGCAGAAGCAATATCAACTGACAGTTTGCCACAAGCAAAATAATCCAAAAAAAATAACGGTTCAGCACCTTGTACTAATATATCATTTACACTCATCGCAACTAAATCTATACCTACTGTACTATGTGCATTCCATTCAAAAGCTAAACGTAATTTTGTACCAACTCCATCTGTCCCAGATACCAAAACTGGTTCAGCAAATTTTTTTGGAACTTCAAATAAAGCACCGAATCCTCCTATACCAGTCAATACTTCAGAACGTATTGTTTTAGCTGCAAAAGGCTTTATTTTACTAATTAAAGCTTCACCTGCATCTATATCAACACCTGCATCACGATAATTTAAGGAAGTAGAATTTAAATTAGACATATTTAACTTTATATAAAAAAAACTACAATTAGTTAGAATGGAAATAATATTCTAACCACCAACACTATAATATATATTTATAACATCTTTTCTAGACTTGTTGTCAACGATATCATGAAACTCATTGATAGATTTCAACAAAGTATAGTATATACTAGAGATATAATTATTTATACTCAGTAATAGAATTAACCTTTCAAGCATGAAACAACATCAGCTTATTTTAAATATATTACCTAATATTGAACCATCTTTATCTAACTATATTTTAGGAATAAATACTGAAGCAGTACATGCTGCTAAATCCATAAAAGGAGGAAGAGCTTTATATATATGGGGTGATAAAGGTTCTGGGAAGAGTCATATATTGCAAGCAATAACTAATGAAAGAAATAGCACGTATATTAACCATACAAATTGTTATAAAATATTCAATTTAGCAATCAATAACGAAGTAGAATCTCTGCCAAAGTTAATAGCTATAGATGACGTGCATCTGCTCAATAATAGCCAACAATCTGGACTATTTAGTCTATATAACCGTTGGCGTGAACTATCACAAACTGAAAAATCTTTTGCTATGATTTTATCAGGGGATAAAAAACCAATACTGATGAATGTAAGAGAAGATCTAAAAACTCGTCTAGGATGGGACATATCATTCCGTATTGAACCATTATCAGATAAAGATAAATTAAATGCGCTAAAAACACTAGGAAATAAACTAGGCATTAGAAATCTAGATAATGTTATCCAATGGATGTTAAAATACTGTAACCGAGATATAAAATATCTCATGAATCTATTAACCTTATTAAATAAATACTCGATTTCGACAAAACGTCCTATCACAATAAATTTACTTAGAACCATGCTAAAAGAATCGGAGTCTATTCAGATATGAACAATAATCTTGCCTTATTCGACCTAGATCATACCTTGATACCTATAGATAGTGATTATCAATGGGCTAATTTCTTAGCAAAAACAGGAAGAGCTGGCACAACACCAGAAATAGCAATTAACCTAAATAATGAATTAATGCACAAGTATAACCAAGGTAAATTGTCAATAGAAGAATCTGCAGAATTTATGCTTGGTTTGCTAAAAATGCACACTCCCTATGATTTAGCAAAATTTCATGAAGAATTTATGCAAAAAATAGTTAGGCCATCAATAAAAAATCAAGCAATAGAAATTGTCAAAAAACATCTAAATAAAGGTGATCTTTGCGCAATAGTAACTGCCACTAACAATTTCGTAACTACACCAATAGCTAGGGCATTTGGAATACCATACTTGATAGCAACAGAGGCTGAATATATTAATGGTAGATATACGGGCAAATTTATTGGCACTCCTAGTTTTAAAGAAGGTAAAATTATTCGCGTAAATCAATGGCTATCTACTTTAAATTACAATTTTGATAATTTTAAAAATACATATTTTTATAGTGATTCTATAAATGATCTTCCTTTGTTGGAAAAAGTTACTAATCCAATAGCTACTAACCCTAGTGAAAAACTTAGATATATAGCCCAAAAAAGAAATTGGGAAACTATAGATATTTTTGACAGTCTAGATGACAATAAATCTTAATGTTCACAAAAACAATTCATAAAATATGCTATTTTTTCGGATATATGAAACCTAAAATAGTGAAAAAAAATATACATAATATAAATATAGATAATATATCAACCAATGCTATAAAAGTATGTGAAACTCTACAAAAGGCAGGGTTTATGTCTTATATAGTAGGAGGAGCTATTAGAGACTTAATTCTCGGATTAAAACCGAAAGACTTTGATATAACAACAAATGCCAGTCCAGAAGAAGTGAAATCACTCTTTAGAAGAGCTTATATAATTGGCAAACGTTTTAGAATAGTCCATGTAATTATGGGGAAAGAACTTATAGAAATTTCAACTTTTAGAGCATCTCCTTTGGAAAAAGATGAGTTTGGACGCATTTTGAAAGATAATTCTTTCGGTTCGCATCAAGAAGACGCATCAAGAAGAGATTTTACTATAAATTCACTATACTATAATCCGATGAAACAAGAAATAATTGATTATTATTCTGGATTAAAAGACCTAAAACATAAAAAAATTAGAATAATAGGGAATCCTGTAGAAAGATATAGAGAAGATCCTGTAAGGATGCTAAGAGCAATAAGATTAACTACTAAAATTAATGGCACTCTAGAAAAAAAGACTAATATTGAAATAGACGCATTAAAAGATTTAATTATTAATATACCTCAAGCAAGATTATTTGATGAAATAATTAAAATTCTTACATGTGGAAATTCTTTTTCTTGCTTAGAACAATTATATGCTAAAAATATATTACATAATCTAATCCCATCCTTAAATAAAACATTTACAAACAAAGAAGATATAAATTTCCTAAAAATTGCATTAAATAATACTGATTATAGACTCTCACAAAATAAAAGCATAAGCCCTGGATTTCTATTGGCTATAATACTATGGAGACCAACAAAATACTTATGGAAAGAATTACTATCTAAGCAAAATAATTCTTTTGTCTCTATGGATCAAGCTTCAGACAAAATTCTATTAGTACAATCAAAAACTCTAAAAATACACAAAAGAATTATTATCGATGCAAAAGAGATTTGGTTAATGCAAACAAGATTAGAAGCAAAAAACATAAAAAATTATTATAAAATTATCGAACATGCTAAATTCAGAGCTGCATTTGATTTTATGCAATTGAGAGCAGAAGCAAAAGAGGTTGATAATGGCTTATCAAATTGGTGGATTGAGTTTTACAAAGCTGAGGATGATGTAAAAAAGCAGTTGATTAAAGAAAAACAAAATAGAAAACTAAAAAACAAAAGATAATTAAATTTATTTTATAAATGATTAACAACAATGAATTCTATAAAAACTTATATTGGATTGGGCTCTAATCAAGGTGACAGTATTGAAAATATTAAAAATGCCACAAACTATATTTTTTCTATTTTTCATAAAAACAATTGCAGAACATCTAAATTATATTCGACCACACCTGTCCATGCTACAGGCCCAAACTTTACTAACTCTGTAATGGAAATATATTTGACTGACAGCCCAACAAATCTCCTTGATAAGTTACAAAAAATAGAAAACAAATTCGGAAGAACAAGACCATATAAAAATGCTCCTAGAACACTTGATATTGATATATTATTGTATAGTAATCGGATAATACAAGATAATGATAATTTAATAATTCCTCATCCTAGAATGCATGAAAGGCTCTTTGTGTTAAAGCCATTACAAGATTTAGAGCCAAACATAGAATTGCCTATTTATGGAAATATTAATAATTTAATAAAAAAACTTCAAAATCAGGAAGTTGATGTTATTGAATAATATCCAAAACAACTGCAAATGAAACCATTCAAATACAATATTCTTTTTTGCAAAAATACATAAAATGCTTACATTTCAACAAATTATATTTAATTTACAACAATATTGGAACAAACATGGTTGTACAATATTACAACCTTATGATATGGAAATAGGTGCAGGTACATCTCATACAGCTACTTTCCTAAGAGCTATAGGACCAGAACCATGGAGAGCCGCCTATGTTCAGCCATCTAGACGTCCTAAAGACGGTAGATATGGGGAAAATCCTAATCGTTTACAACAATATTACCAATTTCAGGTGATTTTGAAACCATCTCCTCTTGATATTGTAGATCTATATATAGATTCTTTAAAAGAATTAGGCATAAACCCAATAGAGCATGACATTCGTTTTATTGAAGATAACTGGGAAAATCCGACATTAGGCGCCTGGGGCCTTGGCTGGGAAGTATGGCTAAATGGAATGGAAATAACACAATTTACATACTTTCAACAAATAGGCGGAATGGATTGCAGTCCAACTACAGGGGAAATTACTTATGGCCTAGAAAGGCTAGCAATGTATTTACAAAATGTAAATAATGTATACGATATTATTTGGACAAAAAATAATCATGATATTCCTATCTCGTATGGCGATATCCACCTTCAAAATGAACAAGAACAATCAAAATTTAATTTTGAATATGCTTCAATTGAAATACTGTTTAATCATTTCGATGACCATGAAAATGAAGCACAAAAACTATTAGAACTATCACTACCAATCCCAGCTTACGAAAGAACATTAAAAGCAGCTCATATATTTAATTTATTAGATTCACGGGGAGCTATAAGTGTAACAGAAAGAGCTTCATATATAGGAAGAATACGAAATTTATCTAGATCAATTGCACAAACATACTACATGACCAGAGAAAAAATAGGATTCCCTTTAATATCGAAGAAATAATATTATCTAATGGAATATGAAGAAATGAGAACAAAGGCATTAACGATAGAGTTATTAACAGAAGAATTACCACCAAAAAAATTATTTGAAATTGAAAATGCTTTTACTAACTCTATAATTTTAAATTTGTCAAATAATAATGTTATAGATAATAATAACATTACAAATTGTTACTCTACTCCCAGAAGATTAGCTATTTCATTTTCTAATATACTTGAAAATTCACCTGATATAACAAAAAAAGAAAAATTAATGCCCAAAAAAATAGGCTTGACAAAAAACAATCAGCCTACACAAGCATTAATAAAAAAATTATATTCTAAAGGTTTAGATGAAAAAGATGTGTCTAGAATAAAAATTGAATTAAATGAACAACAAGAATATTTGATAATAGAAAATTCTATACCAGGAAAAACTATTCAAAATATTGTACAAGAAACAATAACTACAACAATTCAAAATATATCTAATCAATATCAGTCAATGAGATATCAACTTCAAGATGAAGTTAATACAGTGAAATTTATTAGACCAGCAAGAAATCTGCTAGTTTTATTTGGCAAAGAATTACTAGATATATCTGTCTTAGGGATAAAATCTTCGAATGAAACTATTGGACATCGATTTATGTCCAATAGTCTCATAACAATAGACCATGCTAATAAATATGAACATGTTCTAGAAACAAAAGGTTTTGTAATACCCTCTTTCATAAAAAGAAAAAACTATATTTTAAATGAATTACAAGAAAAATCAGCTCAAATGAACTCTATACTAGGAAATGAAAAAGAACTAATGAGTTTATTGGATGAAGTAACAGCGACAGTCGAATATCCATCTGTCTATATAGGTGAATTTGATAAAAAATTCTTAGAGTTACCTAGAGAATGTTTAATATTAACGATGCGCTCACATCAAAAATACTTCCCTTTATTTGAAAAAGAAACTAATAACTTAACAAATAAATTCCTAATTGTAAGCAATGTCTATTCTGGCAAAAAAGAAAATATAATAACAGGCAATCAAAAAGTAATATATCCAAGATTATCTGATGCCAAATTTTTTTATAAAACAGACAGCATTGTATCTTTAGATAAGCGTGTTCTAAAACTTAAAAATGTAATATATCATAATAAAATAGGGAATCAATTAGAGCGTGTAGAAAGATTACGCATAATAAGCAAATATCTTGCAAAAAAATTATTAGCTGATTCTATATTAGCAGACCGTGCTGCAATGTTATCGAAATCTGATTTAGAATCATTAATGGTTGGTGAATTTCCTGAATTACAAGGAATAATTGGATCATATTATGCTAAACAAAATGGAGAGCCTGACAGTATAGTAGAAGCATTAAAAAATCAATACATACATAGATTTGATAACCCTATTACAAGAAAAAATATAATTTCAGCCATACTTTTTCTTTCTGAAAGAATAGAAAAACTGATAGGTTTATTTGGCATAAAAATATATCCTAGTGGCGAAAAAGATCCTTATGGACTTAGAAGAGCAGCTATAGGTATAATAAATGTTTTTGAAAAGATGGTTGAAGGTAAAATATTAGAAACAAACTATTCTAATTATGTCGACATTCTAGATTTATCCAAACTAACAATATCATTATTTCATAAAAAAAATATTGATTTAGAAGCTCCCCAAAAAGCAGTAAATTTCATACATGAACGCTATAAATATCAATTACTAAATAATTTTAACAGAGATATTATAGAGGCAGCTTTTGCAAAAACACCCCCACTACATCTAATACTAAAAATATTAAAAACATTAGAAGTATTTAAAACCACGCCAAAAATATCACTATATCTTACAACAAATAAACGCATAAACAATTTTTTGAAACAAAATAATCAACCTATAAATTCTTTTGAAGAAAAACTAATAGACAATGAACCTGAAAGAATACTTTATGAGGACTTCTTAATTACAAAGCCTATTCTATTAGAGTTATTACAACTTGGAAAATTTTCAGAGTATTTAGAATTAACTGAGTCATTAGTATATAAGGCAGATGACTTTTTAAATAAAGTTACAATAATGACGGCAGATCAAAGAATTTGCAATAACAGATTGTTTCTTTTATCGAATATACGAGAATTGATCAATAATTTTGTAGACTTCTCATACTTGACACATGATAACAATAATATTTGATAAAAAGGAATAACATAAAAACAAAATTTATTTATTAAAACATGAAAACATTAATAATTTTTTTAAGATCTTATATATATATATTATTTTTAATAATAACAATTATACCATGCTCGATAATAAGTCTAATAACCTTCCCATTACCTCTAAATATACGTTATAAAATAATAACATTATGGCCTAAAATAGCATTATTAGGATTAAGATTTATATGTAATCTTCAGTGGAAGATCAAAGGAATAGATAGAATTCCAAATCAACCTTTAATTATTGTATCTAATCATCAATCTATATGGGAAACTTTATTTCTTATTGCCTATTTTCCTCAAAAAATATGCTTTATATATAAAAAAGAACTTAACTATATACCTTTTTTTGGATGGGGATTAATTTTATTAAATATGATAGCAATTAATAGGTCTGATGGATTTAATGCTTTTAAAAAAATAGCAGAAATGGGTATCAAAAAATTAAAAAATAATTATTCAATATTAATTTTTCCAGAAGGCACAAGAGCTCCATCTGGAACAATAAAAAAATTCAAAATTGGGGCATCATTATTAGCTAGTAATACTAGATATAATATTCTACCAATAGCACACAATGCAGGTAGTTTTTGGAAAAAAGATAGTTTTATAATACAACCTGGCATTATAAAACTATCTATAGGCGATGTAATACTAATAGATTCACTAACTCCTGGTGAAATCAATACAATAATTTACAAGTGGATCAAAACGGAATTTGATAAAATAAACTGCCAGCAAGATCATATAAATCTTGATTAACTTTCCTCATTGTATAAAACCATGGCAATGCTTAAATTTCTTTCCACTTCCACAATAACATGGGTCATTACGCCGAATTTTTCCAGAATATTTTTTTGCATCACCAACTTTATCTAAAGAAGTTTGGTTACTATTAAAATCAACTAATAACAAATTCTTTGCTATATCTTTTTTTATATTTTCTAACATTAAAGAAAAATTCTCAAATGCCTCTTTTTTATATTCCTGTTTAGGGTTCTTTTGAGCATATCCTCGAAGATGAATACCTTGTCTCAAAGAGTCTAAAAAAGATAAATGCTCTCTCCAATTTGTATCTATAGACTGTAAAAAAATAAATCTTTCTATTTCTATCCAATCTAAATCACCAACAATATTTTTTCTATTTGAATAAAAATTTATTAGATGATCGGAAACTAAATTTAACAAGGTATCAATATCTTCAATATTATTCTGCAGAAAATTGCTTAAATTTAAATTCACATGTAATGTGTTTTTTATAGCATATTGTAATTCTAGCAATTGATCTTTATCAAAAAGATCAATTGCTATAGACTGAGCAATATTATTTATGACTGTTTTAAAAATACCACTAATAGAGTCACTAAAAGACTCTCTTGATAAAATCTCATTTCTTTGCAAGTAAATTATTTGACGCTGCTCATTTGCTACATCATCGTACTCTAACAATTGTTTTCTTATATCAAAATTTCGACTTTCGACTTTGCGTTGTGCATTTTCTATTGCCCGATCAACCAGGCTAGATTTAATTGGCTCGCCATCAGGCAATTTTAAACGATTCATTATCTGCTGTAATTTTTCACCAGCAAAAATCCTCATCAATGAATCATCAAGTGATAAATAAAAGCGTGAAGATCCTGGATCTCCTTGTCTGCCAGCTCTTCCTCTCAACTGATTATCAATTCTTCTAGATTCATGCCTTTCTGTACCTATAATATGTAGGCCACCAGATTTTTTTACATCTAGATTTAAAGAACTCCATTCTTTTTTTAATTTTTCAATAATTATACCTTTAGAACTAGCATCTATATTATTACTATACAGAATTTTCTCTATCTGTTTATCTATATTACCTCCTAATAGGATATCAGTACCTCGTCCTGCCATATTAGTAGCTATAGTTATAGAATATGGTTTACCAGCTTCAGCAATAATATCAGCCTCACGTTCATGTTGTTTTGCATTTAAAACATTATGTTTTAAATTCTTTTTCTTCAACATACTAGATAAAAGCTCTGAATTTTCAATACTAGTAGTTCCTACAAGTACAGGCTGACCTTTCTCATTACAAACAACTATATCTTTTAGAATCGCCTCATACTTTTCTTCTTTCGTCCTATAAATATGATCATTATAATCGCATCTTACCAATGGTTTATTGGTTGGTATTACCAGCGTTTCTAAACCATAGATTTCTTGAAATTCATAAGCCTCAGTGTCAGCTGTTCCAGTCATCCCAGATAACTTATCATACATTCTAAAATAATTCTGAAATGTTATTGAAGCCATAGTATGATTCTCAGCATTGATAGCAACTCCTTCTTTGGCTTCAATTGCTTGATGCAAACCATCTGACCAACGTCTACCATTCATTAACCGGCCAGTAAATTCATCTACTATAACGATTTCATTATTCTTAACCACATAATGGTGATCTCTTTTAAATAAATTCCAAGCTCTTAGAGCTGCCATAACATGATTGATTAGATGAACATTATTATAATCATATAAAGATTCAGTGTTCTTTAATAAACCATGTTTTTTTAAAAAATATTCTACATTTTCATGACCTGACTCTGATAAATATACTTGCTGATTTTTCTCGTCAATCCAAAAATCTCCTTCAGGCTCATTTCCTTCTTTATCTGGCTCTGTGACCATGCGTCTTAACAATGGAATAATACGATTAATTTTTACATATAAAACTGTACTATCACTTGAAGTCCCCGATATTATCAAAGGAGTACGTGCTTCATCTATCAGTATAGAGTCAACCTCATCAACAATAGCATAATTCAATATTCGCTGACGTTTATTATCTAAGCTAAACTCCATATTATCTCTAAGATAATCAAAACCAAACTCATTATTTGTTCCATATGTAATATCGGAGTTATAAGCAATAATCTTCTCTTCTGCAGTCTGGTTAGCAATAACAACCCCTACAGACAAACCTAAGAAATTATATAGTTTACCCATCCATTCAGAATCTCTACGAGCTAAATAATCATTAACTGTAACAACATGAACACCCTTAGAAGGTATGGCATTTAAATAAACAGCCAAAGTAGCTGTAAGAGTCTTACCTTCGCCTGTTCGCATTTCAGCAATTTTACCATTATGTAAAGCAATGCCTCCTAATATCTGCACATCAAAATGACGCATGTTATACACCCTTTTACTTGCCTCTCTAACAACAGCAAATGCTTCTGGTAATAAATCATCTAAAGAAACGCCTTTTTCAAATTGCTCACGAAATTGTTTAGTTTTAGATTTAAGTTCGTCATCAGTTAAAACAATTAGTTGATTTTCAAAACCATTTATTACATTAACTAAATCATAATATTTTTTTAATAACCGATCATTACGACTACCAAAAAGTTTTTTGAATAAAAAGAAAAAGTCCATTGCCAAACTATAAGACCCCGTTATAAAATATCTAGATATCAATCACTAGATTTTGATTTTTGCAAAAAAAATTAAATTACATGTTTTACTGGTTATTATAATTTGATTTATAATAAAAATTAATTGTTTTATAATCTAAATATTTAAATCTATAATAATAATTATTTTATCAGCATAAAACTATACTATATCTGTAAAA
>JADMLC010000010.1 GCA_019278155.1 Candidatus Kinetoplastidibacterium crithidiae
ATGCCTTATTCGTATACCGAAAAAAAGCGCATTCGTAAAAGCTTTGCTAAGCGTGCAGATGTACAGAAAATTCCATGTTTATTGGAAACTCAACTGCAATCTTATCAATCTTTTTTACAGTTTGAGGTTGACTCTTTAAAGCGTTCAGTTCATGGTTTACAGGCCGCTTTTTTGTCGATCTTTCCAATAGTTAGTCATAATGAACTTGCCAGATTGGAGTTTGTTAGTTATGAGCTTGGTAAGCCTGTCTTTGATGTCAGAGAATGTCAGCAGCGTGGCTTATCGTATGCTTCTCCTTTGCGTGCTAAATTACGTTTAGTGCTAATGGATAGAGAATCTAGTAAGCATGTAATGAAAGAAGTTAAAGAACAGGAAGTTTATATGGGGGAAATTCCATTAATGACTTCTTCTGGCTCTTTTATCATTAATGGTACAGAGCGTGTAGTTGTATCACAATTGCATCGTTCTCCAGGTGTTTTTTTCGAGCATGATAAGGGGAAAACTCATAGTTCTGGTAAATTACTATTCTCTGCGAGAATTATTCCGTATAGAGGATCTTGGCTTGATTTTGAATTTGATCCTAAAGATATTTTATTTTTCCGTATAGACCGTCGTCGTAAGATGCCTGTGACTATTTTGCTTAAGGCAATTGGTTTTTCGCCTGAGTTTATATTGTCTTATTTTTTTGATTCAGATGTATTTGCTTTAAATGAAACAGGTGCTGTTTTAGAATTTATTCCTGATAGATGGAAAGGTGAAGTTGTTAGTTTTGATATATATGACAAACATGGGGTCCTTATAGTAGAAAAAGATAAGCGTATTAATTCAAAGCATCTCAGAGAAATATCAAAACAAGGAATAAAACAGATTCTAGTTAAGGATGATTTCTTGGTTGGTAGGGTTTTATCAGCTAATGTTATCGATCCAGAAACAGGAGAATTGGTTGCTAGTGTCAATGATGAAATTACTGAAAATGTATTAGAATCATTAAGAAAACATGATATTAAATCAATTAAAACTTTATATATAAATGATTTAAATAGAGGATCTTATATTTCTCAAACATTACGTATTGATGAGACGGTAGACCAACTTTCTGCAAGAATTGCTATTTATCGTATGATGCGTCCTGGAGAGCCTCCAACTGAAGATGCTGTAAATGTTCTTCTTGAACGTCTATTTTTTAACGATGTAACCTATGATTTATCTAGAGTTGGTCGCATGAAATTAAATAGTCGTCTTAATAGAGATAAGGATTCTTGTTCTTCTACAACACTTACTAAAGATGATATTTTAGAGGCTATAAAGGTTTTAGTGGATTTACGTAATGGTTATGGTCAAGTTGATGATATTGATCATCTAGGAAATAGGCGTGTGAGGTGTGTTGGAGAGTTAACTGAAAACCAATTTAGATCTGGTCTTGTTAGAGTTGAGAGAGCCGTTAGAGAAAGATTAGGGCAGGCTGAAATAGATAGTTTGATGCCACATGATCTAATAAATTCAAAACCAATTTCTGCTGCAATAAAGGAGTTTTTTGGATCTAGTCAATTATCACAATTTATGGATCAAACTAATCCTTTATCTGAGGTTACGCATAAGCGCAGGGTTTCTGCTTTGGGGCCTGGTGGCTTAACTAGGGAACGCGCTGGCTTTGAGGTTAGAGATGTTCATCCTACTCATTACGGTAGAGTTTGTCCTATAGAGACTCCAGAGGGTCCGAATATAGGTCTGATAAACTCGATGTCATTGTATGCTCGTTTAAATGATTATGGTTTTTTAGAAACTCCCTATCGTAAAGTTATAGATGGTCAGGTTACAGATCAAATAGATTATTTATCAGCTATAGAAGAAAGTAAATATGTTATTGCTCAAGCTAATGCAGAATTAGATAGTGATAATTATTTTATTGATGATCTAATAGCATGTAGAGAGTCTGGTGAAACACTGCTTACTTCTTCCAAAAATATTCATTATATGGATGTGGCCCCTTCTCAAATAGTTTCAGTTGCTGCATCATTAATTCCATTTTTGGAACATGATGATGCTAATAGAGCGTTAATGGGCGCCAATATGCAAAGACAGGCTGTTCCTTGTTTAATGCCAGAAAAACCAATTGTTGGTACTGGTATTGAGAGAATTGTTGCCGTTGATTCTGGAACTACAGTGCAGGCATTGCGTGGAGGTTTTGTTGATTATGTTGATGCTGATCGTATTGTAATTAAGGTCCATGATTCTGAAAATAATGACGGTGAGGTTGGTGTAGATATATATAATTTGAATAAATACTCAAGGTCTAATCAAAATACCAATGTCAATCAAAGGCCAATAGTTAAGTTTGGTGATAATGTTTCTAAAGGAGATGTATTAGCAGATGGGGCTTCTACAGATCTTGGGGAGCTTGCATTAGGGCAGAATATGTTGGTGGCTTTTATGCCTTGGAATGGTTATAACTTCGAAGATTCTATATTGATTTCTGAGAAGGTGGTTTCTGATGATCGATATACCTCAATTCATATTGAAGAATTAACTGTTGTAGCGAGAGATACTAAGCTAGGTCCAGAGGAGATTACAAGGGATATTAGTAATTTATCTGAAGTTCAGTTAAATAGATTGGATGATTCTGGTATCACTTATATTGGAGCAGAGGTTACATCTGGTGATGTTTTAGTTGGTAAGATAACTCCTAAGGGAGAAACGCAATTAACTCCAGAAGAGAAATTGTTAAGAGCTATTTTTGGAGAAAAAGCTTCTGATGTGAAGGATACTTCTTTGCGTGTTCCTTCAGGAATGAGTGGCACAGTAATTGATGTTCAGTTGTTTACCAGGGAAGGAGTTGTTCGTGATAATAGAGCTCAATCTATTATTGACTACGATTTGCGTAAGTATCGACAAGATTTAAATGATCAGTTGCGTATTGTTGAGAAAGATCAATTTTCTAGATTGGAAAAAGTATTGATTGGTAAAAAGGTTAATGGTGGTCCTTATGGTTTAGTAAAGGATTCTATTATTACCAAAGAATATTTAGATTCTTTAGATAAATGGTTTTGGTTTGATATTCGTCTTACAGAAGACAAATATGCTTCTTTGTTAGAACAAGTCAAATTATCTCTTGAGGATAAAAGAAAGCAATTCGATAGTTACTTTGAAGAAAAACGTAAAAAATTAACTCAGGGAGATGAATTGCCACCTGGAGTTATGAAGATGGTAAAGGTCTATCTTGCTGTTAAGAGGAGATTGCAGCCTGGTGATAAAATGGCTGGTAGGCATGGTAATAAGGGTGTTGTTTCTAGAATTGTGCCTATTGAGGATATGCCTCATATGGCTGATGGAACGCCTGTTGATATTGTGCTTAATCCTTTAGGTGTTCCATCTAGGATGAATGTTGGTCAGGTTTTAGAGGTTCATCTTGGTTGGGCTGCTAAAGGAATTGGTCAGAGAATAAATGACCTTTTGTCACATGAGAAGAAAACAGAAGAAATTCGTTCTTATATGAGTAAGATTTATAATTGTGGAGGGGCAAATGTAGATCTTAATCAGTTGAATAATAAAGAGATTTTAGAGCTTGCTCATAATTTAAAAAATGGTTTGACTGTTGCTACTCCTGTTTTTGATGGTGTAAATGAGAATGAGATATCTCAATTATTGTCGCTGGCTTATCCTGATGATGTTGCTGAGAAAATTCAGTTGACAAATTCTCGAACTCAAGCATGGCTATTTGATGGTCGGACTGGTGATAAATTTGAGAGGCCAGTTACAATAGGTTATATGCATTATTTAAAACTACATCATTTAGTTGATGATAAGATGCATGCTAGATCTACTGGGCCTTATTCTTTAGTGACTCAGCAACCTCTTGGTGGTAAAGCACAGTTTGGTGGTCAACGCTTTGGTGAGATGGAGGTATGGGCCTTAGAGGCATATGGTGCTGCTTATACTCTTCAGGAAATGTTGACTGTGAAATCAGATGATATAAATGGAAGAACTAAGGTTTATGAAAGCATTGTAAAAGGCGATCATTTAATAAATGCAGGTATGCCAGAGTCTTTTAATGTATTAGTAAAAGAAATTCGTTCTTTGGGTTTAGATATAGATTTGGAGCGTAACTAATGAAGGCGCTACTTGACCTTTTTAAACAGGTTTCACAAGATGAGCAGTTTGATGCTATTAAAGTTAGTGTCGCTTCTCCAGAGAAAATTCGTTCGTGGTCTTATGGTGAGGTGCGTAAACCAGAAACTATTAACTATAGAACTTTTAAGCCTGAAAGAGATGGTTTATTTTGTTCTAGAATATTTGGTCCAATTAAGGATTATGAATGTTTGTGTGGTAAATATAAGCGCCTCAAACATCGTGGTGTGATTTGTGAAAAATGTGGTGTTGAGGTGACTTCTGCGAAAGTCAGAAGGGAAAGGATGGGACATGTTGAACTTGCTAGTCCTGTTGCTCATATCTGGTTCTTAAAAAGTTTGCCTTCTAGGTTAGGCATGGTTCTAGACATGACTTTAAGAGATATAGAGAGAGTTTTATATTTCGAAGCATGGTGTATTATAGATCCTGGAATGACTCCTTTAAAACGTGGTCAGATTATGTCTGATGATGATTTTTTTGCTAAGACTGAAGAGTATGGCGATGAATTTAAGGCCCTCATGGGCGCTGAAGCTATAAGGGAGTTGTTGCATAATATAGATCTTGAACAAGAAATTCATGTTTTGAGAGAAGAGTTAAAAATTGCTTCTGCAGAATCAAAAATCAAAAAAATCTCAAAACGTTTAAAAGTTCTTGAAGGCTTTCAGAGATCTAGTTTGAAGCCTGAGTGGATGATTCTAGAAGTTCTTCCGGTACTACCTCCTGATTTAAGACCTCTTGTGCCATTGGATGGAGGTAGATTTGCTACTTCTGATCTAAATGATTTGTATCGCAGAGTTATAAATCGTAACAACAGGTTGAAAAGACTTATAGAATTAAAAGCTCCTGAAATTATTTTAAGAAATGAAAAAAGGATGTTGCAAGAATCTGTAGATTCCTTATTGGATAATGGTCGAAGAGGTAAAGCTATGACTGGTGCAAATAAGCGCCAGTTAAAATCTTTGGCTGATATGATTAAAGGTAAGGGTGGTAGATTCCGTCAAAATCTTTTGGGTAAACGTGTAGATTATTCTGGTAGATCGGTAATTGTTGTAGGTCCTCAATTAAAACTACATCAGTGTGGTATACCAAAGCTAATGGCATTAGAATTATTTAAGCCTTTTGTTTTCAATAAATTAGAATCTATGGGTTTTGCTAGCACAATTAAAGCAGCAAAAAAGATGGTTGAAACTCAGGATCCAGTTGTATGGGATTTATTAGAAGAGGTTATAAGAGAACATCCTGTTATGTTGAATAGAGCCCCTACTTTACATCGTTTGGGTATCCAGGCTTTTGAACCAGTATTAATTGGAGGTAAGGCTATACAGTTGCATCCTCTGGTTTGTGCTGCTTTTAATGCTGACTTTGATGGAGACCAAATGGCTGTACATGTGCCTCTATCGTTGGAGGCTCAGCTGGAAGCTAGAACTTTGATGTTGTCTTCAAATAATATTTTATTCCCTGCAAATGGTGAGCCATCAATAGTTCCATCTCAGGATATAGTATTGGGATTATATTATGCGACTAGAGAACGCATTAATGGTAAGGGAGAAGGTATGTTTTTTTCTTCTGTTTCTGAAGTTCAAAGGGCTTATGATATAGGAGAAGTAGAATTACAAAGTCGTATTACAGTTCGTATTACAGAATATGATCGAGATAATGATAATAACTGGATACCTGTTTATAAACGCTATGAAACGACAGTTGGTAGATCTATATTGTCTGAAATCTTACCTAAAGGCCTATCTTTTTCTGTTTTGAATAGAACTTTGAAGAAAAAAGAAATTTCTCGATTAATTAATAATTCTTTTAGACGTTGTGGTTTGCATGATACTGTTATTTTTGTTGACAACTTGATGCAATCGGGTTTTCTTCTTGCTACTAAAGCTGGTATTTCTATTGCTATGGAAGATATGCTGATTCCTGCGACAAAGTCAGATATTTTGTCAGATGCCAATAAAGAAGTTAAAGAAATAGATAAACAATATTCTTCTGGATTAGTCACTTCTCAGGAAAGATACAATAATGTTGTAGATATTTGGGGTAAAGCCAGTGATAAAGTTGGAAAGGCAATGATGGAATTTTTAGCTACTGAGCCTGTCTTAAATAGGCATGGGGAGAAAATTCGTCAGGAATCTTTTAATTCTATTTATATGATGGCAGATTCAGGTGCTCGTGGTTCTGTAGCCCAAATTAGACAGTTAGCCGGTATGCGTGGTTTAATGGCAAAGCCGGATGGTTCTATTATTGAAACTCCAATTAGTGCAAATTTTAGAGAAGGTTTAAATGTTCTTCAATATTTTATTTCTACTCATGGCGCTCGTAAGGGTCTAGCTGACACTGCCCTTAAAACAGCAAATTCTGGATATTTAACCAGAAGATTAGTAGATGTAACGCAAGACCTAGTTATTACAGAGTATGATTGTGGCACATCTTATGGTTATAACATGAAAGCTATAATGGAAGGAGGGGAAGTTGTAGAACCTCTAAGAGATAGAGTGCTAGGTCGTGTTATTATTAATGATATAGTGGATCCTGATACTAGAGAAACAGTTATTCAGTCTGGTTCTTTATTGGATGAGGATTTAGTAGAAAAAATAGATTTAATAGGTGTTGATGAAGTAAAGGTTCGTACTCCTCTTACTTGTGAAAGTAGGAGAGGTTTATGTGTTTGTTGTTATGGTAGGGATTTAGGTAGAGGGGAACCTGTGAATATAGGTGAAGCTGTTGGTGTTGTTGCAGCTCAGTCTATAGGTGAACCTGGCACTCAGCTTACTATGAGAACTTTCCATATAGGAGGTGCTGCGTCACGTTCTGTGATGGCTAGTGTAGTTGAAACAAAATCTAAAGGTACTGTTGGTTTTATGAGTACCATGAGATATGTTACAAATCCCAAGGGTGAGAGAGTAGTAATTTCAAGGTCAGGGGAATTAGCTGTTTTTGATGATAATTCGAGAGAACGTGAACGACATAAGATTCCTTATGGTGCTGTTTTGCTAGTTGGTGATGGTGATTCTGTAAATGCTGGTGTTCTGTTGGCTTCTTGGGATCCGTTGACTAGACCTATAGTATCTGAGTATGCAGGTAGAGTAAGTTTTGAAAATATTGAGGAAGGGGTTACTGTTGCTAAACAGGTTGATGATGTTACTGGATTATCAACTTTGGTCGTTATTACACCCAAAATAAGAGGTAATAAAATAGCAATGAGACCACAAATTAGATTAGTTAATGAATCTGGTGAAGGGGTTAAGATTGCAGGTACTGATGTTGTTAGCAGTATTACTTTTCCAGTAGGAGCTTTGATTACTGTTCGTGATGGCCAACAAGTTTTGGTTGGTGAGGTTTTAGCCAGGATTCCTCAGGAATCTCAAAAAACTCGTGATATCACGGGTGGCCTTCCTAGGGTTGCTGAGTTATTTGAGGCTCGTTCTCCAAGGGGTGCTGGTATGTTGGCTGAATTGACGGGTACTGTTTCTTTTGGAAAAGATACTAAGGGTAAACAAAGGTTAGTTATTACTGATCTTGATGGTGTTAGCAACGAATTCCTTGTTGCAAAAGAGAAACAAATTTTAGTGCATGAGGGCCAGGTTGTTAATAAAGGAGAAACCATAGTAGATGGACCAGCTGATCCTCATGATATATTGCGTTTGCAAGGCATAGAAAGTTTAGCTGCTTATATAATAGATGAGGTTCAGGATGTTTATCGTTTGCAAGGAGTTAAAATCAATGATAAGCATATTGAGGTTATAGTTCGTCAGATGTTACGTAGAGTGAATGTACTTAACCCTGGTGACACAAATTTTGTTCCTGGTGAACAGGTAGAAAGAGCAGATTTATTAAATGAAAATGATCGTGTAACGTCACAAAATGGAATACCGGCAACTTATGAAAATGTCTTGCTTGGTATTACTAAGGCTTCGCTTTCGACAGATTCTTTTATATCCGCAGCTTCTTTCCAAGAAACAACTCGTGTTTTAACTGAAGCAGCTATAATGGGGAAAAAAGATGATCTACGTGGTTTGAAGGAAAATGTGATAGTTGGTCGTTTAATTCCAGCAGGTACCGGCTTATCTTATCATAAGGCCCGTAAAGCTAAAATCGCTGCTAATGAAGCTGAAAAGTTAAATGTATCAGAAAGTAGACTTAGTATCTTTGAAAACTCATAGATAGGGTTTCTTTGTTATATTGTTTGAATATTATTTAAGTTGTTTTTGACAATTATTGAAAACAGAGTTATATTGGCCAGCTAACTTTGATGTGAGATTTTTCCATGATGATTAATGTATGGTGAGCTGCAGCAAAGTTAGTTTTTTAGAAAATTGATTTATTATAAGTATATAAAGGGATTTCGAAGCATATGCCTACTATTAGTCAGCTTATAAGAAAACCACGAGAAGTGGGTGTTCTTAAGAGCAAAAGCCCGGCTTTAGAAAATTGTCCACAACGTCGTGGTGTGTGTACTCGTGTTTATACTACAACACCTAAAAAACCTAATTCTGCTATGAGAAAAGTAGCTAAGGTTCGATTAACTAATGGATATGAAGTAATTTCGTATATTGGTGGAGAAGGTCATAATTTGCAGGAGCACTCTGTTGTTTTAGTAAGAGGTGGTCGTGTAAAAGACTTACCTGGTGTGCGTTATCATATAGTCAGGGGTTCTCTTGATTTGCAAGGTGTTAAAAACCGTAAACAAGCCCGTTCAAAATATGGTTCTAAACGCGCTAAGAAAGCATAGCTTTTTGCTATCTTTTTTTAAAAGTGTGGCCATGATCGTATGGCATGTAAGGGGCTATTCTTATTAGATAGCTATGCCCAAATGATATTTTGGGTCAACTGAAAGACACAAGGAAATATTATAATGTCACGTCGTCGTGAAATACCTAAGCGAGAGATATTGCCGGACCCTAAGTTTGGTAGTGTTGAATTAGCCAAGTTTATGAATGTTGTAATGCTAGATGGAAAAAAAGCTGTTGCAGAAAGAATTGTTTATGGAGCTCTTTCTCATGTTGCTCATAAAACAAAAAAAGATCCTTTAGAGATATTTAATCTCGCTATAAATAATATAAAACCTATCGTGGAAGTGAAAAGTCGACGTGTAGGTGGAGCTAATTATCAAGTTCCAGTTGAAGTTAGACCAGTTAGACGTTTGGCTTTGTCAATGAGATGGCTCAGAGAGGCAGCTAAAAAACGTGGTGAGAAATCTATGGATTTGCGTTTAGCTGGCGAGTTGCTTGATGCTTCAGAAAATCGTGGCGCAGCCATGAAGAAAAGAGAAGATACTCATAAAATGGCTGAAGCTAATAAGGCTTTTAGTCATTTTCGTTGGTAGGTTATGAGGATCAATAATGGCTCGTAAGACAATTATAGAATGTTATAGGAATATAGGCATATCTGCCCATATAGATGCAGGTAAAACTACTACTACAGAACGTATTTTATTTTATACAGGGGTTAATCATAAAATAGGTGAAGTCCATGATGGGGCTGCCACTATGGACTGGATGGAGCAAGAGCAAGAAAGAGGAATCACTATTACTTCAGCTGCTACAACTGCTTTTTGGAAAGGTATGGCTAACAATTATCCTGAGCATAGGATAAATATTATTGATACTCCTGGTCACGTTGATTTCACTATAGAAGTTGAGAGATCAATGAGAGTGCTAGACGGAGCTTGCATGGTGTATTGTGCTGTTGGAGGTGTTCAGCCACAATCAGAAACAGTATGGCGTCAAGCTAATAAATACAAAGTGCCTAGACTAGCTTTTGTAAATAAAATGGATCGTACTGGAGCAAATTTTTTTAAGGTTTATGATCAATTAAAATCTAGATTAAAAGCAAATCCTGTGCCTATAGTTATACCAATAGGAGCTGAAGATCAGTTTTTAGGCGTGATTGATTTGGTAAGAATGGAATCAATTATTTGGGATGAGAAAAGTCAAGGTATAAAATTTAATTATGTTCCTATTCCGGATAATTTAAAAGAACAAGCAAATAAATGGAGAGAGAATTTGCTTGAAGTTGCTGCTGAGTCATCAGAAGAATTAATGGACAAGTATCTTGAGACTGGAACATTAAGTGAGTCTGAAATCAATATGGCTATTCGTAAAAGAACTATTGCGTGTGAGATTCAGCCGATGCTTTGTGGTAGTGCTTTTAAGAACAAGGGTGTTCAAAGGATGCTGGATTCTGTAATAGATTATTTGCCTTCACCTGTAGATATTCCTCCTGTAGCTGGTCTTGATGATGATGGTAATGAAGTTTATCGTAAGTCCAATGATCAAGAAAAAATGTCTGCTTTGGCTTTTAAATTGATGAGTGATCCTTTTGTTGGTCAGCTAACATTTATTAGAGTTTATTCAGGTATTTTAAAATCTGGTGATACAGTTTTTAATCCTATTAAAGGAAGGAAAGAGCGTATAGGTCGATTGTTGCAAATGCATGCTAATAATCGAGAAGAAATAAAAGAAGTTTTATCCGGTGATATTGCTGCAGTGGTTGGGCTTAAGGATGTAACTACAGGTGAAACTTTATGTGATATAGATAGTCATATTAGTCTAGAAAGAATGGTTTTTCCAGAGCCTGTTATATCTCAAGCTGTAGAGCCTAAATCTAAAGCAGATCAAGAGAAAATGGGGCTTGCTTTATCTCGCTTAGCTCAAGAGGATCCATCTTTCAGAGTTCGTAGTGATGAAGAATCAGGTCAAACTATTATTTCTGGTATGGGGGAATTGCATCTAGAAATTTTAGTGGATAGGATGAAGAGAGAGTTTGGGGTCGAGGCTAATGTTGGCAAACCTCAGGTCGCTTATAGAGAGACGATCAGAAAAGTTTGTGATCAAGCTGAAGGCAAATTTATTAAACAGTCTGGTGGTCGTGGGCAATATGGTCATGTAGTTCTTAAGGTAGAGCCTTTGCCTCCAGGTAGTGGTTATAAGTTTATAGATGCTATTAAGGGAGGGGTGGTACCAAGGGAATATATTCCGGCAGTTGATAAAGGTATTCAAGAAACAATTCCATCTGGTGTGCTTGCAGGATATCCTGTGGTTGATGTCCAGGTTACCTTGTTTTTTGGATCATATCACGATGTTGATTCTAATGAAAATGCTTTTAAAATGGCTGGTTCAATAGCTTTCAAAGAAGGTTTAAGAAAAGCAAGTCCTGTAATTTTAGAGCCTATGATGTCTGTCGAAGTAGAGACTCCAGAAGAGTACGCTGGTTCCGTAATGGGTGATTTATCATCACGTAGAGGAATGGTTCAAGGCATGGATGATATTATTGGTGGTGGAAAAATAATAAAGTCAGAGGTTCCTTTGGCTGAAATGTTTGGTTATGCTACTAATCTTCGTTCTTTGACACAAGGTCGAGCTACATATACTATGGAGTTTAAGCATTATTCTGAAGCTCCAAAAAATGTTGTAGATGAAGTAATAGCAGCTCGGACTAAATAATGAATATTGACAAAAATAGCTTACTCAATTATTTTGAATTTGTAAGTGTTTCGTTTATTTTTTGAAAAAATTAAGGTATAAAGTACTATATATCCCTATTATTAGAATATTTACCATTCTATGTTATAGGGGTATAGCTCAATTGGCAGAGCGTCGGTCTCCAAAACCGAAGGCTGTAGGTTCGATTCCTACTGCCCCTGCCATCAATAGTGTTTTGGCATAGGTTGAAAATGTCTAATTCTAATTTAGAAAATTCTGTTGGTTTTACTGATAAACTAAAATTTTTTTTATCTGTATTGTTGTTTTTAAGTTCTTTTATTAGTTTTAATATTTTAAGCGATAGAAGCTTTTATGAAAGACTATTGGTTTTTGTCTTTTTTATTGTTTTATCAGGTATATTGTTTGTTTTTAGTAAACTTGGCAGGTTTTTAATTTCTTTTGTAAAAGATTCTTTTTTTGAGCTAAAACTAATGTCTTGGCCTCAGCGTAAAGAAGCTTTGAGAATGACTCTTGTGGTATTTGTTTTTGCTTTTTCTGTTAGTTTGTTTATTTTGATTATTGATAAATGTATAGAATATTTGCTTTATGTTGTTTTTTTGGGATGGAAATAGGTAGCTTAGATGAATAAACGTTGGTACATTATTCATGTTTTTTCAGGCATGGAGAAGAATGTTTTGAAAGTACTAAATGATCGTATTGATGCTGCTGGTTTGCGTTCTTCGTTTGGAAGGATACTTATTCCTTCTGAAGAGGTGATAGATGTAAAAAATGGTCATAAATCTATTACGGAGAGATCTATATTCCCTGGCTATATGTTGCTTGAAATGGATTTAACAGATGAAACATGGCATTTAGTAAGAAATACGAATAGGATTACAGGGTTTTTAGGTGGTCATGGTAATAAACCTACACCTATTGCGGATTCTGAGATTGAAAAAATTCTTGCTAAAATGGAAGAGGGTTTTGAAAAACCTAGGCCGAAAGTTTTATTTGAGATAGGTGAAATAATAAGGGTAAAGGATGGTCCTTTTGCTGACTTCAATGGTAATGTTGAAGAAGTAAACTATGAGAAAAACAAAATCAGAGTTTCCGTAACAATTTTTGGTAGATCTACTCCTGTAGAACTTGATTTTAGTCAAGTGGAAAAGACTTGATTGTTTTTTTATGTGTGTATGGGGAGCTTTTATAGCGATATTACCCATTAGGAGATAAATTAATGGCAAAAAAGATAGTAGGTTTTATTAAATTACAAGTACCTGCTGGTAAGGCAACTCCATCTCCTCCTATTGGCCCAGCTTTGGGTCAACGAGGATTGAATATTATGGAGTTTTGTAAGGCATTTAATGCTAAAACACAAGGCATGGAAGTTGGTCTTCCAATTCCTGTTGTTATTACAGCGTTTGCTGATAAGAGTTTTACTTTTATATTAAAAACTCCTCCGGCAACTGTATTGATTAAAAAAGCAATTTCTTTGCAAAAAGGTTCTGCTAAACCTCATGTTGATAAGGTTGGAGTTTTAACCAGAGAACAGGCTGAAGAAATAGCCAAAGCCAAAGCTGTTGATTTAACGGCTGCTGACTTAGATGCTGCTGTTCGCACTATAGCTGGTAGTGCTCGTAGTATGGGTGTCAAAGTGGAGGGTGTTTAATCGTGAAAAAACTAAGTAAAAGAATGCTTGATATTTCAAGAAAGGTAAATTCTTCTAAACACTATGCTATCTCTGACGCTTTGCAGTTATTAAAAGATACTGCTAATGCTAAATTTGATGAGTCTATAGATATAGCTGTGCAACTCGGTATTGATGCAAAAAAATCTGATCAATTGGTTCGTGGCTCTGTTATCCTGCCATCAGGAACAGGAAAAAATGTTAGAGTAGCTGTTTTTGCTCAAGGGGATAAGGCTGAATCAGCTAGGTTGGCGGGTGCAGATATAGTTGGTTTTGAAGATCTTGCAAATTCTATAAAATCTGGTCAAATTAATTTTGATGTAGTTATTGCATCTCCTGATGCAATGAAAATTGTTGGTTCTTTGGGCCAAATTTTAGGTCCTCGTGGTTTGATGCCTAATCCTAAAGTTGGTACTGTTACCATGGATGTAGCCGAAGCTGTTAAGAATGTTAAATTAGGTCAAGTTCAATATAGAACAGATAAAAATGGTATAATACATTCTACTATAGGCAGGGCTTCCTTTGGGGTAGATAGTTTGGTTTCTAATGCGATAGCTTTGGTTGATGCTTTAAGGAAAAATAAGCCAGTGTCTTCTAAAGGTGTTTATTTAAGAAAAATTTCTTTGTCTTCGACAATGGGAATAGGTGTAAGAGTTGATCTATCTTCTATAGGTTAACTTTTTGGTTTTTATGCTTTGAACGCTATGTTTGGTTTTATAGACATTTCAGTCAAAGATCGTTGGAGCTTTATGTAGTTTGCTTAATATTGTGTGCTGTATCAATTCCAACGTAGACGGCGTATTTGTGAAGTGATTTCTTTTATGTAAGAACTCAGCTAGACGCCGATTCCGGGTAACGTTTTTTTAGTGGAGTATTTCGCCTGTGAGTCTTAATCGTCAAGAGAAAGCGATAGTTATTCAAGAGATGCAGTTAAAAATATCGAATGCTCAGTCTGTTGTTATTGCTGAATATCGAGGTCTTGATGTCGCTTCTGTTTCTTCATTGCGTAAAATTGCGCGTGATTCTGGTGTGTATATTAGAGTTTTAAAAAACTCGTTGGCACGTCGTGTTATTGCAGATACAGATTTTGCATTGTTGGTTGATAAATTGACTGGGCCATTGATTTATGGTGTTAGTTCAGATCCTGTATCGGCAGCTAAGGTTTTAGCTGATTTTGCTAAAAATAATGACAAGTTAATAATTAAAGCCGGTGCTTTGCCTAATTACTTGTTGGATTATACTGCTGTTGTTGCTTTGGCTAATATGCCTTCAAGAGAAGAGTTGTTAGCTAAATTGGCTGCAACATTACAGGCTCCTATTGCTCAATTTGTTCGTACTCTTAATGAGATTCCTACAAAATTTGTAAGAGGTCTTTCAGCTGTATGTGATTTGAAAAAGTAATTCTTTTTTGAAGGTTGTTATTAGTTTGTTAAATATTTAGGCAATTTTGTCTGGCATAATGTAATTTTGGAGTTCTTTAAAATGTCGTTAAGTAAAAGTGAAATTCTTGAAGCAGTATCTAATATGACAGTTCTCGAGTTATCGGAGCTGATTAAAGATATGGAAGAAAAATTTGGTGTTTCAGCAGCAGCAGCTGTAGCTGTGGCCGCTCCGACAGCATCAGCATCTGCTGCTGTTGAAGAACAGACTGAATTTAATGTGATGTTGTTAGAAGTTGGTGCTAATAAAGTAAGTGTTATTAAGGCTGTTCGTGAAATTACGAGCTTAGGATTGAAGGAAGCCAAAGATTTGGTTGATAGTGCTCCTAAAGCAGTTAAGGAAGGGGTTTCTAAAGCTGATGCTGATGCTATTAAGAAGAAATTAGAAGAAGCTGGAGCAAAAGTAGAAATTAAATAATGTTTTTAATTTCGCCCGGAATAACTATTTTGTTGTTTCCGGGCTTTTGCGTTTCCAGGAAGCTTTTAGAAAAAAGAGTTTCCTGGAAACGTATCAACCTGGGGCCGTAGTGACGGCTTTTGTAATCTCGAGTCGGAGTGTCC
>JADMLC010000011.1 GCA_019278155.1 Candidatus Kinetoplastidibacterium crithidiae
ATGGCTAAAGGCAAGTTTGAACGTAGTAAGCCTCATGTAAATGTAGGTACTATTGGTCACGTTGATCATGGTAAAACAACTTTAACAGCTGCTATTACTACTGTTTTGGCAGCTAAGTTTGGAGGAGAGGCTTGCGGTTATGCGCAGATTGATGCTGCTCCAGAGGAAAAGGCTAGAGGCATTACAATAAATACTGCTCATGTGGAGTATGAGACGTCTAATCGTCATTATGCGCATGTGGATTGTCCTGGGCATGCCGATTATGTAAAAAACATGATAACAGGAGCAGCTCAGATGGATGGTGCTATTCTTGTTGTTTCTGCTGCTGATGGTCCTATGCCTCAGACAAGAGAACATATACTGTTATCTCGTCAGGTTGGTGTGCCATATATTGTGGTATTCCTAAATAAATCAGACATGGTTGACGATGAAGAGTTGCTCGAGCTTGTAGAAATGGAAGTTCGTGAATTATTGTCTAAATATGATTTTCCAGGGGATGATACTCCAATTATTAAAGGCTCAGCCAAACTGGCCTTGGAAGGTGATAAAGGGGAATTAGGAGAAAAAGCTATTTTAGCGTTAGCTGATGCTTTAGATAGTTATATACCAACACCAGAACGCGCTGTAGATGGGGCCTTTTTGATGCCAGTTGAGGATGTTTTTTCTATATCAGGTCGAGGAACTGTTGTTACTGGTCGTGTGGAAAGAGGTGTTGTTAAGGTTGGTGAAGAAATTGAGATAGTAGGGATCAAAGATACAATTAAGACTACTTGTACTGGTGTTGAAATGTTCCGCAAATTGTTGGATCAAGGTCAAGCAGGTGATAATGTTGGTATCTTGTTGAGAGGAACAAAGAGAGAGGATGTTGAGCGTGGCCAAGTTTTAGCAAAGCCAGGTACTATTACTCCTCATACTGAATTTACAGCCGAGGTTTATGTTTTATCTAAGGAAGAGGGTGGTCGTCATACTCCTTTCTTTAATGGTTATCGTCCTCAGTTTTATTTTCGTACTACTGATGTTACAGGTACTATCGATTTACCTAAAGATAAAGAGATGGTTCTTCCTGGCGATAATGTAAGTATTACTGTGAAGCTTTTATCTCCGATCGCAATGGAAGAAGGACTAAGATTTGCGATACGTGAAGGTGGTAGAACAGTGGGTGCCGGTGTGGTATCTAAAATTATTGCTTAGTTTATTTTTTAGTAG
>JADMLC010000012.1 GCA_019278155.1 Candidatus Kinetoplastidibacterium crithidiae
AAATAATGCTAATCTTCCATTTTTCATCACAACCTTCATTACTAACGTCAAAATTTACTATTGGGCAAAAATAACCCTCAACTGCCAAAGATGTCATAACAGAATCATAAGCTCTACGTCGTAGTCTATTAATTTCTCCTCCATCTTGATCCTCAATTAACCGAGCAATAGAACGCACAGAGTTCAAAGTTGAATCTATAACTTCTCTAGGC
>JADMLC010000009.1 GCA_019278155.1 Candidatus Kinetoplastidibacterium crithidiae
ATGTTTGATATTGATGTAGTTGACCTGTCTAGATTTCAATTCGCTGCCACAGCTTTTTATCATTTTATCTTTGTCCCTTTAACAGTGGGCTTATCGGTATTAGTAGCAATAATGGAAAGCGTTTATGTAATCACAGGTAAAGAAGTATGGAAGCGAATAACGATGTTCTGGGGCACGTTATTTGGCATAAATTTTGCTCTTGGAGTTGCAACTGGTGTAGTGATGGAATTTC
This sequence comes from Candidatus Kinetoplastidibacterium crithidiae, assembly GCA_019278155.1. Lineage (GTDB taxonomy): Bacteria > Pseudomonadota > Gammaproteobacteria > Burkholderiales > Burkholderiaceae_B > Kinetoplastidibacterium > Kinetoplastidibacterium crithidii_A. The sequence continues at coordinate 233 of JADMLC010000009.1, forward strand.
AGTTCGGCATGAACTGGTCTTATTATAGTCATTATGTTGGTGATATTTTTGGAGCTCCGCTTGCTATAGAAGGTCTAATGGCTTTTTTCTTAGAAGCAACTTTTGTCGGATTGTTTTTCTTTGGTTGGAATCGTTTGTCAAAAATTAGCCATTTGATAGTAACGTGGTTAGTTGCCATAGGCTCAAATCTTTCAGCGTTATGGATTCTAATTGCAAATGCTTGGATGCAAAATCCAGTTGGTGCCGTTTTTAATCCAGATACTATGCGTATGGAAATGACTGATTTTGCTGCAGTTGTGTTTAATCCTGTTGCCCAGTCAAAATTTGTGCATACTGTTAGTGCTGGTTATATAACTGGTGCAGTATTTGTTTTTGCTATTAGCGCATGGTATTTATTGCAGAATAAGTATACAGATATAGCCAAGCGATCTGTTGCTGTTGCAGTGGCATTTGGTTTTTGTGGTTCTATATCAGCGGTGATACTAGGGGATGAGAGCGGCTATTTAGCTAGTGATCATCAGAAAATGAAACTTGCTGCTATTGAGTCTATGTGGGAAACTGAACCTGCTCCAGCTGGTTTTAATTTATTGGCATGGCCTAATGCAGAAAAAAAGAAAAATGATTTTGAGATTAAAATTCCATACTTGATGGGTATTATAGCAACTCGTTCATTGGATGAAAAATTAATTGGCATTAACGATTTAGTAGACTTAGCTAAGATTAGAATAAAAAATGGTCTTCTTGCATATAATGCACTTGAAAAAATTAGGACTAATTCTCAAGATAATGAAGCTAGGAAAGTATTTGATGCCCATTGGAATGATCTTGGATATAGTCTTTTATTGAAGCGTTATAAAGCAGATTTTAATAACATAACAGACGAGGATATAGATAAAGCAGCCTCTTATGTAATTCCTGGTGGCATAACTTATTTATTCTATGCTTTTAGGATTATGGTATTGTTAGGTTTTTATTTTATAGTTTTATTTTCAGTATCTTTATGGCTAGCATGGAAGAACAAACTTTATAAATCTAAGTTTCTTTTAAAGCTAGCATTGTTTACTTTGCCTCTTCCTTGGATTGCGATAGACTGTGGTTGGTTGGTAGCAGAATATGGTAGGCAACCATGGGTTATTGAAGGAGTTCTTCCTACTTCTTATGCGGCTTCTGGTTTAACAATTCTGGATCTTTCAATTAGCTTGGCAATATTCTTATTAATATATACAGTTTTATTTATATTGGGCTTTAAGGTTATGTTGAATGCTATTAGAAAAGGTCCTGTATTAGAAGATGATGTTTCTATTTCTGAAATAACTTCTCGATAAAATAAACATAATGAAATTCAATAATTAAAGAGAGATTGTTTATGGAATCTATCATGTTTTTAGATTATGCTACTTTGCGGGTAATTTGGTGGGTGCTATTGGGAGTTTTACTAATTGGTTTTGCATTAACTGATGGGTTTGACCTTGGAATTGCTGCTATACTTCCTTTTGTAGCAAAGAGTGATAATGAGCGGAGAGTTGTTATTAATGTAGTTGGGCCAATATGGGAAGGCAATCAAGTTTGGCTTATAACTGCAGGAGGTGCTATTTTTGCTGCTTGGCCTCTAATATATGCAGCTTCTTTTTCTGGCTTTTATTTGGCTATGCTCTTACTTTTAGTAGCTTTGATAATAAGACCGGTTGCTTTCAAGTATAGAAGCAAATTAGAATCTCCATCTTGGAGAAATTCATGGGATATGGCATTGTCATTTACTGGATTAGTTGCCTCACTTGTATTTGGGGTTGCCGTTGGTAATGTTATATTAGGAGTGCCTTTAGGTTTTGATCAATCTACACTTCGTGTTATTTATGAAGGTTCGTTTTTACAGTTATTTACCCCTTTTGCGTTGTTAGCTGGTCTTTTGAGTGTATGTATGTTATTAACGCATGGGGCAGCTTTTTTATCCATTAAAACTGATGGTGTTATTCAGGATCGGGCTTGGAGATTAGGAGTTATTTTTGCATTATTGACGGCTTTATTTTTTATAGCAGGTGGTTTTTGGGTGAAGAGTTTGGATGGGCAAATTATAGTAAATAATATAGATTATAATGCAGCTTCAAACCCATTATTGAAGATAGTAGAGGTTAAGAAAGGAGCTTGGTTGCTTAATTATGAAAAGTTCCCTGCTGCATGGTTGGTGCCAATTTTAGGAGTGATTGGTTCTTTATTATCGATTATGGGTTTTTTAAGTAAGAGCTACAGGATAGCTTTTTTAGGCTCTACTTGTGCAATAATAGGTATTATAGTGACTGTTGGTGTTTCCTTATTCCCTTTTTTACTTCCATCTTGTTTAGGCGATTGTAGAGGAGGTTTAACCTTATGGGATGCTTCTTCAAGTTGTTTTACTTTATGGATTATGTTGTTAGTAGCAATATTGTTATTGCCAATAGTATTATTGTATACATCTTGGGTATATCGTGTTATGAGAGGGGTTGTTACAGAAACTTCTGTTAATGAAACACCAAATTCTTATTAATAATATTTCGGAGAGTTTTATGTGGTATTTTTCATGGATAGTTGGTCTATGTTTTGCTGCTTCTCTTAGCATAATTAGTGCTGTTTTATTTGAATATCAAAATAGAACAGAAGATAATTAAAACTTATAATTATGATTATTTTTTGTGGAAATAAAAAATAAATTGCCAAAAGATATAGCCAAGGCCCTAGGGTCTTGGCTTAGAGGACTGGTGAAATTTACGCCTCTTCCAATGTTTGTTGCTATACTAGCACCGTTGGTAAGTGGCGTTTTTTTAATTTTACAATTATGGATTTTCTCTAAAATAGTGTCAGGCATTGTCATAGATCATTTGATAATCTCAGATTTATATCAACAAATATTTATTTTTATGTTTTTGTATTTGCTAAGATATACTACTATTTATTTAGGTGATATGGCTGGCATATTTGCATCAGAAAATATTAAATATCATATAAGACAGTTATTGTTTTATCGCATATGGAACCAAGGCCCACAATGGACTAAGGTAAGAATTTCAGGAGAAATTGCTGCTAGCATAATTGATCAAGTGGAAGTTTTAGATGGTTTCTTTTCTAAGTATATTCCAGTTGTAATAAATGCTATTGTCCTTCCTATAGTATTTTCTATTTTTATTTTGTTGTTTGATAAGATAATTGGAATATTATTATTGGTTACTATCCCTTTAATACCATTATTTATGGCTCTCATTGGATTTGGGGCAGAAGAAGCAAGTAAAAAGCATTTGAGGTCTTTTTCTAGACTTTCGGGTTTTTTTGCGGATAGGGTTAGAGGTTTAGATACTCTTAAGATGTACGGTAGGGAAGAAGCAGAGTTAATCTATTTGAAGCAAGTTTGTGATTCTTTAAGACATAGCACATTGGATGTTTTAAAAATTGCATTTATCTCATCTGCTGTATTGGAATTTTTTGCATCTCTTGGTGTTGCTAGTGTTGCATTATATATAGGATTAAATTTTTTAGGTTTTCTTAATAGTAATAATACCCTTGTGTTACAAACGGGATTATTTTTTTTATTAATGGCTCCGGAGATATATTTTCCATTAAGGCAAATGGCCTTGCATTATCATGATCGAGCTGCAGCTCGTGCAGCATCAGATAATATTAGAAATATATTCGATGGTTTACCTGATTTAAATCAAAATTTCAAGGTTATTGATGAAATATTAAATGATGAGATTAACTTTGAAGAGTTTAATAGTACTTCAATAAAGTTAAGCATTAGAAATCTAGATTTATGTTATGAAGGCAATTCTAATTTCGTCTTAAAAAATATTAATTTAGATATATTACCAGGGCAGCATGTTTGTTTGTTAGGTCCTAGTGGCGTTGGCAAAACTTCTTTGTTGGAGGCTATAGTTGGGCTTAGGAATTATGCTGGCAATATTAGTTTAAACAATATTGATTCTAAATTATGGCCCAAGAAATATTTGCGCATGCAAACTTGTTTAATTGGACAAAATCCATATGTATTTGAAGGCACTATTGCTGAAAATATCATGATTGGTAATCCTTATGCAACACATAAAGATTTGTTAGATGCAGCAAAGAAATCATTGGTGCTAGATTTTACAAATGATTTAAAAAATGGTTTAGACACGATACTAGGCAAAAATGGTCGAGGATTGTCAAGAGGGCAAGTTCAGAGAATATCAATTGCAAGGTTATTTTTAAGAAATCCGTCTCTTATATTATTAGATGAACCAACTGCACATTTAGATGTAGTAACAGAGCTTCGCTTAATAGATGAAATTATTTCATTTTCTCAAAATAAAACTCTTTTGATCGTTACTCATTCAAAACAAGTTTCTGAAAGATTTTCTATTAGGTGGTTTTTAGAAAAAAATTTAATTAGTGATATATGAAACTTTTATTAAATACTTTATGGATTTTTTTTAAGAAAAGAAAACTTAATTTGCTGTATTCATTGTTTTTTTTGTTCATAACTATTTTGTCTGGGATTTTTTTATTATATGTTTCTGGGTGGCTTCTAACTGCATCTGCTTTAGTTGTATGTGGTATGTATTTTAATCTCTTTGTTCCGTCTGCCTTGATTAGAGTTTTTTCAATTATAAAAGTTATAGCAAGATATGTTGAGAAAATAACAGGTCATAATGCCATACTACATCTTTTATCAGATATTCGTGTAAAGTTATTTGAATCATTAATTAGATTTGCACCGAAAGATCTAGCAAAATACCGTAATGGAGACTTGGTATCTAGAATGACCAATGATATAGATACGTTGGATACTGTGTTTCTTTTATTTTTACAACCAATGATTATAGCCTTGGTATTAAGTATTTGTTTTATTATATTTTTGTTAAAATTTATGCCTATAGGTATATTTATTGTTTTGCCTTTTACAATTTTAACAATTTTTATTGTTCCCTATGCGGTAATTATTTTTTCTAAAAAATTAGGATTAAATAATCAGAAGTTTTCAGCTGAAATTAGAGAATCAGTTTTAGAAACAATGAGATCTCATTCCGATATTGTTATCTTTGATATGTTTAAACAAAGACAATATGACTTTGATAAATTATGTAAAGATTTATCTTCAAACAAAAAAAAATATTCTATTGTTTCAAGCACAGCTATTTATTTAAATAATTTATTAGCAGGATTATTAATAGTTGGTATGTTATTTATGACTTTTAGCTATATTGATGGTGAGGTAATTGATTTCCCTATTTTTGTAGGGATATTATTAAGTGTTTTTGGTTTTTTAGAAATATTTAATGCTATTGTTAGAGGATCTACTAAACTAGGGACAGCAATAAGTAGTGCTGATAGAGTCCATATGATAATGAACAGTGAAATTAGTATATCTGATCAACTTAATCCCAAAAAATTACCCTTGCAAGGAGTTTTATCGGTAGAAAATCTGAGTTTTACTTATAATAGCAATATGACATTAAGTGATAGTGATTATGTTTTAAAAGATTTAAGTTTTGATTTAAATATTGGAGAAAGAATTGCTATTGTTGGGCCAAGTGGTGCTGGCAAATCGACTTTATTAAGCTTGTTAATTAGACAGGAAGATCCAATTACTGGATCAATAAGTTTTGGTGGTTGTAATATTAAGGAAAGCTCTCAGTCAGAACTTCATAAAAGAATTTTATTACTTAGCCAAGATTCTCCAGTTTTCATGGGCAGTATTAGAAGCAATCTTATTATAGGTAATTCATTAGCTAGTGAAGCAGAGCTATGGCAAGTTCTCATTCATGTACAATTAGATAGTTTTGTAAATTCATTGCCATATGGTTTGGATACTTGGATAGGAGAATATGGTTCTAATTTATCAGTAGGTCAAGCAAGAAGATTATGCTTAGCAAGGTCTTTATTGTCAAAATCTTCTATATTAATTTTGGATGAACCAACGGCTGGTCTTGATTATAAACTAGAGCAAGATTTTTTTAGAGATTTAAAAAATATAAATAAATTTTATAAAAGAAGTATTATTTTAGTGACACATGCTGAAATACCTGATGGTATATTTCATAATATATATAGATTGAATATGGGGAAATTAGTTAATAAAGATTGATGAGTCTCTGGTCATTAAAACCTATTTTCTCAAAGACTCAATCAAATTTATTTTCTATAAAAAAATCTTATACGCAGGATTATTATTTTCATCCCAGAAAGGGTAAGATAATTTTTTTAGAAAGCTATCGAATATTTCTTTATCAGAATCTGGAACTTGAATACCTACAAGTATTCTTCCATAATCTGCTCCATGATTTCTATAATGAAATAAACTGATATTCCATTCAGGATTCATAGTATTAAGGAAGTTTATTAGAGCTCCTGGGCGTTCAGGGAATTCAAATCTATATAGCAATTCATTGTTGCTTAAATTAGAACGGCCTCCTACCATGTATCTTAGGTGAGCTTTTGCTAGTTCATCAGCACTTAAATCCATTACTTTAAATCCATTATTTTTAAATGTATTTTCTAGCGCATTCTTTTCTTCTAAAGAAGATATTCCTATTCCCACAAAAATATGGGCATTTTTTTCATCCGATATTCTATAATTGAATTCTGTAATATTTTTTTTGCCTAACAATTCACAAAATTTTTTAAAGCTTCCTCTTTTTTCTGGTATTGTAACAGCAAAAACGGCTTCTTTCATTTCTCCTACATCTGCTCTTTCTGCAACAAATCTCAACCTATCAAAATTAATATTTGCACCACAAGATATAGCTATTAAATTTTTTCCTGATATCTTCTTTTCCGATGCATACTTCTTTGCAGCCGCAATTGCCATTGCTCCAGCTGGCTCTAGTACTGTGCGTGTTTCTTGGAAAACATCTTTTATAGCCGCACATATAGAATCTGTGTTAACTATAACAAAATCGTCAACATATTTTTGTACTAGTCTAAAAGTTTCTTTCCCAACTAGTTTCACTGCTGTTCCATCAGAGAATAGGCCAACATCTTTTAATTCAACTCTTTGACCAGATTTGATACTTTGATACATAGCATTTGAATCTTCAGTCTGTACACCTATTATTTTTATTTCAGGACGCAATTGCTTAACATAAGCGGCAACTCCAGAGATCAAGCCGCCGCCACCTACAGCTAAGAATATAGCTTCTATAGGTTTCGAATGTTGATTTAGTATTTCCATCCCAATGGTTCCTTGTCCAGCAATTACATCTGGATCATCGAATGGGTGTACAAATGTTAAGTTCTCTTTTTTTTCTAACAAAACAGCATGATTGTAAGAGTCTGTATAGCTTTCTCCTACTAGAACAACTTCTCCTCCTAGTCTTTTTACCGCATCTATTTTCAATTGAGGGCTAGTTGTTGGCATGACTATAACGGCACGACATCCCATTTTCTTTGCCGATAAAGCAACTCCTTGTGCATGGTTTCCAGCTGATGCTGCTATAACTCCATGCTTGATAGCTTCAGGAGATAAATTAGCCATTTTATTGTAAGCCCCTCTCAGTTTAAAGCTAAATACTGGTTGGGTATCTTCACGTTTTATGAAAATATTATTTGAAATACGATTGCTAAGTAAAGGCATAGCATCTAATGGTGTTTCACGAGCGACATCGTATACTTTTGCTGTAAGTATACGTTTTAAATAATCTGTAGACATATTTGTATAATATAAAAAGTTAAAATTAAAAATGCTTACCCAAGATAACACAATAATAATTCATTTTATTTTAACAGAATATTAAATTATTATAATTGGAATTATCTATGACCGAAGAGAATAGATCCTAATCTTATCTCTGTAGAGCCTTCTTCAATGGCTATTTCAAAATCTTTGCTCATACCCATAGAAAGATTTTCCATATTTACTGATGCTATATTATACTTCGAAACTTTATCCCTTAATTTTCTAATTGTTCGAAAACATGATCTTATTTTATCTTTGTCTTCAGTTAGTTCAGCAACTGTCATAAGGCCAGAAATGTTTATTCTTGGAAAATTATCAGATACCTTTTGAAGGAAGGGTAGTAAATCATTTGGATAGATACCATGTTTGGTTGGTTCTGGAGATGTTTTAATTTGAACTAAAGCTTTTATTGTTTTGTTGTTTTTTTGAAGTTGATGATCAATAGCTTTTGCTAATTCAAGTCTATCCAAAGATTGTATTTCTCCTATACAATTTATTATTGAATTTACTTTATTAAGTTGTAGATTACCTATCATAACCCATTCAATATTATATTCCAATAGGTTATGGTGTTTAGTTTTTATTTCTTGGGCTCTATTTTCTCCGAATCTTTTCATTTTAAGAACTTTTAAAGTCTTTGCTATAATTTCGGAATTAAAAGTCTTGCTAACGGGTAAAATAGAAATTTGTTTATCACACCCAATTCTTTGACATGTTTTTGTTATTCTCTCATTAATTGACTCTAATCTTTCTTGTAGGAACTTGTCGTTATTCATAGTATGTAGAAAAAAGTAACAAAATAAAAAATAATCGCCTATTATTGACTAGTAAGCAGATTTTACAGATTATAATATTAAAAGACAGTGTTTTAATTATTAATTTTTAAATAATGATATTACTTCCTATTCTTAAATATCCAAATGAGCGCTTAAATATAGTGGCAGATCGTGTTATAAATTTTAATGAGCAATTAACTAAACTTGTTGAAGATATGGCACATACTATGTACCATTCTAATGGTATAGGTTTAGCTGCGACACAAGTTGATATTCATAAGAGAATTGTTGTTATAGATGTTTCAAAAGAGCGTAATAATTTGATGGTGTTGATCAATCCAGAAATAGTTACTTTTAGTGATACAAAAGAACTGTCAGAAGAGGGATGCTTGTCTGTTTTTGATACTTATGAAAAAGTTTTAAGATCTTATAGTATAACTTGTACAGCATACGACCAATATGGAGTTGCAAAAACGTTTGATGCTCATGGTTTATTGTCAAGATGTATACAACATGAGATAGATCATTTAAATGGTAGGCTTTTTATAGATTATTTATCTTCTCTTAAAAGAGAACGCATTTCTAATAGAATAAAAAAACTTAATAAATTAAAAAATAAAACATCTTAGGAAGATTTTAGTAAATATGCGTATAATTTTTGCTGGAACTTCAGATTTTGCTAGATCCCACTTAGTGCATTTACTGTCATTAGGTTATGATATTTCTGCAGTTTTTACACAACCTGATCGTCCTTCTGGTAGAGGGATGAAGTTAAAAAGTAGTCCAGTAAAACAGGCTGCCTTAGAAGCTGGGATAAAGATTTTTCAACCTTCTAATTTAAAACAGGAAGATCTATCTAATGATATTAGAGATTTTTTAACCAAAGAAATTCCAGATATTATCATTGTAGTGGCGTATGGTTTAATTTTGCCTTCTTGGCTACTTAACCTACCTAAATTAGGATGTATTAATGTCCATGCTAGTTTATTACCTAGATGGAGGGGTGCAGCTCCTATACAAAGGGCCATTGAATATGGAGACAAATATAGTGGCATTACAATTATAAAAATGGATTCTGGTTTAGATACAGGTTGTATATTATTACAGTCTAAAGTTCCAATTTTAGATGATTTTTGTTCTAAAGATCTTGAGATAAGATTAGCTTACGAAGGTATTAGTTCTCTTAGTTATGTTATTAAAAATATTGATAAATTGCCTGTTAATCCTCAATCAAAAGATGGAGTTTCTTATGCTAAAAAGATCGAAAAATCAGAATCAATATTAAATTTTTCAAATGATGCTTTTTCTTTGGAAAGGAAGATAAGAGCTTTTAATCCATTTCCAGGAGCTATAATTAAATTACCATCTTTTGATAAACCAATAAAAGTATGGCAAGCCTTAGCATTTAATTCCAGTTTTGAAGGGCCATCAGGAGTGATTACAGATATTAATGTTCATCAAGGTCTAGATATATCGACAGGGAAAGGTATTTTACGTTTAAAAGAAGTTCAAAAATCAGGCTGTAATAAATGTAGTATATCAGATTTTATTAGTGGTCATAAGGATAGATTATCATTAGGTATGAAAGTTATAGATTTCGAATATTCCAAATAATTTATTACATATATGGAACCTACATTTAAATTTCATTTTAAAAGAGATAAGCTGTCTTTGCAGATGTATATGTCCTCTTGTGCCTTAGATGAGGTATTAAATGGTCGTTCATTGAACTTATTTTTAGATAATCTTGATCATAATATCAGGCCATCGGTACAGTCTTTAACTTTTCATGCTCTTAGAAATTTAGGTTGGGCTAATTTTGTTGGCAATTACTTGATCAAATCTTATCCAAATGGAATTTTTCGATCTTTGTTTTTATTATCGTTGACTTTATTAAAATTTTCATCATTTTCTGGCAAAAACTTAGATTTACAAGTTCCAGTTTATAGGGATTTCACTATAGTAAATGAGAGCGTTAAAGTAGCTAAGTCTATTCCATTTCTTAGACCATATAAAGGTTTGTTAAATGCTAGTTTACGATCATTTTTAAGGGGTAGTTCAGAAATATCAATTCTAGCAAAAAAATCTTCTCAGGCTATTTGGAACTACCCAGAATGGTGGATAGAAAAAATAAAAACTAATTATCCAAATCGATGGATTGAAATATTATCTTGTACTGATATACAGGCTCCATTGACATTAAGAGTTAATATCAAGAATAGTAATAGAGATAACGTATTAAATCTTTTTAATGATAATGGTATTGAAGCTAAAGCATTTGGTTTTAATGGTATTGTGCTTGAAAAATCTTATTCAGTTAAAGAATTACCAGGATTTCAACAAGGTATGTGGTCAGTGCAAGATCCTGGGGCACAATTAGCAGCTCCTTTGTTGTGTGTTAGGGATGGAATGAATGTCTTGGACGCTTGTGCTGCACCAGGTGGTAAAACATCTCATCTGCTAGAATTAGCTGACATTGATTTAGTGGCTTTAGATTCTAATAGATCTAGGTTAGGTCGTTTGCAGGAAAACCTGGATCGTTTAAATTTGTATTCTAATAATATTAAAATTATAGAAGGAGATGCCAAGCAAATAGGTCAATGGTGGGATGGTAAATTATTTGATATTATTCTTGCAGATGTACCTTGTACAGCTTCAGGCATTGTTAGAAAACATCCTGATATAAGATGGATAAAGAAAAATGATGATATAGAATCTTTTAGATTGATCCAAAGTAGCATAATAGATTCTCTTTGGAATACATTAGCTCCAGGAGGACGTTTCTTGTATAGCACATGCTCTATATTTCCAGAGGAATGTGTGTATCAAGTTTTATTATTTTTGGAAAAACATAATGATGCTTTGCTTTTAGATTCTCCAGGTCAAATTTTACCTGCTAGAAGTAATGTTTTAACAGTGGGTCATGATGGTTTTTTCTTTGCTCTATTTACAAAGGTTAAAACTTGAAAAATATTATATTTTGATCGGATTACAAAAAATAAAAAGCAAGGTTGTTTATATTTATAATGATATATATAATTTTTTATAGAACATACTTGTAATATGTTTTGCAGTTATTCTTCGAGTATTATAGTTATAATTTACCGTTAATTTTATTATATAAATATTGTTTATAAAGAATTAGATTATTCCATATTATGATTATTGAAGAATTTAATAATTAAGATCTGTGAATGATTAGTTCAATATGTTATATTTAAAGGTTAATGATAGATTGGCATAGGTGGAAAGTATATGGCCAGAATTCTGGTGGTTGATGATGAAATTGGAATCCGAGAATTATTATCGGAAGTTTTATATAACGAAGGTCATGCTGTTGAACAGGCAGAGAATGCAGCTCAAGCTAGAGAAGCTCGTTTACGTTCAAGGCCAGATCTTGTTTTGTTAGATATATGGATGCCAGATACAGATGGGGTTAGCCTTTTAAAAGAGTGGATATCGCAGGGTTTATTGGATATGCCAGTCATTATGATGAGTGGTCATGCAGGTATAGATATTGCTGTAGAAGCTACTCGCATTGGGGCTACAGATTTTTTAGAAAAGCCAATTTCTCCACAACGTTTGTTAAAAACAGTTTCTGCTGGTTTATTGCGTAATAAAACAATATTACCTGATGTAAAAACCACTAGAAATCCAGTTAAAGACACCAGTCCCAGTAAAAATAATGTTCCTTGGATAGAGGAGTCATGTTTAGTACCTGTTGAATATAATGCTGGTTGTAAATTAGGTAGTGTGTCATTAGACTTACCGTTAAGAGATGCTAGGGATGCATTTGAAAGAGTATATTTTGAATATCATTTGATGAAAGATGGTTATAGTATGACTAGAGTGTCCGAAAGAACAGGATTAGAACGAACACATTTATATAGAAAACTGAAACAATTAGGCATAACCACAACTTCTCGCAAAAGAAATGTAGATAAAGGTTAAAATATCTTTTTAATTGGAATGATTTTTTCCTGTTTTTTATGATCCTCTGTTTTTTTCCATGCTTGTCCGTATATTATTTCAATTGTGAGATTAATTGAATTTGATTGGTTTCGTTGTTTTTCTATTTGTTCATATAAATTGTTCATCCATTTTTTGCTAGTAAGACTAGATTTTCGTTCTGTTGAAGGATTACCTCCAAGATTATGAATATCTTTTATTAAATTTTGTGGAGTTTGATAAGTTAGGTTTATTGTTTCCTGGCTCATGACTGGACTCTCGAAGCCGATATCTAATAACATGTCACCAAAATCATGCATATCAATAAAATCAATCATTTTAGTATTTAATTCTGCCATGTTTAGAGCCAATTTAACTTCTTTTAAAGTGTTTGGACCAAAACAAGAAAACATTATTAGACCATTAGGTCTTATTATTCTATACCACTCTTTGAATACATGATAAACCATTGGATGCCAATGTATGGAAAGATTAGACCATATGAGATCGAATGAATTTGCATCGAAAGTCGTTGAAGACATATCAGATTGAATAAAAGAAGGAATTTTTTCTCTTGTTAATAATTGTTTGATGAAAAATTTTAATGTTTTAAATTTTTTGATTGATACATCCAACAATGCAGAACAATTATCCAAACCTATATAATTGCTTTCTTTGTATAAAGATCTCAATAGATTGATGTTTTCACCAGATCCACACCCAACGTCTAGTATGGCTTCTGGTTTTATTTTGATAAATTTTAAATTATTGATCATTCTATTAGCTATTTCACTATATAAGAACTGTGCTTTTGCTAAATTCTTTCGTTTTGTAAATTGTCTAATAACATGATTAGTATTTATGTTTTTACGCAATTTGTTCATATGAATAGTTATCTAATGATTTTTTTTGAAAATGAGGATTATTTATTAAGTTTTTTATATAATGACTGCTTTTATAATACATTATTAATTTTATAGCTATGTTTAATATCATATTAGTTTCTCCAGAAATACCTTCTAATACTGGTAATATTATTAGGCTATGTGCTAATACGGGATCATTTTTGCATTTGGTTAAACCTATTTCTTTTGACATGGATAATGCAAAATTAAAAAGAGCTGGCTTAGATTATCATGAATGGCAGCCAGTTCGAGTACATGAAAGTTTGGATGATGCATTAGATTTTATTGGTGTTAGTGTTGATAGGTGTTTTGCTTTTACTACGAAATCAGGAAATAGGTTTTCAGATACTAAATTTTACCCTGGTGATGTTTTTATATTTGGTAGAGAAACAGCAGGGCTGGCAAAAAAAGATATTCATTTTTTGAAAAACAATCAGCTTTTAAAAATTCCTATGCTCATGACGCAGAGAAGTCTAAATTTATCAAATGCTGTGGCTGTAACGATATATGAAGCATGGCGTCAAAATGATTATAGCGGATCTTTTTTTAATAAACTAATTTAAAGATTTTCATATTTTGATTCTCTTTGTAATAAGATAGATACTGCTTGTTTTGGGTCTAGTTTATCGAATAGTATTGAACAAACAGTTTCTATAATTGGTAGTTCTATATTTAACTTTTTTGCTCTATTTTTGATAGCAAGAGCACATCTGACACCTTCAGTTGTGATATTGGAATTTATTACATTATTAACTGGAAAACCTTGTCCAATTTGTATGCCTATATTTCTATTCCTTGATAAATCACCTGTAGATGTGAGAACTAAATCTCCCAAACATGATAATCCTAAAAAGGTACTTTCTTGTGCACCTAATGCAATTCCAAAACGTTTTATTTCATGTAATCCTCTTGTTATTAGGGCAGCTCTAGCATTCGAACCTAGCTGGAGTCCATCTGAAATTCCACATGCTATTGCAATAACATTTTTTAAAGCTCCACCTACTTCAACGCCAATAATATCCTGACTACTATAAACACGTAATGATTTGCTATGTAAAGTTTGTATAACTAATTCGCAAACCTCAGTATTTTTGCTAGCAATAGTTAGAGCTGTAGGTAGTTCTAGTGCTACTTCTTTTGCGAAAGATGGACCAGAGAGAATTCCATATTTCAAATTTGTTATATGCAAATTTTGTTGTATAATTTCATGCAATAAATTACCGCTATTATTTTCAAATCCCTTGGATGTCCAAATAATTGGAGTCTCTATAAGGTCAAACTTGTTTATTTTTTCTGATAATATAGAACAAATATTTCTGATGCCAGATATAGGTACACTTACTATAATTAAAGATTTATTTTCTGTTGTGCTTAATGCTAGTAAAGAATTATCTATATTGTCTGTAATTTTAAGGTTGTGAGGTAAGTTTATTCCAGGTAGGTATTTAGAATTTTCTTTATATTGATTCATATTCTGTACTTGTTTACTATTTCTTGACCATAGGCAGGTGTCATGGTTTTTATTAGCTGCTAGGGCAAGTGATGTCCCCCAACTACCAGAACCAAGAACAAGTATATTTAAAGATTTTCTTTTATTTTTAATATCGACATCCATTGTTTATAGAATAATATAATCTAATTGGTACTGTTCTTATACAAATAATTGAAATCTAGTTCTTCCAAATTGATGGGAGGTAGTGATGTTCTTGATATAAAATCAGAGACATTTGCTCTTAAATAAGGATATATTATTGTATAGCAGTTTGTGCTTAATAATTCATCTATATGTTCCTGATTAATATTTTCAAATTCAAAGATTCCAGCTTGTGTTGCTTCTATTATATAAATAATCTTTTCATGCACCGTTGATTTAACTATTGATGTTATGCTGGATTCAAAAATATTTTCAGATAATCTAATTGTATCTACTTGAATATTAACATCTATTTTATATTTATCTAGATTGATAAATATTTTAGGTGCATTTGGCATTTCTATGGATAAATCTTTTAGATATATACGTTGTAAACTAAATTTTGCTTTTTGGTTCATTTTGAGTTTTTTCTATGTATTTAGAGATAGAGTATTATTTTTTCTTAAAGTCTGTAACAACAGGCAGGTCATTACTAATCCATGTATTTATACCATTTGACAAATAAAATGTATTTATAAAACCTTTTTTTCTCAAGTTAATGATTAGTTTTTCTATGATGCTATTGTTATCATGTATAAATATAATATTTTTATCTTGAGCAATATTTTTTAAATATGAGTCCAGAGTATCTAACTGAATATTTGTAGATTGTGCTATATGATATTTTTGGAAATCTGAATATATTCTTAGATCTAAAATAATAGCATGTTTATTATTAATTAGATTTATTGCTTCTAAGACATCAATTGCAAAAATATTTTTTTTATTGCTTAGTATTATTAGATAGATACCTGTTAATAAAGCTGAAACAACAAAAAATATATTGTTTGTTTGAGTAAGAAAATTTATGAAATTCACTTAATATCCTTTAAATAGGTGTAATTGATCATTATACTTAATGTTTTATCTTATTTTAAATTTATATTTGATAGTATTTCATTATAAAATAATTTTATTATTAATAAATATTGTATTTTTGGAGTTGTTTATGTATAAGTTGGTCTTAATGCGCCATGGAGAAAGTGAATGGAATGCGGAAAATCGATTTACTGGTTGGTCTGATGTTGACTTAACAATAAAAGGACGTCAACAGGCTAACAAAGCTGGTTTACTTATGAAGGAGGCTGGCTATACTTTTGATTTGGCTTATGCTTCTATGTTGAAAAGAGCAATAAGGACTTTATGGTTAGCGTTGGATAGTATGAACATTATGCATACTCCTATAGGTTTGAGTTGGCGTCTTAATGAAAGACATTATGGACAATTACAAGGTTTAAATAAATCAGATACTGCCAAGAAATATGGGGAAGAACAAGTATTAATATGGAGACGTTCATATGATATTGCTCCTGAACCTTTATCTTTAGAAGATAGTCGTCATCCGAGGTTTGATTCTAGATATAGTAAAATTCCAGAAAAATATCTTCCTTTATCTGAATGTTTAAAAGATACTGTAAATCGAGTAGTACCTTTTTGGAATGAATCCATATCTTCAGCCATACGTTCAGGAAGAAATGTTCTTGTAGTCGCTCATGGCAATAGTTTAAGAGCTCTGATAAAACATATAGATAATATACCAGATGTAGATATAATGAATTTAAATATTCCAACAGGACAGCCTTTGGTATATGAGCTAGATAAAAATTTAGAAGTGATTCGAAATTACTATCTTGGGGATCCTGAGGACATAGAGAAATCTCTAGATTCTGTGAAAAACCAAGGCAAAGCATAGATTGACGTATAACATTGATCATGAAAATTGTATAAGATTTTGTCAGTGACTAATGAATGAAAATTAGAAGATTATTTATTTTTTTAGTATTATGTTGTTGCTTTATAATTTCATTTTTTAATGCTAGGTCAGGTAATTTGCCTCAAAAAAGTTACGCTGTCTTACCACTAGATGAACTGAGATATTTTAGTAATGTTTTTGCTCTTATTAAGAATAATTATGTTGAAAATATTGATGATAAAGTGATGATAGATAATGCTATATCTGGCATGATTTCGAATTTAGACCCACATTCTTCTTATTTAAACATTGATGATTATAAAGAAATTCAGTCAGTTACTAATGGTAAATTTGGGGGACTTGGTATTGAAGTTAGCTTTGTTGATGGCATCATAAATGTTATGTCTATTGTTGAGGGATCTCCTGCTGATGCTGCAGGAATAATTCAAGGTGATCAGATAATAAAAATTGATCATGTGTTAACTCAACGAATGACTCTACAAGAGGCAGTAAAAATGATGAGAGGGGAACCAGGATCATCGGTTGTGTTGAGCATATTGAGACAGAATCCAGATACAATCTTAGTTTTTAATATTGTTCGTGAAGTTGTTAAAATAGACAGCGTTAGAAGTAAGATAATTAATGGTGATTTATTATATATGCGTATTATGCATTTCCAGGAAAAAACTATGCTAGAAATGATTGAGCATTTTAAAGCATTGAACAATCAGAAAGAAATCAAGGCTTTGGTTTTAGATTTAAGAGATAATCCTGGAGGTCTTCTCAGTAGTGCTATAGAAGTAGCAGGAATTTTCTTGGATTCCGAGACTTTAATTGTATCGACCAGAGGAAGAACATTAGATTCAAATATTGATTATTTCTCTTGTAATGAGGATAATTATGCTCCTTTTTCTAACATAAGATCTTTACTTAGAAATATTCCAATGTTAGTTTTGGTGAATTCTGGATCTGCTTCTGCATCAGAAATAGTTGCTGGAGCTATACAAGATTATGACAGGGCGAAAATTTTTGGTGATGTCACTTTTGGTAAAGGTTCTGTCCAAGCTGTTTTGCCACTAGATAATTTTACAGGACTAAAGTTAACAATATCAAGATATTTTACTCCTGTAGGCAAATCTATACAGGCAAAAGGTATACATCCAGATTATATAATTATAGATGACCATATTCAGTCATCTTTTAATAGAAGAGAGATAGATTTAAAAGGACATTTACGTAACATTAATGATATATCTTCATTGCCTGAAATGGATATGCGAGACTTACAAAGTAATAGGTTTCATGTTAGAAAAAATTTTAATTTTGGTGATGATAATGATTTTCAGTTGAAACAAGCAATACAAATTTTCTTCGATCTTTTATCAAATGATGCAGATAGTAGAAAAAATGACTAGAAGAATATTTATAAATAATTTGAAGAGTGTAACTAAATGAATGATCAACAGTTGATGAGATATGCCCGCCATATTTTACTAGAAAATTATGGTGTTGAACAACAGAAAAAAATTATGAATTCTAATATTCTAATAGTAGGTTTAGGGGGCTTAGGTTCATCTGCATCTATTTATCTAGCTTCTTCTGGCATTGGGAATATGACGTTAATAGATGATGACGTAGTTGATATTAGTAATTTGCAAAGGCAAATTTTGCATAATTCTAGTAGAATTGGACAGTTAAAGGTCGATTCTGCTAGAAAGACTATTTTAGATCTTAATCCTGAGGTTAATGTTAACATTTTCCATTGTAGAGTTAATGAAGAATTATTACATAACATTTTAGATCCCATAGATATAGTATTGGATTGTTCTGATAATTTTGAAACTAGGTATATAATAAATAGCATGTGTTTCAAATTTAAGAAAACACTTGTTTCAGGTGCTGCTATACGTTTTAGTGGTCAAGTGAGTGTGTATGATTTGAGGGATCAAAACAATCCTTGCTACAATTGTCTTTTTCCATATGAAAAGATGGATTTGTTAGAAAATGAGAACTGCTCTACCACAGGAGTCTTCGCCCCTTTAGTTGGTATAGTAGGTAGTATACAAGCTTCTGAGACAATAAAAATATTAGCAGAAATAGGTAGTAAGGATGAGACTTTAATAGGAAAACTTCTTCGTTTGAATATTCTTGATATGAGTTTCAAAACATCTAAATTTGAGAAGGATAATAATTGTGTAGTATGCAGTTCTAAGTTTTTTTAATTGTAAGCAAATATTTGTGAATTGCATATATTAATTTTTCTAAGCCATTTTTAGTGATGGCAGATATCGTAAATATAGGCCCATCCCATTTGAGTTGTTTCTGAATATTAGATTCTAGTTCCTGTATATCTTGATCTGGGACTAGATCACTTTTATTCAGTATTAGCCATCTTTCTTTTTGAGCCAAATCTTCACTATAAGAGGATAATTCTAAAAGAATATCTTTAAAATCTTTTTCAATTTTGCTAAGATTTTTTTCATGGTTTATTGATGAAATATCTATAATATGTATTAGTAGTAAAGATCTAGTTAAATGACGTAAAAATAGGTGACCAAGACCAGCTCCTGCTGAAGCTCCTGGTATAAGACCCGGAATATCGGCTACAGTGAAACTATTAGATTCTGATACACGTACTACGCCTAAATTTGGGTATAAAGTAGTAAATGGGTATTCAGCAATTTTTGGTCGTGCATTTGATATTTTTGATATTAACGTGGATTTTCCACTATTCGGTAAACCTAATAAGCCAACATCAGCTAGGATTCTTAATTCCAATTGAATTTTATAACTTTCTCCATTTTCACCAAGTGTAAATTGACGAGGGGCTCTATTCACGCTTGATTTAAAGTGCAGATTGCCTAATCCTCCACGACCGCCTTTTGCTAAAGTAAAAATATCTCCATTTTTATTCAGATCTGCCAATAATTCATTAGTACTTGCATTTTTTATTAATGTTCCGACTGGAACTTTGAGGAAAATATCTTCAGCTGCAGCTCCATATTTATCTGATCCTCTTCCATTTTCACCATTTTTTGCTTTAAATATTCTAGTGTAACGGAAATCTACTAGAGTATTTATGTTATCATCTGCTATGGCGTGTATGCTTCCTCCTCGTCCACCATCTCCTCCGTTAGGTCCTCCTTTAGGTATAAATTTTTCTCTTCTAAAACTAGCCACCCCATTACCGCCATTTCCAGCGATAACATCAATTGTTACCTCATCTACAAATTTCATATTTATTATCGTTATTTAAGAGCAGTTCTTATAATAAAATCGCCTAATGATTATTATTAATATTAGGCGATTTTATTATGGAACAAATAAAAGGGTTTTATAAAACTGAAACAGTTTGTTTTTTTAGTAGACCTTTTACTTTAAATTGTATAACTCCATTTTTCAAAGCAAATAATGTGTGGTCTTTTCCTATTCCTACATTAATTCCTGGATGAAATTTTGTTCCTCTTTGGCGAACAATAATTGATCCAGCTGTAATTTGTTGCCCACCAAACATTTTAACTCCTAATCTTTTTGATTCTGAGTCACGACCATTGCGAGTAGAGCCTCCGCCTTTCTTATGTGCCATTTTAAATATCCTAAAGTTAAATTTGATTTTTTAGAAACTAATTTGTACAAATTTCCTTGATAATAATTTCAGAATATTTTTGCCTATGACCTTGGTGCTTTTGGTAGTGTTTGCGACGTCTAATTTTAAATATTTTTATTTTGTCGTGTTTGCCTTGTGCAAGGATTGTGGCTTTTACTGTTGCTCCTGATACTGTAGGAGTGCCAATAATTACTTTTTCATCAGATTCCAATAACAGAATTTGATGAAACACAATCTCTTGCCCAATGTCTGCAGGTATCTGTTCTATTTTGATTTTTTGGCCAGTGGTTATACGATATTGTTTCCCACCAGTTTTTATGACCGCGTACATGGAATTCCCTTATTTGTTATTCAGAATGCTTATATGGATAAGTATCTAATCTGTATTTATTTTGCTAAAAATTTTTAGTTTGTTTTTATTATTAATAGACTATTATGATCACAGACAACATTTTGTTCTGTAGATATGGTATTTTATTCTTAGATTTCATAAAAGTCAAAACAATAGTCATTACGCATTATAATAGGGTAATTAATTATATTGAAATTATTATTTTTGAGAGCCTTATTTTCCTATATCTTGGGGTTATAAAAATAGTTATTAATGAGTTTTTTTATTCTAAAATATTTATTTCATGATAGTTAGATAAAATCATGACTTATCGTTTTATAATATTTTAATCTTTTTGCTTTGGTTTTAGTTTATATATAGTAATATTACTACTTTTTACATGTAGAGTTTTATGTTTCAAGTCTTTTCACTTAGAATATATTTATGGAGGTGCTAAGGCATGTCAAATCAATATGAATCAGAAATTACTATTTTTTTGCGTAATCTTAAAGAATCAAATCCAGATATAGCATTAAAGCAATATATTGGGCGTTCAATTTTATGGGATAAAGTTACAGATAAGAAATTAAAAAAGGACTTTGATTATGCAAGAGTTCCACAAAAATCATATGTATATCAAGTAGATTGATTTATATACATATATTTCTATAAATTGCTATCTTAAATATTGAAAATATGATAATCGTAAATTCATTTGAAGGAATGCGTGCGCATTTAAAAAAAATCAATTCATTGATATCTTTTGTTCCAACAATGGGTAGTCTTCATGATGGCCATTTAAGATTAATTGATAAGGCAAAGAATAATAGTCAGTATGTTGTTGCTAGTATTTTTGTTAATCGTTTGCAATTCGGTCCAAAAGAGGATTTTGAAAAATATCCAAGAGTAATTGATAATGATATAAATTTGTTGTCCAAAAATAATTTAGTTGATTTATTATTTATCCCGCAAGAGAATGAAGTTTATCCATTTGAACAAAATTTTTATGTTCATCCTGCAAGTATTATTGCAAATGATTTAGAAGGTAAATTTAGACCAAATTTTTTTTCTGGAGTATGTACTGTTCTTTTGAAATTTTTTTCAAATATTAATCCAGACATAGTTGTTTTAGGTAAAAAAGATTTTCAACAACTTGTTATTGTTGAAAATATGTGTCGCCAATTTAGATTGCCTATCAAAGTTATAGGTCAAGATACTGTTCGTTGTAGTGATGGCTTAGCATTTTCTTCACGAAATGTTTATTTGAGTAGGTCAGAGAGAATCGAAGCTCCTCATTTATATAGTGCATTAAAAGGAATCAAGAAACATATCGGTTTACATGCTGACATAAAATTAGATCAATTGATAGAGTTAGAAAATAACGCTTCTTCTGAATTAAATGCTCGAGGATGGAAAACGGACTATATTACGATTCGTAGAAGATCTGATTTGTCTGTTTTAAATACGGATGATATTGAAAGAAAAACATCTTTAGTAGTTTTAGGTGCTGCCACTTTAGGCAACACCAGATTGATAGATAATATAGAAATTTAATTTACTACGAGATTTCCTTGAATGATTTATCTGCGATATGTAGGGTTTCCTCAATAATATTATCTGTATGAGTATAAGATACAAAGCCAGCTTCAAATGCAGATGGTGATAAATATACTCCTTTGTTTAACATGCTATTAAAGAATTTTTTGAAGAGATCACTGTTAAAATTTTTTGTTTCTGCAAATGAAGTTGGTATTTTTTCACAGAAATAAAGGCCAAACATCCCTCCAATGTAATCTGATGATATTTTGAATCCATTTTTTCTGCCAATTTCTTGTAGACCACTAGAAAGTTTTTCTGTCTGAGTAGAAAGTTTTTCATAAAAGCCAGATTCTTCTATTATTTCTAAGGTTTTAATACCAGCAGCAACAGCCACAGGATTTCCTGATAAAGTGCCTGCTTGATAAACTTTTCCTTCTGGAGCAAGATGGCTCATTATTTCATTTTTGCCGCCTATTGCGCCAATTGGCATTCCTCCTCCAATTATTTTTGCAAAAGTTGTAATGTCTGGGAGTATGTTTAGCATTCCTTGTACTCCAGTGGGTCCTACTCTAAAACCTGTCATTACTTCATCAAATATTAGTAGTGATTTGTGTTGTTCAGTTATAGTTCTTAGATTCTCTAGAAATCCTTGTTTTGGTTTAACCATATTCATATTGCCAGCAATTGGCTCTACAATTATGCAAGCTATTTCATGACCATATTTCTGAAAAACTTCTTTTACTATATCACTATTGTTGTATTCTAAGCTTATAGTATCTTTTACAAAATTTTCAGGAACTCCTGCAGAACTAGGATTTCCAAAAGTTAGCAGGCCAGACCCAGCTTTTACTAATAGGCTGTCAGAATGACCATGATAACACCCTTCGAATTTTACTATCTTTGTTCTTCCTGTATATCCTCGAGCTAAACGAATAGCGGTCATTGTTGCTTCTGTCCCAGAATTTACTAAGCGAATTTTATCTATAGAAGGTATTCGTGATACTAACATTTCAGCTAGAATTACTTCACCTTTTGTTGGGGCTCCAAATGAAAGACCATCTTTTGCCGCTTTAGTGACTGCTTCAATTACTTCTGGATGTGCATGTCCAAGGATTGCAGGACCCCAAGACCCAACATAATCAATATATTTTTTTCCTTCTATATCCCAAATATAAGGTCCTGATGCTTTTTCTATAAATTTAGGAGTTCCTCCAACAGATAGGAAGGCACGTACTGGTGAATTTACTCCTCCAGGAATAAATCTAGAAGCTTTTTTGAAAATCTCTGAGTTATTTGTCATTATCTTGGTCTCTTTTAATGAAGTGAGAAGAAAGAGCTTGAGCTGTTTCAAAAATGTTATCAGCTTCGAAAAGCCCATTAAGAACAGCAATATTATCTACATTGGAATCAATAACTTTTTTCGCATTACCAATATTAATCCCCCCTATGGCTACTATTGAATAAGGCTTGTTAATGCTAATTTTGCTTCTAGCTTTTTTAATTTCATTTAAAGAAATATGACAAGCTAGTGGTTTGGTAGTTGAGTTGAATACAGCTCCAAATGCAACATAATCTACACCTGCTTGTATTAGCATTTTTGCTCTGTTAATATCATTATAGCAAGAGACTCCTACTATAAGGTTTTTATCAATTTTATTTTTAATGCTACTTGAGTCAAAATCATCAATTCCAAGATGACATCCATCAGCCTTATATTCTAAGGCGAGCTCCCAAAAATCATTTATTATAAATTTAACATTAACATCTTGACATACTTTGCATAGTTCACTTGTTTGCAGCTTTATTTTTGCATATGTTGTTTTTTTTCTTCTTAATTGTAGTATTTTCATTCCACCTTTAGCTGCACTAATTACTGCTTTGATAAGTCTTTTAGTATCATCCCATTCTGGAGTGATTCCATATAGCCCAATTGGTAGTTTTGATTTTTGCATATTATGATTTATTAAATAAATTTTAAAATTAGTGATAATATTGATAATAATTCAATTAAAATGAGATATATATAAAATTATTAAACTAGGATTGTTAAATTATACATTTTTTTATTTCTAGGGGTTGGTATGCGTACATGGATGTGTTTGATTTGTGGCTGGATATATGATGAAAACACAGGTTTACCTGATGAGGGAATCTCTCCTGGAACAAAATGGGAAGATATTCCACCGAATTGGGTTTGTCCGGAATGTGGTGCTAGAAAAGAAGATTTTGAATTAATGGAAATTTGATTTTTTACTTAGTGTAATTAAATTAATTTGTTCTAGTTTTTATGGAAAAAGAAATATTGTTAGCATTCGACTATGGAGAAAAGAAAATTGGTGTTGCTATAGGTAATACTTTTAGTTTTACATCTAGACCATTAGAAATAGTCTCTAATCATAATAAAAATGATTGTTTAGCCAGATTGGGTTATCTCATCGATCATTGGGGAGTAAATAGGGTAATAGTAGGATTATCTTTAGATCTTAATGGGTCTGAGCAAATGATCACGGCATCTATTTATAGATTTGTTAAAAGATTGAAAGATAAGTTTCAGGTTACTGTTGAATTAGTAGATGAAAGCTATTCTAGCATGGAGGCACAGTCGTTGTTAGGAAAAAATGATAAGGATGATGATGCAATTGCTGCCGCTTTAATTATGCAAAGATATTTTAATTCCTTATCTATATAAAGGTTATATTATTTGACTAGTAAATCTTTGCAAGATGTTTGTATGATTTTTTTATCGTTTAAACGCATGGCTGTCATTTTTCTTCCCCAAACACATCCACTATCTAGGCACATTATATTTTCTTTTATCAACAATCCCAAAGATGACCAATGTCCAAATACTATTTTGATATTTTCAGTTGCTCTGTTTGGCATATTGAACCATGGTATCAGTTGTTTTGTTTCCTGACTTTCTGGGGATTTTTTTTGAGAAAAATTCATGCTGCCATCAACATTGCAAAATCTAATTCTTGTCAATGCATTAACTATAGCTCTTATTCTTTTTCCTCCAATTAAATCATCACTCCATCTTGTTACTTTGTCTCCAAAAATTTTTTTTATGTTTTTTTGCCAATTTGCACTTCTTAATAATTCTTGTATTTCAGATGCTAATGACATAACTTTATTAATATCCCATTGCGGCAATACCCCAGCATGTACCATTAAATAATTATGTTCAAAATGAGCTAATGGCCTATGTCTTAACCAATTTATAATATCTGTTGAGTTAGAAGAATTTAGGATATCATTAAGGCAATCTGATTTAGAATGTTCTTTTAAGCCAGCAAAAATACCCAATAAATTTAGATCATGATTACCAAGAACACAAACTGATTTTTCGTCAAGAGACATAATATATTCAATGGTTTTCAAAGAATCTGGCCCTCTATTTACAAGATCACCTGCGAACCAAAAACGAGTGTTCGGATTACTTATAAGATCTTCATGAGATAATAATTTTTTTAGATGACAAAAACATCCTTGTACATCACCAATAACCCAAGTATTTTCTTCCTTCACTTTGTTCCTTTGAGAATATTTTTCTAAATTGCTTCTTATCTTTGATAAGTTTTATGTGCTATTAATATACTAATCAGTACCGTTAAGCAAAAAACATTATAGACAATAACCTAATTATATATTGGCATGTCTTGTAGACTTATGTTTTGCAATAGTTCCTAAAGTTATAGATAAAAATCTTATTATCTAAATTTGTCTTCTCTTGATTGTATAATGACTAAATGTATAGCTATTGAGATCATTATGAAAAAGTTGATGGGACTAAAGATCTTTCTATAGAAAGCTGTTTTTTGTTTATAGGCATCTATTTTAGAATTTTTTGTATTATTTATATAATTAACTAATATTTTCATGGACATATGATCTGGGTTTAATATGCTATATATTATTGTTTTATAATTTAATGAAGTTGTTATTTCTAAATAATCTAATACATCTTTAGAAAAATATTTTTTATGGTTATTCTCAAGTAATTTATTAAGAATGGTTACTTCATTTAAAGCAAGATTATTATGGATAAATTGTCTTTTTTTTGCAATTGTTAGATTTAATAATTCTAGATCTTTAGAGAGTTCATAAATATAGTTGTTGTTATAGTCCATAAAAATTTTAAATTGCTTATTCCTGAGGTTTTTAAAATTACAATCTCGTTATTACTACCATAGATCATTGCTATTGATACAGTTGCTCCTTTTAACAAAGAAATAGGTAGTATTGTATATAAGTAGTTAGGAATTTTTAGAAGATGTATATGAATTATTTCTTTATACACATGATTATGATATTAGTTGTCGTAGTTTATGTAATACCGTATTGGTTTCAGGTCTAATCCCATGCCATATAAAAAAACTTTCAGCTGCCTGTTCTATTAACATACCAAGTCCATCAACACACTGTGTAGCTCCTTCATTTTCAGATTTTAATAAGAATGAAGTTTTGTGGGGGGCATACATGATATCGTATGCTAATGATTTTTTTGGATTGAATATTAATTCTGGTAAATTTAAATTTTCTCCATTTAGTTCACTAGCTGTAGTATTAATGACTATATCCCATGGTCTATCTGAGTTAGTTTCACTTAGACCACCATAGCTTATTTTTATATTTGTTTTTATTATTGTTGATTGCGTGAAATCATTCAATAGATTTTCTGCATTAATTTTTGTGCGGTTAACTATATGTATTTTTGATGGATTAGAGAGAATTAATGGCTCTAGAATGCCTCTGGCAGCTCCACCAGCTCCGATAATTAATACGTTAGCATTGTTCAAGTTAAAATTCAGACGATGAAGGTCTTTTAATAAGCCAACCCCATCCGTGTTACATCCATACAGTTTGTTATCTGTTTTCCAAATAGTATTAATAGCTTTGGCTAGTTTAGCCCTTTCAGAAATATTGTTATAAGGAATTATTTCGAATGCTTTTTTTTTGAAAGGAACCGTTATATTTAATCCAAATCCATTTGATTCAAAGAAGTCTTTTATTGTTTTTGAGAAATGATCTTCTGATGTAAGAATTTTATCATATTTTATTGATATTCCTGTCTGCATAGAAAATTCATTGTGGATTATTGGTGATTTGCTATGCTCTATTGGATTTCCAACAACTGCATAGCAAGGAATATTGTGTTTAATAAGCATATTAATTCTCTGAAAAAAATAAGACTACAATAGATATATTCATTATTGTTAATTATCGCTTGTTTGTTTATAACGTAAAGCAAAAGTTTTGATTAATGTTCACAATCGATAGTCTCTACATATTGAGTTTTTATTTCTAGTGTAGAAGAGTTAATTGATGTAATTTTGATTTTTATATGCGTTCCTTTTTCTAGTTTGGGAATATTATCAACTGTTATCATGATAGGTACTTCATCTATCTTGACCAAGTTTTCTTTTATTATGTATCCATTTATTATTTCTAGTTTTTTTTGTATTAACCATTGTATGGACCAGAAGTTTTCAATTTCGTTTTGAAACACACAAATTGCATTATATTTAAATTCAAATTCTTGAATTATAGAAAATAAATTACTATCCTTAGTTTTAAAAGGAGATGCTAGTCGTGCCGATACATTATGTTTTATTATTGATATGATCTGCCATTGGTTAACTAAATCTATATACCTTCTTAGAGGTGAGGTACTCCAAATATATTGATCAACTCCAATATATTCATGAGGTAATGGGATCGTGCTCATCCTTACCCTTCCAAATGTTTGTTGAGACCTATAGACTCCAGTTACTCCATATTCTTTTAATAAGTTAGCCCATATGCTATTAGCTAGAATCATAAATTCAGCAACAATTTTACTAACAGGATTATTTCTTGACCTTTTCTCTATTATAATTGTAGAGTTTGGATCATCAGTATTGCCATGTATGCGAAAATTATATTCTGGACGAGATAAGTTCTCTGGATAACCTCTTCTTTGCTCCCTTTTTAGAGATAATAGTTGTGCTATTTTCCATAAGGGTCTTATCCATTCGGAAAATGGAATGTCTATATCAACATTATTAAGATTAGATTCTGTAAATGTATTTTCTATTTCAGTAATTCGCAAATTTTTTTCAATCTTAACTTTTTCTATTAATGATTCTGATTCTACAATTGCTCCATTATTATCTAATGTAACATATAGAGATATAGCAGGTGATAATTTGCCAGAGTGCAATGAAAATTCTTCTATTACTTTGCTTGGTAACATAGTTATCTTTTCTCCAGGCAAATAAATTGTAGAAGAACGTGATCTTGCAATTTTATCTAACATGCTACCGTATTCTATGCCTAGGGCAGGAGCTGCTATATGTATACCTACTTTTGTAAGATTTTCATCTATTTTTCTAACTGATAGTCCATCGTCTATTTCTGTAGTGCTGATATCATCTATAGAGTAGATTTCAGCATCTGATACTGGTAAGTCATCAATAATGTTTACGGAGAAACTATCTTGGAAATCAATTCCATTTGGAAAATTATTTTTTATAAATTTTTTTCTTAATAAAACCAATAAATTAGGCCAGGCTCCTAATTCTAGCAGTAATTTTTCTGGGTTTTTATTTAAAATAAAAGAGGCTTTTTCTAGGGCTTTCCAGTAGATCGTGTTTTTATCAGGTTTTATAATTAAATCAATAGCACTTTCCTTGATTATGGAAGGTAATTTTCCATTAATTAGTGTTTCTACTAGTTTTTTTTCTTCTTGTTCCTGTATTTTTTTCTTTTCTATGGCTGCTATAGCAAGTAAGAGTTTCTCTTTGGTTGCCGATTTATATTGACCACTTCCTTTTTTATAGAAGTAGATAGGAGCGTGATGTAGTTTAAGTAGTATCGCTGTTTGCTCAATAGCATTGGGTTCATGACCAAAATATTCAGTTGCTAATTCACATGCATAAAATATATCTTTGGATGCACATTCCCACAGAAAATTTATATCTATATCATTAGATATAATAGTAGCTTCTTCTATTAATTTGCTAGGTGAAGGGTCATCAAATTGCAACAAACAACTATGAGTTTTAAGTTTAATTTTTTTGCCATGTTCTGTTTCTACTAGCATATTAGATTCTGTCTTAGATATTAAGGTGCCAGTTTTTAGACAGCCATTATCTTCATAAAGCAAATACATGTTTATATTCCATTTATCATACGTAATACTTTTATTTTTTGTATTATTATATTTTTAGTACTATTTTGTTAGCTAATGTTTATAATCATGTTTGATATTATTTATCTTTATTAATGGAATAGTCCTTATATAGTTCTAAATTATTTTTCCTAATATGTAATTTAGGCTGTAATACATATTATGTAAATATTTGAAATATAAAATTAGAGTATAATCACTAATTTTATGTTTCATTTATATAAAAATTATCATTTTAAAATTTAATATATTCTCATTTTTCAAAGATAAACTATAGTCTATTATAAATAATACATGGTTATTGACATATTTTTAGTATAACTATTTTGCTAAAGGATTGATATTATTATGGCAAAAAAAATATTGTTATTGCATGGTCCAAATTTGAATTTATTGGGTACTAGAGAACCAAATATATATGGTAGTAATACCTTACAAGATATAAATTCTCATTTAGAAAAATTAGCAGAACAATTTGATGTGCATCTTTCTATTTACCAAGAGAATAGTGAAAGTAGAATTATAGAGCATATTCATGAAGCACATAGTAGCAAAGTTAATTTTATTATTATTAATGCAGCAGCATTTACTCATACGAGTATTGCAATACGGGATGCTTTATCTTCAGTATGTATTCCTTTTATAGAAGTCCATCTTTCAAATATATATAAGAGGGAAAATTTTAGACATGTTTCATACCTATCTGATATTGCTTTGGGAATGGTTTCAGGTCTTGGCCCAAATGGCTATGAAGCCGCATTGAGATATGCCATAGACTATTAATGTAATATTAACTATATTTGTGTAAAACTCCTCAGTACTTTTTTGGATATGAAATGGATCTTGTAAAAATAAAATCGTTGGTAGATTTAGTATCTGAGTCTGCGATTACTGAACTTGAAGTTACAGAAGGAGAAGAAAAAATCAAGATAGTTAAGTCTTCAAATTCTAGTAATCAGTTTGCTATTCCTAATGTATTGAATAGTGAAGTTGCTGCATCAGGTCATAATTCTGTAGTAAAGAATATAGATAATTCTTATGTAGTCAAAGCTCCAATGGTAGGAACTTTCTATAGATCATCTTCACCAGGAGCTTCACCTTTTGTTCATGTAGGGCAAATGGTTAAGGAAGGAGATACCTTATGTATTATAGAAGCTATGAAATTACTTAATGAAATAGAGTCAGAAAAAACAGGTATTATAAAAGAAATTTTAGTTGAAAATGGGGCCCCAATAGAGTATGGGCAACATTTATTCATTATTGATTGATAAATTATGTTTGAAAAAATCCTAATAGCAAATCGTGGTGAAATAGCTCTCAGAATACAGAGAGCTTGTAGGGAAATGGGTATTAAGACAGTTGTGGTACATTCTGAGGCTGATTGTGATGCAAAATACGTAAGGTTGGCAGATGAATCAGTTTGTATTGGACCAGCTTCTTCTAGAGATAGTTATTTAAATATGCCGGCTATTATTTCCGCTGCTGAAGTAACAGATGCTGAGGCAATTCATCCTGGCTACGGATTTCTTTCTGAAAATGCTAATTTTGCTGAACGTGTAGAAAAAAGTGGTTTTGTATTTATTGGGCCTCGTCCAGAAACCATTAAACAAATGGGAGATAAAATTTGTGCTAAAAAGATTATGATAGAAGCTGGAGTTCCTGTTGTACCTGGTTCAGATGGTACTTTGCCAGAAGATCCTCAAGAGATTTTGAGTATTGCAAAAAAAATAGGTTATCCAGTTATAATTAAAGCTTCTGCTGGGGGAGGAGGTAGAGGAATGAGAGTGGTGTATACAGAAGCTGCATTATTAAATGCTGTTGCGATGACTCGTTCCGAAGCTGAAATAACATTTAATAATATAGATGTATATATAGAAAAATTTTTAGAAAGTCCTAGACATATTGAGATACAGGTTCTATCTGATAACATGCGTAATACTGTGTGGTTAGGAGACAGGGATTGTTCTATGCAAAGGAGGCATCAGAAGGTTATTGAGGAAGCTCCATCTCCTAATATTTCTAGAAAATTGATTGAGCGCATAGGTTATAGATGTATAGATGCCTGCAAAAGAATGAATTATAGAGGTGTAGGTACGTTTGAATTTTTATTTGAGAATGGTGAGTTCTATTTTATAGAAATGAATACTCGTCTCCAGGTTGAACATACCGTTACAGAGTTAATTACTGGTATAGATTTAGTACAAGAACAAATTAGAATAGCAGCTGGTGAAAAATTAAGATTCCGACAACGTGATATTAGTATAAAAGGTCATGCTATTGAATGTCGTATTAATGCCGAAGACCCTTTTAATTTTACACCTAGTCCTGGGCAAATAACTAATTGGCATGTGGCTGGAGGGCCAGGTGTTAGGATAGATTCACATGTTTTTAGTGGTTACTTTGTTTCTCCTTATTACGATTCTATGATTGCTAAGTTAATAACATATGGAGATACTAGAGAACAATCATTGTCTAGAATGAGAGTGGCTTTGTCTGAGATGGTAGTAGAAGGTATTTCTACTAATATATCTTTGCATAGGGAATTGTTTCAAGATGCCAGATTTATTGAAGGTGGTACTAATATACATTATTTAGAACAAAAGATATCACAACGTATTTAATATTGTCTTTGAGATATATTTATGCATGAATTAATTTTTAATTGTTTTCATTCAGATGCTGAGTTGTTATCTGATAAGTTATTGTTAGTAGGAGCATGCTCTGTTTCTATTGAGGATGCAGATGCAGGAGGTGATTATGAGATTCCAATTTTTGGAGAACCTGGTATTGTTTTAGATAATCTTTCATGGAAAAGAAATAAACTATCAGTGTTGATATCTGAACATTTAGATCCATTACAAATTTTAAATTATTCCTTGGATTATTTAGGAAATAGTATTGTTGTAGATAATATAGTTTTAAGAAAAATTATAGATATCGACTGGGTCTCTTTAGTGCAGAGTAATTTTTCTGTTTTTGATATTACAGATAAATTGAGAATAGTCCCTGTTAATTATTGTCTTGATATAGAAAATAATTTAGACAAAAAAACATACGTAAGAATTGATCCTGGAATGGCTTTTGGCACAGGATCACATCCTACTACTAGTTTATGTCTATCATGGATGGATGCAAATCTTGTGAATAATAGTTCTGTTCTAGATTATGGCTGTGGGTCTGGAATTTTAGCTATAGCTGCTATGAAATTAGGGGCCAAACAAGCTGTTGCTGTAGATATTGATCCTTTAGCAATAGATACTACTGTTAATAATGCGAATATTAACAATGTTCTTGTATATGTTAAGTCTCCTTCGGATCTAACAGATGAAAAGTATAATTTGGTCGTAGCTAATATTTTAAAAGAACCTTTACAAATTTTGGCTGTAGAGTTAAGTAGAAGAGTGGAAATTGGTGGTAGTTTGCTTTTATCAGGAATACTTACTAGTCAGATTAAATCAATAGAATTAGCTTATGGTAATTATATAAAATTATCTGTTTGGGATATCAAAGATGATTGGGCATGTTTACATGGTATTCGAATATAATTGAATTGCTTTGTTGCAATTAGTAATTTAATACTGTTCCTGCTGTACTAAATTACTAATTTAAGAAAGATATTACTCCCAGGTTAGAGCTCCACCAGTTTGATATTCTATTACTCTTGTTTCGAAAAAATTTCTTTCTTTTTTTAAATCTATCATTTCTGACATCCAAGGAAATGGGTTGTCTTCGTGATCGAATAATGCTTCTAAACCTATTTGTTGACAACGTCTATTAGCTATAAATCTTAGGTATGATTTAAACATTGAAGAATTTAATCCCAATATACCTCTAGGCATAGTATCTTCAGCATAGGCATATTCTAATTCTACGGCTTTTTCAAATAAACTAATTATTTCTTGACGAAACTCAGTTGTCCATAGGTGAGGGTTTTCTAACTTTATAGTATTTATTAAGTCTATACCAAAATTGCAGTGCATAGATTCATCACGCAATATATACATATATTGTTCTGCAGCTCCTGTCATCTTATTTTGTCTGCCTAGTGACAATATTTGAACAAATCCAACATAAAAAAATAAACCTTCCATCAAACATGCGAAGACAATTAATGATTTTAGTAGGTTTTGATCTGATTCAACAGTTCCTGTTTTGAAATTACTATCAGAGATTAAATCTATAAATGGAATTAGAAATTCATCTTTTGCCTTAATAGATTCTATTTCATGGTAGGCATTAAATATTTCAGATTCATCTAGCCCCAAACTTTCAACTATATATTGATAGGAATGAGTATGAATAGCTTCTTCAAATGCTTGTCTTAAGAGAAATTGTCTGCATTCTGGTGCTGTAATATGTCTATATGTTCCTAAAACTATATTGTTAGCTGCTAATGAATCAGCAGTAACAAAAAATCCTAAATTGCGTTTTACAATTCTACGTTCATCTTCTGTAAGTCCATTTGGATTTTTCCATAGTGCTATATCTCTAGACATATTTACTTCTTGGGGCATCCAATGATTAGCACAAGTATTAAGATATTTTTCCCATGCCCATTTGTATTTAAATGGTACAAGTTGGTTCACATCTGTTTTACCGTTAATAATTCTTTTTTCTAGGATATTTACTCTTCCATTTTGTTGAGTAGAAGATGTTATTTTATCATCTACTAATATTTTTTCTGTATTCATATTCAGTTCTCTTTTAAATACTTAATAAACGTGTTATTGGCATACTTCACATTCTTCGTTGGAGTTATTTCCTATAGAACAACTTAGTTTGTTATCTTCCATGTTATTTTTTGCGATACTTACTGAATTTAGCTCGCCGCCATTTCCAGTAGATTTTTCCACGCTAGTAGCCCCTAATGTTCTTAAATAGTATGTAGTTTTTAATCCTTTGATCCATGCCAATTTATATGTTTCATCTATTTTTTTTCCGGATGCTCCCTGCATATATATATTTAAAGATTGAGCTTGATCTATCCATTTTTGCCGTTTAGCAGCACATTCTATTAGCCAATATGCTTCTATTTCAAATGCTGTTTTATATATTGTCTTAATAAAATTTGGAATTCTATCTATTTTTGATAAACTACCATCAAAGTATTTTAAATCAGCTATTGTTACTTGATCCCACAGATCTAGTTTTTTTAAATCCTCTACTAAATATTCATTAATAATAGTAAATTCTCCGGAAAGATTTGATTTTACATATAAATTCTGAAAAGTAGGTTCTATGCTAGCTGATACGCCAATAATATTTGAAATTGTAGCTGTTGGTGCAATTGCAACACAATTTGAATTTCTCATGCCGTGTTCTAGGATATGGGATCTTAGGTAATCCCAATCTAGAGACGTTGAATTGTCAATGTTGAGGTAATGACCACGTTCTGTTAATAAGAGTTCTAAGGAATCATGTGGCATAATTCCTTTAGACCAAAGAGATCCATCAAATGAGCTATACTTGCCTCTTTCTCTTGCTAGATTACTAGATGCTAAATAGGCATAGTAACATAATGCTTCTGTAGATTTATCTGAAAAATTGACAGCTTCTTGGGAAGAATATGGAATTTTCATCATATGTAAACAATCTTGAAATCCCATCAGCCCAAGTCCTACAGGTCTATGTTTTTCATTTGCAGTTTTTGCTTTAGAGACAGCATAATAGTTAATATCTATTATGTTGTCCAACATGCGCATGGCTATTGTTACAGTTTTTTGTAATTTGTTCAAATCTAGTTCAAAATTCCCATTTTGCGATTCTTTAAGATGGTTAACTAAATTAACAGATCCTAAATTACAGACTGCAATCTCAGAGTCGCTTGTATTTAATGTAATTTCTGTACAGAGATTAGAGCTATGAATAACTCCTACATGTTGTTGAGGAGATCTTATATTGCAAGGATCTTTAAATACTATCCATGGGTGACCAGTCTCAAATAGCATTGAAAGCATTTTTCTCCATAGCATAACGGCAGAAATTTTTTTAAATAATTTTATTTCTCCTGTTGTGGTTTTATGCTCATAATCAATATAAGATATTTCGAATTCTTTACCATATTTATCATGTAGGTCAGGACAGTCTGAAGGGGAAAATAAAGTCCACTCTTTATTTTCATATACTCTTTTCATAAATAAGTCTGGAATCCAATTCGCAGTATTCATATCGTGAGTTCTTCTTCGCTCATCACCAGTATTTTTACGAAGTTCTAAAAACTCTTCTATATCTAGATGCCAGGTTTCTAGATATGTACATACAGCTCCCTTGCGTTTACCTCCTTGATTAACTGCAACAGCCGTATCATTTACTACCTTAAGGAAAGGAACAACACCTAAGCTTTCTCCATTGGTACCGTTTATATGACTCCGTAAAGCTCTAACTGGAGTCCAGTCATTTCCAAGTCCACCAGCATACTTAGCTAATAATGCATTTTCTTTAATTGCATCATATATGCCTTCTAAACTATCTGGTACAGTTGTGAGATAGCAAGAAGACATTTGTGAATGTTTTGTCCCTGAATTAAATAAAGTTGGTGTGGAGCTCATGAAATCAAACGAAGATAATATTTCATAAAATTCTATGGCTTTTTCTTCTTTATTCCTTTCTTTTAACGCTATACCCATAGCTACTCGCATGAAAAATATTTGTGGTAATTCAATGCGAGTATTATTTATATGTAAAAAATATCTATCGTATAAAGTTTGCAATCCTAAATATTTAAATTTTAGGTCTCTATTATGATTTAATGCGTTTCCAAGTTTTTTAAGATCATAACTACCCATGTTTGGAGATAACAATCCTGAAGAGATGCCTTTCTTTATAAATGATTCGAAGTACTCTATGTATTCTGTTGCCATGTCCTCATGGTTCAGTTCTTTTCCTAAGACTTCCTTTCTAATAGTATGTAGTAACAGGCGTGCAGTAATATAGTTATATGCTGGTTCTTTTTCAATTTTTGCTCTAGTAGTAAGAATAAGAGATTTAAATACTTCGCTTATTTTGATTCCGTTATATAAATTCCTTATTGTTTCTTTTAGAATTTCTTCGATATCTAATAAGTTCTCAAAATTAGTATATGCAGATTTTATGATTGATTTTAGTTTGTCTATATCTAATTGACGTTTTAGGCCAGAATCTTCAACAATTATTGATTGAAATTCATTTTTTTGTTTGAGGGAAGAAAAATTATGTTCAGTTTTTCTAGCTTGATTTCTTTTTTCCCTATATAGAACATAAGATCTGGCTACATCATGCAAACCAGAACGCATTAGTGATAATTCTACTTGATCTTGGATATCTTCTATATGGAAAGTAGCCCCATCAGTTTTATTTCGTATTAAAGCTGTTATTACTTGATTAGTTAGTTTTTCTATAAGTTCTCTGTTGCTAACTGATAGAGTGCTTTGCTCATTTCGAACGGCTATAAAAGCTTTTGCCATTGCTGTGCTTATTTTGTGAGGAGTGAAGCATACTACTGAGCCATCACGACGAATTACCTTATATTTCATCCATTGATTTTCATTACCATCTTTTGTAGAAAACATTGTTTCAACCGAATTATTTATTTTATTTTCCATATCTTACTTCTTTTTATAAGTACTGTTTAATTTCATGATTATTAAGTAGTACAAAAATTCTGACCTATATGTTCATGATACAACATATAGTGCTTTTGTTTCATCTAAACACTAATAGTAGTGTTTAGATATTTTTTATACAAGTTAAAAATATTTTGTTTTGTTTTTTTGCAAATAATTATTGACAGCAAAAATATTGATTTTTTGGTAATTTAATTATTTGTTTTGATAGCGATGTTTATTCTATTGATTACAATGTCTTTTTTCATAACAATTAGTATTTTGTTAAGAGAAGGAGTTTTTGTATTTCCTGTTAGAGCAATTCTCAATGGTATGGCTAATTCTTTCATTGTAATATTATTATTGTTTAAAATTTTTTTGATTGATATATCTATCTCATCTATTTGCCATTCTATATTTTCTATTTCTACAAGGAATAATTTTAATATTTTTGTATCTTCCTTATTTATCTGTTTCAGGGATTCTCCTGTTGGCTCCAAATAGAAAATCATAGCAGATTCTACTAGATCTAGTAGGGTATTTGCCCTATCTTTGAAGAGCTCAATTATTCCTTGTAAATTTGCTTTGTTAAGATCTATATTTTTTTCTATAAGATCCTGTTGTATCATTTTTGATAGTTCAATAGAGCTTGTGTTTTTAATGTAATGAGAATTTACCCAGTTTAGTTTTTTTTGATCCCATTGAGCAGATGATTTTGAGAGGTTCTTCAGATCGAACCATTTTACTAACTCTTGCCTGCTAAAAATTTCATCATTTTTGTGGCTCCACCCTAATCTAGATAAATAATTTATCATTGCCTCAGGCAGATATCCTAGTTTTTTATATTCTAATATGCTTACAGCCCCATGTCTTTTAGATAGTTTTTCCCCATCAGAAGCTAGAATCATAGGAATATGACCATATTGTGGTATATTTGCTCCCATTGCCTTTAATATGTTTATTTGTTTAGGAGTGTTATTTACATGGTCATCACCACGTAATACATGTGAGATTCTCATGTCCCAATCGTCTACTGCTACGCAGAAATTGTAAGTTGGCGTTCCATCAGAACGCGCAATTATCAAATCATCTAGTTCTTCATTTGGAAAAATAATTTCTCCTTTTACGATATCATTCCACTTAGTTATTCCATTTTGAGGAATTTTGAATCTTATTGTTGGGGTTCGTCCTTTTGGTATTTCTGGTAATTGTTTTCCTTTTTCTGGTCGCCACATGCCATTATATTTTGGTTTTAAGAAATTTTTTCTTGCTAACTCTCTCATGGATTCAATTTCTTCTGGCGAACTATAGCAATAATAAGCAGAGCCATCAGATAGCATTTTTTGAAGTACTTTTTTGTAGCGGTCCATTCTACTGGTTTGGTATATTGGTGTTTCATCAGGAATTAATCCTAACCAATTTATTCCTTCTATGATAGACTCAACAGCTTTTTTAGTTGATCTTTGTAAATCTGTATCTTCTATTCTTAATAAAAAAACACCATTGTTATGACGAGCAAAAGCCCATGAAAATAGAGCGGTGCGTGCACCGCCTAAATGAAGATCTCCTGTTGGAGATGGAGCAAAGCGAACTCTGATTTGATTATTAGACATAAAATTTATTAAAATGTATTAGAATAAAATGCTAATTGTTGAAACTTAAGCTAATATTTTAACAATATATAGTCATTATAGCCCATAAATTAATAAACATTTCTCGAGGTTTTTGATGTCGAGGCATTTCCTTACTTCTTTGTTCGAACCTCGTTCTGTATTACTTGTTATTGATTCACAGGTAAAGATAGGAATTTCTCTTCCTAATATAACTACAAAAATATTACACATTGATTATAGTACTATTTTAGGATTTCATTTAAAAGAGAATTCTGTTGAAGAGTCAGCTTCTGAAAGAGTTGATCTAGCTGTAATATGCATACCCAGAGATTTAATAGCCGAAGCATTAGAGTTTCTATCTGTATTTAGGCCAATATCTCTCATGATTTTACATTGTCCTGTTTGTGATGGCTTTGATGATGACAGCATTGTTTTTTGTAAAAAATGGGCTATTGATC
Organism: Candidatus Kinetoplastidibacterium crithidiae; assembly: GCA_019278155.1. Classification (GTDB taxonomy): domain Bacteria; phylum Pseudomonadota; class Gammaproteobacteria; order Burkholderiales; family Burkholderiaceae_B; genus Kinetoplastidibacterium; species Kinetoplastidibacterium crithidii_A. The sequence goes on from JADMLC010000009.1 coordinate 39,228, forward strand.
ATCAGTGTGAATTATTGGGGCCAGAATCCTCAGGAATACAAAATCCGCACAGTTTCTTAAATATTAGTTTATATAACCATATATCTAAATCTGGGAAAGTAGCGTTGATAACACAATCTAGATCTATTGCAGCTTCTGTAATGGACTGGGCAGAAGATGTGAATATTGGTTTTTCTTTGATAGCGTCTGTTGGAAAGAAGAATCCTCTTAGTATATCTAAAATATTAGATTATTTAATTTGGGATATACACACAGATAGTATCGTTCTATATTTGGAAGACATTACAGGTATTGTCAGAGAATTTATTAGCGCATTAAGAGCTTTAGCCAGAGTTAAACCAGTGATTGTTTTAAAAGCAGGACAAGATGATTATAGATCTGATCTGGTATTTAGTGCTGTGATGAGAAGAGCTGGTGCTGTTAGGGTGCAATATTTTATACATTTATTTTCTGCCCTTAAAGTTTTATCATACCCAAACAAAATTTATGGTCGTAATATAGTATTACTATCAAATGGAAGTGGTCCTCCAAGATTAGCTTCAGATATGATGAATCGCACTTCTATTTTGATGAAGGCAAACTTAAGTATTGAAACATTACAATATTTAGAATCTTTTATAGAAAAGGATGGTATTAAGGATAATGTTATTGTTTTATATAAACCTATTACTAGTGAGATTATATATAAAATTATTAATGCTCTTTTGATTGATAAGAGAGTTGATGGTATTTTAGTATTATTAACTCCTGATTTTTCTTTGGATGTTTTTGCAGTTACAAAGTCTTTAGCAGAAATAACATCAAAAACTAAAAAACCAGTAATTACTTGTTTGATGGGTGATGCAGAGATGAGGCCGTTGAGAGCTTTATTGAATTCCGTAGGAACGTATGCTTTTAGGACCCCAGAGTCTTCTGCTTATGCTATGGGTGTTCTAGCAGAACATCATTATAACCAGCAAATGTTATTACAGGTCCAACCCTCTGTACCATTTTATTTATCTGGCCATATTGAGGAAGGACAAAAATTGATAAAGAGAGCGATTCTTAAAAAAAATCTTTTCTTAGATAAAAAAGAAATAGAGTCTTTATGTGGTTTATTCAATATTAACTTTTCTAAAAAAGTAAACGTGAACCAGGAAATAGGACCTATTACCATAAAAGTATGGTCCGACATAGTATTTGGCCCAGTAATTTCTTTGCATGGAGGGGCTAGTAATGATTTTTGTTATCAACAAGAAAACATTGGTATAGATATACCACCTTTAAATAATTTTCTTGCTAATCTGCTAATTGAGCGTAGCGGAGTATACAAAAATAATACAAAGCCAACTGTAGTTAAAGAAGTATTTAATAATTTACAATATATTTTAGTGCAAATTTCAGAGTTAGTAAGTGAATTTCCGGAAATAGATAGCTTGAGCATAAAAGATTTTTTTGTTGGCAAAAATTATTTGAGATCATTAGATACAGAGATTCTACTAAGGTCTAATGTTTTGAACAATATTTCATATAAGGAAATTAATTATCCACATATGGCAATACATCCTTATCCAGTTGAATTGATTAAAAAAATTATTTTGAAAAATAAGATGCTTTGCACTATTAGACCAATTAGACCAGAGGATGCTGAAATTTTACAAGATTTTATTAGGAGGTTATCTGATAAAACAAGATATATGAGATTTATCTCAGCAATGAAGGAACTCACTCCAAAAATGCTAGCTCATTATACTCAAATTGACTACCATAGAGAGTTAGCTTTAGTTGTTGTTGCTCCTGAGCAAAAACAACATAATACTGATGTTTGTGTAAATACAGAAAATATGCTAGCTTTTGTGCATTATTTATATAACGAAGATGGGGTTGGTGCTGAATATGCGTTAGTAGTAGGTGATGAATGGCAAAGGCTTGGTATAGGTAGGTATTTGATGACATATATTCTTCAAATTGCTCGAGCAAGAGGGCTTGATTATATAAATGGTTATGTTTTAAAGAATAATAAACCAATGCTCGCTTTATTAGAAAATCTTGGGTTTTCTAGCATCCAAGATAAAGAAGATTCATCTATGTGTCTCGTTAAATTTGATTTAAAACAATAGGGTTATTTATTGGCTATGTTTGTTATGAAAGATCTAATGTCTTGTAGTTCTTTCTGATCGACGGAATGTCCATGTTCATATTCTTTTTTTGTAATTAGATAATAACCTTTCTCTTTAAGTTCTGATATACATTCATGGAATTTATTAATTGGTATTATTTCATCATATAAGCCATGCGCAATGAAAAATGGAGTCTTTTTATTTGTATTATAAATATATTCATGCTTAATATTTGGTAGATATCCAGATAAACATATTACAGCTGCTATTCTTACATTTAAGTTCATTGCTGTATATAAAGATATAACACTACCTTGCGAAAAGCCTCCTAATATAATATTCTCACTGCTAATACCTTTATCTATTTCTTGTTCTATCAAATACTTAATTATTTCTTCTGAATCTTGAATGCCTCTAATATCAATATTTTCATTTAATTCACCAGGTTTTATATCATACCAAGCTCTCATGACTGAATTGTTATTGATTGTTATTGTTCTTTTTGGTGCATCAGGGCATACAAATCGTAATTTTAATTTTGTTATGTTTAAATAGTTTAATAGTTGCAAGCTATCTCTGGAGTTACTTCCAAGTCCATGAAGCCAAATTATTGAATGAGTGGGGTTTTCATGAGTTTTTATATTGACAGTATTAATATCCATTGTTTATATCTATACAATTGTTATTTGTGTTTTGATTTTTTTCAAAAATTGCTTTTACAAAATTTATTGCATTATAATATATCTTGTTCGGATGATATATAAGGATATCAATATATCATTTTACTGGCATAATTTGTTATTTTAAAGTTAAATCTTGATACTATTGGATTTTAATGATTAATTCTTCTACCTCATTATCATTATCGGAAAATGATCGGAATTACCTAAAAGAGGTAATTAGAATGGCATTAAAGGATGCTGTTGCTCTAGGAGCTAGCGATGCGGTTGCTTCCATTTCTGAAAGCAAAGGTCTATCGGTTGCTGTAAGAAAGAATGATATTGATACAATTGAGCATACACATGACCGTTCTTTAAGCTTAGTTGTTTTTAACGGAAAAAGAAGTGGATCATCTTTTACCTCAGATTTTTCCGTGGAGTCTATAAAAAAATCAGTAGAGGCTGCTTTTTATATAGCTAAGCATACAGCTATTGATGATGCATCTGGTTTGCCCGAACCACATCTTCTTGCAAAAGAACAAAAGGATTTTGATGTTTATCATCAATGGGATAAAACGACAGAGGAAATAATAGATATAGCAAAAATTTCTGAATGTGCAGCTATGGAGTTTAATGATAGTATTATTAATACAGATGGATCCTTTATTAACTGTGAAGAAAGTTATTCTTTGATAAGTAATACATTGGGGTTTTGTGGTGATCATTACTACTCTGATTATTCACTATCTGTTGTGCCTATAGCTAGTGGTAATAATGGTAGTATGCAGAGAGATTTTTGGTGTACTAATAATTGTAATCCTAGTAAACTTTTGGATCCTGTTATTGTTGGTCATATTGCTGCTGAAAGAACATTATCTCGTATCAATGCTAGACGTATTCCTACAGGTAAATATCCTGTTTTATTTGAAGCTCCTGTTGCATTAGGACTGATAGGATCTTTTGCGCAAGCATCAAGTGGGAATAACCTTTATAGAAAATCTAGTTTTTTGATTGATGCTCTGGGCAGAAAAATTTTTCCTGATTTCATTGATATAATTGATGACCCTCATATCTATGGAGAAATTGGTAGTTCTTCTTTTGATTCTGAAGGTGTAATTACTAAGAAAAGAAAAGTTGTATCAGGAGGTATTTTAGAAGGTTATTTCTTATCAACATATACGGCTAGAAAATTAGGTATGTCTACTACAGGGAATGCAGGGGGTTCACACAATTTATGTATCGATTCTAAAAGAGCTTTAAAAGAAGATGATCTTAATACGATGATAAAAAGAATGGGTAAGGGGTTGTTGGTTACAGAATTAATTGGACAAGGCATTAATTATGTGACTGGTGATTATTCTAGAGGAATTTTTGGTTATTGGATTGAGAATGGTCAAATACAACATGCTGTTCAAGAAGTAACAATAGCTGGTAATTTGTTGGATATGTTTAGCAAGATTGTGGCAGTAGGTTCAGATCAAATTACGAGAGGCAATAAAACTTCAGGATCAATTTTGATAGAAAACATGTCTGTTGCTGGGTATTAATTGATTTTTATAGTTTTTATATTTTGTACAAAATATTGCAAATGTACATTTTTTATGTAAGAATCATCTAGATTTCAATTTGATGTACAGATGATTTATAACATCTAGGCATTACCGTTATTGAACTTTTTATATATTTACTTTTTCACTAAGAATCAATACATCAACTAATAATTTTTTTAGTTTGCTGTTTGGTTTTATATTAGGAATTAAAAATGAAAACCTTTGTGGCTAAACCGCATGAAGTAGTGCGGAATTGGTTTGTAGTTGACGCAAAAGGAAAGGTTTTGGGTCGTGTGGCCAGCGAAGTTGCACATATTTTGCGAGGAAAACATAAGCCAGAGTTTACTCCTCATGTTGATGTTGGAGATTTTATAATAATCGTCAATGCTTCTGATATAGTGGTAACAGGAAATAAATCTTTTAGTAAGAATTATTTCAGACATACAACTTATCCAGGTGGAATTCGTCAGACTAATTTTGAAAAAATGCAAAAACAATTTCCAGGGAAAGCTATTCAAAAAGCTGTTAAGGGAATGTTGCCTAAAGGTCCTTTGGGTTATGCTATGATCAAAAAACTTAAAGTTTACGCTGGTGAAACTCATCCTCACTCTGCTCAGCAGCCTAAGCTTCTGAAATTCTAAGGAAATATGTATGATTGGTGATTGGAATTATGGCACAGGTCGACGTAAGACCTCAGTGGCACGTGTTTTTATGAAAAAAGGTGTAGGTAACATTATAATCAATGGCAAACCTCTGGATAGTTTTTTTGCTCGAGAAACGGGTAGAATGATTGTAAGACAGCCATTAAATCAAACGGATTTTTTGGATTCTTTTGATTTTAATATAAATGTTTCCGGAGGAGGTGAAACTGGACAAGCTGGTGCTATTCGTCATGGAATTACTAGAGCTTTAATAGATTATGATGTTAATTTAAAATCATCCTTATCTAAAGCCGGTTTTGTTACTCGTGATGCCAGAGAGGTTGAACGAAAGAAAGTTGGTCTCCGTAAAGCTCGGCGTAAAAAACAATTTAGTAAACGTTAAATCTTTGAGATCACTCGAAAAATGGCTGTCCTGCAATAACATTGCTAACAGCCATTTTTTATGTGTTAATTTTTTATAAACTTTAACTATCATTTCATTATATGAAAAACTCTCTAAGTAAAAAAATTAAAGTTGGAATAGTTGGTGGAACTGGTTATACAGGAGTAGAATTACTAAGAATTTTGTTAAACCATCCTATGGTCGAAATATGTGCCATTACATCACGTAAAGAAAGTGGTATAGCTGTAGAAGAATTATATCCTAACTTACGTAATCGTATCTCATTAAAATTTTCTTCTCCTGATGAAGTTGATTTGACTATTTGTGATGTTGTGTTTTTTGCGACTCCTCATGGTGTGGCGATGTCGCAGGCTACAAAATTATTAGATTCTGGTACAAAAATTATTGATCTTGCTGCTGATTTTCGTTTGAAAAATAAAGCTACATTTGAGAAATGGTATAAAATACCACATGCCTGTCCTGATATTCTAGAAAATTCTGAATATGGGTTAGTTGAAATTAATCGTCATCGCATATCTTCAAGTAAGGTAGTTGGTAATCCTGGTTGTTATCCTACTACTGTTATACTTGGTTTGACTCCATTATTAGAGAATAATAACATATTTATAGATTTAGATAGAATAATAGCTGATTGTAAATCAGGTATATCTGGGGCTGGTAGAAAATTAGAAACATCTTCCCTATTCGCTGAGTCATCTGATAATTTTAAAGCCTATGGTGTTTTGGGACATAGACATCATCCTGAAATAGTATCTCAGTTAGAACAAATTTCTGGTAATAAAGTAAACTTTATTTTTGTCCCTCATTTAGTTCCTATGATAAGAGGAATGTTTTCTACTATTTATACTAAAATATTGCCTAAATATTCTAATTTAGATTTTCAGAAAATTTTTGAAGAACGTTATAAAGATGAGTTCTTTATTGATGTAATGCCGCAAGGTAGTTTTCCAGAAACTAGATCCGTAAGGTCATCAAATAATATCCGTATTGCTATTCATAGACCAAATAATAGTGACGATTTGATTATATTAGTAATTCAAGATAATTTGGTTAAGGGGGCAGCTGGTCAAGCTGTTCAGAACATGAATATAATGTTTAATTTTCCAGAAGTAACAGGATTAGAACAAATAGCCGTTTTACCATAGGTTTTAATTTTATTTATAGTTAATTTATCCTGCATAAGGAGGCGAAAGTATTGTGATGGATTCTATAGAAAATACAAATTTGTCATATGATCTAGAATTAATTTTTACAGATTCAGCTGTTTCAAAAGTTAGGCAACTTTTAATAGAAGAAAATAACCACAATTTAAATTTGCGTGTTTTTATTCAAGGTGGTGGATGTTCTGGTTTTCAATATGGTTTCGCTTTTGATGAGGATATAAATGAGGATGACATTGTAGTTAATAAGAAAGATATTAAGTTAGTTGTTGATGAAATGAGTTTCCAGTATTTGAAAGGAGCTGAAATAGACTATAGAGAAGATATTGAAGGAGCACAGTTCGTCATAAACAATCCTAATGCAGTAACTACATGTGGATGTGGTTCATCTTTTTCTATTTAAATGAAAATCTAGTTGCTAGATGCTAACTTAATGGATTCATTATTAAACTTAGCTAAAAAATTTATTTGTGTCTGATAAAAAGCCATTGTGTTTTTGAAAGATTCAATATTTGATTTGTCAATTTTTTTGGAAATTGGTAGGTTTATTGTTAATGGATTAACAGGTTTATTATTTATTCTAAGTTCATAATGTAAATGCGGTCCAGTAGCCCATCCTGTTGATCCAACGTATCCAAGCAGCTGTCCTTGATGTACCTTTTTGCCTTTCGATATTTTAGGGGCTATTTGGCTTTGGTGAGCATACAAAGTGGAGTATTTATCGTAGTGTTTTAATATTGTTACCTTTCCATAACCGTTTTGCCATCCTACAAACTCTACAACTCCATCTGCTGTTGCGTATATTGGAGTTCCTGTAGGAGCCACATAGTCTACACCTTTGTGTTCAACCCAAGTTTTGTTAATAGGGTGTAGACGTTTGCCGAATGTAGAACTTATTCTAGTAAACTTAATAGCATTTCTTAAAAATGCTCTTTGAAGACTATTTCCATCGAAATCATAATAAGCTCCTGTTTCTAGGCCATTATTGTCAAACCATATAGCATTATATTGTTTGTCATGATTTTTAAATTCCATAGCAAGTATTTTGCCACTACCTATGTTATAGCCATTGATTGTCTGTATTTCATAAATTACTATGAATTGATCACCATGTCTTAACTCTCTTACAAAATCTATTTTATTGCTTAAAATATCTGTCATTTGTAATGCAATAAAATTAGGGATTCCTGCCGATTCTGTGGCATCAAATAGAGATGAAAGAATATTGCCAAATGCTACACGAACATGTTTGCTTGGTATTTCTATCTCTTCTGAAGCTTTATAACAATTGTTTTTATCTCTTGTTATTTGCAAATATTTGGATGCTATCTTGCTATTTAATTCTGAATTAGGTGTATGTAGATATTTTAGCCATATTAAATTACCTACTGAGTCAGTAGCGGCATATATAGGCTTTCCAGATAGCAATTTCAGTAATTTTTTAGCATTTTTGTCATTATTTATGCACCTTTGAATATCTTTTATATTGCTTATTTTTAATCTTTGTAAAACAGAGTTTAGATTATCACCAGTTTTGATTATGGTTTCACTTATGTATGGTTTATTAGCATCATTTACCTCTATTATTCTGTTATTTAGAGTTAACTGCCGCTCCCCCCTGATGATTTTTAATTGAGGCTGTTGTGCATTTTCATATTTTTGTAAGAAGAAACCTAATGTCACTACAATAGCTAAAAATATGGTTGTTATAAAAGTATATTTGCGTAAACAAGAAGATTTAATCATATTTTTGCTGGTCTAGTTGAAAGTCAAAGATGACTTTTATTGATAGGTTTAACTTTATAAAATTAAGTAATAAAAATTTTTATTTTAGAAAAAGCGATTGATAGTTTATAATTGCATAATCTTAAATACAACACACATAGTTTCATTCTAGTGCTATTGTTTGAGTGAGCTTTATTACTGATATGCAATCCACAGTAAAAATTTTCTAGAACTTATATTTGTGTTAAATGCATTTTAAATTATATCTTTAATTACATATTGTCAAGAATCTTATATGAATTCAGAAATAGCATCAAATTTGTCCATTATTAGAAAGGGTTGTGATGAATTATTGGTAGAACAAGATTTTATTCTCAAATTATCAAGAAGTTATTCTAATGGCACTCCTCTTCGTATTAAGTTAGGATTAGATCCTACGGCTCCAGATATACATCTTGGCCATACTGTAGTCCTAAATAAATTAAGGCAATTACAAGATCTTGGTCATATTGTTGTATTTCTGATAGGTGATTTTACAGCTACTATTGGAGATCCTAGTGGTAGAAATGTAACTCGTCCTCCTTTAAGCAGAGAACAAATAGAGGAAAATGCAAAAACTTATTATAAACAAGCATCTTTGATACTAGATCAAAATAAAACTGAAGTTAGATATAATTCAGAATGGTCTGATCAATTAGGTTCTCGTGGTATTATTAAACTTGCTTCTAGTTATACTCTTGCTAGGATGTTGGAGCGGGATGATTTTACTAAAAGATATAAAGGTGGTATTTCTATAGCATTACATGAATTTTTATATCCATTGATACAAGGTTATGATTCAGTTGTTTTGAAATCCGATTTAGAAATCGGTGGAACTGATCAGAAATTTAATTTACTTGTAGGCAGGGAATTGCAAAAGGAATATGAACAAGAGCCTCAATGTGTCATGACAATGCCTTTATTAATAGGAACTGATGGCATTGCAAAAATGTCAAAATCCAAAAATAATTTTATAGCTATTAATGAAGATCCTGATGTTATGTTTGCTAAACTCATGTCAATTTCAGATGAGTTAATGTGGCAATATTTTGATTTATTATCTTTTAGATCTATAAGTGATATAAAAAAAATGCAACAAGATGTTAATTGTGGTCTTAATCCAAAAGAGATAAAAATTGCTTTAGCTATAGAAATAGTTTCTAGATTTCACTCTTCTAAGGAAGCTAATCAGGCATTACTAAATTTTAACAGTAGGTTTCGGGATGGTATGGTTCCAGAAAATATTGAAGAAATATATTTGGGAAGGGCTCCAATAAGCATAATAAATGCTATGTTTCGTTCAGGATTAACTTCCTCTAATTCTGAAGCTCAAAGACATATAGAACAGAGAGGAGTCAAGGTTAACGGGGAAAGAATAGATAATAAATCTTTATTATTAGACAGAGGACTACACATTATTCAAATAGGTAAACGGAAATTTATAAAAATTCGTTTGGATTAGGTTTTAATTATATATAGATGGGCGTGTATTAGATTTTTGATGTTTTTTGTGCCAAGTTAAAAAAATAATTGCAGTATTTTTTATAAATAGTTAAGAAAGGGAGCTGTTATGCTTGAAAACAATCGTACTATTAGTCAAATGGATCCAGAATTGTGGAAGGCCATTCAAGAAGAGGCAGTTCGTCAGGAACAACATATAGAGCTTATCGCGTCTGAAAATTACACCAGTAAGGCAGTAATGGAGGCACAGGGGTCTTGTTTAACTAATAAATACGCAGAAGGTTATCCTGGTAAGAGATATTATGGTGGTTGTGAATATGTTGATATAGTAGAACGTTTAGCCATAGATAGGCTGAAGGATTTATTTGGAGCTGAAGCAGCTAATGTACAGCCAAACTCAGGATCTCAAGCAAATCAAGGTGTATATAATGCTGTTCTAAAACCTGGTGATACAGTTCTTGGAATGAGCCTTGCTGAAGGAGGGCATTTAACTCATGGTGCTTCTGTTAATTCTTCTGGAAAAACCTATAATTTTGTATCATATGGTTTAGATGAAAATGAAGTATTAGATTATAAAAATATTGAAGTGTTAGCCAAAAAACATAAGCCAAAGCTTATAGTAGTAGGAGCTTCTGCCTATTCATTGCAAATAGATTTTGAATATCTAGCTAAGATTGCTCATGATAATAACTCATTGTTAATGGCTGATATTGCTCATTATGCAGGATTAATAGCTGGTGGAGTTTATCCTAATGCTGTTCCTTATGCCGATTTTGTTACATCTACTACACATAAGTCTCTTCGTGGACCTAGAGGTGGGGTTATAATGATGAAATCTCAGTATGAACGCATTATAAATTCTGCTATTTTTCCAGGAATTCAAGGAGGGCCTTTAATGCATGTAATTGCTGGTAAAGCAGTTGCTTTTAAGGAAGCTCTTGATCCAAGCTTTAAGCAATATGCAAAACAAGTGTTAAATAACTCAAAAATAATGGCTGATACTTTAGTAAAAAGAGGTTTACGTATTGTATCAGGAAAAACCGAAAGTCACTTAATGTTGGTCGACTTGAGGTCCATAGGCATAAGTGGTAAAGATGCTGAAACATCTCTTGGTAAAGCTCATATCACAGTAAATAAAAATTCTATTCCTAATGATCCAGAGAGTCCATTCATTACTAGTGGTATTCGTTTGGGCACTTGTGCTGTTACTACTAGGGGTTTTATAGAGTCAGATGTTGAGCTTACTGCGAACTTAATTGCTGATGTTTTAGGTAATCCATACGATGATGCAAATATTAATAACGTGCGTAAGCAAGTTCATGAGTTAACATCTAGATTGCCTGTTTATAAAATATAGCTATTAGTTTTTAGGTTTTTGTATAGTCATTAGCTATATTATTAAAGTGTATGACTATACAAATTGTTTTTGATTTTTTGTAAAAGTTTATTTTTTATGAGGTGTCCTTTTTGTTGCCATTGTGAAACCCAGGTGATGGATAGTCGTGTTTCAGATGATAAAGATTCAATTCGTAGAAGAAGACGTTGTCTTTTATGTGATAAAAGATTTACTACATATGAGAAGGTCGAGTTATTTTTTCCTTCTGTAATTAAAAAAAATGGATCAAGATGTGATTACGATGTTAGTAAATTACGTAGAAGTATTTTTATAGCTTTACGCAAACGTTCTGTAAATTCAGATGATTTGGAAAAATCTGTATTTAATATAGAGAAATTGATACTATCAAGTGGTATGCGTGATGTAACCACAGAGTATATTGGAGAGCTAGTTATGCAGGAATTAAAAATTCTAGACAAGGTAGCTTATATTAGATTTGCCTCAGTTTACAAAAGTTTTAAAAATATAGATGAGTTTATAAAATTAATACAAGAGGTAATATAGTTCTTATTAAATTTTTTAACAGAATCATTTTATGTCTGATTTAAGTAATTTTTCTGATGAATTTTGGATGTCTCAAGCTTTAGATTTGGCTAGAAGTTCTATTTGTGTAGCATGGCCTAATCCAAGTGTTGGCTGCATTATAGTCAAGAATAATTTCTGTATAGGTAGAGGTTCTACTCAGTCATTTGGAGGATCTCATGCTGAAGTATGTGCTTTGCATGATGCCATGAGTAAACAGTATATTCTGGAAGGATCTACCATATATGTAACATTGGAACCTTGTTGTCATTATGGGAAAACTCCACCATGTGTTGATGCTTTATTAAAAGCAAAACCAAAAAGTGTTGTTATAGCTGTATTAGATCCAAATCCAGTGGTGAATGGCAAAAGTATAAAAATATTGGAATCAGCAGGCATAAAGGTAAAAATAGGAATTTGTGCGGAAGAGGCAATATGGTTAAATATTGGTTTTTTTTCTAGAATTATAACATGTTTGCCTTGGGTCAGATCAAAAATAGCATCATCATTAGATGGTAGAAGTTCTTTATATAATAAAAGTTCACAATGGATAACATCGGAAAGTTCACGTGAGGATGGTCATTATTGGAGAGCTCGCAGTGGGGCAATTTTAACCGGTATAGGAACAATCATAAATGATAATCCTGTTTTAACAGTTAGGCATTTTCCAGTATCCAGAAATCCTATTAAAGCAATTATAGACGATGAGTTTTTAATTGATCCTAATTCTAATATTTTTGATGGTTCTAGAGTAGTTATATTTACAGCTATTAATAATAAAGAAAAAGATAAAAAGATTATTGATAAGAATGGCGAGATCGTTATAGTAGATGGTATAGATAAACATTCGAATAGGATAAATTTATCTAGCGTAATGAAATGGTTTGCTAAAAACTGTATTAATGAAGTCCATGTTGAAGCAGGACCTGGATTAAATGGAAAGTTACTAAGAAACAGTTTGATAGATGAGATTGTATTATACATGGCTCCAATTGTAATTGGGGATGCAAATACATTTATAAAAATGCCAGCTATAGATCATCTAAAAGATGCGGTTGCTTTCTCCACTCTTGAATCAAAATTAATTGATAATGATATAAGAATAAGGTTATATAACCATGATAGGTGGAATTGGATAAAAAAAACATGCATTTACAAAAAATGAATTAATAATGGATTTGATTATGTTTACAGGGATAATAGAAGATATTGGTTGTATAACTCATGTATATGATAGTTCTAATTTAAAAAATATTAATAATGGTGTTAGGCTATTTGTAGAAGTCAACAATATAGACCTAAAGACTATTTCTATAGGAGATTCTGTATCTATACAAGGTGCATGTATGACCGTTACTAATATAGAAGGTAGTGGTTTTTATGTTGATATTTCACAAGAAAGTTTGAGATGTACAGTAGGCCTTTCTTCCATAGGAGAAGTGAATCTTGAAAGAGCTTTAAAATTAGAATCAAGAATTGGTGGTCATATATTGTATGGTCATGTGGATTGTATAGGTAAAGTATATGATTTTAGTCCTTGTGGTGAATCTAAAGAATTAATTATAGATATTCCTACAGATTTTGCTAGATTTGTGGCTTATAAAGGATCTATAGCAATTAATGGTGTTAGTTTAACTACTAATTCAGTTGTAGACTATAATGATTTTTCTAGAGTTGCCATCAATATTATTCCACATACTCAGATTTCTACCACTTTGCATAAATTATCAAAAAACGATTTTGTGAATATAGAAATAGATAGTATTGCTAGATATGTTGAACGAATTTTAACTTTTGATAAATAAAATATGCTACAATAAAAAATCATTATGTTTTAGGACAGGTGGCCGAGTGGTTGAAGGCGCACGCCTGGAAAGCGTGTATACGTTTATAGCGTATCGGGGGTTCGAATCCCCCTCTGTCCGCCACAGAATATTATCTTGTTAGATGTCTAGATTGTTTATCCCAAAGTGTTTGATATATTCCTTCTTTTGATATAAGTTCTTTATGTGTTCCTGAATCAACAATTGTTCCCTTACTGATTATAATAATTCTGTCCATTTTTAGAATAGTAGATAGTCTATGAGCAATAGTTATAACAGTTTTTCCAATCATCATATCTTCTAGGTTTTGTTGGATTATAGATTCAGTTTCAGAATCTAAGGCTGAAGTTGCTTCATCTAGTATGATTATTGGGGAATTTTTTAGTAGTGCTCGAGCAATAGCTATCCTTTGTTTTTGTCCTCCAGATAGTTTTATACCTCTTTCTCCAACATGTGCATCTAGTCCGATATTTCCATTAGTATCTGTAATGCTATATATAAAATCTAATTTTGTTTTTTTTATGACGTTTTTTAATTGTTCTTCTGATATATTATTAGCACCGCAAATAAGATTATCTCGTATAGATCTATGTAATAAAGAAACATCTTGTGTAACTACACTTATTTGGGATCTTAAACTGTCTTGTGTAACATATTTAATGTTTTGCCCATCTATATATATAGATCCATTTTTCACTTCATGTAATCTAAGTAATAAATGAATTAATGTTGATTTTCCTGCCCCAGATGGTCCAACTATAGCTATTTTTTCTTTTGATTTGATTGTTAATGTTAGATTTGTTATAACCTCATATTTTTTTTCATAGGCAAAGAATACTGAATCAAATTTGATTTCTCCATCCGTTATTTTTAAGATATTTGATTTATCAAAATCCTCAATCTCTCTAGATTGAGATATTGTTCCAATGCTATCTTGTACAACTCCTACATTTTCAAATATGTTTTTTACCACCCACATTAGCCAACTTGACATATTATTTATTCTTATTACTAAGCTTATAGCTAAAGTAATATCTCCTAGAGATATTACGCTTTTACTCCATAGCCATAACGCTATTCCTGCTGTTGACACTATCAATAGACCGTTAATAGCAGTTAGTGCTGTATCCATTTCTGTTATAAGTCTTAAAGCTAATTGATGTGTTTTTATTTGTTCTACCATTGTCTTTTTAGCATATTCTTCTTCTTGTTTTGTATGCGAGAACAGTTTAATAGTAATTATATTTGAATAAGTATCTACAATTAGTCCAATTAATTTAGATCTAGTTTCAGATGAGATGGTAGAGCGTTTTTGAATTAGTGGAATATAATGAGCAAGAAAGAATATATATATAATGATCCAAATGAATAGAGGAAATATTAAATGCCAGTCAGTTTGTGAGAATATAAATATTGCACTGCTTGTATAAACAACCACATGCCAAATTGCTTCTATTGCTTGTATTGCAGAATCTCTTAATGCCGCACCAGTCTGTATAACTCTATTAGATATTCTTCCAGCAAAGTCATTATAGAAAAAACTAATGCTTTGTTTAAGAATATATTTATGATTTTGCCATCTTATTAATGCTGCCATATTAGATGTAATAGTTTGTTGAACTAGCAGGTCATGTAAAGCAAATATGATAGGTCGACAAATCAATATTACTACTGTCATTACTAACAATTCTTTATAATGTGTTCCAAATATTTTTTCAGGATTACTTGATTGTGCTAAGTCTATTATATTTGCTACATATTTGAATAATGCAATTTCAACTAAAGAAACTCCCAGTCCTATAAAGAGCAAAATTATCAAGATCGTTTTTATTTGTTTTAGGTAGTAGTAAAAAAACGAAGATACTTTGTATGGAGGTGGAATATCTGGTGTCTCTCTGAATGGATCAATCAGATTTTCAAAATATGAAAAACATGACTTTTCATCAGACATAATACTTCCCTGAATAAATTAGAATTAAATTGTTTAATGATATAACACTAAAGCTGATTTTCCAAAACATATATCATAGTTTTTTTTATGTTTTCTAACATAATCCTACCACATTAGAAAATCCAGCATCTACGTGTATTATTTCACTAGTTATTCCAGACGATAAATTTGATAATAAAAAAGAAGCTACGTTTCCTATGTCTTCAGTTGTGACATTTCTTTTTAGTGGTGCATTATTCTCGACAACTTTTAGTATATTTGAGAAATCTTTTATCCCACTTGCTGCTAATGTTTTTATTGGTCCAGAAGATATCCCATTGATTCTTATTCCATTTGATCCTAAATCATTAGCTAGATACCTTATGCTAGCTTCTAAAGAGGCCTTTGCTAGTCCCATCATATTATAGTTTGGTACAAATCTTTCAGATCCTATATAACTTAGTGTAACTATAGATGCATTTTTATTCATTAAAGGTAATAATGTTTTTGTTAAAGCAGGTAAGCTATAGGAGGAAATTTCATGTGCAATACGAAAATTTTCTCTATTGAAACCATCTAAGAATTTATCGGATATAGAGTTTTTATTTGCAAAAGCTATTGAGTGGACTAAACCATCTAGATTATTCCAATGTTCTGAGAGCTCAATTTTTAAGTTTTCTATGGAATCATCATTACTTACATCGCAAGGTAAGCATATTTTACAATCTAGCTCTTTGGACAGTTCTATAACACGATCTTTCATTTTATTTGTTACATATGTTAGAGCTAATTCTGCTCCTTGATTTTTACAGGATTTTGCTATTCCATATGCAATAGAGCGGTTTGATATCACACCTGTAATTAAAATTTTTTTTGATTTCAAAAAACCCATTAGTCTACTCCTTAATAGATGAAGATTTTTATTTTTTATAAGGTAACTTTATTTTTTTGCCATATTTGATAGTATCGTCCTTTAATTTATTTAGATAGCGTATTTCTGTGATAGTTGTGTTATGTTGTTTCGCTATTTTTGATAAAGTATCTCCAGGGCGTATAAGATATTCATAAGTTTTTTTATTTGTATATTTTTTGTTTGCTTCTAAAGAAAGAACTTTTTTTTGTTCTATTAACAGTAGTTGTCCAGATGCTGTTTTTTGTTGAATTCTTATATTATTGATTTTTTTTAATTTTGTTTCAGAAATTCCAAATTTTTGAGCTATCGAAAAGAAAGTTTCACCATCTTTAGATTTATATATTTTCCAATTACTTAAGTTATCTGTAAATTTTTTTAAATTTGTATGGAATTTGTCTATATTTTTTGCTGGCAACAAAATTGTTTGTGAATATTTAGAGGATATTACTGGTCTATTGTGAGATGGATTGAGAGCTTTGAATTCTTCAAGTGATATTTCTGCTAATTTTGCAGCTACTTCAATATCAATATCTCTATTTTTTTTTACTGTTTTGAAGTATGGTTTATTTTCCACCTTAGGTAAATCAATACCATATTTTTGTGGGTTTGCAATAATATTTTTTACAGCTTGTAGTTTTGGTACATAATTGGTAGTTTCTTTTGGAAGTTGAAGATTTATATATTTTGTAGATTTGTTAGATTTTTTATTTTTTTCTATAGCTTTTTGGACGACTGATTCACCACAATTATATGACGCTAGTGCAAGATGCCAATCTCCTTGTCTCTTATATAGAGATTCTAAGTAATCTAGGGCAGCATATGTTGATATTATTGGATCTCTTCTTTCATCTAGCCACCAATTTTGCTTTAAATTGAAGTGTTTGGCCGTTCTAGGTACAAACTGCCATAATCCAGAAGCTTTATTTTTTGAAATTGCAGAAGGATCATAAGCACTTTCTATAAAAGGCATAAGAGCTAGTTCAGTCGGCAGTCCTCTATTATTGATTTCATTAACTACAAAGTATAGATATTTTACAGATCTTTCAGCAATACGTTTTATAGATTCAGGGTGATCTTTATAATATTGAGTCCATTGTTTTGATAAATTATTGTTTAAATTAGTAATTTGAAAACCTTCTCTAATTACATCCCATATATCATTAGGAGCACTAGCATTGCTAGTAAGAATTATGCTTTTTAATTGTCCTATTTGTGGACGCACAAGCATAGTACATCCCGTTATAAGGGCACATATAAAGATAAAATAAAATTGTATAATTAAGTGTTTTTTAAGACGCATTTTTCCATTTTCTTAATTCTATAAAGACATCTATTTGTGATTTAAGTTGGATTTTAGCATGCAAAGAGGCTGATTTGACGATATCGATATAATCTGTTCTTAGAAATGGGTTAATATATGATTCTTTAATAATAGAGGAGGGTATGGTTGGGTAACCATGTTTTCTCAATAATTTTGCATGTTTATAGCAATATTGCAAGTATCTGTTATTCTTATCAACATCCATTGCCCAAATTAGATTGCTTATAGTATATTCATGAGCACAGAAAATTACAGTGCTTAGTGGTAGACTACAGAGTTTTTTAAGTGAATCAAACATTTGTATATAATTATTTTCTAAAACTCGTCCACATCCAGCTGAAAATAGAACATCACCACAAAATAAAACTTTATGATTTTTAATTGTTTTTCCATAAAAGGCGATGTGATCATCAGTATGACCAGGAACATCTATTATTTTTAATTTAATATCAAGCTCATGGAATTCAATAATATCATTTTCTATTAAATGATTGTTACAAAATGGTAATTTAGATCTCTTTGATGCAAATACTGGGGCATTATATCTTTTAGATAGTCTTTCTGCACCTGCTGTATGATCTTTATGATGATGAGTAATTAGTATGGCAATAAGTTCTAATGAATATTTTTCTATAAATTTTGATACTACTTCATAATCACCAGGATCTATTACTGCAATTTTTCCATTTTTTATTATAGACCATACGTAATTGTCTTCAAAGGTTTCTAGTGGGAGAATTCCTCCAAATTTTATAATTCTATCAACAAATTTTCTATCTAACATTTATGTATCCCGTATTTCTTATATGTTCTAATCTTATTCATTTTTGAAGTTAAATAATCTATTTATAGAACTAATGTTTTTATCTATAAAGAATCGAAGTAAGTATATAATATACAGATTATAATTCGACTGTAAGTCTATTACTTATTAAATTAGATAATTCTATGATACACAATGTTATTGATTATGTTGAGCTTTGGACCGATGGGGCATGTAAAGGAAATCCTGGTATAGGAGGATGGGGTGTTTTTATCAAATGGCCAGATGGAAGGGAAGATAATATTTATGGAGGGGAAAGTAAAACAACAAATAATCGTATGGAGTTATTGGCTGTCATTAATGGGCTAAAAAAATTAGGTAATAGTAGTTATACGGACATAGTAATCTATACTGATTCTACATATGTTATGAATGGAATAACTAAATGGATAGATGGATGGAAACATAAAGGTTGGAAGTTATCAAATGGTCAGGAAGTGAAAAATAAAGACCTTTGGGAGTCTTTAGATAAATTATCAGGAAATTATAAGATTAAGTGGAATTGGGTAAAAGGTCACTCAGATAATTATGGTAATAATAAAGCTGATAGATTAGCAAATATGGGTGTAGGAACTATATAAAAGATTTATTTGAAAAATTAATTTTTATGAGACAAGTTATTTTTGATATTGAGACGACAGGATTGGATGTTTCAGATGGACATAGGATTATTGAAATAGGATGTGTTGAAATAAATAATCGTATTATTACAGATAAATATTTACACGTATATATTAATCCACATAGAGAAATAGACATTGGCGCTTTATCTGTCCATGGTTTAACAAATGATTTTTTATCAGATAAACCAGATTTTGCAGATGTGGTTCAGCAATTTCTCGATTTTATTAATGATGCTGAAATCATAGCGCATAATGCGCAGTTTGATGTGAAATTTCTAAATAGTGAATTAGATAAATTAAATTTAGGTGATTTATCCAATTATTGTATAAGAATAACAGATTCATTATCTTTGGCTAGGAAACTAAGACCTGGCAAAAGAAATTCTTTAGATGCGTTATGTGACTATTATGGCATTTCAAATTTAGAAAGAAAAAACCATGGAGCTTTACTTGATTCTAAGCTTTTATCACAAGTTTGGTTAGCTATGACAAGAGGACAGAACGAGTTTCTAATTGATGATTCTGAGAGAAATAACAGGTGTAGCCAGATTATAGATAATTATGCAAAAGTGCCATTACCAGTAATTTTTGCAAAAGAAGAAGAAATTAATATACATCAGGACTATCTGAAAAAAATGGAAAAAGAATCTTCTCAGACTGTTTTATGGATAGAGTTGGATAAAAATTTAAAGAATATAAAATAAAATGGTTTGATAACTATTTTCGCACTTCTAGTACTAGTAATAATTATCAAACCATATATTTCAATTATTAATGGTTGCTTGTTTGCTTTTGTATTTTTCTAGGTAATACAGCTCTTGGTAATGCAGTATGAGCCATTTTTCTTAAAGCCTCATCTGCTCCAGGATGAATTGGAACTGTAAGACATATTTTTGATGTTGTGACAGATACTTGTGCTCCTTGTGCTGACCCTGCAGCCAATAGATATTGGCCTGCTTTATACACAGCATTTGCCATGTTTTCAGCTTCAGCTACAGTAAGTTCAGATGTTGTTAGCATTAATGCTGCTGTGCCAACAGTTGGGATTCTTTTGCTTTGATTAGAATAGGTTCCTCCAGCTATATTTAAAGATAATAGTGCTGGATTGTTTTGTGTTAATCTCTTTACTGCCAATGGTTCTAGTGGAAGAATTCTCAAGTTGGATTGAGTCATAGCTGCTCTTATTGGGGTTGCTGGAACTCCAATAATTTGAGTTACTGCATCAATTTCTTCCTTATTAAGTTGTTGTAGTGAATTAGTAAAAGGCGCGTCTATAACTTTATAGTCTTTATGAGCATGTAGGCCATGTGCTGCTAATATTTGTTCAATAGTTGTTCGTCCTCCAGATCCAGCTGGGCCGAGAGATATTTTTTTACCTTTAAGATCTATTATTTTTTTTATTTCTGAGTCTTGTCTTACTATTATATGTGCTAATTCTGGATAAAGACTTCCAAGAGTACGCAATTCAGCAAATGGACCATGACCTTCAAAAGGACCTGTTCCATTATATGCCATTAAGGCAATATCAGCCGGAGCCAATGCTATAGTTGCATTTCCTGTTCTCAGCAAATCAATATTTTCAGTGCTACCGCTTGTTATTAATGGTATCATTTTTACTTGACTTCTTTGTGTAATATCAGCTATTGATTGTGCAAAGACTAGATACTCTCCTTTATTTGGGCCTCCTGCAAAAGGATATCCATCTTGCAACCTTGCTAATCTACCATTTATTCGTGTAACCGAACGTTCTAATTCTTGTAACACAACTTTTTGTGCTGTTTTTGAAGAAGTATAAGGAATGGAGGTTGTAATTGTATTTAAAGTGCTTAGAAGTCTTTCTGTTGCCGGTTTTTGTAATCCTGACTCTAAAAAAGGAGCTTCCTCTGTTGTATAGTTATCAGAAGATACTCTTTCCCAACTATTATTGTTTTTACGGTATATAGCACTTGCATGTGCTATTATCCTATCACCAGCTTTATTGCCACTTGAATCTACGCCTATTATGCTTCTCGGACCAGCTCCCATTAAGGTTACCAGAGCAGCAGCTCCTGGTTGATCCCAAGCCCCTAAATCTATATTTTTATTGGCCTCCAATATTACATCATAGTAAACTACTCTTCTATTTTCATTGGATGGAGCTGTACTATCTATAGCAGTACCCATCCTGTTGAGTTTAACTATTTTAAAAGAATCACGGCCGAAAGTTTCTTGAAGTCTTTTGTCTAAGGCACTATATAATTCATTAGAACTAGGTTTTCTTTCACAGGCAGCTAGAATAAAGCATAATGACAATAATAATATTTTCTTGAAAAAGTTCATTATACTCCTCCAACACAAGGTAATGATATTAGAGCTGTAAGAACAATTACATTCATAATATCAACTAGAAAAGCTCCAGTTAATGGAATTACAATGAAGGATTGTGGGGCATTTCCATGTCTTCCTGCTATTGCTTGCATATTAGCTATAGCAGTTGCTGTTGTTCCTAATCCTATGCCACAAAAAGCTCCTGCCATAACTGCAGACTCATAATCTTTTTTGAGGGCTTTAAATACTACTAAACAACAATACAAGGCGCAAACTATAGACTGTATTACTAGAATAAATGCTAAAGGACCTGCTAATCTAGCGGCACTTGCTAGATCTAAAGTCATCATAGTAAGCCCTAAGAAAAGAGATAACATAACAGTACCTAGTATTTCTGTTGCTTTATCATTAAGTTTAAGTCCAATAACAGGTCCAAGATTTCTTACTATAATGCCTATTGCTAAACACCATAGAAAATTTGGTAGGCTAACATTAGAACTTCCAACTAGTTTAGATAGGTATGTTCCACCAACTAAAGTAATTAAAGCAACTGTTAACGATGTTATAAATTCTGCTGGTGTTATTTGTTGTATATTATTCTCTTTCTCATTTATATCGCCATCAGTCTTTGCTTTGATGCCTTGTTGTTTTGGAGTAACTATTTTATAGCGTTTTATTAGCCATTCTGAGATAGGTCCTCCTAAAACCCCACCAAACACAAGTCCAATAGTAGCCGAAGTCATTGCTAATGCTGTTATGTTTTGAATATTGTTGAAATCAGCAAAGCGTGCTGCATAAGCAGCGCCAGTACCGTGACCGCCAACTAAAGTTATTGTTCCGCCTATGAGGCCCATTAATGGATGCATATCTAATAAATTTGCCAATCCTAATCCTACTATATTTTGTATCAGAAGAAATGGCGCTAAAACTAATATTAAAACTATTAGCTTAGATCCTCCTTTTGCTAATAGTTTTAAGTTTGCTGTTAAACCGACACATCCGAAGAATAATAATAAGAAGGTTGGTTTAATGGCAGTATCAAGGTATATTTGAATACCACACCATGCAGACAATATCTGAGTCATAGTAGCAAAAATAAGTCCTCCGACTATAGAATCTGGAACACTATATTTAGCTAAAATTGTAATTCTTTTTGTCAAATAGCGCCCACTAAGCAAAACAAGACAGCAGGCAAGTAGTGATTGTATTAATGAAAGCGAAATCATGTGGGCCTTTATTATCTTATGGCGTATTTAAAAAAACAGATTAACTTATTCTATCTTTAGATAAGTATTCTGAGCCATTACAAACAAAAATAATAAACAAGTTCAATATTTTAATAAAGATGTTTTTTATTTATAGTGACTTGTTTTGATTCAGTGCTAATGTTTTTAGTCTTTGGGACAAGCATTGAGCACATGAGGCTGTTGTACAGCTTTTTATAACCATAGAAATTTTTATTTCTTATCCTATTATCATTTCTTTTGTTGTATTTTGTTTTAAAATTACGTATTAAAAAAATAACTTATAATGTATAACAAAACTTAACATTTTAATATGCAGGAATCATATTTTATTGCTTTATAATTCTTGCCAAATTAGAAATAAGCATTAAGTTGTATAAATTAATTAATTTACTTATAAAACAAATTTTTTATTAAGTTATTTTATTTAAGTCGTAACATAATAGCAAACATGTATAACAAATTCACTATATTTAGACTTATGTTTTCCAAGTTATAGTATTTATTTAATAAATATTGTTTGCTAAATTAACATATTTGAAATTTAGCATACTATGCTTAGAATTACATAAAAAGTTTTAGTGCAAATTTTTTATCAAAAAATTGCAAACATTACTATTAAATACTTTCGGATTTCCAATATTCATACCATGTGAAGAGCCAATAATATTTATTCTTGTATTATTGGGTATAATTTGTTGTAATTTATCCAGTATTTCTGGATAAGGACTTGGACTTATCGATCCTCCGATTAGCAAAGTCGGTATTGAAATCTTAGAAAGGTCTTCTATCTTTAGAATTAAAGGTGGTTCTTTAGACTGTGCAATGAGAGTTTTTGCATTATCATTTACCATTTGTTTAAACCAACTTACCATTCTTGCCCAGGTATTTTGTCCGCTTACTGTATCAATAAATAGTTGTAAACCTTCTTCTTGTTTATTATCAATAATTAATTTGCTTGATTTAATTCGAAAATCATCATTGTCATCAAATATTTTGTCTACTCCTTCTATTTTAAATCCTCCAGGATCTGCTAATATAAGTTTGTCTACTATATCTGGTTCTTCAATAGCTGTCTTTATTGATATAGCTCCACCTCTTGAATGTCCCAACAAATAAACAGGACGATCAATAATTTTTTTTATGAATGTTATTAAGTCACTAGAATGTTGCTTTATGGAGAACTTTTCATGGTCATCGTTACAATTATTTGGCCAGTAATGCCTTAAATTGATTAAATATACTTCAAAGAAGCTACTAAAAGCATCTATCTGTTTTTTCCAGTATCTGCTATCACATAATGAACCATGTACCATAACAATGGGCTTACCTTTGCCAATTTTGTTATAATATAATGTGTAATTGTTAATTTCTGTTGCGATCATAGTAGCATTAATTTTGTAATGAATATTTGTTGGTAATGTTAATTTATCATTTTTAGTTTCTTTTCAGCTTTTAAAGAAACCTCTGAGTTTTTATATTGTTTTATTACTGTTTTTAAAATTTCTGTAGCACCTGAGATATCGTTCAGAGCTATTTTACTGTCTGCAATTGTGATTAGAGCTTCTGGAACTCTATTTGTTGAGTTGTTTTTAATATATCCTTGTAGTTGTGTTATTGATTCTTTAAATTTGCCAAGTTTATATTTGCAAACTCCCGAGTAAAACTTGATTTCGTTTATTAGTTTAATGTCATAATTCATTTCTAGAATTTTATTGAATCTCTCCTCAGCCTCTGAGTATTTTTCATTTTTTAATAACTCTAGAGCGATTTTGAATTCTTGTTCCAACATATCTTCTGATTTTTTTTCTGGAATAATAACTTTAGAATTTTTAGTGCTATTATTTTCAACATTATTATTCTTAATAATTTCAACTTGATTTAGAATGCTTGCTAGTTCATGTTCTAGCATATTAAGACGATTCAGCAATCCTAGATTAGATTTTTTTATGTTATCTATCTGTAATTGCATATCACTAGTTTTTGATGCAGCGTAAAAAGGTAACAGTAGTGTTATGAAAATTATTATGAATGATAGTATTTTTTTCATATGTAATGTATATATAAACTTATTATTTCTAGTAAACATTTATTTATAACATATAATGTCAACTCGTCGATTTTTTGCCAAATTTTCTTCGCAATTTTCTTCGCCATAGTTAGAATGATCTAATATAGAATTTGTTTTACCGAGACTTATAACCTCAATTTGATTGTCACTAATACCTAAAACCTTAATTATTTTATATACGGCATAAGCTCTGCGTTGTCCTAGCGCGAGATTATATTCGAATCCTCCATTCTGATCTGTGTTTCCAATAATTTTTATTTTTAAAGAATGATTATCTAATATCGGAAATACAAAATCTTCTATTTCTGTTATATGCTCATCAGAAATAATATAGCTATTTTTATCAAAAAAAACATGAGTTTTTTTCATGGTTTTATTTATTCTGTTTATTTGATTGCCCGGATATAATTCATATAACGAACAAGATGCTAGTGTAATATTTAATAAAAGTAATATAAGAATAGCAATGCTTTTTTTTATATAGGAATTGATTATATTAGTCGATCTGTTTTTCATTTAATTATAGGTCCCCACGAAGGATCAAATACTTCATAATTTGATTTTTCTTGAATTTTTTTTATTTGTGAGTTAAATAGTGATATTTGTGCTATAGAATTCATACCTTTTTCATTGATGTAAGAGTAGATTAAATATTCTCCATTTGGTGATATAGATGGAGATTGATCATGCTTTCCTGACGTAATCAATTCTTCTTTTTTTGATGACAAATCGAGAGAATATATATTAAAATCATTATCAACTTTTTTTACATAAATTATCATGTTTTTATTAGGAAGTGCTACAGGTGAGCCATTGTAATCGCCATCAAAAGTAAGCCTTGTGATATTCTGACCATACAAATCAGTTGAATATATCTGATAACTACCGCTTCTATCACTTGCAAATAAGATATTTTTCCCATCAGAAGAAAAGCAAGCTTCAGTATCGCATGCTGATGATTTAATTAATCTTCTAAAAGAATTTGTTGCGACATCTAATATATAGATTTGAGACAATCCAGTTTCCGTCATAGTTAGAACTATTTTTTCTCCATCTGGGGACCAAGATGGAGCACTATTGCTTCCTTTTTGATTAGCTATAATAACTCTATTAGATGTAAATAGATCATGCATATATGTTATTGCTCTACCAGTTTCAAAACTTACATAAAGAATTTTGCTTCCATCTGGAGACCATTTTATTGATGTTATCGGCTTTGATGACCTAAGGGCTATTTGCTGGTTTTTGCCATCATGATCGGTGATTTGCAATTCGAAAATATTATTCTTTTTAACTATATAAGCTAATCGTGAAGTAAATATGCCTTTATTTCCTGTACTGGTTTCATATATTCTGTCGGAGATTATATGAGATATTCTTGTAATATCTTTTATTGATCCAGAGAATGATACTTTATCCAAGAAATTCTCTAAGTTTTCAAGAGTGAAATTTATTTCGTAAAGGTCATCTTGTAGATGGTTTACTTGTATAGAAACCATATAGTCGAAGTTATTTTTTCTAAGGAATCTGTTATAAATATTTTTTCTTTTATCTTTGTCTGAAACTTTTATTATCTTAAATTTGTTTGTACTCAATAAATTATTTCGTATTGTTTCTATAATTTTCTGCCCTTCATATGTATTGTTATCATATTCATGTATTTTAATATTAAATTCTTTTGCTATTGATTGATTCTTATCTATGACTGGCTGTGCAGTTACCTGAGTAAAGTATGAAAAGATAGCTAGAAAAAATAAAATTGCTGATACCAATTTTTCTTTACGAATATTCATTTTTTTCCTATTCTTCGCGTGTTTTATAGATTATATGTAGTTGATAGTCTTCATTAGAAACTTGTTTTGTTATGAGTTCGTCACATCTTAATATGCCTATTTCAACAGCTTTATCTAAGGTGATATTTTTAGATGATTTTATCAAATTTAATTTATTTGGCTCAGTTTTTTTATTTATTTTAAATAGAAATTCTACTGCTTGATTATTCTCTAATTGTTGATACGAAAATCTAGGGTAGATTATTCCTGAGAGAATACATGTTTTTATGTCTTTTTTAGTTTGTTCATTTAAAACAGTTTTTTTTGGTGAATATAAAGCTATATTATTTTGATTTTTATCTTTTATTTCTTCATTATATTTATTGGAAGCAAATGTATTAAGTTGTATATAGATCAAGAATAAATACAATAAAATTATGAAGCTGAGTGTTTTTTTATGTTTAATAATTTTCATCTTTTGGGGTGATAAGAAGTACTTAGTCATATATGAATATGAATTCCCAGAATACTCATATTTAATGAATGTAAATTCTAAATATTTAAAATACCAACAACATAAAAAAATGTCTTATTTTGTTAATTCTATCTGTATATGATTTATCGTTTATTTTTTTATGTTTTGTCTTTGTATTATAGTTAAAAGATCTTTTATAAAAATTCTGGATTCCATAGAATATTTTTTTGTCTTTTTTGTTATATAGAGATAAATTGTTTCTGACAATGATGACACTAATATAGTTATTATGACTAATAATATTGACTCCATTGCTCGAGGCATCAATAAAGTAGAATCAAGATTTTGTTGTTTGAAAAAATAGTTAATTATTTCAACATTATGTATTATGAAGCCTAATATTCCGATATAGAAAATACTGTTAGTTAGAATATATATCCCATCAATTTTATTTTGTATATTTAGTATTTCTTTTATTAAAATTACTTCCATAGCATTTTTAGCAGAATTATTTCTTTCTAAAAATTGAGACCTAGAGAATTCAGTCATCCCCAAATCAAAGATTTTAGCTATAGGTGCTTTATTTTTTATATTATGATTTTTCTTTTGTAAATCTATTAAATTTACTCCCGACCAGAATTCTTTTGTGAATTTTTTATTATTCTTTGAATGAGCATTTAGCATCGTTATAGTTTTTGTTGCGGTTTTAAGGAATAAAAACATAATGATAGATTGATAGATTATTATTATTTTTGTTATTAAGCTTAGATTGCAATAGATTGAAATTAAAGACATGCTTAGACCTTGTTTTTCATATTGTTTATTATTCTGAAAATTTTCTTAAAGTATTCATTTTTTATAAAGCATCCAAAATTTTTGTGAGCTCTTGTAATGTTTCGTCTATAGGAATTTTTATTGATTCATTTGGTGATTTTCTAACTTTAATTTCAATTAAATTGTGTTCCAAATCTTTAGGTCCTATATTAATTCTACATGGTATTCCTATCAAATCCCATTCTGCAAACATTATCCCTGGTCTGGTGTCTCTGTCATCGAGAATTACATCAATATTGTGTGCTTTAAGCAAATTGTAGATTTTTATAGACATCTTTTTTATATGGTCATGTTTCCACCCTATTGGGCAGATAACTACTTCAAATGGTGCTATAGATTTTGGCCAAAT
The DNA here is from genome assembly GCA_019278155.1 of Candidatus Kinetoplastidibacterium crithidiae. Taxonomy (GTDB): domain Bacteria; phylum Pseudomonadota; class Gammaproteobacteria; order Burkholderiales; family Burkholderiaceae_B; genus Kinetoplastidibacterium; species Kinetoplastidibacterium crithidii_A. Next base: position 67,389 of record JADMLC010000009.1, read on the forward strand.
CATGCCTAGAGAATCATTATTCTGTTCGATAGCTGCCGCCATTACTCTAGTTATTCCTATGCCATAGCACCCCATTTGTAAAAATTCTTTTTCACCAGATTTATTTAAAAAAGATGCTCTTAAATCTTGGGAGTATTTCGTCCCCAGGAAAAATATATGACCAACTTCTATGCCTTTTTGTAGAGAAAAAGAGCCATTGCCATCAGGCAAGGGATCCCCTTCAACAACATTTCTTATGTCTGCAATCATATCTGGTTCTTTAAGGTTTATTGACCAATTGGCACCAGTATAGTGCGCATTTTTTTTGTTGGCTCCACAAGCAAAATCACTCATGTTTGCAACTGTAGTGTCTGCTACAATACAAACTGGTTTTGCTATATTGATCGGTCCAATATATCCTGGAGGACAATTGAAATATTCTTCTATTTCATTTGATGTTGCAAAACGATAATTATCTATTCCTAATATTTTTTTTGCCTTCACCTCATTTAGTGAGTGGTCTCCTCTGATTAATAGTAAGAATATATGTGTAATATTATCGTCTTCACTTGCTAAAACAATAGATTTGATTGTTTTAGTAATTGGTATCTGCAAGAATTCTGATAGCTTTTCACAGGTTGTTATTTCTGGAGTTGGGACAAGTATCATTGTTTCTTCGGCCTCTTGTCTTTTATTTAATAGGCAAGGCGCTACTGCTAATTCTAAATTGGCTGCATAATTTGATTTTTTATCATAGGCTATTGTATCTTCTCCTGTTTCAGCCAATACATGGAATTCATGGCTGTATGTTCCTCCTATAGATCCGGTATCGGCAGAAACAGCGCAGAAATTGAGCGAGATTCTTCTAAAAATTTCTGAATAGGTCTCGAACATAACATGATAGCTTTTTAAAGCGTCCTCTTCACTAACATCAAAAGAATAAGCGTCTTTCATTATAAATTCTCTACTTCGCAACATGCCAAATCTTGGTCTTACTTCATCACGAAATTTAGTTTGAATATGATAAAAAGTTAATGGTAATTGTTTATAACTATATATTTCATTTCTAGCTATATCTGATATAACTTCCTCTGATGTTGGTTGCAATACGAAATTGCGATTGTGTCTATCTTTAAATCTCAGTAATTCAGGGCCATATTCCTCTATTCTTCGAGATTCTTGCCATAGCTCAGCAGGTTGTACGATGGGCATAAGTATCTCTATGGCACCAGATTTCGCCATCTCCTCTCTGACAATATTTTCTATTTTTCTTAGAACTCTTATGCCTATTGGCATTATGTTATAAATTCCTCCTGCTAATTTTCGTATCATCCCAGATTTAATCATTAGTTGATGGCTGATAATTTCTGCTTCAGAAGGTGTTTCTTTTGCTGTGTGTATGTGATATTTAGTGGCGTACATGTTTTCTGTCGTTATTTAAATGTTTATAATAATATTTATATTGTCCATTGTACTAAATTGTACTGAATTTGATTAGGTAGACTATCATCATGTTAGATAGCGAGGGATATCGTTCTAATGTTGGAATCATTATTGTAAATTGTAAAAATGAAATTTTTTGGGGGAAAAGGATAAAAGAAAATTCGTGGCAGTTACCGCAAGGGGGTGTGAAACAAGGAGAATCTCTGGAAGAGGCTATGTATAGAGAGCTTCATGAAGAAGTGGGGTTAAGACCAGAACATGTGAGGATAATAGGGAGAACTAAAGAGTGGTTACATTACAACGTTCCTATAAATTTTATTCGCAAAGAATGTAGAGGCTTTTATAAGGGGCAAAAACAAATATGGTTTCTCTTGAGGCTAATCGGGCAAGATAGTGATGTTTGCTTATGCTCTACAAGACATCCAGAGTTTGACGAATGGAAGTGGCGAGATTATTGGACTACATTGGATGTAGCCATAGACTTTAAGAGAAAAGTTTATAGTCAAGCCTTAAAGGAGTTATCTGTGATATTATTTCCAAGTGGGACGTAATTACTTATTTGTTTTATAAAAAGTTTTACATTTTTTATTAATTTTCAAGATAAATATATCAACTAAACATGTTAGAAAATATAGAAAAACTTTCTTTGTTAGTAGATAAATTAACAGATTATTCTATTAAGTTATCTTCTGAAAACCTTGCGTTGCAATCAAACAATAAATATGCAGAGGATGAGATAGCTTATCTTAAAAAGAATTTTGTTGATCAAGAATCAGAACTTGCGTCTTTAAGGGCTAAATCTAAAAAACTAGAAGATCTTGTTTTTGTCCTTCAAATAGACATAAAAAAAGTAGAGGAAGATTTACGTGCTCAATTGACGCAGAAAGAAATTGTCTTGAATGAAAAAGAAGTTGCCTGGAGTGAAAAAGAAAAATCTCATCTATCTTGTATAGCTAAATTAGAAGAGGAAATTTTGTCTTTAGAACATAAAAATGCCCATCTTAGAGAAAGTATTTTAAGTGGCGTAGATAGGTTAAAAAGATTTAAAGATATTTTGCCTGTATTTGACGTTGACGTAAAGAATGGAGATATAAATGGAGCAGCTTGATACAGTTGTATTAGGTAGAGAATACTCTTTTAGGTGCTCAAAGGATGAAAAAGATAATCTGATTGAAGCAGTAAATTATTTTAACAGATTAACATCTCAAATTCAGGATTCTGCCAAAAATTTCACTAATGAAAGGGTGGCAGTGATGGCTGCTTTACAAATTGCTAGTGAGTTAATGAGCACGAAAGTTTTAGAATCGGGAAATTCTTTTGAGTCAGGAGTTTCAATGGGGGAGATAAGTAAGAAAATAGATTCCATTATTTTTAAAATAGAATCTATTTTAAAAAAAACAAAATGATTCTATTTTTTTTTACTTAGCGCATAATAAAGCATAAACCCGCTGATTATCATCAATATCGAGAGTATTTGCCCCATACTATAATTGCTATTATAAATATATATAATATAGTCGGGCTCTCTCCAAATTTCTCCTATGCATCTTAGTATTCCATAGAATATTAAGAATATTGCACTAGTTTGTCCCGATAGTCTTGTTTTTTTATATAAAAATATTTGTATTATTATGAATAATACAGGGCCTTCTAATATACACTCGTATAGTTGAGAAGGATGGCGATATATATTATCATTTGTGGTTAGGAAAATAACCCCCCATGGAAGGTTGGTTGGGGTTCCACAAAGTTCGCCATTTATAAAATTTCCTATTCTTCCTAATGCTAGGGCTATAGGAACAGCCTGAGCGATTAGGTCAGATACTGCCCAGAATGATATTTTTTTATTCTTAGTATAGCAATACATAGATATTATTACCCCTATTATGCCTCCATGGAAAGACATGCCTCCATTTCTTATGTAAAATACCTCTACTAAATGATTGTAGAAGTAATTTGCTTTATAGAATATTACATAACCTAGCCGTCCTCCTATTATTGCTGATATCATTCCCCAATATAGAATATCTTCTAAATTCTTCTTTGTTATTTTGGTGTATTTTGGTCTAGAAATATTTCTTAAACTTATTATGTATATAAGTATTAATCCAATTAAGTACATAATGCCATACCAATATACATGGAAATTTCCTATTGATATTGCTATTGGGTTGATGTATATGGGTTGTTCTATTATCATATTGTCGAAGGTATTTTTTGCCTTCGTTTCTTCGTTCTTTAGGAATCTTCATGAAAAACCAAAAGATTCGCATTCGTTTGAAAGCTTTTGATTATAAGTTAATAGATCAATCTGCTGCAGAAATAGTTGATACAGCAAAGAGAACTGGGGCTGTTGTTAGAGGTCCAGTCCCATTACCTAGCCGTATTCGGCGTTATGATTTATTGCGTTCCCCACATGTTAATAAAACATCACGAGATCAGTTTGAAATTCGTACTCATCAAAGATTGATGGATATAGTTGATCCTACTGATAAAACTGTTGATGCTTTAATGAGACTTGATTTGCCAGCAGGTGTTGATGTAGAAATTGCTTTGCAGTAATGTGTTTTTATAGTAATATCTCTTGTTATTTATAATAGGTGTATTATTATAAAATGAATTTTGTTAGTTTTTGTATATTTTATTAGAAAAACAATCGACCAATCGTAGTCGAAATGGAGAAAATAATGTCAGAATCGACAGCTAATTCTGCGGCGTATAGGCTAGGAATGGTAGGTCGCAAAATTGGCATGACTCGTATATTTACAGAGGATGGAGAATCCATTCCTGTAACTGTAGTTGATGTGTCAAATAATCGCATAACCCAAATCAAGTCACAGGAAATTGATGGCTATGATGCTGTGCAAGTTTCTTATGGTTCTCGTAAAACTTCACGTTTATCTAAATCTCAGATCGGACACTATTCCAAAGCTGCTGTAGAGGCTGGTAGTGTTCTTAAAGAATTTAGGTTGAGCCATGAACAATTAAAGAATCTTTCTATAGGTTCTTTAATTAATGTGGATAGTGTTTTCCATAATGGTGAGTATGTAGATGTCACAGGAACAAGTATAGGAAAGGGTTTTGCTGGGACTATCAAACGCCATAACTTTGGTTCCCAGAGAAATTCTCATGGTAACTCTCGTTCTCACAGAGTGCCTGGTTCTATTGGTCAAGCACAAGATCCAGGTAGAGTTTTTCCTGGAAAAAAAATGTCTGGTCACATGGGTTCAGTAAAACGGACAATACAAAATCTTGAGATTATAAAAGTAGATACTGAAAGAAATTTGCTTTTATTAAAAGGTGCTGTTCCTGGTTATTCGGATGCTGATTTGATAGTGAGGCCAGCTATTAAGAAAATTTTTAAAAATAGGGGGCTATAGTAATGGATTTAAAGCTCCTTAATGAGCAGGGCTCTAATGATATTGTTTGTGGTCCTGATAATATATTTGCTTGTGAGTTTAATAACTCATTGGTTCATCAAATTGTTGTTGCCTTTCAAGCAAACGCTCGCTCTGGAAATCGTGCTCAGAAAGATAGATCTGAGGTTAGGCACAGTACGAAGAAACCATGGCGTCAAAAAGGGACGGGTCGTGCTAGAGCTGGTATGACATCATCTCCTTTATGGCGTGGGGGCGGACGTATATTTCCTAATTCTCCAGAAGAAAATTTTTCTCAAAAAATAAATAAGAAAATGTATCGTTCTGGTATGAGATCTATATTGTCGCAATTGGTTCGTGAAGACCGTTTAGCTGTTATAGAATCTTTTGAATTAAATTCTCCTAAGACTAAATTAGCTGCAAACAAGATTAAATCATTTGGTTTAACATCAGCACTAATTGTTTTGGAGGAAATAGATGAAAATATTTATTTAGCTACTCGTAATTTGCCTCATATAGCTATTACAGAAACTCGTTATATAGACCCACTATCATTGGTTCATTATAAGAAAATTCTTTTTACTAGAGGTGCTATTAAGCAACTTGAGGAGATGTTAGGATGAATGCAGAACGTTTGATGCAAATAATTTTATCTCCTGTAGTTACCGAAAAAGCTACTTTTATTGCTGATAAACATCGTCAGGTTATTTTTCGTGTGTTGCCAGATGCAACTAAATTAGAAGTTAAGGCTGCGGTTGAATTGTTATTCAAGGTGCAAGTTGATTCTGTTGCCATGCTTAACCGCAAGGGTAAAGTTAAGAAATTTGGTCGTTTTATGGGCCGTAGACGTCATGAGAAAAAAGCATATATTTCTCTTCGTGATGGTTATGAAATTAACTTTGCAGAGGTGGCATAATGGCTATTTTAAAAGTAAAACCAACCTCTCCTGGAAGGAGGGGTTTAGTTAAGATAACGGGTCAATCTTTGCATAAAGGAGAGCCATTTTTTCCTCTTTTAGAAAAACAGAAAAGAGGATCTGGTCGCAATAATAATGGGCATATCACAATCAGACATAAAGGTGGTGGTCATAAACAATTCTATAGAATAGTGGATTTTCGTCGTGATAAAGATGGAATTCCTGCTAAAGTAGAGCGCATTGAATATGATCCTAATCGTAGTGCTAATATTGCATTATTGTGTTATGCAGATGGAGAGAGGCGTTATATTATAGCCCCTAGAAATTTAGAAATAGGTGTGACGCTTATTTCTGGAGCTGATGCGCCTATCAGGGCAGGTAATACATTGCCTATTAGAAATATACCTGTTGGTTCTACTATACATTGTATAGAGATGCGTCCTGGTAAGGGGGCTCAATTATCTAGGTCAGCTGGTGCTTCAGCCGTATTACTTGCTAGAGAAGGTGTTTATGCTCAGATTCGTTTGAGATCTGGAGAAGTTCGCAATATTCATGTTGATTGTCGCGCAACTCTTGGGGAAGTCGGTAATACAGAGCACAGTCTTAAGCAGATAGGTAAGGCAGGAGCTATGCGTTGGCGAGGGGTTCGTCCTACTGTTAGAGGTGTGGCTATGAATCCAGTTGATCACCCACATGGTGGTGGAGAAGGGCGAACGGGAGAAGCTCGTGAGCCAGTTAGTCCATGGGGAACTCCTGCTAAAGGATATAAAACTCGTCGTAATAAAAGGACTAGCAATATGATTGTCCAGCGACGTAAAAACAAATAAAGGCTAACAATATGTCACGTTCGATCAAAAAAGGTCCTTTTGTAGATCTTCATCTTATGAAAAAAATAGATGCAGCTGTTGCTGGTAGAGACAAAAAGCCAATTAAAACTTGGTCTAGGCGTTCTACTGTTTTACCTGAGTTTATTGGGTTAACAATTGCTGTGCATAATGGACGTCAGCAAGTTCCTGTTTATATTAATGAAAATATGGTTGGTCATAAGCTTGGAGAGTTTGCTTTGACCAGAACCTTTAAAGGACATGCTGCAGATAAAAAGGCGAAAAGGTAAAATATGGAAACTACTGCTGTTATTCGTGGAGTTCACATATCTTCTCAGAAAACACGTTTGGTTGCTGATTTAATTAGAGGCAAAACCGTTGCACAGGCTCTTAATATACTTAAGTTTTCTTCTAAGAAAGCTGCTGGTATTTTAAAGAAGGCAGTTGATTCTGCTATAGCTAATGCAGAACATAATAATGGTGCTGATATAGATGAGTTGCGAGTGAATGCAATTTTTGTTGATAAAGGTCAATCGATGAAGCGATTTTCTGCAAGAGCTAAAGGTCGTGGTAATCGTATTGAGAAGCAAACATGTCATATTACAATTAAAGTCGGATCCTAGGAGCAGATATGGGACAAAAGATTTATCCTACAGGGTTTCGTCTGTCAGTTTCTAGAGACTGGTCTTCTAAGTGGTATTCTGAAGATCGAGATTTTAGTGCTATTTTGGCAGGTGATATTAGGATTCGGGAGTATTTGAAGAAAAAACTAAAAAATGCTTCTGTTAGTCGTGTGTTGATTGAAAGACCAGCCAAAAACGCTCGCGTTACTATTTATTCAGCCCGTCCAGGTGTTGTAATAGGTAAGAAGGGCGAAGATATAGAAATTCTTAAATCAGATTTGCAGAAATTAGCAGGTGTTCCTGTTCATGTAAATATAGAAGAGGTAAGGAAACCTGAGATTGATGCTCAGTTGATAGCTGATTCTATAGCGCAGCAATTAGAAAAAAGAATAATGTTTCGCAGGGCTATGAAAAGGGCAATGCAAAATGCTATGCGTTTAGGTGCTCAGGGTATTAAGATTATGAGTTCAGGTAGACTTAATGGCATAGAGATAGCTAGAACTGAATGGTATAGAGAAGGGCGAGTTCCTTTGCATACTTTGAGAGCAGGAATTGATTATGGTACATCTGAAGCTCGTACTACCTATGGTATTATAGGTATCAAGGTATGGGTGTATAAAGGAGATATGTCTTTAAGTAGTGAGTCTTTAGTTGATACTACTGTGAGAGATGATGAGCCAAGAAAACCTCGTAAATCTTCTCGTGGAGAAAAGACAGATAATAAAACAACACGCCAACGTCATCGTAGTCGCTCAACTGTTAAAGTTGCAGCAACTTCTTCATCTAGTGAAGGGGATTAAAATATGTTACAGCCGGCTCGTAGAAAATATAGAAAAGAACAGAAGGGTCGTAATACAGGTCTTGCAAGTAGTGGGGCTAATGTTTCATTCGGAGAATTTGGTTTAAAAGCTACAGGTAGAGGAAGGCTAACAGCACGACAAATAGAGTCTGCTAGGCGTGCCATCAATAGACACATAAAACGTGGTGGCCGTGTCTGGATTCGAATTTTTCCTGATAAACCAATATCTCAAAAACCTGCAGAGGTTAGAATGGGTAATGGAAAAGGTAATCCTGAGTATTGGGTATCTGAAATTCAACCAGGAAAAGTTTTATATGAAATGGAAGGTGTTAGTGAAGAGCTTGCTCGTGAAGCTTTTCGCTTAGCTGCTGCCAAGTTGCCTATTTCGACAATATTTGTATCTCGTCGCATAGGCGGTTCTTAAGAGGAATATTTTAATGAAGGCTAATGAACTTCGTTTAAAGGAAATGTCTGAGCTTCATGTTGAGTTAGAAAGCTTGTTAAAGACACAGTTTAAATTGCGTATGCAGATAGCTACCAAACAACTTGTTAATACATCTCAAATAAGTAAGGTTCGTAAGAGCATTGCTAGAATACGTACTATTATTACGGAGAAAACAAGGAAAGAAATCAAATGAATACAAGAGTAGAAGAAGTTTCTAAACGTCAACGTGTTTTGATAGGTAAAGTTATTAGCAGCAAGATGAATAAGTCTGTTGTTGTTCAAGTAGAAAGAAGAGTAAAGCATCAAGTTTTAGGTAAAGTAGTTACTCGTTCTGTAAACTATAAAGCACATGATGAAGAAAATAAGTACAAAGATGGGGATATTGTTGAAATTAAAGAGTGCAGGCCAATTTCTCGTGATAAGTCATGGATGGTTATGTCTTTAGTTACAGCTGCAACCTTAATCTAGTTTTCTAAACGGTGGTTTAAAACTGCCGTTGTCTCTTGTGTTTTCTTATGATGCATGAGACAATTAATGGGGAGCTTTCTAAAAAATTTAGAAAGCTTGTTTTTAGCAAAATTCAACCCAAATTTGTTATTTATAACAATATACGGGGCCAAAACTGGCAAAAGATTTAGACTAATTAGTTTATGTTTTTGGCTAAGTTGGAACAGGAAAAGATCATGATCCAAATGCAGACCACGCTTGATGTGGCCGATAATACTGGTGCACGTCATGTGATGTGTATTAAGGTTCTCGGTGGTTCCAAGCGACGTTATGCCGGAATCGGCGATGTTATTAAAGTAAGTGTTAAAGATGCTGCTCCACGTGGTAGAGTAAAAAAGGGAGAAGTTTATAATGCAGTAATAGTTAGGGCTACTAAAGGAATCCGTAGAAAAGACGGTTCTCTAATTCGTTTTGGTAGTAATGCGGCTGTTTTATTAAATTCTAAATTAGAACCCATAGGGACTCGTATTTTTGGTCCTGTTACTCGTGAATTACGTGGTGAGAGATTTATGAAGATTGTATCTTTAGCTCCAGAGGTTTTGTAAAGGGCTGATATGAATAAAATTCGTAAAGGAGATGAGGTAATTGTTCTTTCTGGTCGTGATAGGAAAAAACGAGGAATTGTTTTGTCCGTTATAGATAAAGAACATTTATTGGTAGAAGGTATTAATGTTGTAAAAAAACATCTTAAACCGAATCCTATGACTAATAATCCTGGAGGTATTGTAGATAAAACAATGCCTATACATATTTCAAATGTTGCTCTTTTTAATTCTGAAACAGGCAAAGGAGAGCGAGTTGGAATTCAGAAAAAAGATGTTGAGGGTAAAGTTAGAATCTTTCGTTCCAATGGTAGTGTTGTTGGTACTAAATCATAGGGAGCGAAATTTATATGTCTAGATTACAAGATTTATATAAGAACGAGATTGTAGATTCTTTACTTTCGAAGTTTGGGTATAAAAGTATAATGGAAGCACCTCGTGTTTCTAAAATCACTTTGAATATGGGTGTTTCAGAGGCGGTTGCCGATAAAAAAGTTATTGATAATGCTGTGTCTGATTTAAGTAGAATAGCTGGTCAGAAAGCTGTTATCACTAAGACTCGTAAAGCTATAGCTGGTTTTAAGATTCGAGAGAATTATCCAATAGGTTGCATGGTTACGCTTCGTGGCGAACGCATGTATGAATTTCTGGATCGCTTAGTATCTATTGCATTACCTAGAGTGCGTGATTTTAGAGGGGTTTCTGCTCGTGCATTTGATGGTCGTGGCAATTATAATGTTGGTGTTAAAGAACAAATTATTTTTCCTGAAATCGAGTATGATAAAGTGGATGTAATAAGAGGTTTAAATATTAGCATAAATACTACAGCGAAGACTGATGAGGAAGCAAAGGCTTTATTAGTAGCTTTTGGTTTTCCTTTTCGTAATTAATGGGGGATTATAATATATGGCTAAACTATCCCTTATAAATCGTGATATTAAGCGCATAAGATTGGCTGCTAAGTTTGCGGTAAAACGTGCTGAGTTGAAAAGTTTAATTCAAGATAACTCTAAGAGTGAAGAAGAGCGTTATCAGGCTAGACTTAAACTTCAGCAATTACCACGAAATGCCAATCCAACTAGACAACGTAATCGTTGTCTTATTACAGGGCGCCCTAGAGGTGTTTTTCGTCAGTTTGGTTTGGCACGCCATAAGTTACGCGAAATGGCAATGCGAGGAGAAATTCCTGGCATGACCAAAGCTAGCTGGTAGGAGGAATGAGATGAGCATGAGCGATCCGATTGCTGATATGTTGACTCGTATTCGCAACGCACAGCAAGCTGATAAATTAACAGTTAGTATGCCTTCTTCAAATATTAAAATGGCTATAGCTGCTGTTTTAAAGGAAGAGGGTTATGTCGATAATTTTCAAATTAAAGGAGTTGTTTCTAAGCCTGAATTAGAAATTACCCTTAAATATTATGCAGGTCGTCCGGTTATAGAAAAAATTGACCGTGTTTCACGTCCTGGTTTGCGTGTATATAAAAAAAGTGTAGGTATTCCACAAGTGATGAATGGTTTGGGAATAGCAATTGTTTCAACTTCGCGAGGTGTTATGACAGATCGTAAAGCTCGAGCTAATGGAGTTGGTGGTGAAATTTTATGTTACGTGGCTTAAGGAGATGTTCTAATGTCACGAATCGCTAAATATCCTATTGAAATTCCTGCCGGAGTTCAGGCAAAAATCGAGAATGAACATATTGTTGTTAGTGGAAAATTAGGTACACTCACACAATTTCTAAATAAAGATGTTAAGGTAGAGTTGCTTGATAACAAGATTAGTTTTTCTTTAGTTCGGGTTACAGAGCAATCAAAAGCAATGATAGGGACTTTACGAGCACTTATATCAAATATGGTTATAGGAGTTAGTAAAGGCTTTGAACGAAGGCTACTTTTAGTTGGTGTTGGTTATAGAGCATCAGTGCAAAACAATATTGTTAAATTGCAGCTTGGATTTTCACATGACGTTTTATATTCATTGCCAAATGGTATTTCTGCAGAGATAGCCTCTCCAACAGAAATATTGATCAAGGGTATAGATAAACAAGTAGTTGGTCAAGTAGCAGCTAAAATTAGGTCTTATCGTTCTCCTGAGCCTTATAAGGGTAAGGGTATTAGGTATGCTGATGAGAAAGTTGTTCTTAAAGAAGCCAAGAAGAAATAATAGATACGTAGATAAGGAATAGTTATGAACAAAAAAAATTCCAGGTTACGTCGAGCAGTTCCAACTAGACGTAGAATTAGGGAATTACAGGTTAATCGTCTTTCTGTCTTTCGTTCTAATTTGCATATATATGCAAATATTATTTCGCCTGATGGAGATAGAGTTTTAGTTAGTGCTTCTACTATAGAATCGGATGTGCGTTCTTTGGTCTCTGCTCAAACTACACATGGTGGTAATAAAATAGCTGCTGCTATAGTTGGTGCTCGTATTGCAGAAAAAGCTAAAGCTGCTGGGATTGATCAAGTTGCTTTTGATCGCTCAGGATTTCGTTATCATGGTAGAGTGAAAGAACTTGCTGATGCAGCACGTAATGCTGGCTTAAAGTTTTAACGAGGGTTTAAAAATGGCCAAAGTACAAGGCAAAAGTAATACAGATAAAGAAAATAATGATGGGTTGCGTGAAAAAATGATAGCAGTAAACCGCGTCAGTAAAGTAGTGAAGGGAGGTAGAACTATGAGTTTTGCCGCTCTTACTGTTGTTGGTGATGGGGATGGACGTATAGGTATGGGCAAAGGAAAGGCTCGTGAAGTTCCTATGTCTGTGCAAAAAGCTATGGAGCAAGCTCGTCGTAATATGTTTAAAGTTTCTTTGAAAAATGGTACTTTACAACATGTTGTGATTGGTAAACACGGGGCTTCCAAGGTCATTATTTCTCCAGCATCTGAAGGTTCTGGTGTTATAGCTGGTGGTCCAATGCGTGCTATTTTTGACGTGATGGGAGTACGAAATGTTGTTGCGAAAAGTTTAGGGTCTAGTAACCCATATAACTTAGTTCGTGCTACTTTCAATGGCTTGCGTTCTTCTTTAACTCCATCAGAGGTGGCAGCTAAGAGAGGTAAGAGTGTTGAGGAAATATTGGGGTAATTTTTATGACTAATAAGCAGATAAAAATTCAGCTTTTACGTTCTACGATAGGGACTAGAAAAGATCATCGTGATACTATCAGAGGTCTTGGTTTACGTAAAGTAAATAGTACTAGTATTTTAAACGATACCCCTGAAGTGAGAGGAATGGTTCGTAAAGTGAAGTATCTTATTGATGTTTCAGATATCTAGGGGTATTAGGATGTTAGAAATTAGATTGAATTCTCTTAGTCCTGCTGAAGGCAGTAAGTTTTCTAGGCGTAGAGTTGGTCGTGGTATAGGGTCTGGGTTTGGCAAAACAGCAGGTCGTGGTCATAAAGGACAAAAGTCTCGTTCTGGTGGATTTCATAAAGTTGGTTTCGAGGGTGGACAAATGCCTTTGCAAAGGCGTCTTCCTAAGAGAGGATTTCGACAATTAGATGAGCATCTTTATGCTCAAATTAGTTTGTCTGATTTGCAGAAACTGCAGACAGAAGAAGTTGATTTACAAATTTTAAAAGCTGCAGGCTTAATAAAAAATGGAGTTAAATTTGTTAAGCTTATAAAATCTGGCTCTGTATCTCGTAAGTTTGTGTTAAAAGGAATTTCTGTTTCTGCTGGTGCGCGTTCTGCAATAGAAGAGATTGGTGGATCAATACTGTAAGAGGATTTTAAAGTGGCTAAAGGAATTTCATCTTTGGGCAATAATTTGGGTTATTCTGATTTAAAAAGGAGAGCGTTGTTTCTTATTTTAGCTCTTTTAGTTTATCGTGTTGGTACTCATGTTCCTGTTCCAGGTGTTGATCCCTACGCTTTAGAAGAACTTTTTAATAGGAATCAAGGTGGTATTATAAGTCTATTTAATATGTTTTCTGGTGGAGCTTTATCTAGATTTTCAGTGTTTGCTTTAGGTATTATGCCGTATATATCTGCTTCTATTTTCGTGCAGTTATTAAGCGCCATTGTTCCTTCGTTGTCTACATTGAGAAAGGAAGGTGAGGCAGGAAGAAGGAAAATATCTAGATATACAAGATATATTACAGTTTTGATTGCTTTAGTGCAGGCTATTGGTGTGACATTAGTTCTAGATTCACAGCAAGGTTTGATCTTAGATAGTAGTTTTTTTTCTCAGTTTACAAGAGTTTTGACGTTAGTTGCTGGAACCATGTTTGTTATGTGGCTTGGAGAGCAAATTACAGAAAGAGGTTTGGGTAATGGAATTTCCATGATAATATTTGCTGGAATAGTATCAGAACTTCCTAGTGCTATTTTTGCTCTTTTAGAAATGGTTCGTGTTTATTCAATAACATTATTCGCTGCTTTTTTTATAATTGCTGTTGTTGTTGTTGTAACTTTTTTAGTAGTTTTTGTTGAAATGGGTCAGCGTAAAATTGTTGTTAATTATGCTCAACGTCAAGTTGGAAATAAGATTTATAGAGGACAGAATTCTCATTTGCCATTAAAATTAAATATGTCTGGAGTTATACCTCCTATATTTGCTTCTGCCCTTATGTTGCTTCCTGCGACTGTTGCAAGTTGGTTTTCTGAAGTAGAAGCCATGGGTTGGTTGAGTAAATTAGCTGAATATTTGTCTCCTAGACAACCTGTTTATTTAGTTTTATATTCTGTTCTTATAGTGTTTTTTTGTTTTTTTTATACGGCTTTAGTATTTAATAGCAGAGAAACAGCTGATAATCTCAAAAAAAGTGGAGCTTTGATACCTGGTATTAGACCAGGAGAGCAAACTTCACGTTATATTGATAAAATATTAACTAGGTTAACTTTGGTTGGTGCTTTATATATTTTAATTATATGCCTTGTACCAGAGTTCTTGGTTTCTAAGTGGAGTGTGCCTTTTAGTTTTGGAGGTACTTCTCTCTTAATAATTGTGGTTGTAACGATGGACTTTATGACACAGGTTCAAACTTGTCTTATGTCTTATCAGTACGATTCTTTGCTTAAGAAAGCTAATTTCAAGAGTTAGAATGATGAAAAATATTTGTTTTATTTTAAGTAAAAAAGATAATGTCTAAGGACGATGTCATACAAATGCAGGGAGAGGTTTTGGAGAATCTTCCAAATGCGAATTTTCGCGTTAAGCTCGAAAATGGTCATGTGGTTTTGGGTCATATATCTGGTAAGATGCGTATGCATTACATCAGAATACTGCCTGGAGACAAGGTGACAGTAGAGCTAACACCTTATGATCTTACTAGGGCTCGAATTATTTTCCGTGCCAAGTAAGCCAAGAAATGTTACGGGAAGTTATTAGGAGTTAACCATGAAAGTAATGGCATCGGTTAAGCGGGTTTGCCGCAATTGTAAGGTTATTAAACGTCATGGAGTAGTGCGAATTATTTGCACTGATCCACGTCATAAACAGCGTCAAGGTTAGTATGTTATTTTATTATATTAATATTGATGAACAAATGATTTATTCAAGGAACAGTCATGGCCCGTATTGCTGGCATTAATATTCCGCCACAACAGCATGCTGAGATTGGTCTTACCGCAATTTTTGGTATTGGACGTTCTAGTGCTCGCAAAATTTGTGAAGCTTCTGGAGTTTCTGTTAGCAAAAAAATAAAGGATATGACCGATGCGGAATTGGAGCGGATTCGTGAACAAGTTAATTTGTTCACTGTAGAAGGTGATCTTCGTCGAGAGATTCAATTTTCAATCAAAAGGTTAATTGATCTTGGTACATATCGTGGTATGCGTCATAAAAGGGGTCTTCCCGTTCGAGGTCAGAGGACTCGCACTAATGCTCGCACTCGAAAGGGTCCACGTCGTGCTGCTGCCTCTCTGAAAAAATAATTGAGGAATTTAGATTATGGCGAAAAACTCTGTAAGCGGCTCTTCACGTATCCGCAAAAAAATAAAAAAAAATGTTTCTGATGGTATAGCACATATACATGCTTCTTTCAATAATACTATCGTAACTATAACAGATAGACAAGGTAACGCTTTGTCTTGGGCGACTTCAGGTTCTTCTGGTTTCAAGGGATCAAGAAAGTCAACTCCATTTGCTGCACAGGTAGCTGCTGAAACTGCTGGACGTGCTGCATTGGATTTTGGAATAAAAACTCTCGAGGTACGTATTAAAGGACCTGGACCTGGACGTGAATCTTCTGTTAGAGCCTTGAATGCTCTTGGTATTAAAATTTCAAGTATAGCAGATATCACTCCTGTTCCTCACAATGGATGTCGTCCTCCAAAGCGTCGTCGTATATAAAGGTAATATTTATCATGGCACGTTATATTGGACCAAAATGTAAGCTCTCTCGTCGTGAGGGAACTGATCTTTTTTTGAAAAGCGCACGTAGATCTTTTGATTCAAAATGTAAGTCTGAATCAAAGCCTGGACAACATGGGCGTATTTCTGGAGCACGGACATCTGATTATGGATCTCAGATGCGTGAGAAACAGAAATTAAAAAGAATGTATGGTGTTTTAGAAAAACAGTTTCGTAAATACTTTAAGGAATCAGAACGTCTTAGGGGAAATACTGGAGAAACTTTAATTAAATTGTTGGAATCTAGACTTGATAATGTTGTGTATAGAATGGGATTCGGATCTACACGTGCAGAGTCTAGGCAATTAGTTAATCACAGAGCTATTGAAGTAAACGGTAAGGTTGTTGATATAGCATCATTATCTGTTAAAGCAGGCGATACAATTTCTGTTAGAGAAAGATCTAAAAATCAAAATAGAATTAAAGAGTCTATTAAGTTAGCAGAAAATATTGGTATTCCTCAATGGGTGGATGTGGATATTGAAAAACTAATTGGTGTTTTTAAATCTGCTCCTGATCGTTCAGATGTTGCTAGAGATATAAATGAGTCAATGATAGTGGAACTTTATTCTCGATAATCTGTATTTTTAAATTATTATTTAGTTTTTATTATCAGCCTTATCAGTGTAACGAGCTGAGGGTGTTGAAAAAGGGTTGAGAGTATGCCTATTAGGGATTTTTTAAAACCTCGAACTATAGAGGTAGAACCTATAAGTTCAAATAGGGCTAGAGTTTCAATGGAACCTTTCGAGCGTGGTTATGGACATACACTTGGAAATGCTTTAAGACGTATTCTGTTATCTTCTATGGAAGGATATGCCCCTACTGAAGTTACAATATCTGGAGTAGTTCACGAATATTCTACTATCCCTGGGGTACGTGAGGATGTTGTGGATATATTGATGAATTTAAAAGGTGTTGTGTTTAAACTTCATGGACGGAGTGATGTTAATTTAACTCTAGTTAAAGAAGGGGTATCAGAAGTTTTAGCAAAAGATATTACTTTGCCTCATGATGTTGAAATAATTAATCCGGAACATTTGATTTGTAATTTGACTGGTAATGGCAAATTAGAAATACATCTCAAAGTTGAGAAAGGTCGTGGTTATGTTCCAGGTAATGTAAGAGCATTGATGGAAGATAAAAGCAATTCAATAGGTCGTATTGTATTGGATGCTTCTTATAGTCCTGTGAGGAAAGTAAGTTATTTTGTTGAAAGTGCTCGTGTTGAACAGCGTACTGATTTAGATAAATTGGTTTTAGATATAGAAACAAATGGCGTGGTGACTCCAGAGGAATCTATTAGAAAAGCTGCTGCTATACTGATGGATCAGCTGTCTATATTTGCCTCTTTGCAAGGATCTCAGGATCCTCAAGAATTACCATCTAGAAATGCACCACGTATAGATCCAATTTTATTAAAACCAGTTGATGAATTAGAGTTGACTGTTCGTTCTGCTAATTGTTTAAAAGCTGAAAATGTTTATTATATTGGCGATTTAATTCAAAAAACAGAAAATGAGTTATTAAAAACTCCCAATTTAGGCCGTAAATCTTTAAATGAAATAAAAGATGTATTGGCTTCAAGAGGATTGACACTTGGCATGAAACTAGATAATTGGCCTCCTGTAGATATAGAGCATTAATGTTTATTCAGATAGCTCTTAAAATGGTAAAAAAATTATTTTTAAATTTGAAGGAAATTTATTATGCGCCATGCTAATGGGTTGCGTAAGCTGAATCGCACTAGTAGTCATCGTCTTGCTATGTTTCGCAATATGGCAGTTTCTTTAATTAATTGTGAAGCAATTAAGACTACTTTACCAAAGGCTAAAGAATTACGTCATGTGATAGAGCCTTTGATTACATTGGGTAAAAGTCCAACTTTAGCAAATAAACGTAGAGCTTTTGCTCGTTTGAGAGATCGTGACGCTGTTGTTAAGTTGTTTGCTGATATTGGTCCTCGTTATCTTAATAGGCCAGGAGGATACACTAGAATTCTTAAAATGGGATTTCGTCAAGGTGATAATGCGCCAATGGCTTTTATGGAAATGGTTGATAGAACAGACAATTCTACCATAACTAATAAATAGTATCTTTATGAAAGTTTAAATTAAAAGGTTGTTTTGTTACAACCTTTTAATTTATTTGTTTTTCGGTAGTGTTTAAATCAAATTATCTTGTTTGATCAATTTTGCTATTTCTAGAGCAAAATATGTAATAACTCCATCTGCACCAGCCCTTTTAAATCCTATCATTGTTTCTATTATAGTTTTATTATTATCCAGCCAACCATTATTTATGGCTGACTTTAACATAGCATATTCCCCACTAACTTGATAAATAAAAGTTGGCATTTCGAATTTTTCTTTTACTCTATACAATATATCAAGATATGGCATACCTGGTTTTACCATTACCATATCAGCTCCTTCTTTAATATCTAGGTATACCTCTCTTATTGCTTCATTTGAGTTGCTAGGATGCATTTGATAATTTAATTTTGTAGAATTTTTTAGATTGTTTGCTGATCCTATAGCATCTCTAAAAGGACCATAAAAAGCACTGGCATATTTTGCAGAGTAAGCCATAATAAGGGTATTGACATGATTATTTAACTCAAGATTATGTCTTATAGTGCCAATTCTACCATCCATCATATCACTTGGGGCAATTATATCTGATCCAGCATTGGCTTGAATTAGTGCTTGTTTTACTAAGATTTCAACAGTAGTATCATTTATAACATATCCATTATCATCTATTATTCCATCTTGTCCATGAGAAGTATAAGGATCTAGTGCAACATCGGTCATAATACCTAATTCTGGAAAGCGTTTCTTTATTTCCTTTATGCATTTTGGAATAATGCCATTTGGATTAATTGATTCTATACCGTTACTTGTTTTTAAATTAGGCTCAATAACAGGAAATAATGTAATTGCAGGAATTCCTAAGTTTATACATTCTTCAGCAATATATAATGCTTGATCAATTGAATATCTATAAATTCCAGGCATAGAAGGTATAGCTTGCTTTATGTTTTTGCCATCTATTATAAACATTGGAAACATTAGATCATTTGTTGAAATACTTGTTTCTGAAATTAGTCTTCGTGAAAAAGTTTTATTTCTTAATCTTCTTAGTCTTGTATTAGGAAAATGGGCTGAAGCAATTTGTTTGGATGTCATAATATTAGTTCTTTATTATTCAGTATTAATTTTTCAATGGAAGTAGTTGTTTCTATTATGCCTATTTTTTTAGTGGAAGAGAAGCTAATTACTTCAAAAGGTTTTTTTATAAAACTTAGATTTTGTTCTATATCTTTTTTTGTTTTAATAAATTTCTCACGATTTAATTTATCTACTTTAGTAAGTAATATTATTAAATTTTTATTTAATGGGTTTATTAAGTCTATTAGATACCTATCTAGGTTAGTAATACCGCGTCTTATATCTAGTAATAGAATAAAACCTCTTATGGATTTTCTATTTTGTATGTAGTCAATTATAGTGACTTCTAAATTTTTTTGTTCTGAATTTGGTAAATTTGAATATCCATAACCAGGTAGATCTACAAGGTATCCACATATATTAGAATTAATGGTTTGCTTTAATGCAAACATATTTATTAATCTAGTTCTTCCGGGTGTTTTGCTAGAGAAGGCAAGTCTTTTTTTATTGGTTATTAAATTTATAGCAGATGACTTGCCTGAATTAGATCTACCAAGAAAACATATTTCTGGAATACCTTCTATTGGTAATTGATTTATTTTGTAGGCAGAACTGTAAAAGAAAGCTGTATGTAGTAATGACACTGATTTTTATTCTTTATTAATAAACAAGACTTTGCGCAAAAGTCTTGTTGTTATTGATTAAATAGTTGTTTCAAACTTTAGTATATCTGATAATTTTTCTCTGTTTTTGATAATGTAGTATTTTGAAGCATCTACCATTACTTCTGCGGGCTTAACTCTAGAGTTATAATTGCTAGCCATAGTAGTACAATAAGCCCCAGCTGATTCGATAACTAGAAGATCATCTTCCTTGACGGTAAGCAATCTATTTTTTGCAAGCCAGTCAGCACTTTCACATACAGGACCAACTATATCATATTCTCTAGCCTGACCATTTTTTGCTTGGACTTGCTGAACTTCATGATATGATTGATACAATGCGGGTCTTATTAAATCATTCATCGCAGCATCCACTATAATAAAGTTTTTATCATCAGAATGTTTTAAATATAGAACTTTTGTTAAAAGTATTCCTGAGTTGCCAATTAAAGAACGTCCTGGTTCCAATATCAATTCTAGATGATTTAAATTTGCTTCTTTTAATTTAGAACGGGCAGCATCTACAATATCCTTAGGGTCTGGTACAATCTCATCTTTATATGTAATGCCTAGACCGCCACCAATATCTATATGTTTAATATGAATATTGTTTTCAATTAAACTTTGTATAAGTGGAATTATTTTTTCTAAAGCGGCTGAGAAAGGAGAAATTTCTGTTAGTTGAGAACCTATATGACAATCTATGCCTATTATTTTGAGAAAAGGTAATGATGATGCAATTTTATAGCAATCAAAAGCATTTTTAAAAGCAATGCCAAATTTATTTTCTTTTAGTCCTGTTGATATGTATGGGTGTGTTTTTGCATCAACATCAGGATTAACTCTAAGTGAGATTGGTGCTGTTATCTTTAATGTATTAGCTATTTGTGATATCTTGTAAAGCTCTGCTTCTGATTCGACATTAAAACATTTTATGCCTGATTCAAGGGCCTTTTTTATTTCCCATTCTTGTTTACCTACTCCTGAAAAAACTATTTTTGCAGGATCGCCTCCAACAGATAATACTCTTTCAAGTTCCCCGCCAGATACTATGTCAAATCCAGAGCCTAGGTTAGCAAATTCTTTCAAAATAGCTAGGTTGGAATTAGCTTTCATGCCATAACAGACCATGGCATTATTATTTTTGATGGCATTATAGTATTTGTTCCAGGAGTCTTTGATATTTGCTCTTGAGTAAACGTATAAAGGAGTTCCAATTTTTTGAGATAAAAATTCCAGGCTAACATCCTCTAAGTGTAGGATATTATTTTTTATTTTTAAATAAGGGGTTTTAATTTTATTAGTCATAATTCAATTCAGAGAAACTATTTATTAATAATGAAGTGTTTCGTTTATATTATGTAGATTTTCTTGTGAAGAATTTTTTAATTTAACATTATCATAAAGGTTTCCTTTATATCCACAAGAACTTATAAGGAAACAAATTAAAAGTATGGTTACTAGCTTACTAAATCTATTTTTAGAGATCATAATGGGTTACTATACTTTTTTGGAAGAGCAATTATATTATATACTTGTATTGTATCTAGTAATATTATTTTCATGTGATTTTATATATATTAACTTTGAGCGTAAAGATAGCATGACAGATTTTGAATTTATAGACTTATTTGGAAAAACTTTAAATGCTGTTAATGACCAAGTCAATGACCTGGTCAATTATGATGTAGATGTGGATACAGACTTAAATGGATTAATATTGAATATAAAATTTGATAATTTTGATTCTTTAGTAATAACAGGGCAGGTTTATCTACAGGAACTTTGGTTTGCAACAATTAAGAATGGAGGTTTCCATTATTATTATAATGATTCTAAATGGAAAGATAAAAGAGGGGATCAGGATTTTGATATAAAACTATCTGAAATTTGTTCAAACATTATTGGCAGGAATTTTGTATTGAAATTGTAGATGTTAAAAAGTTAATTATCAATTTTTTTTAATGACATTGGATTTTTAGACAAGATTTCAGAAATTGCTTTGCCTGGAGGAAATTCTTTAAAATAGAAATTATTTTTATCTATCAAAATTCCTTCTGGCGTAATGGGATTTTTATCTTCTGACATATTTTTCAATATTTTGCTCATGTAATCTATCCACATTGGCATAGCTAATCTCCCCCCTGTTTCATTTAACCCCAATGATTTAGGCCGATCAAATCCCATCCAGGCTGTTGCTACTACTTGTTGGTTATATCCAGAAAACCATGCATCTATTGCATCATTAGTAGTTCCTGTTTTTCCAGCAATATCATTGCGTTTCAGCAATTTATTCGCTTTAGAAGCAGTGCCATAGGTAGCTACTCCTTTTAGCATATCATGCATAATATAAGCAGTTCTAGGGTCAATACTTTGATTGCTTTTATCTGGCTCTATCGGTAAATGTTGCATAATAATTTGTCCAGAGTTATCTGTAACCTTTTCTATTAAATATGGTGGTATTAAATGTCCACCATTGGCAAATGTGCCAAAAGCAGTAGTTAATTGTAATGGGGTTACCAGTCCTGTGCCTAAAGCTAGTGATAAGACCGCTGGATGACGATTTTTATCAAATCCAAATTTTGTTAGGTATTCTTGAGCATAATTCGGACCTATATAATCTAATATTCTTATTGAGACCATGTTTTTAGACTTATAAAGGCCTTGACGCATTGTTAGAACTTCTTCATAGCGATGTCCATAATTTTTTGGATTCCATGCTCTTGAACCAGTTTGCTCAGCTGTTAACTCAAAAGGCATATCAGAAATTCTAGTGTTGGGAGTCAATCCTTTTTCCAGACTAGCAGCATATATAAAAGGTTTTATGCTAGATCCAGGTTGTCTCCAAGCCTGTATAGCTCTATTAAAATTATCTTTATAAAAATCTGAGCCACCTACAAGAGAAATAATCGCTCCATTCTTAGGATCTATTGAAATAAAAGCTGCTTGTACTGATGGTAAGTTAATAATTTTTTTTATGTTGTTTTCTTGATGTAGTACATATATCAACGAACCGACCTTTATCCTTTTATTATGATCTAGCGTTTTGGTCAAATTAATGGCTTTTTTATCATTTATCTTGGTTATTTCATGATTTCTATTTATTAATGTAATTTCTTCATCATTTATACCTATAACTAGGTATGCTACTAATTCTTTATGGTCTTGATGCAAGTCAAAAATTCCATATAGTCTTTCTTTAAAAGATTTTTGTTTAATTTCTATATCATTTTCATCTGGTGGTTTGATGGTGAATTGTGCTTCAGGACCATTATATCTTGATTGTAGAGTATATTTTATAACTGCAGTTCTTACTGCATTATATGCTGTTATTTGATCAAATGATCTTATAGTTGTATAAACATTGAGTCCTTTTGAGTACAATTGTTCTTTATATACTTTGAATAGTAGTTGTCTTACGGTTTCTGCTATATGATCACTATAATTTTTATAGTTTGTTAGATTATTGCCTGTATGTTTTATGTGTATGTTTTGAATAATTGCCTGTTGATATTCTGATTCAGAAATGTAACCAAGTGATAACATTCTATCAAGAATATATTTTTTTCTTATTTGTGCTCGTGTTATGTTTGATATGGGGTTATATATTGAAGGTGCTTTTGGTATGCCTGCCAATAAAGCAGCTTCGGCTATAGTTATCTCGGATAATGGTTTTTCTAGATATGTTAATGAAGCTGTTTCAAAACCATAGGCATGATGTCCTAGGTATATTTGGTTCATATATAGTTCTAGAATTTGATTTTTTGTTAATTCTTTCTCTATTTTTAGGGTTAATAATAGCTCATATAGTTTGCGAGAATATGTCTTTTCTGAAGAAAGATAAAAATTTCTAGCTACTTGCATTGTTATAGTGCTAGCTCCTTGAGTTTTCGACATGTTACGTAAATTAATAATGCTAGCTCTTATTATTCCTTGCCAATTTATTCCATTGTGTTGGTAGAAATGGTTGTCTTCAGCTGCTAATATTGCTAGCTTCATTTGATCAGGTATTTCATCAAAACGTAATAATTTTCTTCGTTCTTCTCCAAACTCTCCAATTAAGACATTATCTGCACTATATATTCTTAATGGGATAGGTGGTTTATAATCTATCATGACATTTAGATTTGGTAATTTAGGCCATGCGAAAATTGATATAATACAAAGAAGTATTATTAAACATAGTAAGACATAGGCTGTTATAATCAAAGATTTTGATAATAATCTTGATAATAATTTTTTATTGTTCATTATATTTAATTGGTATACTGATTGTTGCAAAGTTAATTTTTAAAATTCTAAAATCTAAATAGAGTATTTACTTAAACATGGATATTTCTAAAATGTCTCAAGCTAATGACATAAAGAGTACATCAATTGATGACTCTCATCAAAATATAGATAAGGACTATGTTACATCAAAACAGTTGCGTGATAAAACGCCTATTTTTTTAGTTGGAATGATGGGGGCTGGAAAAAGTACGATTGGCAGGAGTTTAGCCCAGTATATGGATAGAAAATTTGTAGATTTGGATTGTGAAATAGAGGCAGCTTGTGGGGTTAAGATACCACTTATTTTTGAAATAGAAGGAGAATCTGGATTCAGAAAAAGAGAGTCTGATTTTTTGCAGAAATATTCATTAGATGAGAGGATAGTATTAGCTACCGGTGGAGGAGCCATATTATCGCCATATAATAGACAAATTTTGAAATCCAGAGGGATTGTCGTATATTTAAAAGCAGAATTAGATGTTCTATTTAAGAGAACAAATTCTGATCATAATCGTCCATTACTTGATACTAAAGATCCTTATTCAAAATTACAAAGTTTGCTTACATTACGAGATCCTATGTATCATGAGGTTGCAGATATAATTATAGATACTAGTTTTTATAACGTTAATGATATAGCCAAGGAATTAGTGTTTATCTTAAAGAAAAATGAGAAATTTATATGAAAGTTGTTAATGTTGATGTGCCTAGTGCTTCTTATTCTATTAATATTGAACAAGGTCGTTTAGATTACTTAGATAAGTCTATTCCATCAGATGCTACTTCTGTGGTTATAGTAACCAATCCAAAGGTAGCAGGTTTTTATTTATCTAGAGTAAAAGTTTCTTTGCAAAAAACAGGTTTACCAGTTTTTGTAATTGAGTTGCCAG
This sequence comes from Candidatus Kinetoplastidibacterium crithidiae, assembly GCA_019278155.1. Taxonomy (GTDB): domain Bacteria; phylum Pseudomonadota; class Gammaproteobacteria; order Burkholderiales; family Burkholderiaceae_B; genus Kinetoplastidibacterium; species Kinetoplastidibacterium crithidii_A. Next base: position 92,203 of record JADMLC010000009.1, read on the forward strand.
ATGGTGAGATTTATAAAAATTGGGAGAGTTTGAACAAAATTTTTGATATCCTACTATCTAATAAAATAGATCGTCGGTCTGTTTTGCTTGCATTAGGAGGTGGAGTTATTGGAGATATAACTGGCTTTGCTGCATCTGTCTATATGAGAGGCATTAGGTTTATTCAGGTTCCGACAACTCTTCTGGCACAGGTAGATTCCTCCGTTGGAGGAAAAACAGCTATAAATCACCCCTTGGGCAAGAATATGATAGGATCATTCTATCAGCCTATTTCTGTAGAAATTGACGTAGATGTGCTTAATACCTTGGATCTTAGGGAGGTTTCAGCAGGATTATCAGAGGTTATTAAGTATGGATTGATATTAGATTTAAATTTTTGGGAATGGTGTGAAGATAATATTCAAGATTTATTATCTTTGAAAAAGGGTGCTATAGAATATGCTATAAAACGTTCTTGTGAGTTAAAAGCATATGTTGTTGGTAAGGATGAAAAAGAATCAGATTTGCGTGCGATACTTAATTTAGGACATACTTTTGGTCATGCTATAGAATCTGGTTTAGGTTATGGTAAATGGCTTCATGGTGAAGCTGTAGGGTGTGGTTTGATTCAATCAATAGTGTTGTCTTCTTTGGTATTTGATTTAGATAAAACTGTGCTTAATCGTGTTAAGTCATTAGTATCTAAAATAGGGTGTCCAGTTATTGCACCTGATTTTGGTTTTGATAAATGGATAGATCTCATGTTGGTTGATAAAAAAAATACACAGGGAAATATTAGATTTGTTTTGATAGATAGAATAGGACATGCACTGATTAAACAAGTTTCTGAGAACGAAATAAGAGCAACTCTAGAAAAAACAATAAAATAAATGACAAGTATTTTAATGCCGTATGCATGTAAACCAGAAGAAACAAAAGGTCGTTTATATTCTGAAAATAATGAAAGATCTTTGCATAGAAACAATTTTCAGAGGGATAGAGATCGAATTATACATTCTACAGCTTTTAGGAAATTAGATTCTAAAACTCAGGTTTTTGTTAATATTGATTCTAGCAGTTGTTTTCGTACACGTTTAACACATAGCCTGGAAGTTTCCCAAATTGCAAGAACTATTGCTAGGAGTATGTCTCTTTCGGAAGATTTAGCAGAAGCTATTGCTTTAGCTCATGATTTAGGACATGCCCCTTTTGGGCATGCTGGACAAGAGGAAATAAATTTAGCTATTAAAAACTTGGGTATGAATATAGATTGTTTCGAACATAATTTACAAGGTCTAAGAATAGTTGACTTTTTGGAAAAGAGATATATTAATTTTAATGGTTTAAATCTATGTTTTGAAACTCGTGAAGGAATATTGAAACATTGTAGTAAAGAAAATGCTCAAAAATTGGGAGATATTGGAGCTAGATTTATTAATGGAACTAATCCATCTTTAGAAGCCCAATTAGTAGACTATGCTGATGAGATAGCTTATAACACACATGATATAGATGATGGCTTGAATTATGGTCTAATAGAGTTAAAAGATTTGCAAGAGCTATATATTTTTGGTAAATGTTTTCATGATGTTAAGCATTTATATAGTGATACTGATGAAAAATTTTTAATTTTGGAAACTATTAGAAGTTTAATTAATATTTTGGTGACGGATATTATTAATAATTCAACTAACATTATTCAGCAAATCAATCCAAAAAATGTTTATGATGTAAGAGACAAATGCAATATGATAAGGTTTTCTGAACCAATAGAAAACTATTTGAATGAAATAAAGAGGTTTTTATACTTAAACTTGTATAGACATGATGTAGTTTTAAAGGCTGCTTCAAAAGGTAGACATATAATTAAGACGTTGTTTGAAATATATATGAATGATTATAGACTATTACCAAAAGAAATTTTATGCTGTTATTCTGATAATATAAATCAACAGATTATTGATTATATATCTAGCATGACAGATCGTGATGCTATAGCTTGTTTTAAATCTTTTAACAGATGATGTTTCTTGAAAATTAAGCTTTAATTAATGCATTCTAACAGGTATTTGGCAGTATATCCTTTTTTTGATAGAGCTACTTTTTTTGGTGGTCCTTGATTAATTACCTTAATTTTGCTATTACTATTATGATCAGCCTCTAAGTCTATTATCCAGTCGGAATTTTTAATAACATCTAAATTATGTTCAACTATAAGAATAGTATTTCCTTTGTCAAGCAACTTATATAATATGTCCAGTAACATATCAACATCTTTGAAATGTAAACCTAGTGTAGGTTCATCTAAAACATATAAAGTATGGTCATTACTTTTTTTGGCTAATTCTGTAGCTATCTTGAGTCTTTGTAATTCTCCTCCAGATAATGTAGCAAGACTTTGTCCAATGCATAGGTATGATAATCCAACTTCTACTACAGACTGTAATTTTTTGGATATATTTGGCAAAGCCTTAAAAATATCAATGGCTTTTTCTACTGTAAGATCTAGAACTTCAGCAATGTTTAAATTTCTATAGTTTATATCTAGTGTTTCATGATTATAGCGTTTTCCATTACAAACATTGCATGTTAATTGCATATTAGGTAGGAAGTACATATCTATTTTTTTTGTTCCATTGCCATTACATTCTTCACATCTACCACCTTTAATATTAAAACTAAATCTACTAGGTTTATATCCCCTCACCCTGGCTTCAGTTGTTTGTGAAAATAATTCCCTAATGTCTGTTAGAAAATCACAATAAGTAGCTATATTACTGTTAGATATAGTTCCAATATTATTTTGATCTATATATATTATGCTATTAAAATTATTTATGCCGCTGAATTTGAAATTTCTATAATATATATCATTTTTATTGTTTTTATTTTTTATAAAAGCTGGAATTAGTATGTTATTTACTAGGTTTGATTTTCCTGACCCAGAAATTCCTGTTATACAAGTCATAAAACCATTAGGGATCTTTATTTTTATCGCTTTATTGAAATTATTTATAGTTTCTATTTGAAGCCAAGATGTGAATTTATTGATACTATTGTTTGTTTTATGTTTGGCTATTCTGTTTTCCTTTAAAAAATAACCAGTAATTGATTTTTGGTTATTTATGATATGCTCTAATGTTCCTTCTGCTATAACATTACCACCATTAATACCAGCTCCTGGCCCTATTTCTATTATCCAATCAGATTTTCTAATGATAGTCTCATCATGTTCTACTACTATTATGCTATTACCTATTTCTCGTAGTTTTTCTAGAATTTTTATGATATATGTCATATCATTTTTATGTAAACCAGCAGATGGTTCATCTAATACATATGTAATACCAGTAAGATTAGAGCAAATTAGACCTGATAATATTATACGTTGAGCTTCTCCTCTAGAGGTTTTATTTATGCTCCTGTTCAGAGATAGGTATCCTAGTCCAGATTCTTCCAAAAATGATAGTTTATTTATTATTGCTGGTATAATTTGTTTGACTATTTCTTTATCTGAGTTATCGTATTGTATTGTTTTTACCCATTTGACGCATTCTGATATTTTTAATGATTCGACTTCATCTATTGATAAAATAATATCTGATTTCTTGGTGACAGATGATTTTAATTTGATATTTCGTGCTTCGATGCAAATTTTTGATCCTTTGCATTCAGGGCATTCTTTTATGTTGTAATAGTCTTTTATTTTTGTTGAGTATATTTTATGATTATTTTTTTCTATGTGGTTTTCTAGATAATTGATAATTCCTGGAAATATGTTTTCTTCGTAACTCTTATTATTAATATCTTCTCCCCATATAATCATAGATTGTATTTTCTTGGGTAATTCTTTGAAAATGGATTTTAAATCAAAATTATATTTATGTGCTAAATTCTCCAGTTCTTTTAGTATATTTCTATCACAAATATTAATTGCTCCATTTATGAGGCTTAATTCTGGATTAATCAATAAGTCATGATCTATATATGGAATATTGCCAATTCCTTTACAAGTTTTGCATGCTCCAATATTACTATTAGGACTAAATAAGCTAGGTTCTATTGTTTTTACTTGGTATTTGCATACTTGACATTCTATGATATTCGAAAAAAAGAACTCTTTATTATCATGAATTGTTTCTATAATGATATGACCATTTCCTATTTTTAAAGCTGTTTCAATGCTTGAAATTAAACGATTTTTATTTTCATCTTTAATTGTTAACCGGTCTACAACTAATTCTATTGTGTTAGAGAGAAGTTCTTTTTCTGGATTTTGAATTTTCTCTATTTCGGTGATTTGTTTGTTAATTCTTAGGCGTAAATAACCTTGTTTTTGTAACGTTGTAATTACTGATTCTGCATTATTAATATTTAGTGGAGCTAGAATGATAATTTTAGTTTCTGAATTTAAAGAAAATGCCCATTTTGTAATCTCTTTGGCATTATATGACCTTAAAACCGTCTTGTGTTTAGGGCATATTGCAAATCCAATTTTTGCGAATAATAATCTTAAATGGTTACTTATTTCTGATATGGTTCCTATAGTGGATCTGGAGTTTTGTAAAGATAGCTTTTGTTTTAATGATATAGAAGGAGATAGGCCTTCTATATCATCTATATCAGGATTTGGTAGTGAGTTATTTATTTGTCGTGTATATGATGAAAGACACTCCAAATATTTTTTCTGGCTTTCTGCATATATAGTATCGAATACTAAAGAAGATTTACCTGATCCTGATACACCTGTAATAACTACAATTTTATTACGTGGTATATCCAAAGATATATTTTTTAAATTATGAGCTCTAGCTCCCTTTATTATGATGTTATTCATTTAATAAAAATTTTTATAATGTAGTTATTAATATTTTATATTAGAGGTGCTTTATTTAATTATTTTTTAATTTAATTCTTGGTGAATAATGAGTTTAAAGTATTTGTTTACTGATATACAATCTATTTTTATGATTAATAATATTTGATGGATATATTGTATGGCTTCAGTTAATAAAGTGATAATAGTTGGTAATTTAGGAAGAGATCCAGAAGTTCGTTATACGCCAGAGGGATCTGCGATTTGTAATATGTCTGTTGCAACTACTTCACAATGGAAAGATAGGAATAGTGGAGAACGGCGTGAAGAAACAGAATGGCATCGTGTAGTTTTATATAATCGTTTAGCAGAAATTGCTGGTGAGTTTTTAAAAAAAGGGAGACCTGTTTATCTAGAGGGAAGATTAAAGACAAGGAAATGGCAAGATAAGGACACAGGCTCTGATAGATATAGCACTGAGATTATTGTTGATCAAATGCAGATGTTGGGTTCCAAAGACTCTGTCAATGAGTCTCATGGATCTATAGAAACAAATAATTTGAATAAAGGAAGAGCACAGCAAAGTGCTTCAATTGCCAGCAAGTCATTTAATGACTTATCAGATATGGATGATGATATCCCATTCTAAATTTTTGGAAGCTTTTATATTTATTTTTCGGAGTTGTTATAAAAATGTCTACACCAATTTTAAGAAAAAATATTATTTTTATCAAAAATTGTAAAAGAAAGCAAAAAATTGTGGCGTTGTCTGCTTATACTTCATCAATAGCTAGCATTATTGATAAACATGTTGATTTAATATTAGTTGGAGATTCCTTGGGTATGGTTGTATATGGATTTGCTAATACCTTATCTGTTACATTGGATATGATGATAGCTCATGGTTCAGCTGTAGTAAGATCTACCAAGTTTGCTTGTACAGTAGTAGATATGCCATTTGGTAGTTATCAAGCATCTAAATCTCAAGCATTCAAAAATGCATCTAGAATTTTGTCAGAAACAGGTGCTCAAGCAGTAAAAATAGAAGGTGGTTCTGAAATGGCTGAAACAGTTAGTTTTTTAACTAATAGAGGTATTCCTGTTATGGGGCATATTGGCTTAATGCCTCAGCAATTCAATATTTCGGGTGGTTTTAAAGCATTAAAATCAGAAGACCATATATTTAAAAAAGTGCTTGAAGATGCCACTTTATTGGAGTCAGCTGGGGCATTTGCTATAGTTTTGGAATGTGTATCAGAAGTAATCGGGGAAAGCATATCAAATAAATTAAATATACCTATAATAGGAATAGGTGCCTCACCTTCTTGTGATGGGCAAATACTAGTAGTAGATGATATCCTTGGAATGCAGAAAAATTTCTCTCCAAAATTTGTTAAAAAATACGCTAATATGGAGGAGCAAATTTCACAAGCAGTTGAAAAGTATTCATTAGAAGTTAGGGAGAGTATATTTCCTGCAAAAGAACATTGTTTTTCTTAGATTAAGTAATTTTATTTATTTCAAATTATATGAATAAATTTGTGAGTTCATTATATTTTTATTGGAAGACAGTTTGATTTTATAAAATATATAATCATAGATTTGTTGCATATAATTATAAAAACTATCTAATTTTTTATAATTAATGGTGATTTATTAGGTGCAGAGAATGATGCCAATCATTTAAGGTATGGCTTATGCTAAATAATTATTGTGATTGGCATCATTTTAATAAAGTTATAAATTTTCTTTGATCAATTGTCCTAGCAATGATATTCCTTCCACTATTTTTTCTTCTGGAACTGTTGCGAAACTTAATCTCATGGTGCAATTTTCTTCTGAGGAAGGGGCAATGAAGAATGGTTTTCCTGTAACGAAAGCTATGTTTCTAACAATTGCTTTTTCTAGTAATTTAGTGCTATCTATGTGTTTTGGTAAAGTGATCCACAGGAACATACCCCCTTCTGGTTTAGTCCATTGCACTCCTTTTGGGAATTCTTCTTCTAATGCTTTTAGCATGCATTGTCCTTGAGTTCGATATATATTCCTTACATTAGGCAGATGTGTTTGTAAAAATCCATCTTTAATTACTTCGTAAACTGCCATTTGTGTTAGTGTTGGAGTGTGTAAGTCTGAAGCCTGCTTCGCTTGGACAAGTTTTTTAATTATTGGCACAGGGGCTATTACATAGCCTAATCTTAGCCCTGGTGCTAAAACTTTAGAAAATGTTCCAAGTCTGATTACTGTTCCTCCCACTTCCTTTGACAAAGACAACAGGCTGGGTTGTGGTGTACCTTTATATCTCAATTCACCGTAAGGATCATCTTCAATTATTGGAATATTTAAATTAGCCATTATTTTAACTAATTCTTTTCTCCTTTCTATACTTAATGTACGTCCTGTTGGGTTTTGAAAATTTGGTAGTGCATATAAAAAACGTGAATTTGAAGCTGTTTCTTTATCTATATGTTCTGGTATTAATCCACCATTATCTGTTGGAACAGGTATGTATTTAGGTTGGTATAGTCCAAAAGACTGTAGAGCTCCTAAATAGCTTGGATTTTCAACTAATATTTTATCGCCTTCGTTTATAAGGATTTTTCCTAACAGATCAAGAGCTTGTTGAGATCCGGATACTATAAGTATTTGGTCAATATTAATTTCAGCTCCAGATGCATTCATTTCATCTGCTATCCATTGTCTTAGAGGGGTATATCCTTCAGTAGTACCATATTGTAAAGCAGTCTTACCATTTTCTGTTAAAACTTTGTTAAACGCATCCTTAACTATTTTTATTGGAAATCCTTCAGGAGAAGGTAATCCTCCAGCAAAAGATATTATTTCTTTTTTTTCTGTTACTTTCAAAATTTCTCTTATCGCAGAGCTAGTTAATTTAATAGCTCTGTCAGCAAAGTGAAATTCAGGTTTCATTGTATTTGCCACAAAAATCCTCCTGTTTATTTATAAAATTTTTATTATCAACAAATTATATTTTGGAAGTGATATTTAAAAGTTATTGTCTTTAATAAAGATAATATCATTAATATAAGATATCTTTATTATTGTTTTTTTGTAAAAATAAAACAATAATTTTTGGGTAAGTGGATGCTGTTTTATATAAATTACAAAATTTTTATTTACTAAATTATATTTAAGGCAATAGTAAATAACTTTTTTAAAGCAATCTATTATTTTTGGCTATAAAAAACAATAGATTTGCAAAAGTCAATTTGATATTAATTTTGTTATGATTTGAGATATTAGTAATCTCAAAATGATATATTAATATGAAATTATTTTGTAACTATAATTAATTTTTTAACATTCCTTCTCATATGTCAATCTTCATAAGATATAAATTATAAATATTGACAATATTTAAATGTTGTTTTGGTTTTTTTACTGTAATTTTATATAGACCATATTTTTGTATCAAATTCTGTTTTGTAAATTATTTTTTATTTATCTATGAGGTTGTTATGCCTATTTACACCTATAAATGTATGACATGTGGTTATGTCAATGATGTTTTACAAAAAGTGCATGAAGATCCTATTAAAATGTGCCCAGATTGTGGTAGTAGTTCATATGCTAAGCAGGTTACAGCTCCTAGTTTTCAGTTAAAAGGAAATGGTTGGTATGTTACTGATTTTAGAGATAGCAAAAACAACAAGTCTGAAAAAGAGAAAGTAAAAAAGTCTGAAAAAGCAAATGATACTAGTAGTACTTCAGGTCCATCTAATAGTTAAGTGGTTATTTACAAATGGATACTTTTCATGTTAAAAAAATATTTTATTACTGGTTTATTAATTTGGGTACCTCTGGTTATTACTTTATGGGTGCTAAATTTATTGGTTAGTATTCTTGATGCATTTGTACCTAAATTTTTATCGTCACAGTCATTATTTGGATTTAATATACCCGGATTTCAATTGATATTAGTATTTCTAGTGATTTGGATTACTGGTTTATTGGCGGCTAATTTGATTGGGCGTACTATATTGAAGTATTGGGAGTTGATATTAGGACGTATTCCGTTGGTACGTTCTATATATAATTCTGTTAAACAAGTTAGTGATACAATTTTGTCTTCTGAAAGTCAGTCATTTAGGAAGGCTGTTTTAATCCAATATCCTAGAGAGTCTTGTTGGACAATAGCTTTTCTGACTGGTATTCCTAAGGATTCGTTGATATCTGGTTTGTCTGGTAAATATGTAAGTGTTTACGTGCCGACAACACCGAATCCTACATCTGGTTATTTCCTAATTATTAATGAAAAGGAAGTAATACCTTTGAATATAACTGTTGATAATGCTTTGAAATATATTGTATCTATGGGAGTAGTTAGTCCCAAAAATTAATTATTTGTAAGTAATGTAAATATAAAATGGAGTTTTTGTAATGCGTAACTGCTATGTTGGTCAGGTTTCCAATAAGTTTCTTGGTCAGAGTATTGTGTTATATGGTTGGGTTCATCGTCGTCGTGATCATGGAGGGGTAATTTTTATAGATTTGCGAGATCATACAGGGTTAATACAAATAGTTTTTGATCCCAAGAACGCTTGTTTTTCTTTAGCAGAAACACTACGTAATGAGTATTGTATTAGTATAGAGGGTGTTGTTCGATTTCGACCTGATGGAACAAAAAACACAGATTTATTATCAGGTGATATAGAAATTGTTTGTGGTAAATTAGAAATTTTTAACCCAGCAAAATCATTACCTTTTAATTTAGATGATACTAATTTATCAGAAACCACAAGACTTTCTAACAGAGTTTTAGATTTACGAAGACCGGTGATGCAAACTAATCTAAGGACTAGATATAATGTGTCTAAGTTGGTCAGAAAATTTTTGGATGACTCTGGATTTATAGAGATTGAAACTCCTATTTTGACAAAGAGTACTCCAGAAGGAGCGCGTGATTATTTAGTTCCTTCACGTGTTCATGATGGTCATTTTTTTGCATTACCTCAATCTCCACAACTATTTAAACAAATGTTAATGGTTTCTGGATTTGATAGATATTATCAAATTACTAGGTGTTTTCGTGATGAGGACCTACGTTCTGATCGACAGCCTGAGTTTACCCAAATTGATTGTGAATTATCATTTACAAATGAGCAAGAAATACGTTCTATTTTTGAAAAAATGATCAGAAATATTTTTAAAACATTAAAAAATATTGACTTACCTGATCCATTCCCTGTGCTTTCATGGGAAGAGGCTTTGAGTTCTTATGGTTCAGATAAACCTGATCTTCGTATTAATTTGAAGTTGTCAAATATTACAGATATTGTTAAAAATGTTGATTTTAAAATATTCTCTTCTGTTGCTTCAGATCCTAATGGTAGAGTTGTTGCTTTAAGAGTCCCTGGTGGTGCCTCCATTTCTAGGAGTGATATTGATAATTATACTAAGTTTGTTGGTATATATGGAGCACGTGGGTTGGCTTATATCAAAATTATCAATCTTGATAATGGACGTGATGGTATGCAATCGCCTATTATAAAAAATATTTCTGATAGTGTTCTCTCTCTATTAATAGAAAGGGTTGGGGCTCAAGATGGTGATATTATTTTCTTTGGTGCTGATAAAAGCAAGATTGTATATGATGCACTTGGAGCTTTAAGATTAAAAATAGGAAATAGCGAATTCGGTAAGAATAATGGGTTGTTTGTTAATGATTGGAAACCACTTTGGGTTGTAGACTTTCCTATGTTTGAATATGATGAGAATGATAAACGTTATGTTGCTATACATCATCCTTTTACAAGTCCTAAAGATGGCCATGATATTTTTCTAGAAGAAGGATCCTATAGTAAAGTAGTTTCCAAAGCTTATGATATGGTTTTAAATGGATGGGAGATAGGAGGAGGATCTATTCGTATTCATAAAGAAGAGATACAAAAGAAAGTATTTAAAGCGCTAAATCTTACAGAAGAAACAGCCAAAGATAGGTTTGGATTTTTATTAGATTCTTTGCAATATGGAGCTCCACCTCATGGAGGTATTGCCTTTGGTTTGGATCGATTGGTTGCTATATTGACTTCTTCTGAGTCTATTAGAGATGTGATTGCTTTTCCAAAGACACAAAGAGCTCAATGTTTGCTAACACATGCTCCTTCATTAATAGAAAATAATCAGTTAGAAGAATTGCATATATACATTAATTACAATAATTAATGTATATATTTTATATAAATTTTTTATGAAATCATCTTGGTTGTTAAGGATACTGTGTGTTATAACTGATACTAGTATGAAATCCAACCAGATGATAGATATTATGTAGAGATTATAGTTCTATATGATTTATTAATAATAAATCAGTTAGCTGCTTTTCATTATCTATTTAACTTGCTTGATGGTTTTTCTTGTAATAATCAATTTTTTTTTAAATCTAGTTTAGCAATGCATGCTAAGCCATCTAAAACAGGTCTATCCAAATAATTAATTTTTGTTGCTTGTTGATTAGGTAATCTATTTTCTTCTATTAATGTACGAATTTCAGTTTCTAATTCTGGCCATACTCCTCCAGTAACATAAATTTTTGGCGCTTGTTTATAATGATGGAATGCTGCATTGTATTGATGTAATAAGGCTCCTGTTTGTGCTGCTACGATACCAGAATTTATTGCTTTTACAGTATCTGTAGGAAAATTTGTTGTGTTAGCATGAGTCATGGGCAGGTTAGCTGTGCCATTAGTTAATGCTTGTCTCATCATAAAAGTTCCTGGTAGGATAATGCCCTCTATAAATATATTGTCAGGACTTATAATATCTATAGTAGTTGCAGTACCAAAACTAGCAACAATAATAGGAGGGTGTTCTTTTGTTTGTCTAGATAGGACTCCTATCATAGAAGCCCATCTATCAGACCCTAATAATAATGGTTGTTCGTAATTATTAGTTAATCCTAATAATTTTTTTTCAGCAGAAATCCATCTTATTTTACAACCGATAGAATTTAATTCATGAGTAATTATGGATTCTCTTTGTTTGCCTGCTACATTAGATCCAATTGCATATACAGGAGTTTTTGGTAATGTAATAATCCATTGGCCAAGAGATTTTATATTTAAATTATCAAATATAGCAGCATGAGGCTCACGATGAGCAACACTCATTCTATAATCCAACCAGCCGATTTTTATTCTACTATTACCAGAGTCAATCAGAATAATCATTTTTATAGTGGATAGATATATTATCAGAATATATTGATTTTACACCAGATATTGTGTTCAAGGTTAAGTGTCCAAATTGATCTATACCATTTGCTATTCCATCTTGGATAGTTTTACTTTCTTTTTCAATTTTGATCCTTTTCCCAAATAAATAATCAATTTTCTTGAATCGTTCATAGAAATATTGTAAACCGTTCTTTTCCAAAGCAGCTATGTCTTTGTGCCATGACTTTGATATTCTAGTTATTATTTGTATAATTTTCTCACAGTTAATAATAGGTTGATTAGTTATTTCAGATAAATCAGTGATTGGCCTATTAAGATCAGTTGACTTATCAATAGCTTTATTTAAATTAATACCTATACCTATGATTGCAAAGTAACAATTATCTTTTTTATGATCTTTAATTGTTTCTACTAGTATTCCAGAGACTTTTTTGTCATTCCATTGGATATCATTTGGCCATTTTAGTGTTAGTTGTGAATTATTATGAGATACTAATTCTTTTAATGATTCACAAGCACTTATCCCTGCTACAATAGCAATTGATGGTAAATTAATAGGATGTATATTAATATTAAAAGCACAAGAAAATGTTAGATCATTATTGTTGCTAATCCATTTTTTTCCTTGTCTTCCTCTGCCAGCAATTTGGTTATTAGTTCCTTCCAAATATGGTGTTTTGATATCATTAGCTTTTATTTTTTTTATCAAGCTTGTGTTAGTAGAATCTGTTGATTCAGTCCATTCAATGTCATGAAACATTGGTAAGTTTTTTTTTAAAATTTGTAACATATTTTTGTAATTTTAAATGTCTACATAAACCATCTTGATAAAAATTCTGATAATTCTAGAGAATTATATGATATTAAAGATATTATTTATTCAGGATAGAGTTTCTAGTTGGAAAGAAATATCATATTAATTTATTTGCTTCTTAGAAAGATGATGAAAAAAATACATTCTCTCATATGAAGTTGAGATAAACTTATCAAATATTAAATTTATATTTATTTTAATGCAAATTACAACGTTTTTGGATTTTTATATTTATGCTAATTAATACAACAAAGAAATTAATTGGTTCTGCTGGATTAATTGATTGTGCAGTTGAATGGCCTGAACATAAAATTCTTGGTTGGGCCTTGATATTACATCCTCATCCATTACATGGTGGTAGTCGTAATAATAAAGTGATAACCACGATTTCTAGAGAGTGCTTAAGACAAGGGATCGTAGCAATCAGGCCTAATTTTAGAGGAGTTGGTGATTCAGGTGGTTTTTTTGATAATGGCGTAGGTGAGACTAATGATATGAGTATTCTTATGCAGCAAATTATTGATATTTACCCAGAGCTTTATGAATTACCTTGTTTTCTTGCAGGGTTTTCATTTGGATCTGCTGTTGCTGCGCAATTATATTCAAGGTTGTATGATGAGGAAAGGTCTTGTAACATAAAATGTTTAATGCTTATTGGTTCTGCTGTACAACGTTTTCAATTTAGTGAGATTCATCTTCCAGAAAAGACTATAATTATCCATGGAGAAACAGATGAAGTTGTTCCTTTTAATGAAATGTTGGATTGGGCTAGGCCAAAATCCATACCAATTATTATGATTCCGTCGTGTTCTCATTTTTTTCATGGGAAATTGCTATTATTGCGTGAAATGGTATCTATTTATCTGAAGTCTAGTATTATTTCATATTAAAATGTAATAAAATTAACTTTTAATAGTAGTGATTATGAATATACGAAAACATTCTTGAGTTATGTTTTAGTTTTTTGAAAAATTAGGTTGTATTTTTAAAGTTAATTATCTGATGAATTTATTATTGAGATTAGCATTTTTTATTATTTCGTTTTTTGTCTATAGTACATCTTTTTCCTCTGAAGTAGAGTTGGATGGTCATACATCTGTTATATCTATTTCTGGAGATGCTAATAAATTGGCTATACCGGTGGTTCAGGTTTCTAGGTTACCAGTTCCTAAGATAGCTGCTAAGTCATGGATTGTAGTTGATGTGAATAGTGAGCAAGTTTTATCATCATACAATCCTGATCTGAGATTAGAGCCAGCTTCCCTTACAAAAATTATGACGTCATATTTAGCATTTAATGCGTTGCATGATAAACGTTTAGATTTAGATCAAAGTATAGTCCCATCAGATAAGGCATGGAAAACAGGTGGTTCAAGAATGTTTATAGAGCCTAAAATTAGGGTGTCCATTCATGAATTATTGCAGGGAGTAATAGTTCAGTCAGGCAATGATGCCTCTATCGCTTTAGCAGAGGCTATTAGTGGTGATGAAGATTCTTTTGTGGCTCTCATGAATCAGGAAGCTAAATATCTTGGTATGAATAATAGTAATTTTATGAATTCTACAGGTTTGCCTGAAACGGATCATATAACAACAGCAAGAGATCTATCTTTACTAGCTATTAGAATGATTAAAGATCATTCTAATTTTCTACATTATTATAAACAGAAAGAATTTAAATATAACAATATTTTGCAAACTAATCGCAATAGATTATTGTGGTCTGATAGTTCTGTTGATGGTTTAAAAACAGGATATACAGATTCTGCTGGATATTGTCTTGTTGCAACAGCCGTTCGTGGTGATAGACGTATGTTGGTTGTTTTATTGGGAGCAAATAGTGAATCTATCAGAACAGAAGAAAGTTTAAAGTTATTGAATTGGGGTTTTCAAAATTTTGATACGGTTTCTGTAAATGAGCAAACTAATGAAAGCCAAATTAAAGCAAGGGTTTGGGGTGGTACTGTAGATAAAGTTAATCTAGGTCCTATTGATAAAGTTTGGTTGACAGTTCCAAGAAGTCGTTTGTCAGATATAAAATTTATTGTTGAACGCATAGATCCTCTTATTGCTCCTTTGCAAAAAGGTCAATTGGTTGGTAATTTGCAGTTTATTATTGATGATAGTATTTTAAAAGTTGTTCCCATAGTTTCATTGCAAAACGTAAATAAAGCTGGTTTGCTAGGAATATCTATAGATTATATGAAAAGATGGATAGCTTCTAAATCATTCTTTAGATAAAGAAATAACTATGATCGATAGTATGCATTATCCAAACTATTTTCCTATAAAGATAATAGGAATCAATCATGATGATTTTATTCAACAAATTATGGAGTCATTGAATAATTCGAAAGTTGTCTTTGATGATAAAATTGATACTAATTTTAGTAAGTCCAAAAAATATATTAGCGTTACAGTAAATGTTTATATAAATTCAAGAGAGCATTTTATTGAAATCTATAATGAATTGAATAATATTTCACTGACCAGATTTATTATTTGATAAGTTTTTTTAATTGCTAGCGGGGTATATTGCAACGCTAGCTTGATTAAAAAAGTTAAGTTTATATTATAAAATAAAAGACGCTAGATCTTCTTTTGATAATATATCTCCTAATTGTTTTTCAACAAAAGTAGCATCTATTGTTAGATCTTTGTCTTTTAAAGAAGGCGCTTCAAAAGAAATATTTTCAAGAAGTTTTTCCATTACAGTATATAGTCTTCTTGCTCCTATATTCTCATTTTTTTCATTTACATAAAAGGCTATCTCTGCAATTTTATTTATTCCTTCTTCTGTAAAGATGATGTCTATACCTTCTGTTTTCATTAGGGCGATATATTGTTTAGTTAGTGATGCATCAGTATCTCTTAGTATATGTACAAAATCTTCTATTGATAATGAGTCTAATTCTACTCTAATAGGGAATCTTCCTTGTAATTCAGGAATTAGATCTGAAGGTTTTGATAAATGAAAAGCTCCTGATGCAATAAATAATATATGATCTGTTTTTATTGACCCATAACGTGTGTTAACTGTAGTTCCCTCTACTAATGGGAGAAGATCCCGTTGTACTCCATGACGAGATACCTCAATATTATCAGAACCATGTTTGCTTGCTATTTTATCTATTTCATCTAGAAATACTATGCCATTTTGTTCTACATTAGTGATTGCTTTAGATTTTATTTCATCATCATTGATTCTTTTATTAGCTTCTTCTTCTATCATGATTTTCATTGCATTCATGATTTTCATTTTTTTATTTTTTTTCTTATCTTGGCTAATGCCAGCAAATATGCTTTTTAGCTGATCAGCCATTTCTTCCATACCTGGAGGAGTCATTATATCAAAATGTGAGACAGAGATAGGAACTGATATTTCAATTTCGAGTTCGTTAAGTTTTCCTTCTCTTAATCTTTTTCTGAATGTTTGGCGAGTATTGTTATCGACTACTGTTTTTTCTTCCTCATCTTTCCTATTTGGTGGTGGTACTAATATATCCAATATTCTCTCTTCAGCAGCTTCTTCTGCTATTGTTTTTACAGAATCTATTTCATTTTCTTTTGATTGTTTGATAGCGTTTTCTACCAAATCTCTGATTATAGTATCGACATCTCTACCAACATAACCAACTTCAGTAAACTTTGTCGCTTCTATTTTTATGAATGGAGCATTAGATAGTTTAGACAGTCTTCTAGCTATTTCTGTTTTTCCAACTCCAGTTGGTCCAATCATCAGAATATTTTTTGGATGTATTTCTTGACGTAATTCCTTGGCGACCTGTTGACGACGCCAGCGATTTCTTAGAGCTATAGCAACAGCTCGTTTCGCACGGTTTTGCCCAATGATATGTTTGTCTAAATGGTTAACAATTTCTTCAGGGGTCATGCTTTTATGATCTGATGTTATTAGCATAATGCGTGGTTTCCTTTTTGTGCAAATTATATTTGTTCTATAAAGTTTCAATAATATGATTATTATTCGTATAAATACAAAGATCGCTTGCTATTTCTAATGATTTTTTGACTATTTCTTTGGTAGATAAATCAGTATTTCGTAGTAATGCTAAAGCAGAAGCATGTGCATAAGGCCCTCCTGAACCTACTGTAGCTAGACCATATTCTGGCTCGAGAACATCTCCATTACCTGTAAGAATAAAAGTTTTTGTATCATCAGCAACTATTAACATAGCTTCTAATTTCCTAAGAAATTTATCAGTACGCCATTCCTTAGTCATTTCTACTGCGGCACGAGTTAGATTTCCTGAATATTTTTCTAGTTTTGTTTCAAATAATTCTTGTAAAGTAAAAGCATCAGAAGTTGCTCCGGCAAAGCCTGTTAATATTTTATCTTTGTACAATCGGCGTATCTTTTTTGCTGTGCTCTTGATAACAATATTACCCATAGTAACTTGTCCATCACCTCCTATGGACACTTGATTTTTTCTTCTAACACATACTATGGTAGTGGCATGAAAATTTTCCATTAGAATATCCTTATTACATTTTAGCTATATTAATAAATATTTTTTATTGTTCCCCATATAGTTTCTGACGCATTTCTCTTCGTTCTTGTGCTTCTATAGATAATGTTGCTGTAGGTCTTGCTAGTAGTCTAGGTATTCCTATTGGCTCTCCAGTTTCTTCGCACCAGCCATACTCCCCATTGTTAATCAACTCTATGGCTTTTTGTATTTTTTTTAATAGTTTTCTTTCTCTATCTCTGCTTTTTAATTCTAATGCATGCTCTTCTTCTATAGTTGCTCGATCTGCAGGATCAGGTACAAATTGTGTTTCTCTAAGATATTCTGTAGTTGCTTCTGCTTTTAATAAAATTTCTTGTTCCAAAGATTGCAGTTTTTGTTTAAAGAAAGCAAGTTGTATTTCATTCATATATGCTTCTTCAGGCATATTTAATATATCTTGTTCGCTAAAATTATTTATATTACTTGTAAAAGCATTAGATTTCATATTGACTATTTTGTTTTTTGTCATACAAATACTCCACCATAGATTACCATTATCACCCTATAGATTGAGAAATTTAAAGCTGTTATATTATTTACTTTACGGTGCATAATTCTAACCCATGTATAAATAATTCTCTAGGTAGTTTTCTCCCTATAAATACCATTTTAGTGTTTGGTTTTTCTGATTTCTTCCATGGTTTGCCAGGTTCTGCACCCATGAGCATGTGTACTCCTTGAAAAAGAATTCGTTTATCTAATCCATGCATATATAAAATACCTTTGTATCGCAACATATCAGGACCGAATTCTTGTGATATTTGTGATAAGAATTTTTCTAATTTTTCTGAATCAAATGCTTTCTCACTATAAAAAGTGAAAGAAACTATATCGTCGTGATGATGATGATTGCATTTTTCGGTACATTCATGATTTTCATTATTTAAAAACTGGGGGTCTATATCTAAAATATCATCTAAGTTAAAACCGCTTATATTAAGAAGTGATGGTATATCGATAGAGTCTAGTAATAATTTTTTGATAGTGGCTCTTGGGTTTATATGAATTAAACGACTTTGTAATTTAAGTAATTCTTCTTCAGATACTAGATCACATTTAGAAATTAATATAACATCAGCAAAGCCTATTTGTTTTTGAGCTTCTATTTGTTCATCAAGAGTTTTTGGGGCATGTTTAGCATCTACTAATGTGATTATTGCATCTAACATGTAATTTTTTGCAATATAATCATCTATGAAAAAAGTCTGACATAATGGTCCTGGATCTGCTAATCCAGTTGTTTCAATTATTACACGATCAAAATTTATTTGTTTTATTTGTAGTTTTTTATGAAGATTTGATAATGTGTCAACCATATCTCCTCGTATTGTGCAGCAAACGCAACCATTAGATAATTCTATGATTTCTTCATTATTATTTTGAACAAGAATTTCATTATCTATGTTTTCTGATCCAAACTCATTTTCTATTACTGCTAATTTTAGCCCATGTTGTGTTGATAAAATTTTATTTAATAGGGTTGTTTTACCAGCGCCTAGAAATCCTGTAATAATTGTTACAGGTATAATATTTTGTAAAGTTTTTGCTGGAGTCATAAACATGTTCCTAATTGGCATAAACATAATTACATAAAGTAATATGTTTTGTTTGAAATTAATTACATTATTATTGCTTTATATAACTAATAACTTTTAGTTTTTAATAGCAATTATTTAATTTGTTAAAGAAGTGTAAGCATATTTTATAGATAATTTTGCGTCAATATTGGTACCTTATGATTTTTTTGCCCTTGGATGTGTTTTGTCATATATGGATGATAAGTGTTGAAAGTCTAGTTTGGTATATATTTGAGTAGTAGTAATGCTTTTATGTCCAAGAAGTTCTTGTACAGCTCTTAAATCTTGAGATGATTGTAGTAAATGACTAGCAAAACTATGTCTTATGGCATGAGGCGACATATTTCCAGGAATATTCATATTTAATGATATTTTTTTTAGTTGAATTTGTATTACCCTAGGTGAAATTCTTTGGCCTTTTATACCTAAAAATAAGGCAGGAATATCTTCCTCTCTAGTTTTGTTAGATATAAATTTATCTCGTACATTTATCCATGCTTTTAAACTAAATAAAGCAGTTTTACCTATTGGAAGTATACGTTGTTTATTGCCTTTTCCTAACACTATAATTTCTGCGCGATCCATATAAAGCCAGCTTTTGGATGTATAATTTTTATTTTTTGTATATTTTAAGTCTGTGGATATTAATTCTGATAAGCGTAATCCACTTGAATAAAATAATTCAAGTATGGCTTGATCTCTAATGGTTACTGGGTCTGCATCTTTTGTTTTTATCTTATCTAAATTGCCATCTAATAAAGATTTCATTTGATCTACAGAAATAGATTTCGGTAGTTCTTTTGTTGGTTTAGGAGTTTTTATATCATTAAGTGGAGTTAGATTCATGTTTATTCGCAAAGAATACCATTTATAAAAATTTTTCCATGATGATATCATCCTACCTAGTCCTCTTGCGCCTAGTCCCAAAGAATATTTTTGTGATATAAATTTTCTAGCTAATTCTGAATTCAGATCTTTTATATCTAAATCTTCTAATTCTAGCATTTTACATAATTGTGTAATATCCCTTTTATAATTCTCAATAGTATTCTTTGAATACCTCAAATTTGCACTTAAATATAGTAACCACTGTTCTATAATTTGTGTTATTTCACTATTTTTGTAAGCCATATAATTAGAGGAGGATATTTTGATGTTTATAGTAGCTTTGTATCAATAGATTCTTTTAATATCTCATCTAATTTTATTTTTCCATCGAATACAAAACTTGCAGGTCCTGTCATTTTAATGTCACTACCATTCCAATCTATTGATATTGTTCCTCCTTTAGTTTGTACATGAACAGGTGATTGAAGCAGGCCTCTTCTTATACCAGATACAACTGCCGCACATGCTCCAGTTCCACAAGCTAAAGTTTCTCCGGCTCCACGTTCGTAAACACGTAAAAGAATATGGTGAGAATCTTTTATTTGCATAAAACCAACATTTACTTTATTAGGAAATCTATTGTGTGATTCTATGATTGGTCCAATTATAGATACTAGATCTGTATTGATGTTATCTATTTCTATCACGGCATGTGGATTTGATATAGATAATACAGATAAGAGGACTATCCCATTATTTTCAGTTTTTATTTCCCATATTTTTTCTAATGACTTAGTATTATAAGTTAAGTTATCCGTGTTAAATGGTAGGCTTTGATGGTCAAAAGAAGGTTTTCCCATATTGACAGTTACAGAACCATCAGAGTTTTCATTAAGACTAATTAATCCGTTTTTTATTTCTGCTATTATAGGATTTTCATTGCTCAGTTTTTTTTGATGTACGAATTTAACAAAGCAACGGGCCCCATTACCACAATTTTCGACTTCATTACCATCAGAATTAAATATTCTGTATTTAAAATTGGCATTGGGTAGGGAAGTTTTTTCTATTAGTAGGATTTGGTCTGCACCAATACCAAAATGTCGGTCAGCTATAGATTTTGCTATTTTTGTTGTCATCTTGAAATTTTGATTTATGCAGTCTATCACTATAAAATCATTACCGATGCCATGCATTTTGGTAAAATGTAGATATGTCATATTAAACCTTATTTAATATTTTAAATTGTTAGTATCTATTTAATGCCACTTATATAATACATGTTATGCAAATTTCAAGTGTATTTTTTAGATTTCGTATTCCAGGGCATCATATAAACTATAGTAATATTTTTGTGTCGATTCTTATTTAAATAATTTTATTTGTAAATTTATGATTTTTATCAGAATTAGTCTATATGATGTACTCTTTTTATCATAGTAATTAATTTTTATTTGAAACTTTTTTTAGATATATGATACATCTTTAGGTTAATCTCATTCTATAAATTGGTTTTTTAAAACAAATATTTTAGTAAATAATTAGTCAAAATTAAATAAAATAGAAATTTAGAAGGATTTTTTGTGATTAGTGAAGAATTTTTGTTTACCTCAGAATCTGTTTCTGAAGGACATCCTGATAAGGTTGCTGATCAGATTTCAGATGCAATATTGGATGAGGTTTTAGCTCAGGATTCTGATGCTCGTGTAGCTGCAGAAACTTTATGTGGGAATAATATAGTTATTTTGACTGGCGAGATTTCTGCTGATGTAAGTGTTGATTATGTTAGTGTAGCACGTAATTGTCTTAAGAGAATCGGTTATAAAGATATTGATTATGGCATGGATTATAGAAATTGCCATGTTCTTTTGTCTTATAACCAGCAGTCTCCTGATATTGCTGTTGGATTAATTGCAGAGGAAGAGTTGAATCAAGGAGCTGGAGATCAGGGCATTATGTTTGGCTATGCTTGTGACGACACTCCAGATTTTATGCCTGCTCCAATATGGTATTCTCATAGGTTAGTACAACGACAAAGCGAGTTGAGAAGAGATGGGCGATTACCTTGGTTAAGACCAGATGCAAAATCACAGGTAACTTTTCGTTATATAGATGGCAAGGCAGTTGAAGTTGATACTATTGTTTTTTCCACGCAGCATTCTACAGATATAGAGATAAATAATTTGAGAGAAGCTGTGATAGAAGAAATTATTAAGCCATCTTTCCCAGTTAAATTTATTAATAATAGAACAAAATTCTTAATAAATCCTACTGGTCGTTTTGTTATAGGTGGACCCAAAGGAGATTGTGGAATAACAGGTCGTAAGATTATCGTTGATACTTATGGCGGAGCATGTCCTCATGGAGGAGGGGCCTTTTCAGGAAAGGATCCATCTAAGGTAGATCGGTCTGCTTCATATATGGCGAGATATATTGCAAAAAATATAGTTGCATCAGGGATAACAAGAAAATGCCAAGTCCAAATCAGTTATGCTATAGGTATAGCGGAACCAATAAATGTTAGTGTTTATACAGGTGATACTTATATTGTACCTAATCAAAAATTGTCTAAAATAGTTCGTGATAACTTTGATTTGCGCCCCAAGAGTATTATTAATTTATTAAAATTGCAAAGGCCTATATATTTTAAAACAGCTACTTATGGTCATTTTGGTCGCTCAGAACCAGAGTTTACGTGGGAACATATTGACCAAACTGCTATTTTTAGAGATAGTTTATAGTTGACATATCATACAAGCCATGTCTTATAAAAAAAACCAGTTTAGTGTATCTTTGATTTCAGATTCTCCTTGTATAGCAGTTTGTTCTACCTTGTTTGATGATATTTGTAAAGGTTGTGGCAGAACTGCTTATGAGGTTGCTCATTGGGTATCACTCACCGAAAAACAAAAGATAGAAATATGGAATAGAATTAGAAAAGAAGGTTATCCAAAACGATGAAAGTTCTATTTTATTAATAATTATTGTTATATTTATAATATGTAGACTTTATACTGAAATAATTTATAATGCGGTTTTCTTGAGCTATGATGGTTTTTTTTCCCATCCTTTTGTTGTTAGAATGGCATCTAATGTCATATCATGGGAAGCTGCCTTATAAGATATATCTGTGATTAAACCACATTCCCAAGATATTCCGATAGAAATAAATTTGTGTCCATTTTTCATTAAGCTTGATAATGTTCTGTCATAATAACCTTTTCCATATCCTATCCTATCTCCATTTTTGGTGAAACCCAATGTTGGTATCAGTATTATATTTGGTACTAAGTATTGGTTTGATATTGGTTCTAGAATATTAAATTTTCCTGTTTTCATAACTGTTTCAGTTGTCCATAGTTTAAATGAAAGAGGATGATTTATTTTTTCTATTGTAGGTAAACAAATATTTAATTTTTGATTTGAGGAACATATATATAAAAAATCTATAAGGCGAGGTTCGTATTTTAATGGCCAGAATCCGGCAAGATTTATTTTATCAGCAGGTTTTTTTAAGTTTGTATTATTAGTTATTGATAATACCCATTTCAATAGTGATGATTCTATTTTTTTGCTTCCGATATGCATTTCATCTTTTGATAACTTAGATCTTTTTTGTTTCAAATCAGATCTTATTGTTTCAGAAATATTACTATGTTTATTTTCTAATGTTATCATTCTAAATTCCTAATGTTATTTTTAGTTTATAAGTTTTTGTCTACATAAATTTAAATGATACAAGATATTAAATTTTAAAAGAAATGTTTGATATAAGAGAAGATATATTTACAAAAGGTTTGAGATTTTATATTGTTGGTGGTGCTGTGAGAGATAAGATATTGGGTTTGCATCAACAAGGAGATAAAGATTGGGTAGTAGTTGGGTCTAGTCCAGAAGAAATGGAGAATAGGGGTTTTAAGAAAGTTGGCAAAAATTTTCCTGTTTTTTTGCATCCAATAACTAAGGAAGAATATGCTTTGGCTAGAACAGAGCATAAGGTTGCCATTGGACATAAAGGTTTTGAATTTAACGTTGATTCTTACATTACTCTTGAGGATGATTTATTTAGAAGGGATCTTACTATAAATGCTATAGCCTATGACTGTATAAATAGGGAAATTATTGATCCTTTTAACGGTCTTAGAGACATTAGATTTGGTATTTTGCGTCATGTAAGCTCATCTTTTAGAGAAGATCCGCTTAGACTCATTAGATTGGCTCGTTTTAGTGCAAAATTTAATAAATTTAGTATTTATAAAGATACAATAGATTTTTGTAAAATAATGACAAAAAATGGAGAGTTAGCTTCTTTGAGTAAAGAACGAGTTTGGAAAGAAGTCTCGAAAGGACTTATGATGAAAAATCCTATAAATATGTTTAATTTTTTAAAGAAAGTAGAAGCATTAGATATAGTTATGCCTGAACTAGTTTTGTCTAATCGTGTAAATAATTTTTTAAAAAGTATTTCTGATGAAATAAATTTATATACAAGATATGCTTTTTTATGCATAGATACAGTAGATAGATCTTTATTAAGTAAACGTTTAGGTGTTCAATCTATGTGTAGAAATTATGCAGAATTATTGCCGTTTATTTTAGAAATATTAGATTGCAATAAGTCTTTAGGTGAGAAATTCTTAATTTTAGAAAAATGTGATGCATTTAGAAGATATGGTCGTTTTATAGAGCTATTAAAATCTTGTGAATGTATATTAAAGATTAATGTGCAGGATATTTTGTTCAGATTAGAGAATGTCTTAAATATTAATTTAGGAAATTATTTGATTGAAACAGATCCAAGAAAACGAAAAGAATTAGTTAGGCAAGCGAGATTATTAGCTTTTCAGAGTGAAGATTAATTTTTCTGATCGATCCTTGTTTACAAATCCAATTAATTTTTCATCTTCTTTCCAGTTTATCCCTATAGCTAACACTTTGAATAATTCCCCCATTTCATTTTCTGATAATAATTTTTGAGCTGGACCTAGTATTTCAATTTGTTTTCTGGTAGAAGAGATATCCATTTGTTCTATTATTTTTAGTATGTTGCAGTTTAGTAGAAATCTGGCTAAAGAAGTATATCCTAGAATTTGAGACTTTTCTTTTAAAGCTATTGCTGCTAATGCTGTAAAGTTAACATGGGTTGTTATATCTTGTATACCTGGAGCAACAAATGGGTCCGAGTAAGCCATATGATGCAAATGGCACATCAAGGTTCCTGTATATCTTTGTGGGTGATATAATTCTTCTTGTGGGAAACCATAATCTATTATAAATAATACGCCATTCGTAATATTTTTTATAATGTTACTGAGCCAGTTTTCTCCCATTAGGTTTATTTCTGATGCATATCCTGGTAACGGTTCCATTCTTCTAGATACAATACTTGCCAGCTGATCATTAGCAGGTTTACTAATCCAAATAAACTCTTCTTTGTTGTTTATTCCAATATATTTTTCTAATAGACAACAATGATCATTCCATTGAAACAGTTTTACTGGCATGGCGTCTATAAGCTCATTTGCTATTACACAGCCATTGAAGTCATATGGCATGGTTTTAAGCCATTTCACACGTTTTATAAAGGGTTCTAGAGTTCTTTTTTGTAACAATGTAAGATTATTAGATATTTCTATAATCTCATATTCTACTTCTATTCCCATATTATCTAATTCTGTTATTAGATCAAAAGATAATTTACCTGTGCCAGCTCCAAATTCAAGAATTTTATTTGTATTGGCTTTTTTTAGAACTTCAGCTATTTGTATGGATAACGTTTTTGCGAATATGGATGTTAATTCAGGTGCTGTGATGAAATCTCCTGGTGGGTATTTCATTGGTACTTGATTAGAACTAAAAATTTTATTTTTGGATGAATAGTAACCTAGATTAGGTGCATACAATGCTTTATCCATCCATGATTCAAAAGATATCATACAATCTTTGGATTGTTTTATTTGTTCAACTAAATATGACTTCATTAGATGAAGGTGATGTTTTGAGTATTCATCTAATGAGTCTAACAAAGCAGAAATTGTATTTTGCATTAATAAGAGTCTATTTTATAGAAGATTATATATTATTTGAATGCTCTCTATATGGTGCAAATCCTTTGTTTCGTATAACTTTAGAGGAGGTAGATGTTTTTTTTATAAAGTTTATGCTGCTTCTCTTTTTATTATCATTATTCTTAGAATAAGATGGTCTTTCTTCTCTAGATTTGTCATTAAATAATGGTTTAGCGATTTTATTATTATATGTTCTAGTTTTTTTATTGCTATCAAATTTATAACCATAATTCCTAGGTTTATTTTCCTTGGTATTTTTCTTAAAGGTATTTACAGGTTCTAAGCCAACTATTACTTCTATATTAATATTTTTGCCAATATAGTTTTCTATTTTGCGAATTTTATGTTTTTCTGCATGAGTGGCAAGAGTTAGAGCTTCCCCGTTGCGGCCAGCTCTACCTGTTCTGCCTATGCGATGAACATAATCTTCTGCTTGCATTGGCAAGTCAAAATTAATAGCATGGCTAATGCCTTGGATATCTATTCCTCTGGCAGCTACATCAGTAGCTATTAATATTTGTAATTGTTTTTTTTGTAACTGTGATAGAGTTTTTGTTCTTTGTCTTTGATTCATATCACCATGAAGTGCAGCAACAGCAAATCCATTATCAGACAAATGATTAGATAAATCGTCAGCTCCTCTCTTTGTTGAGGTGAAAACTATTGCTTGGTCAAGATTTTCCTTGCTTAGTAAATGCTGGAGAATTTTTATTTTATGCTTATAATCATCTACATAAATTAATTTTTGTTCAATATTATTATGACTTTGTTTATTGTTATTTAGGCTAATTCTCTCTGGATTATTCATCATTTGTTTAGCCAGATTCATAATACTATTATCTATTGTTGCAGAGAATAGCATTGTTTGTTTTTCTTGAGGTAATTCAGCAACTATCGTCTGTATATCATCTATAAATCCCATATCCAACATTCTATCAGCTTCATCTAAAACTAAAGTATGAACATTTTTCAAATTTACTCTTCCAGATTGCATTTGATCAATCAATCTACCAGGAGTAGCTACTAGAATATCAATTCTTTTGGATAGAGCTTTGATTTGTGCTTTATATGGCATGCCACCAACTATTGTAGCAACTCGCAACCAAGGAAGATTACTTCCATAAACAGAGGCTGCCTTAGTAATTTGCATAGCCAATTCTCTTGTTGGAGTTAATACTAGTACTTGTATTGATGTGTTCTGAGCTTTTTTTTCTGATAGGTGTTGTAAGATTGGCAACATAAAAGCAGCAGTTTTGCCACTGCCAGTCTGAGCTGAAACAACCAGATCTTGTTTCAGTATGGCTTTAGGAATAGTTGCTTGTTGTACTGGTGTAGGTGATTCAAATCCTGTGGCTTTGATTGCATTTAATATATTTGCGTTTATACCAAGATTTTCAAAAGACATTTATTTTCCTTGCTAATACATAGTTACATCAATAAATAGTTTTGTTTAAAAACTATTTATTGACAGTTGAAAGGGTAACAATATCGTGTGCCGACCCATCAACCGTTCGTTACGGTGTATTTTATAACTTACAAGGCTAAAGGAGGTCAGATAATCGATGATAATATTCAAGCAAATAGCTTAGATATTATATTATTTCAGAGCTACCGAATGATGATTTCCAAAAAATAATTGGATGCCATCTTTAATTCAAGTTAGTCTATCATGAGAATTCTGTAAAAGCAAACAGTAATATTTCATTTTTTAGGTATTAACCACTTGATTGGTTTTTTTTTCTGTGAAATTAACCATTCATTTGTTTTTATGAAATGATTACAGCCTATAAAAGGCAATGGTTTTCTATAAGCGGATAATGGAGATGGGTGATTAGATTTTAATATTAGATGTATTTTATTTGTAATGAGTTTTGTTTTTTTTTGTGCAGCTAAGCCCCATAATAAAAATGCTTTTGGTGAGT
This sequence comes from Candidatus Kinetoplastidibacterium crithidiae, assembly GCA_019278155.1. Lineage (GTDB taxonomy): Bacteria > Pseudomonadota > Gammaproteobacteria > Burkholderiales > Burkholderiaceae_B > Kinetoplastidibacterium > Kinetoplastidibacterium crithidii_A. Next base: position 119,932 of record JADMLC010000009.1, read on the forward strand.
TATTGTTTGAGACAAATTTTATTATTGCATCTGTTATTAATTCCCATCCTTGATTAGCATGAGACATTGGTTTGCCATGTTCCACTGTTAAAATAGTATTTAATAAGAAAACTCCTTGCGTTGCCCAGAAGGATAGGTCTTTTGCTGTTTCTAAATTAATATTATTATATTCTTGTTTTAGTTCTTTATTTATATTCATAAGACTAGGAGGAATTTTGCAATTAGATGGAACAGAAAAAGCTAATCCATCAGCTTGTCCTTCATTATGATAAGGATCTTGTCCTAATATAACTACCTTAATTTTTGATAAATCTTTTATATTAAATAGTGATCTAAAAGGATTTGCTGGATATATTAGAGCGCCATTGTTTATTTCAGATTCAATATAATTGAAAATTTCTTTGAGGTTTTGTTCAAGATTATTTTGTAAAAAACAATTTTTCCAGATTTTATTTAAGTTATTAAAATCTTTAAATAGTGTTTTTGTAATTAGTTTATTACTCATAAATTAACGATGATTAAAATATTCAAAACACTATATATAACAAATTATTAACTCATATATTGTCTGAGTAAAAGAATAGCCATCGCTATCATGATAATGGCAATAGTACCATCTAATATTCTCCAAGCTTTTGGTTTAGAGAATATAGGAGCACATAATCTTGCTCCTAATCCTAAAAGATTAAGCCACAATATGCTAGCAGTTAAAGAACCAAAAGCATAGGCCATACTAGCATTTTCGTATACATTGGCCAATGATCCAATTAAGATCATATCTAGCCAAAAATGTGGATTTAACAAACTAAATCCTAAAGTTGTTAGAATTACAGATTGTTTTGAATATATTATATAATTTGTAGATTCTATATTAGAAGAGTTTTTAAATGCTTTTTTTGCAGACTTCCATGAATAACATGATAAAAAAATTATTCCTAGTATAAGTATGAAATCTTTAAACCAAGGAGCTAGTAATATTAGTTCTTTTAATCCTATTACACTAGCAAAAATGAAAATAGCATCTGTTAGACAACAAACTATTATAATTGTCATTATATGAGAACGCATTAATCCTTGGCGAATTATAAAAGCACTCTGAGCTCCTACTACTGCGAACAATCCTAGTCCGGTTAAAAGTCCATTAAACCAAGCTTGGAAAGTAATAGATGAGAAAAATGAAGTTAGCATTTTAAAACTTCAAAAAATATTATTAACGTATTATCAAGCAATAAGATCTAATAAGATCTATGCTACATAATAAAGGCTTGTTATTACAATAGTTTTGTAAACATTAAGTTGTACATCTTCTAGATGATGAAAATATATCATGTAATTTTTAATATAACAATTAAATTTGAGTTTCGTAGTCTATTGTCAATGGTGCGTGATCACTGAACCTTGTTTCCATATAAACTTCAGATGAGATTGCAAGATTTGCTAAAGAACTGTTTGCAATTTGATAGTCTATTCTCCATCCAACATTTCTTTCCCATGATTTTGCTCTGTTGCTCCACCAAGTATATTGTTCTTGATGTGGATGTAGTTTTCTAAAAACGTCTACTAAATTGTAAGTCTTCAAAATTTTTGAGAACCAATTTCTTTCTTCAGGAAGAAACCCAGGTTTATTTGTGTTATTTTTCCAGTTTTTTATATCTATTTGTGTATGTGCTATATTCCAATCGCCACATATAACAAAATTGCGTTTAGATAGCATAGCTTCATAGTAAATTTTCGATAAATATAATTCAAACTTTTGTAAAAAGATTAATTTTGCTGTTTGTCTGTCATTATTTGAACCAGATGGGAAATACACATTTATGATTGAAATTGTTTTCCAGTCCATTCTTATGATTCTGCCTTCTGAATCAATATCGTCATCTCCTAATCCTTTAGTTATTTTAATGGGTGGTTCTTTTGTATATATGCCTACGCCACTATAACCGTTTTTTTGTGCTGGATAAAAAAAACCTTTGAATCCTAATGGGTTCAGAAATTCATCCTTGATGTTATGATTAGCAATCCTAATTTCCTGCAAACAAACGATATCAGGTTTTTTATTATATAGCCAATCTAGGAAATTTTTTTTGATTGCAGATCTTATTCCATTGACATTTATAGAAGTTATTCTTAACACAATTTGGTTTCCAGTTAGAATTAACATAATGATAATATGTCTGTATATTATTACAATGTTGATAGTTCAGGAATTTTTTATTTAATATAAAAGAGGTTTATATGGTTATTGATGAGGATGAGGCTTTAGATTTTGTCAAATTTGCACTAGACATTGGAGCTTTAAAATTTGGAGATTTTAAGACTAAATCTGATAGAATAAGTCCTTATTTTTTTAATATAGGTTTATTTAATAATGGAAAATCTATATCAAAATTAGCAGGGTTTTACGCGAATATTTTGAAAAAAATCAAGTATACAATTTGATATGCTATTTGGTCCTGCTTATAAGGGTATACCTTTGGTTATATCAACATCTATTATTTTAAGTGGTAGTTATATACGTGAAGGAGTTCCATTCGCTTTTAATCGTAAGGAGGCTAAGAATCATGGGGAAAAAGGTATCCTAATAGGAGCTCCAATTAATGGTAAAGTTGTTATTATAGATGATGTAATAACTTCCGGTATTTCTGTGAATGACTCTATAGAGATCATTCATGATCAAGGAGCAGAGCCAGTTGCTATAGTAGTAGCTTTAGATAGAATGGAAAAACCTAATCTAATTTCTAGTATGTGTGATACAGCAAATTCTGCTTCAAATTATATCTCTAGTAAGTATGGGTTGCCAGTTATTAGCATAGCTTCTCTTGAAAATATACTAAGTTTAGTGCAAAAGAATCCAGATTTTGCAGAGTATGCCGAAAAAGTATCTAAATATAGATCATCTTATGGCATAGGTTAACTTTATAACAATTTTAATTGATTTTGCAGAGCTGTTGTTGAAGTAGTTCACGTATTTGTGAGGGGTTAGCTCTCCCTTTGCTTTCTTTCATAATCTTGCCTATTAGTGAGTTGAAAGCTTTTTCTTTGCCAGATTTATAATCTTCTACTATGTTCCTATTATTAGTTAAAATAGAGTTTATTATATCAATAATAACACTGTCATCATTAATTTGCTTTAGTCCATTTTTTTCTATAATTTCATCAATATTACTTTGTTCGTTATTCCATAGTATCTCAAATACGTCTTTTGCATTTTTGTTTGATAATGTACCATTTATTATTTTTTCTATCATGGCAGCTATAGTTTTTGCTTCTACTGGTATTTCTTCTATAGTTTTATTATGTTTATTCATAAAGGAATTTAGGTCGCCAATCATCCAGTTAGCTACTATTTTTTCACTGCCTTTTGGAAGTTGAGATAATATTGATTCGAAATAATTAGCTATATTTATATTGCTTGATAACTGCGACGCATCAGATTTGGATAAGTTATATTCTTTCTCAAACCTTGTTCTTTTAGTTTCAGGTAACTCTGGTAAGCTTTTTCTTGTTGCTTCTATTAATTCTGTTGTTATATATATTACAGGTAAATCAGGATCTGGCATATATCGATAATCTATTGCATTTTCTTTATTGCGCATGCTTCTAGTTTCATTTTTATCAGAATCATATAATCTGGTTTCTTGTGTAATAAGTTTATCCTGTTCTAATAAATTGATTTGTCTTTTGGATTCAAACAATATTGCTTTTTCTAGAAATTTAAAAGAGTTTATATTTTTTATTTCTGTTCTTGTTCCAAGTTCTTTAGAGTTTTTCAGTTTTACAGATACATTTGCATCGCAACGAAATGATCCCTCTTGCATGTTACCGTCACATATACCAAGCCATGTTACTAAATTATGCAATGTTTTTGCGTAAGCAACAGCTTCTTGTGCTGAGCAAATTTCAGGATGTGTTACTATTTCTAATAAAGGCATTCCTGCTCTATTTAAATCAATTCCAGTTGAGAATGATTGATGTATTAATTTTCCGGCATCCTCTTCTAAATGAGCTTCTACGAGATTTATTGTTTTTTTTATATTATTTTCATAGAAACAGATTTTTCCACCTTGTAAAATTGGTTTGTGGAACTGACTTGTTTGATAACCTTTTGGTAAATCTGGATAAAAATAATGTTTTCTATCAAATCTTGAGTCACAAGATATCTTTGCATTTACTGCTAAGCCAAATTTTATGGCACACTTTATTGCCTCTATATTAGCAACAGGCAAACTACCAGGTAATGCTATATCTATCTCGTTGGTATTCTGATTTGGTTTTGCGCCAAAAGAACAATAACTACTAGAAAATATTTTTGTTTTTGTTAAGAGTTGCACATGGGTTTCAATCCCTATCGTTGTTTCCCATTTGGAGTTCATTTGTATATCCTATATGTTATCTGGTAATTTTTTATGCCAATTGGTGTTTTGTTGATAACAATCTGATATTGCTATCATGAGAGGTTCAGAAAAATAATTACCAATAATTTGCAATCCGATAGGGTGTGAGTCATCACTTTTGTTAAATCCACAAGGTATTGACATTGCTGGCAACCCCGCTAAATTAGCACTTACTGTGTATATGTCATCTAGCCAGTCTGTATCATTTATATTCTTTATTCCAATTTTTTTGGTATTTTTAGCGGTTACTGGTCCGATTATAAGATCACACTGGTCATGAAATATTTTCTGAAAACTATTAAGTATAGTTCTTCTTATTTTTTGAGCTTTTAAATAAAATTGCTCATAATTATCTTTAGATAATAAATATGTTCCAAGCAATGTACGGATTTTAACCTCATTTCCAAAACCTTCTGATCTAGAGCGAGAGATCATTTCTTCTATATTTTTAAAATTTGATGTTCTATAACCATAGTGAACTCCATCGTAACGAGCTAGATTGCTAGATGCTTCGGCTGAAGCTATTACATAATAAGTTGGTATTGCAATTTCTGTATGTGGTATAGATATGTTAATTATATCTGCGCCAAGTTTTTCGAATGTATGTATAGCCTCTTTAATTGTTTTTAATATATCTTCATTTATTGGCATGTCAAAAAATTCTTTTGGAATGCCAATCCTTATATTTTTTAATGGAGAACTAAAGTTTTTTTTGAAAGCATCTTTAGTATTATTAAAAGTTTTTTTTAGCCAACCAGTTTTTATTTCTTCTGAGCAATTTTTTTTAATACTTGTCGAATCTTTATGATCATAGTCGCTAATGGTGTTTAGTACTTCTAATAAATCTAGGCTACTGTTAGCAAAAACGCCAACCTGATCAAGACTAGAAGCAAATGCTATAACGCCATATCTTGAAACAGTTCCGTAAGTTGGTTTTATCCCACAAACTCCACAAAGTGCAGCAGGCATTCGTATTGACCCTCCTGTGTCTGTACCTGTTGCGGCCATAACTATACGTGCGGCAACAGCTGCAGCGGAACCCCCAGAAGATCCTCCAGGTGTTATTTTAACATCCCAAGGGTTTTTTACTGGACCATAAGCTGAGTTTTCGTTGTTTGAACCCATGCCAAATTCATCACAATTCAATTTGCCTAATGAAATGCTCCCAAATTCTTTTAATTTATCAACTATAGTAGCATCGAATGGACTGATATATTTTTCTAGCATTTTACTGCCTGCAGTTGTACGCCATTGTTTTGTTGCAATATTATCCTTGTGAGCTATAGGTACTCCAATTAATATTTTTGATAAATTTGAAGAGTTTTTATCTGCTTCTTTAGCCTGTTGCAATGTTAGTTCTTCATCTAAATGCAAAAATATATTGAGATGTTCTAAGTCTTTTGCTCTTTCCAGAGCGCTTTTTGTAATTTCTAATACACTTATATCTTTTTTCAAGATTGCATTTCTTAATTCATTTATTCCATTAAATTGTGTATGTAGTGGTTTTTTTGTCATGATTATTCAATAATTTTAGGTACTACAAATAGATTGTTTTCAAATTTTGGTGAATTGTGAATGATTTTTTCCATAAATTCTTGAGAACATGTTTGAGGGTTTAGATCTTCACGTAAATGGTTCTTAAAAGTATCTATTATCGAAATTGGATTCACTAAAGGTTCTATACCATCTATCTGTACACCTTGTACTTTCTCAATTATTTTGATAACTTTGTTTAATTCTTTCTCAAATATTCCAATTTCTTCTTCTGTAATTTCAATTCTAGAAATAGTTGCAATATTATTAATATCTATTTTATTAAGAGCCATAAAAAAATGTATGTGTTAGAATGTTCAATGATATTTTGATAGTTATTTAATATAAAAACAGTTTATCCTACTATTGAAAATTATAATATCTTATAGCATATTACGTAAGTATTATAAATTTATATTTTAATAGTTTGATAAAATTTTAAGAAATTATTTTTAAGCTGAGTTAAGATGTTTGGTTTTTTGCGTAGTTATTTTTCCAGTGATATGGCAATAGATTTAGGAACAGCTAATACCCTTATTTACGTGAGAGGCAAAGGTATTGTTCTTGATGAGCCATCTGTAGTTGCAATTAGACATGATGGAGGCCCTCATGGCAAGAAGATTATCCAAGCAGTAGGGCATGAGGCTAAACAAATGCTTGGTCGGGTTCCAGGGAATATCGAAGCAATACGTCCCATGAAAGATGGGGTAATAGCAGATTTTACTGTAACAGAGCAGATGCTTAAGCAATTTATCAGGATGGTTCATCCACGTAATATGCTTGCTCCAAGTCCAAGAATTATTGTGTGTGTCCCATGTGGTTCTACTCAGGTAGAGAGAAGAGCTATTAGAGAATCTGCTTTAGGGGCAGGGGCATCTCATGTTTATTTAATAGAGGAACCAATGGCTGCTGCTATTGGTGCAGGCCTATCTGTTTCAGATGCTAGTGGTTCTATGGTTGTTGATATAGGTGGGGGTACAACTGAAGTTGCTGTGATATCTCTTGGAGGTATGGTTTATAAGGGATCTGTGAGAGTTGGCGGTGATAAATTTGATGAATCCATAGTAAATTATATAAGACGTAATTACGGTATGTTGATAGGGGAACCTACGGCTGAACTTATTAAAAAAAGCATAGGTTCTGCCTTTCCTGGTTCTGATGTAAAAGAAATAGAAGTAAAAGGTAGGAATCTAGCAGAAGGTGTTCCTAGAGGTTTTACAGTATCTTCTGGTGAAATTTTAGAATCCCTTACAGATCCTTTAAATCAAATAGTTTCGGCAGTTAAAATTGCTTTAGAACAAACTCCTCCTGAATTAGGCGCCGATATTACAGATAAAGGTATATCGCTCACAGGTGGAGGAGCTTTACTAAGAGATCTAGATCGTTTATTGCAAGAGGAAACAGGTTTGCCTGTAGTAGTTGCGGATGACCCTTTAACTTGTGTAGTACGAGGTTGTGGTGAAGCTTTAGAGCATTTGGAAAAGCTTGGTTCTATTTTTATCAATGATTGAAAATTATTATACCGATCGTAATAAAGTAATACATGGATACGCAGCGAGGGATACGGCCTTTATTTAGGCGTGGAATATCTTTAGAAATCAAGCTGTTCATTGCTTTATTAGTAGCTTTAATTTTATTAACTTGTGATGCTAGATTTCCTAATACGGTAGAGCCGGTTAGGAAACTAGTATCAGTTGTTATTTATCCTTTTCAGCGTATAGTTCTGATTCCTAGAGATACTTTTCGATGTATTAATAACTGGTTTAACGCAGCGAATATGATACGTAGAGAAAATGAGTTATTGCAAAAACAATATATTGAAATGGCTCAAATTACAACACGACTTTCACAGCTGACTGCAGAAAATTATCAATTACGTAAATTACTAGGAATTACAGATACCATCAAGGAATCTTCAATAGTAGTTGAAATTTTATATGAGTCTAATAACAGTTTTAATCAACATTTAATTTTTAATAAAGGTAGTAAAGTTGGCGTTTCTCCAGGAATGTCTGTAATTAGTGAAGGAGGTGTTGTAGGTCAAATTATTAGGGTAACTCCAGTAACTGCTGAAGCTGCTTTAGTATCTGATCACAATGTTTCAGTTCCGGTTCAGATAACTAGAAATGGTCTTCGTTTGATCACTTTTGGATTGGGTATGCCAGGTTTATTGGAAGTTCGTTATTTAACTGATAATTTTGACATAAAAATTGATGATTTATTGGTAACAAGTGGTATAGGAGGTATTTTCCCAGTTGGATTACCCGTAGCGAAAGTTATAAAAGTTGAAAAAGATCATATATCCGGATATTCCCGTGCTATTGCTGAATCTGTTGCTCACCCTGAATATTATCGTCACTTTATTGTTTTAAAAATAGAAATAAATTAAACAAAATGAAAACAGATAAACATTTATCCCAACATAGAAGAATTGGTATGCCAAGTAATGTTGAACCTGATCCAGTAGTTAGGCCAGCTCAGGCTAAATTTGTTTGGGGTAGTATATTTTTATCTTGGATGCTATCTCTAGTGCCTTTTTTTTCTATGAATTTATTAGTTACAGTAATAGTATTTTGGTGTGTACATGATTCTTCAAGAATAGGTTTATTAACTGCTTTTTGCTTTGGTATTTTGGTAGATGTACAAGGGACATTTTTTTTAGGAGAAAATGCCTTATTTTTTACTATTTTTTCTTACTTTGCTTTAGTAATTCGTACAAGATTATTACGTTTTGGGTTATTTAGCCAAACTGTACATCTTGCTCCTATATTATTTTTTTCTTCGTTTATTAGTAAGTTATTTGTTTCTTGGATAAATATTCGTTGGGTAGGATGGGGATGGTCAAAAGATGTTATGTTTATTCTTTTGATGTGGCCATTGGTTGGTTGGTTTTTGCTTATTCCTCAACGTCCAGAAGTTATTTCTGACTCACCAACTGTTCAATAATTTATTTTCTATGTTAGAGCTCAATAATCAAGTAGAAGTAATAAAAAAATTTTCAGAAAGAGTAATAGTAGGTATCTTATTTTTTTTGTTTGGTTTTTGTATATTGATAGTTAGATTATGGTACTTACAAGTTAGTTTATATGAAGGCTTATCTGAGAAAGCGGATAATAATCGTATAGCTGTTGTTCCCATGCCTCCTAAGAGAGGTAGTATTTTTGATCGTAATGGAGAAATTCTTGCTTGTAGTAATTGTGTATATACATTAGAGATGTCTTCTGTGAAGGCAGATAAGTTAGAGGCATTGTTCAAAGAATTAGAACCAGTCATTAAAATCAGTGATAATAATAAACGTAGAATAGTTCGCCAGATTATAGAGTATGGTAGATATAAGCCTATTATCATTCGCAATAAGTTAAACGAGTTTGAAGTTTCTTGGTTTGCTGCTCATGCTTTTAAGTTTCCAGAATTAAAAATAAAGTCAAGATGGATAAGGGAATATCCTTATTGTTATGAAGTTTCTCATGTTGTTGGTTATATTGGTAGAATATCTGATAGTGATTTTAGGGATTTAGATGATAGTAAAATAGCTAACTATCGTGGTAGTCAATTAATTGGTAAGAAAGGTATAGAAAAAACCTGGGAAACAACTTTACATGGTTACACAGGTTTTAAAGAAATCGAGGTCACAGCAGCAGGAAAACCTGTTCGAGTGTTAAAGTCCATAGATCCAATTCCAGGTAAAGATATTTTTTTGTCTATAGACATAGGATTACAAAAAACCATTTATAATGCTTTTGCTTCTAAAAAAGGGGCTGTTGTTGCAATAGATCCAAATACAGGGGAAATTTTAGCATTGGTTTCTATTCCATCATTTGATCCAAATTTATTTATAGATGGAATAGATAAAAATAGCTGGAACCTACTTAATAATTCACCTGATTATCCATTAATAAATAGGGCATTATATGCTACCTATCCAATAGGGTCTGTTTATAAACCATTTGTAGCTTTGGCAGCTTTGGAGTTAGGAAAAAGAAGTTTTAATGATAAAATCATGGATCCAGGGTATTTTGAATGTGGAGGTCAGAAGTTTCGTAATCCAGGTAGTATTGCTCATGGGATGGTCGATATGCATAAAGCTATAGTTGTTTCTTCTGATACATATTTTTATTCTCTTGGCCTAGATATGGGTGTTGATGAATTACACGATTTTATTAAACAGTTTGGTTTTGGTCAAAAATTAGACATAGATTTAGATGGTGAAAAACAAGGGATTCTTCCATCAACTGAGTGGAAACGTAAAAAATATTCTAATAAAAAAATGCAAAAATGGTATTTAGGAGATACCATTTCCCTAATGGTTGGCCAGGGTTATAATTCATTTACTTTATTACAATTAGCACAGGGTCTTACTGTTTTAGCAAATAATGGATTATATAGAAAACCTCATTTAGTTTATAAAACTAAGTCACCTATGTCAGAAAAGGAAGAAAGAATCATTTATGAGCCACTACATCAAGTGCTGTTAAATGACTCTAATGTTAGTTTCATAAAATCTGCTATGAAAGATGTCATAAATTATGGTACAGCTAAAAATGCTTTTTTACGGACTCCTTATTCTGTAGCAGGAAAAACAGGAACTGCTCAAGTATTTAGTTTGCGAGGTAGTAAGTACAATGCTAATTTTATAGATGAGAAACTACGTGATCATGCTTTATTTATGGGATTTGCTCCTTCAGATAATCCTAAGATAGCTGTTGCTATTATTGTTGAAAATGGTGGCTGGGGTTCAAAAGAAGCTGCTCCTATAGCTCGTAAGATTTTTGATTATTGGCTTAAATAATAATTAGTGTTATCTGTAGATAACATTTATTTGTATGTTGGTAGGATGCTTATGAAATTTTCTTTTTATGATATCTTTCATAGATTCATCAATAGTATTGATTTTTTTATATTATTTATATATTTTGCTCTTTCTATTATGGGTCTAGTTGCTTTGCGATCAGCCGTAGGATACTATGATTTACGTTTTTCAGCTCAAATATACAATTGTATCGTTGCGTTTTCAGCTATGTTGTTTGTTGCTATGCTTCCTCCATCATGGTTAAAAAATTTTTCATTACCTTTTTATATATTTGGTGTGTTTCTGCTTTTGTGTGTAGAGTTTTTTGGAGATACTACTAAGGGAGCGACTCGTTGGTTAAATATAGGATTTACAAGAATACAGCCATCAGAAATGTTGAAAATTGCGGCTCCTATGATGTTGGCATGGTATTTTGATAGAGTTCAAAATAATGACAGATTACAGAAAAGAGATTTTTTTATTGCATTTTTAATTTTGATAGTTCCATTTTCACTTATTATTTTACAACCAGACTTAGGAACATCGCTGTTAGTGCTGGCATCTGGCTTTTTTGTTGTTTATTTTGCTGGATTATCATTCAGAATAATAGTTCCTATTTTAGTACTCGTTATTTCTTTGATATGTATATTACTTTTTTACAAAGATGTTCTTTGTGCTTCAGAAATTAGTTGGTTGTTTTTGCATGACTATCAAAAAAATAGGATTTGTACTTTATTAAATCCCTTATCTGATCCCTTAGGCAATGGGTTTCATACAATACAATCTATGATAGCTATTGGATCAGGAGGTTTGTACGGAAAAGGTTATATGCAAGGTACTCAGTCACATTTAGATTTCATTCCTGAAAGGATGACTGATTTTATTTTTGCTGTATTTGCAGAAGAGTTTGGTTTATATGGTTGTGTTTTTTTGCTAATTTTATATTTTCTATTAATTTTATCTGGTTTAAAAATATCTATATCAGCAAAAACTTCATTTTCTAGATTATTATCAGCTTCTATATCAATGATGTTTTTTATTTATGTGTTTGTAAATATAGGAATGGTAACAGGAATATTGCCTGTAGTAGGTGTGCCATTACCTTTTATGAGCTACGGTGGGTCAGCATTTTTAAATATAGGAGTATCTTGTGGTCTTTTAATGAATATTAAAAATGAATCTAAAACAAAAATACAAAGGATTTAATATTTTTATATTAATCCTTTGTATTAGAGAATAACCAATTTATAAAGTAACGTTAAGTTTAGTTGCCAAGGACAATATATTTTTCCAAATTGAATCCTCAAATTCTATAGATTCATTATTATTAACCTTACTATTGTATTCATACTCACCAGGATATTGTACTTTATTAATTCCAGGTTGTGGTGGACAAGAATGTAAGTAATCTATATAAGCATTACTTTCTAAATCTCTCCAGTCGCTATTTTTATTTACAAGGTCTGGGTTAATAATTATGGCAAACATATTATTCATAGCAGCTCCTAGTCTTGGATTGCCAGGTTGAATGGTGCCGCCATTTGTTAGTATGCCAGCTAATAGTTCTGCAGTTAAACCTAATGCATATCCTTTATGTGCACCAAAAGGTAATAGTGCACCTGGTGGATTTGTGAATAAAACATTTGGGTCGTTGGTTGGTTTGCCATTAGCATCTATCATACTTCCATCATCCGCCTTAAGTCCTTTAGTAGCTAAAACCCTAGCTTTATTGATAGCCATAGAACTAGTTGCCATGTCAACTATAAAATATGGACGTCCATTTGGCAATGGTATTGCAAAACATAGTGGATTAGTGGTCATTCTAGCAGTAGCTCCTCCATAAGGAGCTACTGTAGGTTCACGATTAATGACATTAGTGAATGCTAGCAAAATCATTCCAGATGCTGCTGCTATTTCTCCATAATATCCCATTCGTCCTAAATGATGGCAGTTATTAACCGTAACTATACATTGACCATATTTATTTGCACGGTCAATTGCTTGTTTTATAACCACTTTTCCAACATGCTGACCGAAGCCTTTGTTTCCGTTAAAGCCTAGAATAGCAGGTTGATCGTTAAAAAGTTCCGGCCTTCCGTCTGCTTTAATAAAGCCATTTGCTAACACTTTCTGATAGGTTGGTAGGATAGACAAACCATGGCTCGTATATCCTACTTGATCGGAAGTAACTAAATGCTCAGAAACGTCAAATGCAATATCCACAGGCACTCCCTGTGCTACTAGTATTTTTTGACCAAAAGAAATAGCTTGTTGGATATCTAGTTTCATGTTTTTAGCCTATAAAAGTCCCAACCAATGCCAATAAGTGACACTAAACAGTAACATTAAAAGGTAACCTACTATGGTTATGATTGTTCCTATAATTGCAAATTGTTTAACGTTAAATGTTTCTGTAGCTAAACAAACCATGTTTTGAGGTGCATTTATTGGCAAAATGAATCCAAAACTTACAACAAATCCTAATAACATAGTTATGCCCACTCTGTTAAAGTCTCCTGGCATTGTTGTTAAAACTGATATTATTATTGGCAACAAAGCTGACGCTAAGGCTGTAGCACTAGCGAAACCAAGATGTATTATAATCAAGAATGCAGCTAAAATAGCAAAGATAGCTACAGGAGAAAATTGATCTATACCTGTATTTAAAACAACCTGTTTTCCTAACCATTGACCAGCTTCTGTAGTTAGTAATGTTGTGCCCAAGCTTACACCTATACCAAATACTATTACTGTGCCCCAAGGTATACGAGATTGTATATCTTTCCATGACATTACACCAAAACCAGGCATTATTAGTAATACTAAACCTACATATGTGGTTGATGTAGTATCAAAATTATGCAAACTACCTTCAGTAGCCCAGAAAAACAATAGAAATAGAGAAATTAGTAGCAAACGTTTTTGTGGAGAACTCATTGGTCCAAGTTCTAATAGGGACTTTTCAACAGCTTCCTTTCCAAATGTTATACCATTAGGTTCTGGAGGTAACATTTTTAGTACTAACGCTATTAGGAATACTGACATAATTGCTGACCAAGGAGCTCCAGCCAAGAACCAATCAGACCAAGAAGGGGCTTCTCCTAGCATTTTGCTCATAAAACCAGACGTAAGTAGATTCTGTGCTGAGGCAGTTTTAATTCCTATATTCCATATACCTGTTGCTTGTGCTACTACTATCATTATTCCGGCAGCTATGTTTGATCTTTTATTGATGCCGAAAGATGTTATTATTCCCATCATAATTGGTACGACAGCAGCACTTCTTGCCGTTGCGCTAGGAACAGCTAAACTAAGTATAATAGTCACTGCTATAGCTCCTATCATAATGCGTTTGGTGCTTGTTCCAACTTTTGATAAAGTGTACAAAGCTATTCTTTTATCAAGTCCTGTAAAAGTCATAGCTCCAGCAATAAATAATGCTCCCCAAACTAATGCTAGTGCAGAATTAGAAAATCCAGACAGGGCGAAACCCATAGCTGTTGATGTTCCATATAGCACATCTGGATTCTTAACATTAGGGGCTGTTCCTATTAAGAAGGCCATTAAAACTGTAATCATTATTGCGCTAGCTTCATATGAAACAGCTTCAGTAACCCAGACAATTACAGCAAAAGCTAATATTGCTAACATACGATGTCCTGCTACCGGAAGATCTCCCGACAGAGGCATTAAAAGAACCCCAATAAGAGCAAAGACTCCCATCAACAATCCAATGGGAAGCTTAGATTTGCCCGCTGGGGAGGGAGGAATTGCTTTTGACTTAGTCATACTTACTCTCCAATACAGCTTAATTTAAGTTTAAAAAGAAAATCAACAATTAAAATACTAATTTTAATACTTCTAACGGAAATTTTTTAGATATTTTATTGATAATAATCAAAACAAGTTGATAAATATATATCTAAGAAATTTTATTTTACTAACATAATGCTAAGAAAATTTCATAAAACATTTATTTATGAAATCATAGTACCTACTCCTTGATCAGTTAATAACTCTAAAAGTAAACAATGATGTACTCTACCGTCCACTATATGAACGGAGTTAACTCCGTTTTTTGTTGCTTCTAGTGCAGATGATATTTTCGGCATCATTCCTCCAGAAATGGTGCCGTCATTGAATAAATGTTCAATTTCTATCTCTGTAAGGGTTCTTAACAGTTGTCCATTTTTATCTAAGACGCCACTTGTATTAGTCATCATAATTAATTTTTCAGCTTTTAATGTTTCTGCAATTTTACCAGCAACAAGATCAGCATTAATATTATAAGCAGTTCCATCTTCTCCATAACCAATAGGTGAGATTACTGGAATAAACTGATCATTTTGTAACGCTTTTACAACTGAGGTGTCAATTTTATCAACCTCTCCAACAAATCCTAGGTCTAGAAATTTATTGACATTTTCTTTACTAGGGATAAGTTTTTTTCTTGCTTGAATTAAGGTTCCATCTTTACCTGTTAATCCTACAGCTTTACCACCAAACTCGTTTATCATCATTACAATATCTTGTTGTACTTGACCACCAAGCACCCATTCAACAACTTCCATGGTTTCAGAATCTGTAACTCTCATTCCTTCTATGAAGGAGCCCTTTTTCCCTATTTTAAGGAGAGCATTATCGATTTGAGGGCCACCCCCATGTACTAAGACTGGTTTTAATCCTACTAATTTTAGAAGCACTAGATCGTTTGCTACGCTTCTTTGCAGATTGTTGTCAGTCATGGCATTGCCACCATATTTAATTACTATGGTTTTTCCATGGAATTTTCTAATATATGGTAGCGCTTCAGAGAGAATGCAGGCTTTTATTTCTGAGGAAATTTTGTGCATGTTGTTGTAGATATCATTCATAATAAAAGATATAAGTATTTAATAAATCAACTCGTTTAATGGAAATTTATGACTTAAGATCTTACATAAGCATAAAATTTTTTTCTACTTAGAAATTTAATTTGTCCATGTCTTGCTTATTATAAACTAATATTAACATTAATCACCTTGGATATTAAATATTATATTGAATGTTTTCAAATATTGAGGAATTTTTGAGAATTATTTATCTTTACTATCTATGTATTCGAATAATTTGATAACATGTTCTACTCCATTAGTATTAGCTGCTATGCGAGCCGCTTTTTCTCCTTCACGTTTAGTAACCTTTCCCATTAGAAATATTCTTTTCTGATCTACAATAATATTGATTGTACCAGAAGGCACATCTTTGTTTCTTAATAAAGATGCTTTGATTTTTGAAGCTAAGAATCTTTCTTTTGATTTTTCAAAAGAGCTAGTAGGCTTTCTAACCTGTAATTGATTAATTATCATAATATCGTTGCTAATTGAAGAAGATGTCCTGCCTACAAGCGCAATATCAGATGATTTTTCTACATATCCTGTAATTAATACTATCTTATTATAAGATTTTACATGTATTGAAAATTTCTGAGAGTTATTCTTTTTTAAGGCTTTGTTAATTGCATTGTTTATTTTTATTTCTAAAGTACAATCTTCAAGTTGATTAAGCATATTTCTTCTATCACTGACTAATGATATAGTTGTTAATGTTGTTCCTCCGATAATAACTGGTATTAATGAACATGCTGATAATGATGATGTTACAACTAATATTAAAAATAGTTTAAAACAATGTTTTATAAGTTTGTTTTGTTTTGATATCATTTTGTAATTTTCATATATGTAATTTCTATTAAAACTTATTTAATCATAAACCTTTTCAATTTGATTATAACTAATAATTTTACAATTATATTGTTCGAATGTGTATGATGAAATTTATTGTTTTATGTTTGCAGAGTATATAGTCTAAGTTTATGTTAAGTGAAAAAAAATCTTCTGATGTTTATGTAAGTAAGATAGTTAATTCTTTAGATCATATTAGTTTACAAAGTTGGCCGCGATCTGTCTTATACATAGTAGCAACCCCTATTGGTAATCTTGGCGACATTACGTTGAGGGCGTTATTTTGTTTAAATATTATGGATTTGATAGCTGTTGAAGACACTAGAGTAAGTAATGTTCTATTTAATTTTTATGGAATAAAAAAAACATTGATTTCTGCACACAAGTACAGTGAGAAAGAAGTTGCTGTTAAAATTTGTAAAGAATTAAAATTAGGGAATAGAGTGGCTTTAGTATCCGATGCAGGATCTCCGGTAATCAGTGATCCTGGGTCAACAGTTATTGGGCTTGTTAGGGATCAAGGTTATAAGGTCATGCCTATTCCTGGAGCTAGTGCAGTAACTACAGCATTAATGGGCGCCGGAATAACAAGTTATGAGAACCCTTGTTATGTTTTTGCTGGATTTGTCCCAAATAAACATGTTCAGAGATTAAATTTTTTTAAAAAACACAAGTATCTAAACATGCCTTTGGTAATGTTCGAATCTCCTCACAGAATAATAAGTAGTTTAAAGGATCTGCTGGATATCTTTGGTCCGTTAAGATATATAACAATAGCGAGAGAATTAACAAAAAAGTTTGAGGAAATTTCTACTTTTCAATTGCAATATTATCTTGAAAAGTTTGCAGCAACATACGAGAACAAAGGAGAGTTTGTTTTGATAATCCATTCTAGTCAACATCATAATAATGATGAAGAATTAATTAGAAGTTTCGATGATGCTATCTTGTCTTTAATTTCAGAAGGATTATCTTTGAGTGATATAATTAAAGTGCTTGCTAAAACAACAAGTATTTCTAAAAGTAGTCTTTATGAACATTCTCTTAAATTAATGTCTAAAATTGTATAAGTTTTATAAAGACGACTTTACCCCTTTGGGACCCATAAGAATAGTTTCTTTTGGAAATAGAATTGTTGAAGCTTATTTTTTAGATGAAAAATCTGAAGAGATTAAAAATCATTATATGGTAAAATTACAGCAAGATAATTTATTAGATCAGGCTATTTTGGAATTGAGGCAATGGTTTTTAGGTGATAGAACTAGTTTTAATGTGCCGTTGCATCCATATGGAAGTTTTTTTCAGAATAAAGTTTGGAGGTCTTTAAGTAGAATACCTTTTGGTATGTCTATGAGTTATTGTGATATAGCTACAGATATAGGAAATGATAAAGCATATAGATCAGTAGGAACAGCTATTTCGAAAAATCCAATTGTGATATTCATCCCTTGTCACCGTGTTATTGGTAAAAACAAGCAGTTGAAAGGTTTTGCGCAAGGATTATGGCGGAAAAAGATTTTATTATATAGAGAGAAAATTGTTTGTAACAAACATACTAAATCAGGAAGCATATTGAAACTTAATAATTATTAATCATTAAATTAAAATTTTTATAGTCATTAATTATTATTCAATATGGCTATAGCTTGTCTGTTTATAAAATCATTTAGTGTATCTATTCCTCTCATTTTTAGTATCATATCTCTAACTGCTGCTTCTACAATTACTGCTAGATTACGTCCAGCTGCAACCTGTATCATCACCTTTCTTATGGAGACTCCCAAAATATCTTGGGTGACATTGTTTTGAAGAGGTAGTCTTTCATAGTTATCATTCGCAACAGTTCTTAGCAAATGCACTATCAACTTAAGTCGCATTTTTCTGCGAACTGCAATTTCTCCAAATATAGTTTTGATATCCAGTAGCCCTAGACCTCTAACTTCCAATAGATTTTGCAAAAGCGAAGGGCATCTTCCTTCTATAAAATTTGGTGCAATTTGAAATAGTTCTACAGCATCATCTGCAATTAATCCATGGCCTCTTGAAATTAATTCAAGAGCAAGTTCACTTTTTCCAATACCTGATTCTCCTATGACTAATACTCCTATTCCAAATACATCCAAGAATACACCATGTATTATTTCAGTAGGTGCTAGTTTTTTATCTATATAGGATCGCAATAGATCTATTAATTGCGCGGCATCAGCTTTAGTAGATAACAATGGTATTTTATAATAAGAGCATTTTTCTATTAGGTCATTGGGTATAGGTAAGTTGTTTGCTATTAAGATTGCAGAAACATTACCAGCTGCTAATTCCTCAATGTTATATAGTCTTCTATTTGTATCCAACCTAGTATAGTATTCAAGTTCTTCATTTCCTAACACTTGAATTCTAGAAGGGTGAATTAAGTTTAAATGTCCTATGAGACTTGTTGCTGATGCTTTGTCTCCATATGATATATATTTTTGTTCATATTCTTGTCCTGTTACCCATTGGAATCCAATTTCTTCGTTGTTATCAGTGATTATTTCTTTTAGTGTAAGCATTGTTATACGTTCTTAGTATTTCTTGAAAACTATTGTATTTTTTGTTAAAAATAGATGTGTCCCTTTCTTGATTCTTTAGCAAGTATTTGATATGGTATTCAATATATCCATATGTTTTTATAGATCATTTCATTGAACTTATAAAATAATAAAAGCAATTTTATTTATTGTTTATTATTATGATGAAGGAAATTGGTTTTGAAAGTCCTATGAAAGAAATCAAAGCATAGATTATATTATAAATAAGAACAGAACATACATCATATATTGGCTTTGATGTTGAAGTATTTTTTCTTGTGTAAATGTAAATCCTAAGAATTATTGGGTTCAGTAATTTTATTGTTCTGGATAGTATATTAGTTGTTTCAAGAGATTTTTTGTATTTGTTAGTAGCTATTCAAATGTTATTAATTGGTAATCTTATATCAAATAGCTACATTCTATATTCTCTATAGAAGTTAATATAAACTATTTCGTGTTTTAGTTAATATGTTTAATTAATTGTTTTTTCTCTTTGTGTTTATGCAAAATTGTTTTTATTTTTTCAGAAATTATATCTAATGACTCGTACAAGTTATTTTCAGAAGTTTTGCAGTGTATGTTTTTATTCTCTATACTCAGGTTGACTTCTACAGTATGTTGTTCATTTTCTATGAAAAGAGATACTATAATTTTATCTACTTGATTAAAATGTTTGATGGCGTGATTAATTTTACAAGAAACATAATCATGCAAAGATTGAGTTACTTCTATATTTTTGCCTATTATTTGTATATCCATGTTGATTCTCCAATAGAATAAGTCATTTAATAAATGTGCAAATTTTTAGATACTATAATTGAAAATTATTTTTCAGGTATACTTTTATTACATAATTAAATTATTTGTTACTACCTCTTCTAGATTACCGCTAGCTACTACTTGTCCGTTATTAATAAATATAATTTAGTGAAATTTGTTTTAGCCTATCACTTTAGCCTATCACTAATACATTCTTTGTATTTAAATGCACAATTTTATTTTAATATATTGTGATAAGGCAACATAATATTACTAGTCTTTTGCAAGGTAAGCTATAATAATACTGTTTTAAAGTGAATTGTTTTTATTTTGTTGAATAATTTGGTTTTAAGACAAGGTTTTAGCAGAATTGCTATTTTTATCTAAATCTATTTGCTTATCTTTGTATTGAGGGGCGATTTA
>JADMLC010000005.1 GCA_019278155.1 Candidatus Kinetoplastidibacterium crithidiae
GTGACTAGATTAGATTTAATTGATAACTTAGTATCTAAATATCCTGATTTGTCATTGAAGGATGTTGAACATTTAGTTAAAACAATTCTTTCTTCGCTAGAGGATGCACTGAAGTCAGGTAAGAGAATAGAAGTGCGTGGGTTTGGAAGTTTTTCAACTGTTACAAGACGTTCTAGAATCGCTCGTAACCCAAAGTCTGGAAGTCTTGTTATGTTGAAAGAAAGAAAAGTGCCTGTTTTTAAAGCTGGAAAAGAATTGAAAGATAGAGTTAAGCTATCAAAGTAGCATGATTCTGTATAGAATGAAGTTTTTAATAAAAACATAGAATTGTTTAAAATATTCTATGTTTTTATTTTTTGATAATTAAATTGAAAATATTTTATCAATTTAATTAGATAACATCATAATTTGTTTAGAAATTTTAATTTCTAATTATAGGCTGTTATGAAGACTATGTACGTTACTCATCCTAGTAGTTTAAAGCATGAAATGGGTTGTTTTCATCCAGATTCTCCTGATAGGATATATTCTATCTTTGATCAAATTCTAGCAAGCGGTTTGATATCTTTTGTAAAACAAGGTTATTCTTTCAAAGCCTTAAAGAAGGATATATTAAAAGTTCATTCTTCTAATTATTGGGATTATCTATATAATAATATTCCTTCTAATGGTGAATATTATTATATAGATAATGATACCGTAATGAATTTCTATACGTTTGAAGCTGCATTATATGCAGCTGGTTCTGGTATGTTTGCTATAGATTCCATATTTAGTAATAGCATCAAAAATGCCTTTTGTGCTATCAGACCTCCTGGACATCATGCAAATCATGATAAAGCTATGGGTTCTTGTTTCTTTAACAATGTTGCAATAGCAGCTAAATATGCTTTTGATAAGTATAAGATAAATAGATTAGCAATTGTTGATTTTGATGCTCATCATGGAAATGGTACTGAGGAAATATTTTATGATGATGATCGTGTTTTGATGTGTAGTTTTTTTCAACATCCATTTTATCCTTATTTAGGAAAACATTCTTTCAAAAAAAACAATATGTGTAATATACCAATAAATGCTTATACAAAAATGAGTAAAATTAAAGAAATTGTTAATAATGATTGGGTTCCAGCTATACATAAACATAAACCTGAAATTATATTAATTTCTGCTGGATTTGATGGTCATAAAGAAGATGATATGAGTCAAATTTGTTTAACAGAATATGATTATGCTTGGATAACTAATGTTATTGTTGATTTATCTGAACAATATGCAAATGGACGTATAGTGAGTATATTAGAAGGAGGGTATAACTTATCTTCTTTGAGTAGGAGTGTAGTTTTGCATATTCGTGCTTTGGCTAATATATAATTAAAATAGATTGGGATTCTATTAATGAAGGTTTTAGTAGCTATAAAAAGTGTTATAGATCATAATGTTACAGTTCAAATTAGAGATGATAATCTAGGTGTTAAAACAGACAATGTAAAAATTTCTGCTAATCCATTTGATGAAATTGCCTTAGAAGCAGCAATTCAATTAAAAGAAAAAGGTATTGTTTCTGAAATCATTGTTGTTTCTTGTGGTCGTGATTGTAAAACAGTTTTGCAAAATGCATTAGCAATGGGCGCTGATAGGGCATTTTTTGTCTATTCAAATATTGAATTACAACCATTAGCTGTTGCTAAAATTATAAAAAAAATGGTTCAAGAAGAAGAACCTCAAATTGTATTTTTAGGAAAGCAGTCTATAGATAATGATTCTTGCCAAACTGGGCAAATATTAGCTGGATTATTAAATTGGTCTCAGGCAACATTTGCTAGTTGTATAGATTTTATAGATAATAGGGTATTGGTAAATACTGAAGTTGATTTTGGGTCAAAATTAATTTCTGTAAAATTACCAACTGTTATTACCACAGATCTGAATCTCAACCAACCTAGATATATTTCTTTACAAAATTTAATTAAAGCAAAAAAGAAAAAGATTGAATTAATTAATGCAGAAGAAATATCAAATGAAATCAAAGCAAGAATAATTACATTAAATATAAAAGAAGAGAAAAAAGATAAAAAAACGGTATTTTTTAATAGTATAGATATTTTATTAAATAAACTTAAAAATGAATTAATATGATATTAATAGTTCCTGATCATAATAATTGTTCTCTTGATACGTCTATTCTCAATCTTTTAGAAGCTGCTCTAAAATTAGGATTAGAAGAAGAGATACATATATTGATAATCGGATATAATTTAGACAGTGTTATAAAAGAAGCTTCTACTATATCTAATCATATAGCAAAGATAATGGTGGTTGATGCATTTTATTTTGGAGATTTTTTAGTAGAAAATCATGCTTTGCAAATTTCTAAATTAGTTAGCAATTATTCTTATGTTATTTTTTCTAATTCTTCTTTTTCAAAAAGCATTGCTCCCAGATTAGCTGGTATTTTAGATATTGCCCCGATATCTGAAGTTTCTGAGATTATTTCCAAGGATGTTTTCGTACGTTTCATATACACAGGTAATTTTATAGAAACTGTTTTATGTAATGAAAATATAAAAATTCTTACGATAAAAACATCATTTTTTGCTGCTAAAAGTTGTGATTCGATAAATTATGATGTTTTAGTAGAGAATATTCCTCCAATAGATAATCTAGGTTTATCTATTTTAATAGATGAGAAAATAAATTTAACAGGTCGTCCTGATTTGTCAAAAGCTAATATTGTAGTAGCAGGTGGTCGTGCACTAGGTAGTAAAGAAAATTTTGATATTTTGATAGGTGGCTTAGCTGATAAATTAGGAGCAGCGGTTGGTGCATCTCGTGCTGCTGTTGATGCCGGTTATGCTTCTAATGATTTGCAAATAGGTCAAACAGGAAAAAGCATTGCACCAAAATTGTATATAGCTATAGGTATATCAGGTGCTGCACAACATATTGCTGGTGTTTGTAATGCAGGCATGGTTATATCAATAAATAATGATAGAGATGCTCCTATTTTTCAATTTTCTGACTATGGAATGGTAGGAAATCTTTTTGATATTGTGCCACAGTTAATAAAATTACTGTAATGACACTGGATTTATTGAATAAAGTAAATTATAATCCTTTATTGTTTAATAATATCATCCTCTGGTTCTAGTTAAAAATATATTTTATAAAAATCGAATGAATGATGATTTTGGAGTATTTATGAATTTAATTGCGATTTTAGAAAAAGAAGAAATTTCTCGTTTAAGTAGTCCTAAGAAAAATTTTGATTTTTTTCCAGGAGACACGGTTTCTGTTAGCGTGAATGTAGTAGAAGGATCACGTAAAAGGATTCAGATATATGAAGGTGTTGTAATAGCTAAAAGAAGTAAGGGTCTTAATTCTTCTTTTATTGTTAGGAAAATTTCTTCAGGCGAGGCCGTTGAAAGAACCTTTCAGTTTTATTCTCCTCAAATAGAAGCCATAGAGGTGAAAAGAATGGGTAGTGTTCGCAGAGCTAAATTATATTATCTTAGATCTAGATTTGGACGTTCAGCTCGAATTAAAGAAAAACTAGTCTTTAAGAAAAAATAGTATTGTTATAGTTTTTTGTTCTCTTGATATTCTTTAATAATTTTTTTATATAAAGAATATCTTGTTTTTTTTATTCTATTGTCTGTTACTGCTTGTATTACTCCACAAAATGGTTCGTGATAATGCGTGCAATTGTAAAATTGACATTCATCAATAAAATTCTTAAATTCAGGAAATCCATTATCAATTTCATTTAACTTAATGTGTCCAATTGAGAATTCTTGAATTCCAGGAGAATCTATAATGAAGCTATTTTCAAAATTTAGTTTGTATATTTTTGTATAACTTGTAGTATGTCTTCCTGTTCCTAGATGTTTAGAATATTCATTTGTAGCTGCATTTGCAGATGGTACTAATCTATTGATAATAGTAGATTTACCCATACCACTTTGTCCAACTAATAACGTAGTCCTATTATTTAGAATAGGCATTAGTTTATTATTTATATCTTGATTGTTTAAGTATTTTGCACTTAGAGTGATTATTTTTATTTCTTCTGGTTTGACAGCATTAATTTTTTCAATACTTTTTGATAGATCTTCTTTTAAATCATCTTTATTCAAAACTATTGTTACATCTATTTTTGATCTAAATGATTCTAATATTATGTTAGCTATTGTTTCTGTAGAAAATTCTGGTTTAGTAGCAACTATAATAATTACATGATCTATGTTTGCTGCCAATTTTTTTATCTTATTTTTATCAGAACGATAAAAAATATTTCTTCTGTCTAAGATGTTTACTATGCAGTTTTTATCATAAGATTCTTGAGTTACTTTTACCCAGTCACCTATAGTTGCATCATTTTTTTTTCCTTTGATATAACACTTATATAAACAATTATCTGACTCTACTATGTAATACTGCTTATGAAATTCAACAACTCGACCAATAATGTTATTTTTCATATATATTAATATTTTGATTGTTTTGTAGTAGACTTACTTGAAGTATAGTGAATTATTAATGCTAAATTAAAACTAATTACTTAGATAATATATGAAAAATTTAAAAGATGATAGATTGGTTTGGGTTGATATGGAAATGAGTGGTTTGGATCTATATAAGGAACGCATACTAGAAATTGCAGTTTTAATTACTGATCATAATCTGGATATTATTTCTAAAGGACCTGTATTGGTTATAAAACAGAATAACAATATACTGGATGCTATGGATAAATGGAATACTTCTGTTCATAACAGAAGTGGTTTAGTTGATAAGGTCAAGAAATCTGAATTAAATGAAAATGAAGCTGAAATAATTATATTAGATTTTTTAAAAAAATATGTCATTGCAAACACGTCTCCTTTGTGTGGGAACACAATACATCAAGATCGTAATTTTATGAAATTATATATGCCTAATTTAGAAAATTTTTTTCATTACCGTAATATAGATGTCAGTTCTATAAAAGAAGTTGTTCATAGATGGTATCCCAGTACAAAATTTAAATTTATTAAACAGAATAAACATGAGGCATTAGCCGATATTTATGAGTCTGTAGAAGAGTTAAAATTTTATAAAAAACATTTCTTTATTTAAAAAGGTTAATTTTATTATTAGCGTAGTCTTTTGTAATTCTAAAATATATAATATATAGAAAAAATGATGATAGAATCATTCCTATTGTTGATAATAACCATAAACTACTTACTGCAATATATGATTCTGGTGCAATAATTTTATGGATATGTTCGAAATAATTAACTCCTGTTCCAAAACCAAAATACCATCCTCCACCTAACCCTATAGCTCCCAAAGATATTAGTTGGGTAATAAATGGTATAGTGCTTATTTTATAAGCTCTTAGTAGGTATGAATTGAAGCATTGAATAGAATCAAATATATGAAATAAAGGCAATACTATCATAATAAGATTTAGGATAGTACCTTTTATCAAAGTATCATTAGTATATATATATATTATGTTTTCTTTATTTGAAAAAATAAGTATTGCAACTATCAGAGATAGAAGAATAGTTAATTTTAATCCTAAATTTCCTATTTCTTTAGCTAGCTTATAATTTTCTGCTCCAATTGCTTGTGCCACAGCTGAAGATGTGGCTATTCCTAACGCAATTGGAAATACATATGTTACTCCCGCTATATTTGCAATGATTTGGTGCCCACCAATTGCTACAAGTCCTTCTTGTGCAACTAAGATTGCCATGGATGTAAATGTTAGTACTTCCACTAAATAAGAACCGCTCATTGGTAGACCAATTTTTAGTAGTTCTTTAATTTCTGTTAATTTTGGTTTATATATTGTTAGTTTAAATTTAGCAAAGAAAACATCTGTTTTTATAAAGTAAAAAGCAAGTATAAGATTTAGCCAGGTTACTATGACAGTTGATAATGCTGCTCCAGTTGCACCCATCTTTGGAATATAACTATATCCGAATATAAATATAAAATTAAATATAATTTTAAGAATTACAGATAATATACTTATAAGCATTAATTTTTTAAACCTAGATAATGAAGCGCATAAATTATATATAGTTCGGAAAATTAATGATGCTGGCAAAGCAAATGTTAATATATTTAGATAAGAAGTTATATTC
Organism: Candidatus Kinetoplastidibacterium crithidiae; assembly: GCA_019278155.1. Classification (GTDB taxonomy): domain Bacteria; phylum Pseudomonadota; class Gammaproteobacteria; order Burkholderiales; family Burkholderiaceae_B; genus Kinetoplastidibacterium; species Kinetoplastidibacterium crithidii_A. The sequence continues at coordinate 6,141 of JADMLC010000005.1, forward strand.
GAATAAACATTCTCATCCATATTTTCAAAAAAACTAAACCATATATTTGGAAAATATAGAAATATAGAGCCTACAAAAGATAATAAAATTGCAATCCAAACTCCTTGAGACCAATAAACACCTATTGCTTCGTATTCTTTTTTACCAAAATTATTAGCTATGATAGGTATTAAGGAATTTATAACTCCTATTAAACTTACAAATACTGTTACATATATAGAGCTTGATAATGCAACAACTGCTAAGTCTTCTTTGCTTGAGTGCCCACTCATAATTGTGTCAATCAAACCATAAGATACGGAGACAATTTGGGTGATTAATATTGGCCAAAATTGACCTAATATTTTTTTAAATATAGTTCTTTTTTTTTCTGTAATCATGTTTTCTTGTTTAGTTAATAATTTACAAGTATAAAATTTATTCCTATATTTTCTTATGGTGAGAAAGAAGCTATTTTTATGATTTTGCTTTTTTAAGGGGCATTTTTATTTTGAATGTTTCTGCCTATATATGTCATGTTGATTTTGTAACATATACATATAAAAACAATTGTATCTAAATACTATTAAGAAAAAAAATTTACCTAAAATATTCAATTGTCAAATATCGATATAGTCTAGGTAAATTTGTAGTGTTTTTATTGCTTATTTTTAGGCGTAGAAGTACGAGAAAAACGTGCTCTGAATTTTTCAACTCTGCCTGTTTCCACTAATCTAGTTTGTGCTCCTGTATAAAATGGATGTGATTTTGAAGTAACATCACATTTAAACAAAGGGTACTCATTGCCTTCTATCTTAATGGATTCTCTAGTTTGCACAGTTGATCTAACCATGAATTTATGATCAGTTTGTACATCTAGAAAAACAACCTCACGATATTCTGGGTGTATATTTGGTTTCATAATAAGCTAATTCCAATCATCATTATAATTATTGAATAAAACAACATTGTAATGCTATTGTTTTTGTAATGCCATATTTCATTATAGATAACTTATATTTGATTGTTTGAATACAACTTATGTTTTACTAAATAAATAAGATGATGGTTCTAATCAAACATTACTAGAGTCAATAAACTATGTAGAGTTGTATTATTCTATGGTTACCTATATGATTACAGCCGATTATTCATATATAGAAATAAATTTTATTTGGTGCCGATAAGAGGAGTCGAACCTCTGACCTTCGCATTACGAATGCGCTGCTCTACCATCTAAGCTATACCGGCATGTTATATATCTTATGTTGTGTTTCTTTGCAAGAAACATTATTGTATAATAATGTTTATTTAAAATTAATCAATATTTTTACTACCTATTTACATATTTTCTTTATATAGTGTAAACTTAAACAAGTATTTCTATACAATTTTTTGTATTTGTTTATGATTTATGTCGTCTAATAACATATTTTTAGATGACAGTGTCAACAATTTATTTGTTAATATCTTTCTTTTATTCGATCCTGAAGTTTTCTAGTTTTATATTTTAAAATAAAATTTATTTGGGAATATCTACTGCTATTAGTAAACCTTCCAGGAATTTATGGTTTGGAGTTGTCTAGGTGACTAATAATAAAACTACACCAAGAAGCAGTATTTGTAATGGTGACAAGTTGTCAGAATCAGATTGTGAGTGCGAAAATAAAGTGAATTTGTCGCGTAACAAAGGATGTAAACTGCGCACTCCATTTAGGCGGCATAGAGATAATCTTAGTGATTCTATTGAACATGGAGTTGCCACTAATCAATCTGTTAACGATGTCGATAGTTTAGATTTTTCTTTTTTAGAAAAATCTGACCATATTGTGAATAAATTAAAGCGATCTTTAAATAACAATGATTTTAATCCTAAACTACATAAAGTTCTTGCGGAATTAGGAATTGGATCTAGAAGGGAAATGGAAGATCTAATAATTGCTGGTAGAATATCAGTTAATGGGGCTCCAGCTCATATTGGTCAAAGGGTAAAACCAAGTGATCTTATTCGTCTAAATGGAAAATTAATTCGTAGAGCCAATTCCCGTAAATCTCCACGAATTTTGATATATCATAAACCTTCTGGAGAAATAGTAAGTAATAAAGATCCTCAAGGTAGAGAAAGTGTTTTTGTTCATCTTCCTAAAATGGAATTAGGTAGATGGATATCTGTTGGTAGATTAGATATAAACACAGAGGGACTTCTTATTTTTACGACTTCTGGGGATTTAGCAAATTATTTTATGCATCCAAGATATAATTTTGAGCGTGAGTATGCAGTAAGAATCGTCGGTGAACTTACAGATTTACAAAGAAAGTCTTTGAAAGAAGGAGTCTCATTAGATGATGGTATTGCACGTTTTGAATCATTAGAATCTTTAGGTGGTGAATCAACAAATCGTTGGTATAAGGTTGTTATAAAGGAGGGCAGAAATCGCGAAGTTAGGAGAATGTTTGAGCATATAGGTATTATGGTAAGTAGATTAATTAGAGTGAGATATGGTGATATATCATTACCACGTAATTTACGCCGTGGTAATTACTATGAATTTGATGATTCATCTGTAATGGCAATTATGCTTAAGAGTGGATTTTCAAATACAAAAGACCTTATAAGTTCTTCAAAATATACCAATATTAGAGAACCTAACACTAAGGTTGACTTGTCCAAGAAAAACAAAATTAATTCTCGTCCTGCATATCAAAAAGAATCCAAAATATCAAAGCATAATAGTAATTATTCTAATAATTATCCAATTAATAAGAATATTGTAAATGATAAAAATAATGAAATTAATGGTATGTCAAGCAACTTTTCTTCAGTTAAAAATTCTTTTCCTAAATCTATTTCTCATAGAATCCATGACAACAAAGTTGTTTTTAAAAAGAATAACAAGCTAAATTCCTCTAATAGAAATAATGATGCTTTTTCTAAAAGAAAAAACAACGTAGTTAATACAAGTGTTAATCCTAATGATGACTGGCAACCTAGTAGTCCAAGTGCTCATGAGTCTAATCTGGGGATCCTTAGCAGGAAAAGAAGACATTTTAATTGATTTTTTGTATACTTCTATACTTGTAGTATGATTTTAATTAAATGTCTGTTAAAATTGCCAATTAGGCACTGATTTATCATAAATTCGTGATACTGTTCGATTGTCGTATTCAGCTTCTTTGAGTTGAACTAGATTTTTTGTTTTTATCTTTATTGGATTTTATCCATTTATAACTTTTATATATGATTGATTTATTTTCTATTACAGAAAATGCCTTACAAGGGTTGTCAAGTGATTTTGAGCTTGTCGATGTGGAGACTCTTTCTGCTGGTGTTTTGCGCGTTAGCATTGATAAAGTATCAGGTATAACTATAGATGACTGTGAAAAAGTATCTCGTCATTTAGCTCATGTGTTTGCTGTAGAAAATATTAATTATAGTAATCTTGAAGTTAGTTCTCCAGGAATAGATAGGCCATTGCGTAAGCTTTCTGATTTCTTGCGTTTTATTGGTGAAAGAGTTGAAATAAAATTTCATAATGCACTTAATGGTAGAAAGATTTTTAGAGGTATTTTGTGTTTAAAAAGTGATTTACCTTATGATTATAATGTCAATGAAGTAAATCCCTGTGATATTACGTTTGGAATAAATATAGATAGTTTGGATAATAAAAAAAATATTCAAACTCTTAGTTTCGTTCTTAATGATGTGGATCGAGCAAAATTGGATCCTATTCTAGATTTCAAGGGCAAATGGCGATGAGTCGTGAAATTCTTATGTTGGTCGATGCATTGGCACGTGAAAAAAATGTTACCCGTGAAGTTATTTTTTCAGCTTTAGAGGGTGCTCTTGCCTTTGCTATGAAGAAAAAATTTAAAGAAGATGTTGATATTCGCGTCTCTATAAATAGGGATACTGGTAAGTATGAAGGTTTTCGTCGATGGCTTATTGTGCCTGATGAAAATGGGTTGCAGGATCCTGATAAGCAAGAGTTGTTGTTAGATGCTAAGGATATAGATCCTAATATTGATATAGGAGATTATTTGGAAGAACCCTTAGATCAGTCTGAATTTGGTAGAATTAGTGCTCAAGCTGCTAAACAGGCTATTCTACAACGAGTAAGAGATGCAGAAAAAGAACAAATATTGAATGATTTCCTTAGTCGCGGAGAAAATATAATATCTGGTATAATCAAGAGAATTGATAAGGGTGATGCAATAGTAGATATAGGTAGAATAGAAGCTAGGTTGCCACGTTCTGAAATGATTCCTAAGGAAAATTTAAGAATGGGGGACAGAGTCAGAGCTCTGGTATTAAAAATTGATCGTAATATTCGTGGTCAAAGAGTTATATTATCAAGAATTTCACCTGACTTTATTAAATATTTATTTGAGAATGAAGTTCCAGAAATAGAACAAGGCTTATTAGAGATAAAGGCAGCTGCTCGTGATCCAGGGATAAGAGCTAAAATTGCAGTAGTAGCTAACGATAAACGTATAGATCCTATTGGAACTTGTGTGGGAATGAGAGGTTTGCGAGTAACGGCTGTTCGAAATGAATTAGGCGGTGAACAAGTAGATATAGTTTTATGGTCAAACGATCCAGCACAGTTCGTAATTGGAGCTTTGTCTCCTGCGAATGTTGAGTCTATAGTCGTAGATGAAAATAATCATTCTATGGATGTAGTTGTTGATGATGAAAATTTGCCTAAAGCAATTGGAATTAAAGGTCAAAATGTTAGGCTTGCATCAGAGTTAACCGGTTGGAAAATAAATATAATGACTTCTGATGAAAGTTTGAAGAGGCAGGAAATTGAAAGATCTAGGTTGATATCTTATTTTGTAGACAAATTAAATATCAGCAATAATGAGGCAGATATTTTAATTGAAAATGGATTTTCTGGTATAGAAGAAATTGCTTATGTTCCATTGCAGGAGTTACTAGATATAAAACCATTTAGTGAAGATTTTGTGAGGAATCTAAGATTATCAGCTAGAAATGCTTTGTTAACAGAGGCGATAGTTAAGGAAGAAAATTTAGGTTTGAAATCTGATTTGTTAGATATTAGAGATGTTGATAGTAATGTATTGGAATCTTTAAGAAAAAATAATATTTTTACTAAAAAAGATTTAGCAGAGTTAGATGCTGGAGAATTATCTGATATATCAGGTTTAAATGTTGATCAGGCTAGTAAATTGATAATGCTAGCACGTGAAGATTGGTTTAAATAATAATATAAATTGGAATTTTCATTTTTATTTTTATATATTATTTATTTTTTTATTTTAGCTATACAGGGAATATGTCTTGATGTCGATTACAACTGTAGCTCAGTTTGCTGTTGAGCTTAATATGTCTGCTGATGTGTTATTGGATCAATTAAGATCTGCTGGTGCTAGTGTTAGTTCAGTAAAAGACTTTGTTACTAATAGCGATAAAATTAAATTATTAGAATCTTTGCGTAAAGCTCATGGTATAGATAATAATGATAAAAAGATAGTTTTGACTAAGAGAGAAACTAGTGAAATTTATCAGGCTGATGCCAGAGGTAGGTCAAGAACTATTCAAGTGAAGATTTTGAAAAAACGTACTTTTGTTAAGAAAAATGAAAACCTTAATAAAGAATTAGAAAAAGTTGGGATTAAGAATGATGTTATTAGTAAAATAAATGAAAATATGGGAGAATCTTCATCTAAAATTTTTGTTCGAGATACAGATTTAGTTAAGAGTGAGCGTTTAGATAAAGAAGATTATTCTATAAATGTTAATGAAAATATTAGTAATCTAAAAGATGATACTGATAGTTTTTTAAAATCTCAAAATGAAGATAAAGAGTATAAAAATTCACTAAAAAATGGCATTAATATACCATTAAAGGCATCTGTCAATGTTGTTGATAATAACATAGAATCTTATGATAAAGATTCGAGTAAGATGGAGCCTTCTTCCAAGTCTCAAATTATGAAAAATCCTAAGAATACAATAAATGATCGTAGCATCACTCAAAGCACAATTACAAAGACAGAAAAAAAATCTGATAAATTGATTAATGATAGGGAAGATGCAAAAAAAACCTCTGAAGCTGAAGCTGCTGCTTTGCAAGATATGTTGAATCGTCCACGAAAAGTTGCAAAAACAACTGAAAACTCTACTGCTCCTAAAAATAATAAAAACATTTCTGTCAAAAAAGATAATAAGAACAGTATTTCTTCAAAAAAATCTCCAAAATCATCTGATGTTTCTTCAGCTTGGAGTGATGAGAGTTCTCGTAGGAAAAATTTAGATAGAGATAAGCGTGCGACATTATTGAATGATGTTGATGGATGGAAGGTTTCTGGAATAAAAACTAATAAATCTTCGAAAAACAGTAAATATAATTCTAATAATTTTTCAAAAGATTCTATTAGTCAGCAACAAGAGTTTATAATTAAAAAAATACATGTACCTGAAACTATTACGGTTGCAGATTTAGCTCATAAAATGTCTATCAAAGCTGCTGAAGTAATAAAACATCTTATGAAACTTGGTCAAATGGTTACCATTAATCAGGTATTAGATCAAGAGACAGCTATGATAGTTGTTGAAGATCTTGGTCACACAGCAGTTGCAGCAAAAATAGATGACCCTGAGACTTTCTTAGATGAATCTAGTGTGATTAATCAATCTGATTATATTACAAGAGCTCCGGTAGTTACTGTTATGGGGCATGTTGATCATGGCAAAACTTCTTTGCTTGATTATATAAGAAAAGCTAGTATTGCAAGTAATGAAGCAGGTGGCATAACTCAACATATAGGGGCGTATAATGTTACAACTTCTTTAGGCTCAATAACTTTTCTGGATACTCCAGGACATGAAGCTTTTGCTGCCATGAGGGCTAGAGGAGCAAAAGCTACAGATATTGTTGTTTTAGTAGTTGCTGCAGATGATGGAGTTATGCCGCAAACAAAAGAAGCTATAAGTCATGTTAAATCAGCTTCTATTCCTATGATTGTTGCCATAACAAAATCTGATAAACAATCTGCCAATTTAGATAAAGTAAGGCAGGAGTTAATATCAGAAGGTATAGTTCCAGAAGAATATGGTGGTGACATTCCATTTATAATGGTTTCTTCTAAAACTGGTTTTGGAATAGATAGTTTGTTAGAACATATATTATTACAAGCAGAAATCTTGGAGCTTAAAGCTTCTGTAAATGTTAGTGCTAAAGGTATTGTTATTGAAGCAAGTCTTGATAAGGGTAAAGGCCCTATCTCTACTGTTTTAATCCAGAATGGAACTTTAAAAAAAGGTGATGTTGTTCTTGTAGGAGCTACATTTGGTCGTATTAGGGCAATGTTGGATGAAAAAGGAATTGCTTTACAAGAGGCTGGGCCTTCAATTCCTGTAGAAATACACGGTCTTACTGATGTTCCTTCTGCTGGAGATGTTCTAGTTTCTTTAGCTGATGAGCGTAAAGCCAGAGAAATTGCTTTATTTAGGCAAGGTAAGTTTAGAGATTCAAAGTTAGCTAAAAAACACGCTGCAAATTTTGAATCTATGTTTGATAATATGGCTGATGCTGCAGAATCTAGAATGCTGTCTATTATTATAAAAGCAGATGTCCAAGGATCACAGGAAGCTTTAGCTAATTCATTGATAAAACTATCTACTGATGAAGTAAAGGTAAAGATTATTCATGCAGCTGTAGGTGGGATATCTGATAATGACGTTAATTTAGCTGTGGCTTCAAATGCTTTTATAATAGGTTTTAATGTTAAGGCAGATTCAATAGCCAAGAAGAATGCAGAGTTAAATAATGTTAGAATGAGTTATTATAATATAATTTATGATGCAATTAATGATATTAAATCCGCTATGTCTGGTATGTTGGCACCAGAGAAGAAAGAAGATATTATTGGTAGTGTAGAAATTCGTGAAGTATATGCAATATCAAAAATTGGTAGTGTTGCTGGTTGCATGGTAACTGAAGGTATAGTAAAAAAAGATTCGAAAGTACGATTGTTTAGGAATAATGTACTAGTCTGGACTGGACAAATAGATTCTTTGCGTAGGTTTAAAGATGATGTGAAAGAGGTAAGGTCTGGATTTGATTGTGGTATTACCTTAAAAGGAAATCCAGAAATTATTCCTAATGATCAGTTGGAAGTTTTTGAAATTAAAGAAATAGCCAGAACATTATAATATATTAGGAACGTTTTCTATTTATGAAAATGATTGATATTGACAAAGTGTCAAGTAGAAATATTCGTATCTCTAAACAAATTCAGAAAGATTTATCAAAAATAATTAGCCAAAGATTTACTATAAAGGAAATTGGTATTATTACCATTTCAAAGGTAGATCTTTCAGTTGATTATGCTTATGCCAAGATATATTTTACTGTATTTGGCATTGATCCTAAGATAGTAGAGGAATTTTTGAATAAAAAATCAGGTTGGTTTCATTCATACCTTTATAAAAGATTACATATACATACAGTTCCAACTTTATTATTTTTGCACGATGTTCATATAGAAAAAGCTAATAATTTATTAGATTTGATAGAGAAAGCTAATAGTAATTTTTAGTTTTTTATTCAGTTTACTTTTACAATAAATATGTCTAAAAAAGTTTTTCGTAATCTTGATGGTTTTATATTACTTGATAAGCCATCAGGGTTATCAAGTAATAATGCATTGCAAAAAGTTAGGCATGTTCTTGAAGCTTCTAAGGCAGGTCATGCAGGTACATTAGATCCGTTTGCTACAGGCTTGCTTGTTTGTTGTTTTGGAAAATATACTAAATTTTCAGCTAAATTAATTGATTCTTCTAAATCTTATATAGCAACTTTGAAATTTGGAGAAGAGACTGATAGCGGTGATTTTACCGGTAATATTTTGAATAGTTTTGAAGGTAATATTTTAATAAATGAGGATTTTATTATAAATATTTTGAATTCATTTATTGGTGAAATTACACAAATCCCCCCCATGTATTCTGCTATAAAATATAAAGGCATTCCATTATATAAATATGCGAGAAAAGGCATTGATATAAATAGAGAGTCAAGAAAGATTAATATATATAATATAAAATTATTATCATTAAGAAATAACTATATAGTTATTGAGGTTTTTTGTAGCAAAGGAACTTATATTAGAACTTTGGCCCAGGATATCGGCAGAAAATCTGGTTTTTTTGCACATTTAGTAGCATTGAGAAGGTTATCTGTGGGCCCATTTTTCATAAATCAGGCAATTAATTTAGATTCTTTGTTATTAATGGAAGAACCAACGAACGCTATGCTTGATGAGAATAAGATATCTACAATTTTTTTTAAATCATAAAATAAGGATTTTGTATGGCTAAAGCTTTGCGCAATATTGCCATAATAGCTCATGTTGATCATGGAAAAACTACTTTAGTTGATCAATTGTTACGTCAATCGGGTGTTTTTAGAAATAACCAAAATGTAACAAAGCGAGTTATGGATTCTAATGTTCTTGAAAAAGAAAGAGGAATAACAATTTTATCTAAAAATTGTTCTGTTGAATATAATGACACGTATGTAAATATTATTGATACTCCTGGGCATGCTGACTTCGGAGGTGAGGTAGAACGTGTATTGTCAATGGTAGAAGGAGTTTTACTTTTAGTAGATGCTGTAGAAGGACCGATGCCTCAAACGGTATTTGTAACAAGAAAGGCATTAAGCTTAGGTTTGAAACCAATAGTTGTTGTTAATAAAATTGATAAGCCAGGTGCTCGTCCAGATTTTGTGATTAATGAAGTTTTTGAGTTGTTTGATCGTCTTGGAGCTACAGAAGAACAATTAGATTTCCCAGTTGTCTATGCTTCTGGCCTTTCTGGATATTCCAGTAGTGATCCTGATGTTCGATCTGGTGATATGTCATATTTATTTGAAACTATCTCTAAATATGTACCAAAACCTCAAAATTATTCAGATGGTCCACTTCAAATGCAAATTGCTTCATTGGACTATAATTCTTATGTAGGTAAGATTGGCATTGGTAAAATTCATAGGGGTGTATTATATCCATCAATGGAGGTTGCTCTTAAAATGGGTGAGTCGGGTCCAGTTTTAAAAGCTCGTATTAACCAGGTTTTAAAATTTTCAGGATTGGATAGAGTTGCTGTTGAAAAAGCGGAAGCAGGCGATATAGTTCTTATAAATGGTATAGAAGATATAGAGATAGGAATTACTATAGCTGATCCTTTAAATATAGATGCCTTACCTGTACTAAAAATAGATGAACCCACTCTTACTATGAATTTTATGGTAAATACTTCTCCTTTAGCTGGTAAAGAAGGTAAATTTGTTACTAGTAGACAAATTCGTGATAGATTAGATTTAGAGTTAAAATCTAATGTAGCTCTTAAAGTTCGTGAAACTGATGATGATACTGTATTTGAAGTTTCTGGGCGTGGTGAATTGCATCTTACTATTTTGCTTGAAACTATGCGTCGTGAAGGATATGAGCTATCAGTTTCAAGACCACGTGTTGTTTATAAGGAGATTGATGGAGTAAAACATGAGCCTTTTGAAGATTTAACATTATATGTTGATGATGTTTATCAAGGTTCTGTTATGGAAGAAGTAGGTAGGCGCAAAGGTGATTTACAGAATATGATACCTGATAATCATGGTAGAACACGTCTAGAGTATGTAATTCCAGCACGTTCACTTATAGGCTTTCAGAATGATTTCATGAGTATTACTAGAGGTAGTGGATTAATGAGTCATGTCTTTAGAGAGTATGCTCCAGTTTATGAAGGATCTTTAAGCAATAGAAGAAATGGTGTTCTTATTAGCCAATATGCTGGTGAATCTGTTGCCTATGCTTTGTGGAAATTACAGGAACGCGGAAGAATGTTTATCAAGCCTGGAGAGTCTTTGTATGAAGGGATGATTATAGGTATTCATAGTAGAGATAATGATCTTGTGGTAAATCCAGTTAGAGAAAAACAATTAACTAATATAAGAGCTTCTGGAACAGATGAAGCTATACGTTTAGTGCCTCCAATTAATTTAACTTTAGAGTATGCAATAGAGTTTATAGAAGATGATGAATTAGTCGAAATAACTCCAAAATCTATACGTCTAAGAAAAAGATATTTGCAAGAACATGAAAGAAGACGCAATAGAAATATCTAATATAACATATCAAGTATTAGATATTGTTTCTTAATTGGATTATAAGAATTTATGAGTGAATCTTTATTATTAGTTGATGGTTCTAGTTACTTATATAGGGCTTTTTATGCTTTGCCTGAATTAAAAAATTCTAAAGGAGATCATACAGGTGCTATATATGGGATAGTTAGCATGCTAAGAAAGTTACTTTCAAAATATGAAACCAATTATTTTGCTTGTATTTTTGATGCCCCTGGTAAAAATTTTAGACATGATATATGTAGTACATATAAATCAAATCGTCCATTAATGCCTCAAGATTTAATAAGTCAAATAGATAAGATTTATCAAATTATTGAATCACTAGGATTGCCTATTATTAGTATACAAGGAGTTGAAGCTGATGATGTAATTGGTACGATATCAGATTTGTTTTCTAAGAAGTATGACTGTCAAGTGATTATTGCTACTGGTGATAAAGATTTAGCTCAATTAGTAAATAAGAAAGTTAAATTAATTAATACAATGAACGAAGAGATTCTAGATGAATCTGGTGTTTTAAAAAAATTTGGTGTAGAACCTTCTTTAATTGTAGATTATTTAATGTTAGTAGGTGATTCTATTGATAATATACCTGGAGTAGCAAAAATAGGTCCAAAAACTGCATTAAAATTATTATTAGAATTTGGTTCTGTAGAGAATATTATTGCTTCTGTTGATAAAATTACAGGTGTTGTTGGTAAGAATATTAGAGATTTTATTCCTAATTTTATTACTACAAGAAAGTTACTTACAATAAAGTGTGATTGTAATTTATATCCTTATTTTGAAAAAATAGACGATTTGAAAAGAAAACCTGTAGATAATAAATCTTTGAAAGATTTATATGAAAGTCTTGATTTTTTTTCTTGGTTATCAGATCTGGAATATAAAGATAATATATCAGGTAGTTCTTTAAAAAACACAGGTGTTGAATTAAAAAAATGCATAGTAGATTCTGAAAACAATTTATCTTTGCTAATAGAAGAATTACATAAATCAAAAATTGTTACTATTGATCTTTATGGTAGTAACAATTCATTGTTACAAACAATATGTTTTTTAGTGAATTCAGTAGTTTATTACATCCCATTATATAATTTAGAATCAGGTTATATAACTAAAGAGAATCTTATATCAAGATTAAAATTTTTTTTGGAAGATCCTAACAAATATAAAGTTACATATGATTTAAAAAAAACATTACATCTCTTATCTAAAGAAAAGATAAATCTAGAAGGGGTAATAGATGATGTTATGTTAGCAGCTTATGTCTTAGACTCACGTAATAATGATAATTTATATAAATTAATAGATAGTTTTTTAAATTATAAATCTATTACTTATGATGAAGTATTTGGTAAAGGTGTTAAATTAAAATTAATAGAAGAAATCCCAATAGAGATTGCTGTTGATTTTTTTTCTCAAAGGGTTAGTTCTATTAGTCAGTTGTGTTCTTTATTTAATAAAAAATTATCTCAAGATTCAAAATTAAAAGAGATTTATGATATAGAAAAAAAAATAGCTATTATTTTACAAATTATGGAATCTCATGGTGTAAAGATAGACCATTTGAATTTACAAAACCAAAGTAATTTTTTAGAAAAGAAAATTCTAAGTTTAGAAAATGAAATATATTCATTATCTGGATGTAAGTTTAATATTAATTCCCCTAAACAATTAGGTGAGGTGCTTTTTCAATTTGTTGGTCTTCCTATTATTAGTAAGACAAGTGCTGGATCTCCTTCTACAGATGAAGGAGTGCTTAACAAACTTTCAAAAGATTTTAGGATAGCTAGATTAGTTTTAGATTATCGTGCGCTTACTAAATTAAAATCTACATATACAGATAAACTACCAAGAATGATAAACAGAGAAACTGGTAGGTTGCACACTACTTATTCACAAGTTTCTGTAATTACAGGCAGATTGTCTTCTTCTAATCCTAATTTACAAAATATTCCTGTTCGTACAGAGGAGGGTAAATTAATTAGAAAGGCTTTTATAGCTGAAAATAATAATGTACTAATTTCAGCTGATTATTCTCAAATAGAACTTAGAGTGATGGCACATGTATCAAAAGATTATAATCTACAATTGGCTTTTCAAGAAGGGAAAGATGTTCATGTATTTACAGCATCTGAAATATTTGGTATTTCTGTTGATGATATTTCTGAAGAACAAAGAAGAATAGCTAAAACTATTAATTTTGGATTAATTTATGGTATGAGTGCTTTTGGTCTTGCTTCAAATTTAAATATTGATCGTGTATCAGCACAAAATTATATTAATAGATATTTTGATCGTTATCCTGGAGTATTGAATTATATTAATTTAATCAAAGAAAAATATAATGACCTAGGTTATGTAGAAACTGTATTTGGAAGAAGATTATATTTTTCATCTTTATCTAATAAATCTTTTAACAATAGACAAGCTACAGATAGAGCAGCTATTAATGCTCCTATACAGGGTACAGCAGCAGACTTAATTAAGAAAGCTATGATTTCAGTCCAAGATTGGATAGTTCATGAAAATTTAACTTCTAAATTGGTTATGCAAGTACATGATGAGTTAATTTTAGAAGTTGTGAACTCAGAACTGTTAATCATAAAAGAAATGTTGCCTAATTTGATGTGTAGTGTTGCTGAATTTAATGTTCCTTTAATAGTTGATTTAGGTTTTGGTTATAATTGGTCAGAAGCTCACTAATTTCTTAATTATTTTATAAGATCTATTTATGATATTTTTCTATATTTTGATTTCCACCTTTTCTAGTGGTTTGATTGCTGTTAGTATAGCAAATTGGTTAACATATAATTTTTTCTCTAAATATCTTGATAATATTGTTAGTGTATCAATAGGTATTTTCTTATCAGTAGCTTTTTTACATTTATTGCCTGAAGCTTATGAGCATTTAAATAATAATGCAAATATTATTTTTATTACTATGTTGGTATCAATAATATGTTTTGTAATTTTAGAAAAAGTATCATTGTTAAGACATAATCATCATTATGAAGGTGATGGTCATCTGCATGGAAATGGTCATGATAAAACTGAGGCTGGCAGTGGTGGAATTATTATATTAATTGGAAGTTCATTACATAATTTTTCTGATGGCATAGTTATTGCTGCTTCTTTTTTAACTTATCCATTGCTTGGTGTTATTACATCTTTATCAATTACAGTTCATGAAGTTCCTCATAAATTATGTGATTTTGTTGTTTTAAGAAATTCTGGAATTAATAGGCATAAAGCCTTAATAATGATTTTAATTTCTAGTTTTTGTTCATCAATTGGTGGATTTATTGGATATTTTATTTTGCATTCTGCCAGGCAATTTACACCTTTTGCTTTAGTAATTGCTGCTAGTAGTTTCATATATATAGCTATATCTGATCTTATTCCTCAGATGCACGAACATATTTATAAAAAGACACTTATAAATCATTTAATTGAATTATCATTAATTCTTGTAGGTATATTATTTATATTTTATCTGACAAAGGTAAGCCATTGTTATCATTGCTAATTTAAATTATTAATTTTTATAAAATTTTTCACCTATTTTTATCCTATCAAATCCACGTTCTCTTCTTGCTTTGTTAGTATCTCTTAATGAATATACACAACCACAATATTCTTGTTGATAGAACTTTTCTCTTTTGCTTATGAGTATCATTCTTTGTGAGCCACCTTTTTTCCGCCAATTATAATCCCAATAATTAATGCCATATCTGGATGCTGCTTGTATTCCTGATCTGTTTATTTGATTAAAATCTTTCCAGCGAGAAATTCCAAGAGAACTGGTAATAGTATCGAAACCATGTTCATAAGCATATAAGGCTGTTCTTTCGAAACGCATGTCAAAACATACTGTACAACGTTCACCTCTTTCTGGAGAATTTTCTAATCCCTTAACTCTTAGAAACCAATTGTCCGTATCATAGTCAGAATCTATAATTTCTATATTATATTTATTAGCTATTCTTATATTCTCTTGTTTCCTAATCTCATATTCTTTTTCAGGATGTATATTTGGATTGTAAAAAAATATTGAGTACTCGATATTTGACTGAATCATTGCTTCCATTATTTCACATGAACATGGGGCACAACATGAATGTAATAAAACTTTCTTACAGTTTGATGGTAAAACTATTATAGGTCTTGGTGTAAATTCCATAAATCTTTTTATATTATATATTTATATATCTGATTTTTTATTTTTTCATCATTTCGAAAAAATCTAAATTTGTTTTTGTGGAGCGCATTTTATCTAGAATAAATTCTATTGCTTCTATATCATCCATATCATGAATAAATTTTCTTAGTACCCATATTTTTTGTAATATATCTTGTCTAACTAAGAGTTCTTCTCTTCTTGTTCCTGATTTATTTAAGTTGATAGCTGGGTAAACTCTTTTTTCTGCCATTCTTCTTTCTAAATGGATTTCAGCATTACCAGTTCCTTTGAATTCTTCATAGATTACTTCATCCATTCTACTTCCAGTATCTATTAATGCCGTTCCTAATATAGTTAGAGAACCACCTTCTTCTATATTTCTAGCTGCTCCAAAAAATCTTTTTGGCCTGTGTAAAGCATTGGCATCTATACCACCTGTAAGAACTTTTCCTGAAGAAGGAATTACGGTATTATATGCTCTGGCTAATCTAGTAATAGAATCTAGCAGTATAATGACGTCTTTTTTCATTTCTACAAGTCTTTTTGCTTTTTCAATTACCATTTCAGCTACTTGTACATGTCTATTTGCAGGTTCATCAAAAGTTGATGCAACAACCTCACCCCTGACTGTACGTTGCATTTCAGTTACCTCTTCAGGTCTCTCATCTACTAATAAGACTATTAAAGTTGCTTCTGGCATATTTGATGCAATAGCGTGTGCTATATGTTGCATCATTATAGTTTTTCCTGATTTAGGGCTTGCTACTATTAATCCTCTTTGTCCTTTACCTATAGGTGAGAATACATCTAGTATTCTTCCTGTAAGATTCTCCTCACTTCTGATTTCTCTTTCTAATTTTATATTGTGACATGGATGTAGTGGAGTAAGATTTTCAAACATAATTCTATGTTTTACAACTTCTGGTGATACACCATTAACTTTTTCAACTTTAACCAATGCAAAGTATCTTTCACCTTCTTTTGGCGTTCTTACTTCACCTTCAATAGAATCACCAGTATGCAAATTCATTCTTCTAATTTGAGAAGGTGATATATATATGTCATCTGTGCTGGCCAAGTATGAGGTTTCTGGTGATCTTAGAAATCCAAAACCATCTGGAAGCACCTCTAGTACTCCATCTCCAAAAATTTGCTCACCTTGTTTTGCTCTTTTTTTCATTATAGCAAACATTAATTCTTGTTTTCGTAGACGATTGGCATTGTCAATTTCTAAATTAGAAGCAATTTCTAATAGCTGTGATACATGCAAAGTCTTTAGTTCATTTAAATGCATTTTTTGATTATTTGAATGTTTTTCTCTGTCTTTTTTATTTATTTTCATAAAAAATTTGAATTTTTTATGTTCTATTAATGCGGATAACAAATAAAAGAGTCTGAGATTGATTTTTAATAAGAATATTTTTGGTTATTAAGTTTTTTGACTTGCTTAGATTTATATAAAAATCTATAAAACTACATAATTCAATATATTTTTGACATTACTCATGTTTAATGAAAGTTTATCAGTATTTTATTCATAGTCAACAATTTACTATGATAAATTTTAAAACTTATTTAATGCTCTATTATACTTATATATGATAAAAAATGGGTATTTTAATCAGTAATAAACTTATATTTGATCATAATTATGATCAAATATAACATCAATATTACTGTTGTTTTATGTTAATAAGATTTAATTGTGAGATTTTATTAAATTACATTACTATAATGATCTATTCTTTTTTATTTAATTAGTTGTTTTTTTATTAGCATTAATTTTTGATTATTAATATATTTATAATTATTGTATATTTTACAGTGAGTTTTATAGCATGAGCTTTTGTATTTCCATAAAACCTGGAATAGAATATTTAATAGCAAAAAAGAATCAATCTATTTTAGACGCTGCTAAGGAAAAGAAAATTGCATTACCACATAGTTGTAGTAATGGAAAATGTGCTAAATGCAAATGTAAAGTTTTATCTGGGTCTTTTGAAATATCTAATTATTCTAGTAATGCATTAACTGAACAAGAAAAATCAAACAATATGATTTTAACATGTAGAACATATCCATTGTCAGACATGGTTATACAATATGATAATCTAATTGATAAATCTTCATCTTTTAAAACTGTAGGAAAGCTGATTTCTATAGAAAAAAAGGCTGTTGATATTATAGTTCTCAAGATAAAAATCCCATTAGGAGAGAGGTTTTTATTTAAACCTGGACAATATATAGATTTTCTCTTAGATAATGGGAGAAAACGTAGCTATTCGATAGCTAATTCTCCTTTTATAGATAAATATTTAGAGTTTCATATAAGACATTTTTTTGGTGGACTTTTTACTGATCAGTTATTTGGATTAACAAATAATCATTTGAAAGAAAATGATGTTCTCCGTTTAGAAGGTCCTTTTGGAAGTTTTATTCTTCAAGAACAAACAAAGAATCCCATTATTTTTTTAGCAAGTGGAACAGGTTTTGCTCCAATAAAATCAATGATGGAATATATCATAAGAAAAAATATTTTTTCGCAACCAATATATTTATATTGGGCTGCTAGAAAATTATCAGATATATATATGGATGATTTAGCAAAATCATGGGAATCTTCGATTAGAAATTTTAAATATATTCCTATTGTAATAGATCAAACATCTGAGTCTATGGTTAATATACCAAAATATGTTATGCAAGATTTTAAAGATTTATCAGATTTTCAAGTATATGCATGTGGTTCTAATATCATGATCGAGTCTGCAAAGAGAGATTTTATTATGAAATGTAGATTGCCTGTAAATGAATTTTATTCAGATGCATTTATTTCAACCTAAATGTTTTATTAGGAGAGTTTCTTTTGTATGAAAGTAGCTATATTAGGTAGTGGGATTCATGGTGTATCTAGTGCATGGTGGATATCTCAATCTGGAATTGCTAAGGAAATAGTAGTTGTTGATAGGCTTTCTAAACCTGCTTTAGATACTAGTTTTGCTAATGGAGGTCAAATCTCTGTTTCCTATGCAGAACCTTGGGCAAATTTTAATAATTTATTACTATCATTAAAATGGATTCTTAGAAAGCGTAGCCCTATAACTTTTCGACCTAACCTTGATGCTAATCAGTGGAAATGGTTTTTGTGTTTTATTAAAGAATGTATGCCTAATAATGTTATTCGTAATATGGAATACATGATTAATCTGGCAAAATACAGTAGGGATGTTCTTAAGAATGTTCGTGATGAATTAAATATAGAATATGATTTTCTTGATAAAGGTATTTTGAGTTTTTATACTGATCAAAATGAGTTTAATAAAGCTCAAAAAACAGCTGATATTATGCGAAAAATGGGAGTGCATAGAAAGTCATTGTCTGTTGATGAAGTTATTAATATGGAGCCAGCTTTATCTAGCATTAAAGATAGTTTAGTTGGTGGTTATTTTACAGAAGATGATGAAAGTGGTGATGCATGTAAATTTACACAAGCATTAGCAAATTTATGTTCAGAAAGATCAGTGCAGTTCAAATATAATCATAATATAAATAGACTTATATATAATAATGGTAAAATAACTAGTGTTGAATTAATAGATCAAAATGGATATTTCAAAAATATAGACGCCGATATATTTTTAGTTACTTTAGGTAGTTATAGTCCAATTCTATTAAAACCGTTAGGAATTAAATTGAATATTTATCCAGCCAAAGGTTATTCTGCTACGTTTCCTGTTAAAAATAAAGAAAAAGCTCCATATGTTAGTTTGATAGATAATGCTGACAAATTAGTTTTTTCTCGTTTAGGTGATCGTATGCGTATAGCTGGCTCAGTAGATTTTTCTGGTTACTCCAGATCTTTAAAGAGCATTGATTGTGATTTTTTATTATCAAAAGCAATGGAGATGTTTCCTAATTCATTAGATTTTGACAATGTATCTTATTGGTCAGGATTAAGACCAGCTACTCCATCTAATGTTCCTATTATAGGGAAAACAAAAATTGATAATTTATATATAAATTCTGGCCATGGACCTTTAGGATGGACTATGGGAATGGGTTCCGGTAAAGCTTTGGCAGATATAATGAATGGTAAGAAACCTAATTTTAAATTCCCATTTTTAGGCATGTAATATATATTATAATGGTACTTTGCAATAAAAATATCATGATTTTGAGCCGATTGCTTATATATTT
This sequence comes from Candidatus Kinetoplastidibacterium crithidiae, assembly GCA_019278155.1. GTDB lineage: Bacteria > Pseudomonadota > Gammaproteobacteria > Burkholderiales > Burkholderiaceae_B > Kinetoplastidibacterium > Kinetoplastidibacterium crithidii_A. Next base: position 25,677 of record JADMLC010000005.1, read on the forward strand.
GATATAAACAATTCGGCTTATGTTTTATTTTTATTATTCTTATTGAGTTATTTTATGGCTTAATTAATTTTTCTTAATATTTTTGCTCTTTAATGAAAACATCAGAAATCAGGTCTAAATTTTTAAAATTTTTTGAATCAAAAAATCATGTTATTTTGCCTTCATCTTCTTTGGTGCCAGTTGATGATCCAACTCTATTGTTTACAAATTCAGGAATGGTGCAGTTTAAAGATATTTTTTCTGGAAAAGAGAAAGCTAAATACAAGAGGATAGCGACTGCTCAGCGTTGTTTTAGGGCAGGTGGTAAACATAATGATCTTGAGAATGTTGGTTATACAGCTAGACATCATACATTTTTTGAAATGTTAGGTAACTTTAGTTTTGGTGATTATTTTAAACGTGATGCAATTCATTATGCATGGGATTTGCTTACAAAAATATATAAAATATCACCTAATAAATTATTTATAACTGTTTATCATGATGATGATGAAGCCTATGATATTTGGCATACTGAAATAGGTATTCCTACTAGTTTAATATCCAGGATTGGAGATAATAAGGGATCAAAATTTGCATCTGATAATTTCTGGCAAATGTCAGATACTGGTCCTTGTGGACCTTGTTCTGAAATTTTTTATGATCATGGGCATAATTTTTATGGTGACCCTCCTGGTGTTGGTAATATAGAAGGTGATAGGTATGTTGAAATATGGAATTTAGTTTTCATGCAATTTTATATAGATAAGGCACAAAATATTTCTCGTTTGCAAGTTCCATGTATAGATACTGGGATGGGTTTAGAAAGAATTGCCGCTGTTCTACAAAATGTTCATTCAAATTATGATACTGATTCTTTTAAAAAGTTAATATCTGCAACTGCTTCAAAAATTGGGATTAAAGATCATTCTGATAATTCATTGAAGGTAATTTCCGATCATTTAAGAGCAGCTGTTTTTTTGATTGTTGATGGAGTATTACCAAGCAATGATGGTCGTGGTTATGTATTAAGACGAATTATAAGAAGGGCTTTGAGACATTCTTATAAATTAGGCCATTCTGGTTCTTTTCTATATAAACTTGTTCCTGATCTTATTTTAGAAATGAGTGATGCTTATCCTGAAATAACTAAAAAATCTGATTCTATTGCTAAAATCATTTTACAAGAGGAAGATCGTTTTAGCGATACTCTTATCCATGGTATGAAGATATTAAATTCTGCTATAGCTAAAATTGATTATGGAAATAAGTTAGATGATAATATTGTATTTTCTTTATATGATACTTATGGATTTCCTGTAGACTTAACAGCAGACGTATGTCGAGAAAAAGGTATTTTAATTGATTTAAATTCTTTTGACAAACATATGAACTCTCAACGTAATAAAGCTAGATCATCCGGTAAATTTAAATCAAATATTCATGACAATTTAGATTGTAGTAATTTTATTTCTGAATTTTATGGTTATGAAAAACATAAATTAGAGAATTCAAAAATATTAGCTATTTATGTAAATGGTTCTCTTGTAAATGAGATTGCTAATAGCTCAGAGGAAGTTTGTGTTATTTTAGATAAAACACCATTTTATGCAGAGTTGGGTGGTCAAGTAGGAGATACTGGTGTTTTAAAAAGTAATGATGCAGTTTTCATAGTTAATAATACATTCCTTGGAAATACTAATGTATTTGTTCATAGTGGTTTGTTAGAGAATGGTATATTGCAAGTTGGTGATATAGTATCTGCCAGCGTTGATAGAACAAGACGTTTGAACATATCTAAAAATCATTCTGCAACACATTTAATGCATTTTGCTCTTAGAGAGATCTTAGGTTCTCATGTTCAGCAAAAAGGTTCATTAGTAGACCATGAGAGAATTAGGTTTGATTTTACCAATGATTATCCACTTTCTTGTTTACAAATTTCTCAAATAGAGGAGCTAGTTAATTATTATATTATTTTAAATACTGATGTGCTTACAGATATCATTCCATATGAAAAAGCTATAAGTAGTGGAGCTATAGCATTATTTAATGAGAAATATTCCAGTAAAGTAAGAGTTGTTTCTATTGGTCCTTCTATCGAATTATGCGGTGGGACTCATGTTATTAAAACTGGTGATATTGGTTTTTTTAAAATTATTACTGAGAGTTCTATATCTAATGGGGTTAGAAGAGTAGAAGCGTGTACTGGATTAAAGGCTGTGAACTTTGTTAGCAAACAAAGTTCACTTTTATATGATATATCAAAAATATTTAATTCTAGTAATGATGAATTATTAGATCGTATATCACAACATAAGAATTATGTTAAACATAAGGAGAAGGAAAATCTTTCTTTGCGTAAAAAATTGGCTGCTAGTATTGTAGATTATATTTATAGCAATAATATTGATACTCAAAATGAAATAAAACTTGTTTCTTACTTTTTTGCTGATCTTGATCAGTCAATATTATTAGATATTATGGATTTTGTAAAAAATAGATTTAAAAAAGTAATAGTTGTTTTGGGTACTAATGATGTATCTAGTGGTAAGGGAATTTTAGTTTGTGGAGTTTCTAACAATATTATAGAAATTATAGAAGCTCGTGAAATAATGAATTTTTTGACGTCTTGTGTTCAAGGTAAAGGTGGTGGACGTGCAAATACTGCTACTGGGAGCACTAATGATGTAAAATTATTGCCTAATGGCATTGAAAATACAAAAAAATGGATATTGAGTAGGATTGAGTAGTTGTTATGAATATTGAAGAAAATAAAGATTTAAAATTTGATTTTTATATTGATGCAAGAGGTCTTAATTGTCCATTACCTATATTAAAGACAAAAAAAGCTTTATCAGAAATGAAAAGTGGGCAAATTTTGCGTATAATAACCACAGATGTTAATGCAAATTCTGATTTTAAGATTTTTTCTAAACAAACTGGAAACAATATTATTATTCAGCGTAAATGTTTTATGGATAGTTTGGAAGTTACAGAGCATTTTTTACAAAAAAGATAAATTTTATTTTGCAAATTTGTATAAATGATTGTTAAAATTACAAAATATTTTTATAATTAAATTAGGATTTAAACTGTTATGGTAGTTATTCGTTTGGCTCGTGGTGGATCAAAAAAAAGGCCCTTTTATAGTTTAGTGGCTACTGACTCTAGAAATCGTAGGGATGGTAGATTTATAGAACGTTTAGGTTTCTATAATCCTGTTGCTGTTGAAGGTTCTGAACAGATTAGAATTTCATTAGATAGGATTAAGTATTGGAAAGATAACGGTGCAGAGTTGTCTTCTGTTGTTTCAAGACTAGTAAAAGAATATTCTAAGAAACAAAACCTAAGTCTCTAATATAGGATTATCGATGTTTGATGATTCTGTTCCCAGTGATTTAATAGAACTTGGCAAAGTTGTATCTTCATATGGTATTAGGGGCTCATTAAAGGTGTATCCATATTCAGATAACAAAGAAACTTTGTTATCTGTTCCTGATTGGTGGTTATCTTTTTGTAATTGCCAAGCTAAACAATGTCAATGCAACTCTATATATCACCATTATAAAATAATTAATTCCAAAAAATATAATAATTTTATTATAGTAAATATATTAGGTATAGATACGAGAGAAGAATCAAATAAATTTCGTAATAGTAGAATTTATGTGTCTAGAAGTTTATTCCCAAACCTACAAGAAGATGAGTATTATTGGGTAGATTTGATAGGTTGTAAATTGTATGGCATTTCAAATCAGGTTCCTGCTTTTATAGGGATGGTGACTGATATTTTTGAAAATGGAGCACATCCTATATTGTGTGTTTCAACTGTTGATACAGATCAAAATAAAGAAATATTAATTCCTTTTGTTAAGTTTTATATAGATAAAGTAGACTTATTAAATCACGAAATTTTTACTAGTTGGTCATTAGAATACTAATGCATTTAGATATTATAACTTTATTTCCTGATATGTTTAGTATTGTAAATAATGCAGGAGTTATTGGAAGATCTTGCAAAAATAATATATTTAATATATGTACTTGGAATCCTAGAGATTTTTCTGATGATAAAAGAAAAAGTGTAGATGATAGGCCATATGGTGGTGGTCCTGGTATGGTTATGAAACCAATTCCGTTAGAAAACACTTTAAATGCTGTAAATAAGAAACGTCATTTGAATGGTTTACACTCATCACCAGTTATTTTGTTGACTCCGATAGGCAATATTTTTACTCAAGAAAAAGCAGAGAAGCTATCTAAAACTGATGGGTTTATTATAATATGTGGTCGTTATGAAGGCATAGATAAAAGGTTTATAGATCGCTTTGTTACAGATGAAATATCCATTGGTGATTTTATAATGTCAGGTGGGGAAATAGCTGCACTTGCTTTGATAGACTCTGTTATAAGGCTTTTGCCTGGAGCTCTTAATAATAGCAATTCAATTTTATATGAATCTTTCAGTGATGCCAATGATGGGTTGTTGGAACCATATAGTTATACACGGCCTTATGATTATAAGGGAGATTATGTTCCTGATGTTCTTTTAACTGGAAATCATCAAAAAATAAATATATGGCGTAGAAAAAAAGCTTTAGAAATTACTATGTTACGTCGTCCTGATTTAATTGAAAAGGCGCGCTATAATGGTTTGCTATCTTACGATGATGAGGAAATAATATTAAATTTTCTTTCATCAAAAAAGGATTATAATTAAATATATTTAATTATAATCCTTTTATAATTTAAGGATGTTTTTTTCTTATTTTATCAATTTGACCGTTAATATTATTAATAGTCAATTGGAATTTTTGTAATCTATTTTTTTCTTGATTTATAATATGCTCAGGAGCGTTTTTTATAAAATTATTATTTTGAAGTTTTAGATTGCATTTATTGATTTCCTCTATTAGTTTATTCTGTTCCTTTTCTAACCTTAATAATTCTAAACTAATATCTATCTTTATGTCTAACATCAAATGTGTTTCGCCAACTATTTGTATAGGCGCTTCTAATTTGGGAATATTGTTTACTATCTCTACACTTTTTAGCTTTGCAAAGTGCATTATATATGGAGAATTGCGTTTTAATTTTGTAATATTTCCTTTTGCTAGTAAAGGAAGTTTATCAGCTGGAGATAAATTCATTATTCCTCTTAGAGTTCTTACTGCTTCAATTTGTGATTTGAGTTCAATAAAATCTTCTTCTATTATCAAATTTATTTTATTTCTATTTTCTTTTGGATATCCTTGTGTGGAAATACTTATAAATGAATTGTTAGTAGCATAATCATTGAAAAATGGTGATACTTTTTGCCATAATTCTTCTGTAATAAATGGGATAATTGGATGTGCTAATCTTAATACTTTTTCTAATACAATTAATAATATTTTTTTAGTGCTATCTTGCTCTTTTTCTGAGAATTGTTTTATTTGTACTTTTGCTATTTCTAAATACCAATCACAAAATTCATCCCAAAAAAATTTGTAGATGGCATTAGCTACATTATCAAATCTATAATCATTATATGCATGGTTTACTTCTATAATAGTATTTTGTAATTTTGAGATAATCCAGTGATCAGCAAAAGATAAGTATGTATTTTCTATATCATTCTTCGAGATTTTATAGTCATCTTCTACATTTAATAATACAAATCTTGTTGCATTCCATAATTTATTGCAGAAATTTCTATAACCCTCACATCGTTTTATGTCAAAATTTATATCACGACCTAACGTTGCGTAAGATGACATTGTAAATCTTAATGCATCTGTTCCTACTCCTTGGATTCCTTGTGGGAACTGTTTTTTAGTAATTTGTTTTATTTTTTCAGCCTGTTTGGGATTTAATAACCCTGAGGTTCTTTTTTTTATCAAATTTTCTAATTCTATACCATCTATCAAATCTAGTGGATCTAAAGTATTACCCTTAGATTTGCTCATTTTTTTGCCTTCAGAATCTCTGATTAATCCATGGACATATATATTTTTGAATGGTATTTTTCCAGTCATGTGCTTTGTAAGCATTACCATTCTGGCAACCCAGAAAAATATAATATCAAAACCAGTGATCAATACGTTTGAAGGTAGGTATTTTTGCATGTCAATTGTTTCATTAGGCCAGCCCATAGTAGTAAAAGGAATTAACCCAGAAGAAAACCATGTATCTAATACATCTTCATCTCGTTTCAGAATGCCATTAATTCCAGCTAGAGACGCTTTTTTATAAGCTTCTTGTTCGTTGTGGGCTACAAATATCTGGCCATCTTCTGAATACCATGCGGGAATTTGGTGACCCCACCATAGTTGTCTAGATATACACCAGTCCTGTATATTTGCTAACCATTGTTTATAAGTATTTTTCCAATTATCTGGGTAGAATCTTATTTCTTCTTTTTCTATAACTTCTAGAGCTATCTCAGCAAGACTTTTTCCAGGATTCATGCTATTGTTTGGAGCTAGCTTAGTAGTAGACACAAACCATTGATCAGTCAACATAGGTTCTAAAACAACTCCAGTTCTATCTCCTACTGGTTGAACAATCTTATGCGGTTCAGTTTTTATCAAAAAATTAGTATTATCTAAATTTTTTATTACTAATTCTCTTGCTTGGTAGCGTTCTAACCCTTGAAATTTTTCAGGAACATTTTCATTCAAATGGGCATCTTTGGTGAAAATTGAAATTAATGGCAAATTATTTTTAATGGCACACTGATAATCATTGAAATCATGAGCTCCAGTTATTTTTACACAGCCGGTTCCAAAATCCATATCAACAAAATCATCTGATATAATCGGAATTTTCCTATTAATAATAGGCACATAAACATTTTTTCCTATTAAATGTTTATATCTATCATCATCAGGATGTACACATATAGCATTATCTGCAAATATTGTTTCTGGGCGAGTTGTGGCTATAATCAAATAATTAAGATTGTCATCTACATTTTGTTCTACAAGATTATATTTGATATACCACATAAAAGAATCTATTTCTTGCATCTCAACTTCTAAATCTGATACTGCTGTAAGTAGTTTTGGATCCCAATTGACTAGTTTTTTTCCTCTATATATTAAACCTTGTTCATAAAGTCGTATGAAAGTTTCTATAACTCCAATAGACATGCCTTCATCCATGGTAAAGTATTCACGATCCCAATTTGCAGAAATTCCAAGACGTTTTATTTGATCAGTAATAATGCTTCCAGATTTTTCTTTCCATTTCCATATTTCTTTAATAAACCTTTCTTTACCTATGGTATATCTAGATTTATTTTCTTTATCTAATTGTCTTTCTACCACTAGTTGCGTTGCTATTCCAGCATGATCTGTACCAGGAATAAACACAGTATTTTTGCCTAACATTCTGTTATATCTTATTAAACAATCCATTATGGTTTGGTTAAAAGCATGACCCATATGTAGGGTTCCTGTCACATTAGGAGGAGGAAATTGTATAGAGTAGTTATTATGTATATTTAAGTTGTTCTTTTCTTCAAAACATCCATTTTTATACCATTCTATATACCATTTATTTTCTATCTCTGATGGCTCAAAACTTTTATGTATATTATTAATAATTTTTTTTGATTCTGTAATCATTGAATATAATTCCGATAATGCTTATTTCAACTTAAAATGTGTATAATAATTAGACCTGATATTATATAGGTTTAAATACTATTTTAATAATTTTTAATTGTAGTTGGTTTAATTTGCTATTATTTTATAGCATAACGATAAAATAATAGAACTATAAAAATCAAAAATAATTAGATTGTTATTTAATTGTATATTTTTGTTTTATATTGAGAATTAAAAAATTAGGAATAAATAATGACAATTCAACGTACTTTATCAATAATAAAACCTGATGCTGTGTCTAAAAATTGTATTGGAAAAATCGTATCTCGTTTTGAAGATAATGGTTTATCTATAGTAGCTTCACGTTTTCATAAATTATCCACTTATGAGGCAGAGTCGTTTTATTCTATCCATAAGGAACGTCCTTTTTTTAGAGATTTGATAAACTTTATGATTTCAGGACCTGTATTTATTCAAGTTCTAGAAGGAGAGAACGCTGTACAGATTAATCGTGATATTATGGGTGATACAGATCCAAAGAAAGCAAAAAAAGGAACAATTAGAGCTGATTTTGCCGATAATATAGATGCTAATGCTGTACATGGTTCTGATTCAGAAGAAAATGCAAAGAATGAAATAGCTTTTTTCTTTTCTGGGATGGAAATTCATTCTCATAAAATATAGTTTTTTTATATGGAAGATAATCTTCTTATTAATCTATTAGGTATAGACGATCTGTTTTTAAGAAAAATTCTAGAAGAATGTGATTGTTATAGTAATTATCGTATTTCTCAGTTGAAGAGATGGGTTCATAAAAATCAAATTGATTGTTTTGATGATATGACTAATCTCTCTATAAAACTACGTAATTATTTGAAGACAGTAGCTAAAATAGAAGCGATGCCACTAAAAACACAGCAATTTTCTGTGGATGGAACTAGAAAATGGTTATTTGATGCTGGTTTTGATAATGCAGTTGAGACGGTTTTTATACCTGATAACAATAGAAATACTCTTTGCATATCTAGTCAAGCAGGTTGTGCTGTAAATTGTAGTTTTTGTTTTACTGGGCAACAAGGATTTAATCGTAATTTGACTACTAGTGAGATTATTGGTCAGTTATGGTGGGCACAGAAAAATATAAGTAATGATTTTTTTTCTGGAAATATAGATAAATCTATTATCAACTCTCCTAAAATAACTAATGTAGTCATGATGGGAATGGGGGAACCTTTGTTAAACTATGGACAGGTTCTTCCTGCTTTGCGTTTGATGATAGATGAAAATTCATATGCTTTATCGAAAAGAAAAATAACTTTATCTACATCAGGTATAGTTCCTATGATAGATAAGTTGGTTAATGATTGCCCTGTTTCTCTAGCTATTTCTTTGCATGCTCCTAATGATGAATTACGGAATAGATTAATACCAATAAATAAAAAATATCCATTGCAAGAACTAATGAATTCTTGTAGAAATTATGTATCTTATGCTCCTAGAGATTTTATTACATTTGAGTATTGTATGCTAGATAACATAAATGATTCAGATGCACATGCATTTGAATTGATTGAGTTAGTAAGAACTATTAAATGTAAAATAAATTTAATACCATTTAACTCATTTCCTAATTCCAATTTGAAAAGATCTACACAAAGTAGAATTTTATCTTTTGTAAAAATATTAAATTCTCAAGGAATTGTTACTACAGTAAGGAAAACACGAGGTGATGATATAAATGCAGCATGTGGTCAATTGGCTGGTAGCATTAAGAATATTACCAAAATTAAGACTAATGAATCCATTAAACTTTGAATATAAAATGTTTCCTTTAATGTAAAAAAATCGAATATATAAAAATATATAAATTTTATGAAATGCTAAACTAAGCTCATATATTTGATAACTATGTTATTTATTATGGTTTTTAATGCGCCCATAAAAATTGTTTTTTAAGAAAAAAATATGATAAATAATAAAAATACTAAAAAAATTTTAGCGATACGAGGAATGAATGATATTCTTCCTTTAAGAAGTTTTGATTGGGGTTCTCTAGAAAATATTTTATTCAAATGGCTGCATAGTTACGGTTATTCTAACATTAGAGTTCCTATTTTGGAACAAACTAGTTTGTTCCAAAGGGGTATAGGAGAGGTAACTGATATAGTAGAAAAAGAAATGTATTCTTTTAGAGATAGTTATAATGACGACTCTTTAACCATGCGTCCAGAGATTACGGCTGGAATAGTTAGAGCTGCTATAGAGCATAATATTGTATATGAAAGACCTCGAAGATTGTATTCTCTTGGACCAGTTTTTAGGCATGAGCGGCCGCAGTTAGGGAGATATAGACAGTTCCATCAGGTTGATATAGAAGCAATTGGTTTCGAAGGTCCTGATTTAGATGCTGAATTAATGATAATGGTATCTAGATTATGGAAAATTTTAGGTATTGAAAATGTTAAGTTGGAAGTTAATTGTCTTGGTTCTTATCAAGATAGATTGAATTATAAAGGAGTATTACTAAGTTTTTTTGAAAAAAATATAGATCATTTAGATGAGATTAGTAAAAAACGTCTATATTCTAATCCTTTAAGAATTTTAGATAGCAAGAATCCAATTTTGTCTTCTTTGATAGAGAAAGCTCCAATTTTATTAGATTATTTATCAGATAAATCGTTAAAATATTTTGATTCTGTATGTAATTTCTTAAAGTCTAATGATATCCCATATTATGTTAATAATCGTTTAGTAAGAGGATTGGATTATTACAATTTGACAGTTTTTGAGTGGACTACAGATAAATTAGGATCGCAAAGTACAGTTTGTGGTGGTGGTAGATATGATAATTTGTTCAGTATGTTAGGAGGTAAGAATATTCCTGCTGCTGGTTTTGCTATAGGATTTGAAAGACTAGTAGAACTATGGAATTTTTATAAAAGTCCTTCTAAAATTGAAGAGTGCGATATTTACATTACTCATCGTGGTTTAATAGCTCAGAAGTTATCGTTTAATTATGCTGAAAAATTACGCGATTCTGGATTTAAAGTTATAGTTCATTGTGGCTTAAATGATAGTTTAAAACGTCAATTTAGAATGGCTGATTTGAGCAATGCTACGCTAGCTATAATTTTTGGAGAAGATGAAATTGAGAATAATTTTGCTAGCATAAAATTATTACGTCTATCCCATAATGATAACGTTAATCAAGAAAAAATTTCTCTAGAATTATTAATACCTTTTTTAAAAGACAAAATAAAAAAATAATTTTAGGTTTTATGATGAATCAAATATTTCTTAAAATGAGAAAAAAAATAATATTTTTATTAATAGTTGTTTTTTCTGTATTGTTAATAAAATATTTTTTTTTCAAAAAATCAACTATTGATAATATGAAGGATTTTGAATTGTTTGAACAAGCAGTGCTTATACATCCTGTTGACCTTGAAAAGATTAGAGAATTATTAGGTATAATTAAAAAAAATAATATTAATGACAGTTATTCTAAATTATCATCATTGATTGCTGCTAGTATATTTCAAGAAAATTTGTTATTTGATGAAGCTAAAAATGAATTATTATGGTTATCTAGCATTGGAAAACATAACTTATTTCAATATATTGCAAAACTACGTTTATCTAATGTATTTGTAAATCTTGGTGAATATGATAAAGCATTAGAATGCTTGAAGACCTATCCAAAATCTTTTGAGAGTTTGTTTGATAATAGTAGGGGTGATATTTTTTTTGCACAAGGCAAATTGAGCAAGGCTACAGAAAATTGGAAATTATCTTTAAATAATATGGATAAAAATGATCCTCTATTTAAAATAATTCAGTTAAAAATTGATTCTTGTAATTAGAATAGTATGAATTTATATAAGCTTATTTTTTTATTGAAAACAGCAATTTGCTTTTTATTGCTTTTTTTAAGTATTCATAATAAGTCTTTTGCGGCTATAGATACTAATGAACCGCAAATAATACAGCATTCTAATAGTTTGTCTTATGAAAATTTGTTTTCCGAATTTACAATTGATTTAATTTCAAATGTGGTAGGTGATTACATATATGTAGCTTCTTTGGATGGGAATATTGCTAAGTTAGATATTGTTAATCATCAATGTTTATGGCAAAAGAAGATTCCCACTGATCATATATTATCTATAGTTGCTGATATTTCTAATGTTGTAGTTGTTTCTGAGACAGGAAATATTTTATTATTTGATAATAATGGAAATCAAAAATGGATGTCATCAGTTAATAATTTAATTAATACCCCACCAATTATATATAAAAACATTATCTTAATTAGGACTTGTGATTTATCTATGAGTGCTTTCGATCTCCATAATGGAGAAGTAATTTGGTCATTGAATAATTATTTTTTTTCAATATCATCTGCTATTTATTCTCCTATGTTGCGTTTGAGGAAATCCGTTATAACATACAGCACAAATAATAGTATTTCATCAATTGATATTGATACTGGTTTTGTAGAATGGAAAATTCCGGTTTCTTTAGATAATGTAAACAATGATTTATTGGGTATTAATGGTTCATTTTTAACATATAAAAATAATGTTTATTTTGCTAGTAGTAAAAATTATATAACCTGTTTAGATATAACAAATACAGTTTCCATTAAATGGAGTAAAATGTTTCCATCTTGCCATATTATGTACATGTCTGATGGATTTATTTATGCTTTAAATGATGAAGGAGAATTAGCTAAGTTTAATGCGACAGATGGAAGTGTGATTTGGAAAAAAATAATTTTAAAAAATTGCAAGTTTAGAACTATCTTGGTAGAAAATAATTTGATAGTTTGTGGTGATTCTTTTGGATGGTTATACTTTATTTCTTCTGATGAAGGCTCTGTATTTTATAAATCTAAGATTAGCAAGAACAGTATATTATCCTCTGTTATTTTTAATGAAAATAAAATTATAGTTAATGCTATAGATGGTATTTTTATAATAGATATTTAATTCTCATTTTTTAAAGTTTTTACCGTGTCTTATAAACCAATAGTTTCGATAGTAGGAAGAGCAAATGTAGGTAAGTCTACTTTGTTTAATCGTTTGACAAAAACAAAGAATGCGTTAGTCGCTGATTTTCCTGGTCTAACGCGTGATAGGCATTATGGAGAAGCTCATTTTGCATCATACAATTTTATTGTGATTGATACTGGTGGTCTTGATATTCATTCTAAAGACAAATTTTCTTTGAAAATTGCTTCTCAAACAAATCAAGCTATATTAGAGTCTGATGTTGTTATATTTTTGCTTGATGGCCGTTCAGGTATATGTTCTCAAGATTATGAAATTGCTAAATTATTACGTAAATTTTCCAATAAATTAATATTGTTAGCTGTTAACAAATCAGAAGGAATGAGTTTAAGTAATTTTAGCAATGAATTTTATGAATTAGGTTTAGGTAAACCGTATTTGATTTCTTCATCTCATGGTGATGGTATTTACCATTTAATTGAAGATTCTTTAAGTGGATTTACAAGAACTAATATTGATGAAGATGATAATTTAGAATCAAACTCTTCTATTAAATTAGCTGTAATTGGCAAACCAAATGTTGGGAAATCTACATTAATTAATTCATTTTTAGGAGAAGAGAGACTAATAGCTTTTGATATGCCAGGTACTACCAAAGATTCTATAAATGTTGATTTTAATTTTGATGGTAGAAAATATATACTAGTAGATACTGCTGGTATGCGTCGTAAAAGCAGGGTGGTCAATTATATTGAAAAATTTTCAGTAATAAAAACTATTCAGGCAATAGAATCTAGTGATGTTGTTTTGTTAGTGATAGATGCCAATGAGGAGATTTCTGACCAAGATGCTCATATGGCTGGCTTTATTTTAGAGTCAGGCAAAGCAATTGTCATAGCTTTTAATAAATGTGATACCTTAGAAAGGGAAAATTTAAAAAATATAGAAAAATCTTTTAGAAGAAAAATGCATTTCCTATCATTTGCTAAGTTGCATATGATTTCAGCATTAAAAAAATATCATATTAATGACATTTTTTTGTCTATAAATGAGGCATATGATTCTTCGTTTGCTAAGTTATCTACTCCTAAGCTTAATAAGTTGCTCAAGTTAGCTATTACTAAACAACCTCCTCCTAAAAAAAATATAATTAGACCAAAAATGCGTTATGCTCATCAGGGTGGTCAAAATCCTCCTATTATTGTAATTCATGGAAATTCTCTTGAACATGTTTCTAGTTCTTATGTTAGATACCTTGAATCATTTTTCAGGAGAGAATTATCTTTAAAAGGTACACCGTTAAGAATTGAATTTAAATCATCAAAAAATCCATATATTTAGATTTTTGATATCTTTGAATATGTATATACACAACATCTTTTGTGAAGATATAAAATATTTATATATGTTAAGGTGTAATAAAAAACATAACTAATTATTTGTTGTTGTATTATATAAAATATTATTTACACTTAATTTTATTTAGAATTCAATTTTTTACTAGTGTTAAATATAATTTTAGTCAATATGTATATTTATTGAGTTTAAATAGAAGTACGTCTAATTTAAATTTATTTTTCTATTGATTTAGCGTATTTTATGTCAGTTTAACTCATAATAGAAAAACATTTATAACAAACATATGGAACATAAATAATGAATAATAAAGGTCAAACTCTACAAGATCCATTTTTAAATAAATTGCGTAAAGATCATGTGCCAATATCTATATATTTGGTTAATGGAATAAAATTGCAAGGGCAAATAGAAGCATTTGATCAGTATGTTGTTTTATTAAGAAATACAGTAACACAGATGGTATATAAACATGCTATATCAACTGTTGTTCCTTCTCGTGCTGTAAGTTTTCAGGAAGATTTTGAGTCAGAATAGTTTAAAGAAGATACAATTACTCTAATTTTTATGCCGTTTTGTTGTTTATTAACACTGTGAATTTGTTATATGAAATCTTTAATAGTTGGAGTCAATTTAGGTGGTATTTTTTTTGATGATAATTTAAAAGAGTTCTTTATGCTAGCTGAATCAGCTGGAGCTTTCATAGCAGATCATATGATTGTTAAGAGAGATGTTCCTGATAAGAAATTTTTTATAGGTTCTGGAAAAGTAGAAGAGATAGCATGTTTGATCAAAGAACTTTCCATAGAAATAGTCTTGATTGATACTTCCTTGTCTCCATCACAACAAAGAAATCTTGAGTTAAGATGGGGAGTTAGAGTAGTTGATAGAGTTGCTCTAATCTTAGATATATTTGCTATAAGAGCTAAAAGTCATGAGGGTAAGCTTCAAGTTGAATTAGCACAATTGCAATATCTATCTACAAGGCTAACTAGATTATGGACTCATTTGGAACGTCAACGCGGTGGAATTGGTATGAGAGGTCCTGGTGAATCTCAGCTTGAGATTGATCGACGCATTATATCTAACAAAGTCAAGAGTTTAAAAGAGCGTTTAAAAAAAATAAAATCTAGAAGAGTATCTCAAAGAAATCTTCGTGAACGTAATAGGGTATTTTCAATTTCTTTAGTTGGTTATACAAATTCAGGAAAATCTACATTATTTAATTTATTAACAAAAGAAAAAACTTATGTTGCTAATCAATTATTTGCAACATTAGACACAACATCTCGTCGTGTTTGGATAGATAATTCTAATAAGAATATAGTTATTTCTGATACAGTAGGATTTATACGTGATTTACCGCATAATTTGATAGATTCATTTCATGCAACACTACACGAAGCTATAAGTGCTGATTTGCTTCTTCATGTAGTTGATTTTTCCAATGAAAATTATCGAGAACAAATAAATAACGTTAATAATGTTATTAAAGAAATAGGGGCATCCGATATACCGGTTATTATGATTTATAATAAGATTGATTTATCTAATCTACAACCTAGGGTAGAATATGGTTTAGATAATACTATTAATAGTATTTTTTTGAGTGCAGCAAAAAATACTGGGATAAATGGTTTAACCGATGCGATAATTAATGCTTGTAATACAATGGGGCAAGATATTGAGAATTTTTAATATGTTTAATTTTGATGATTCTAATTGGGGGCGTGGGAAAAACAAAGGTTTTTCTGATGAGTCTAAAAAAAACAATAACCCACCAGATTTAGATGATGTTTGGAATGATTTAAGCAAGCGTTTTTCTAATATTTTTGGCAAATATGGAAAAAAAAATAGTAATGATAAATTGCCATATTTTAATTTTAAAAACTCTGGTTTTTTCTTCTTCTTATTTATTATATTTTGTTCTGTTATTTGGCTATCTAGTAGTTTCTTTGTAGTTAAAGAAGGTCAAGTTTCTGTAATTACCAGATTTGGCAAATATTATAGAACGGCACAACCAGGTTTTAGATGGCATTTACCATCCCCTATAGAACATCATGAAATGGTAAACTTATCTCAGTTACGTACTTTTGAGGTAGGTTTTCGTGGAAATTCTCAAAATAAAGTTTTATCTGAATCTTTAATGCTTACAACAGATGAAAATATTGTAGATATGCAATTTGTTGTTCAATATCGCTTAAGCGTAAATGGCGCTGTTAATTACTTATTTAAAATCAGAGATCCTGATGAGTCTGTTAAACAAGCAGCCGAAACTGCTATGCGAGAAATAGTAGGTAAGAAAAATATGGATTTTGTTTTGTATGAAGGTCGCACTGCAGTTACCTTTGAAGTTCAGAAGCTTATGCAGAATATTTTGAATAATTATAATACTGGCATTCAAATAACTGCTGTTGCTATACAAAATGTTCAGCCGCCAGAACAAGTACAGGCTGCTTTTGATGATGCAGTAAAGGCTGGTCAAGATAGAGAAAGAAAAATTAATGAAGGATATGCTTATGCAAATCAAGTTATACCATTGGCTAGTGGTCAATCTTCTAGATATTTAGAACAGGCAGAGGCCTATAAGGCTACAGTAATAGGAGAAGCTAAAGGTGAGTCATCTCGTTTTTATAGCATATTAAAAGAATATGAGAAGGCACCTGAGGTAACAAGAACTCGTCTATATCTAGAGACTATGGAAAGTATTTTTTCTAAATCTAATAAGTTGATGATTGATTCGAAGAATAATAATGTTTTGTTATTACCTTTAGGCGCATTAAATAATAAAATCAATGATTCTTTTACAACTAAGAAAAATGATTTATTAGAAGAAAAAGTAGAAAAAAAACTTTATGATATTGATGATTCAAATAATAGTTTTAAAACTATTAATAAATCGTCAGATAAGATAAAGCGTGATCGTTCATTACACTAATAGAAAAGATTTTTTATGCAACGTATATTTTTGATGCTATCTAGTTGTTTTGTTTTATTTGTATTAGCTTGTTCTACTATGTTTGTCGTAAATGAGCGTAGTTATGCATTAGTTTTCTCACTTGGTGAAATTAGTAGAGAAATTAGTTCTCCTGGTTTGTATTTTAAATTACCAGCACCATTCCAAAATATTGAGTTTCTTGATAAGAGAATACTTACAATTGAGTCAAAGGATGCAGAACGGATTCAAACATCGGAAAAAAAGAATCTCTCTATTGATTCTTTTGTTAAATGGAGAATAGCTAATCCAAAATTGTTTTATGTAACTTTTGAGGGAAATGAGAGAGCTGCACAAGAGAAATTGCAGGCTCAAATTAGAGATGCCTTAAATGCTTCGGTTAATGTTAGAACAGTAAAAGAAGTTGTTTCTGTAGAAAGAAGTGAAATTATGACAGAAATTCTTAATAATGTAGCGTCTAGAGCAGAACCATTAGGTGTTGAAATTGTTGATGTAAGGTTGCGCAGAATTGAATTTGCACCTGAAATTTCTAAGTCTGTATATAGAAGAATGGAAGCTGAACGCACTAAAGTTGCTAATGAATTAAGGTCTATAGGAGCAGCAGAAAGTGAAAAAATTAGAGCAGAAGCAGATAGATCTCGCGAAGAGATATTAGCGAAAGCCAACGCTCAAGCAGAAGCGATTAAAGGAGAAGGTGATGCTATTGCAAGTGCAATTTACGCCTCATCTTTTGGTAAAAATCATGATTTTTATAGGTTTTATAAGAGTCTAGAAGCTTATAAAAAATCTTTTTCCAATAAGGATGATACATTAGTAGTGGATCCAAGTTCTGATTTTTTTCAGTTTATGAAAAAAATTGATTCGAAGTAAATTTGATAAATTTTATTTAGGAAATATAACTAATGAGTAATTGGTTACTACCAGAAAATCTTGCTGATATTTTGCCAGTTGAAGCTAGGCATATTGAGGAGCTACGTCATAAATTACTTGATTTATACAAAACTTATGGTTTTGAGCTTGTTTGTCCTCCATTAGTAGAATATATAGATTCTTTACTGTCAGGCACTGGTAGTGATTTGAATTTACAAACTTGTAAACTTGTAGATCAATTATCAGGTAGAACATTAGGGATAAGAGCAGATATGACTCCACAAATTAGTAGAATAGATGCTCATTTGTTAAACAGAGATGGTATAACAAGGTTGTGTTACTGTGGAAATGTTTTTCATGCCTTGCCTAATGATTTTTTATCTAGTAGGGAATTATTGCAAATTGGTGCAGAAATATATGGACATGCTGGTGTAGAAGCTGATTTTGAAATAATTCAACTGGCTCTTGATACAATTAAAACAGCTGGTATCAATAGTTATAAATTAGATTTGTGTCACCCTGGTGTTGTACGTAGTATAATAAATTCAGATCATGCTGCATCTGCTCATGTTGATTTAATTCTTTCTTTATTGAAAGAAAAAGATGTTGCTGGAATTTTGGAGTTATCAAGCGTTATTAAAAATATAAGAAGTGACACATTGGAGTCTTTAAAAATAGTGTCTTCTTTATATGGTGATACAGAAAATGTTATTTCTTTGGCTAGAAAGTCTCTTCCATCTAATCCTGGAATTATAGGTGCTCTTGATGCTTTGCAAATTTTAATTCATTCATTAGACGATGTTGAGTTAGGAATAGATTTAGCTGATGTTTCTGGCTATGGCTATCATTCAGGAGTAACTTTCTCTTTATATGCAGAAGGTTGGCGTGATACACTGGTCAAAGGTGGTAGATATGATAATGTTGGTATTGCATTTGGTCGTGCTAGAGCTGCTACAGGTTTTAGTTTGGATCTACGTAAATTATCTAGAGGTCTTTTTAATACGGAGAAACCAAGTGCTATTTTAGCTCCTTGGGGTCGTGATAAAGATTTATTGACTTGTATAAAAAATTTACGTCAAGATGGTGAAATAGTAATTCAAATGTTACCAGGTGGCTATCCATCTCAAGATGAATTTGTTTTTGATCGCAAACTTGTTTTGTTTGATGGCATATGGCAAATTAATGATTTATAAAATTATTTGTATTAAAAATCATAAATAATTTTGTTTGTCATTGTATTTGATGTTTTTATGTTATTAAGTTGATTAATATGAGCAAAAATATAGTAATAATTGGCACTCAATGGGGTGATGAAGGTAAAGGGAAGATCGTAGATTGGCTTACTGAATCTGTTGACGCTGTAGTAAGATTTCAAGGTGGTCATAATGCTGGTCATACTCTTTGGATAAATGGAAATAAAACTGTCTTGAGATTAATCCCTTCTGGAATAATGAGGCCTCATGTATCATGTTTTATTGGGAATGGTGTCGTTTTATCACCAGAAAATTTATTGAAAGAAATAGGTGAGTTAGAGTCTGTTGGTATAGATGTTCGTTCTCGTTTAAAAATTTCAGAAATATGTCCATTGATACTTCCATATCATGTGGCAATTGATCAGGCGAGAGAACAAAGTAAAGGAAATGAAAAAATCGGTACAACAGGAAGAGGTATTGGTCCTGCTTATGAGGATAAAATTGCTCGTAGAGCAATAAGGCTTCAAGATATTTTTAATTATGATGTATTTTTCCAAAAGTTATCAGATTCTCTGGAATATCATAATTTTATTCTTAAAAATTATTTTAATACATCAGTTTTAGATTTTAATGAGATATTAGATAGCTATCTAAAAATAGCAGATGTTTTAGCTCCTATGGTTACTGATGTTTCTAATAGCTTATATTCTTTGCAAGAATCAGGAGGTAAAATCTTATTTGAAGGAGCTCAGGGATCTTTGTTGGATATTGATCATGGTACATATCCTTACGTAACTAGCAGTAATTGTATTGCTGGTTCAGCTTCCGCTGGCTCTGGAATAGGTATCCAGTCAATAAGTTATGTTTTAGGGATTACAAAAGCATACACTACTCGTGTTGGTTCAGGTCCATTCCCTACTGAACTACATGATGAGTTAGGAGTTCATATTGCTAATGTTGGCAAAGAATTTGGTTCGGTTACTGGAAGACCTAGACGTTGTGGTTGGTTTGATGCAGCTGCACTTAAAAGGGCTGTAAGATTAAGTGGTGTTTCTGGTCTTTGCATAACAAAATTGGATGTTTTAGATGGAATAGAGAATTTAAAGATTTGTGTTGGCTATCGATTAGGTAATGAATTTCTTGATATATTGCCATATGGTTCTGAAATTGTTTCAAGATTAGAACCTGTATATGAAGAAATGCCTGGATGGAAGTCTTCAACTTTTGGCATAAAAGAATTTGATCAGTTGCCATTAGAAGCTAGACATTATTTGGGAAGAATAGCTGAGGTATCTGGGGTGCCAATAGATTTAGTTTCTACTGGTCCTGACCGTAATGAAACTATAGTTTTAAGACATTTGTTTTAGAAAAGAGAATAATTTAGAAATAGATTTTATATGATCTTTTTCTAAATAAAGCTTAATAAAGATAAATATACATGTATTTATCTTTATTAAGTAGTTGTCTAAAAGCATTGTTTTAATGTAGAATTAAGTGATTATCTATATCATCAATTTTTGTTGATATGGAGTTAAATTTGACTATAATTATTCTTTTAAATTAAAATATTAACTATGCCTATTGTTAAGCTTAAAGAAAATGAACCTTTTGAATCGGCTATGCGTCGGTTTAAACGCACAGTTGAAAAAACTGGCCTGCTGACAGAGTTGCGTTCTAGAGAATTCTATGAAAAACCAACGGCTGAAAGAAAACGTAAACTTGCTGCTGCTGTGAAACGTCATTACAAACGTATACGCAGTCAACAATTACCTCCTCGTATGTATTAGCAATTGTTTTTATTTGATTCCAAAATATTTTATCCAAGATTTATTGTTTAGACTAGATATAGTAGAAGTTATAGGCTCTTATGTTTTTTTAAAAAAGTCTGGGTCTAGTTTAGTTGGTCTTTGCCCATTTCACTCGGAAAAAAGTCCTTCTTTTACTGTAAGTCAGACAAAAAAAATATATCATTGTTTTGGTTGTGGAGCCCATGGTGATTCCATTACATTTGTAATGGAATATCTTGGTCTTAGTTTTGCTGATGCAATAAAACAACTAGCATCCTCTGTTGGTTTAACGGTTCCAGAAGATAGTAAAAATTCTAATTCTTTGTCTAATGAACAAAAAAAAGAAAAAGAGTTGTTGAGCATAATGAATAAAGCTCAAGAGTATTATCATTCTTATCTATTAAACTCATCTAATGCTTTGCATTATCTTTCTAAAAGGAAAATTGATAAAGATACGATAGATTTATTTGGAATTGGCTGGTCAGGTTTTGAGACTAACTTTTTGTCCAAATGTTTTGCTAATTATAACGATAGTTCTCTTCAAGAAGTAGGTCTTGTAATAGACGAAACAAGAAGATATGATAGATTTAGACAGAGAATAATGTTCCCAATAAGAAACTATTATGGAAATGTCATTGGTTTTGGAGGACGGACAATCGATGGGAAACTTCCAAAATATTTGAATTCTCCAGAAACTATCTTGTTTTCTAAAAGAAAAGAATTATATGGTTTGTGGGAATCTAGAAAAAGCATAAAAAAACAAGGATTTGTAATAGTTGTTGAAGGATATATTGATGTTATTATTTTAACCAAATATGGCGTTACTAATGTAGTGGCAACACTAGGCACTTCAATAAGTTCTGATCATATAATGAAATTATTTTCACTAACTAATAAAATAATTTTTAGTTTTGATGGTGATGCTGCTGGTCATAGGGCAGCATGGAGAGCATTGTTAATTTGCTTAAAAGAAATAAAAGATAATTATGAAATAAGATTCTTAATCTTAAAAGAAAACTATGATCCTGACTCCTATATTTTAGAGCATGGAGTTCATAAATTTAAAGAGAGCATAGATAATTCTGTTTCTTTATCAAAGTTTTTCATTAATGAAATGCAGAAAAAACATAATATTTTAGAGGCAGAAGGTAGAGTTTCTTGTTGGAACGAGTCTCTTTCTTTGTTAAGTTCTATGCCTCTTAATGCTTTTCGTATACAGCTTGAGAAAGAGATTGCTACTTTATTGAATTTTAATAATAACGACATTAGGATATTATCCTCTATTAAAAATAGAAATAAAAACAATTTGCAGAAGCAGTATTTTAATAATGACAATGCTAGTGATTATTATCAAATTGAAAAAAAGACAAGTCTTCATAATTCTAGTCGTAATACTCAAAAAGTTCCATCTCTTGCTAAACATTTGCTGAATTTAATAATATTTAATTTGCAATATATTGATGACATGGTCGGTATTCAACAATTAGAAATTTTAGAAAAACAACCTGATTTAAAATATATAAAGGATTTAATTTTAATTATTCAAGAGAAGAACATTAAAACTTTAGAGACATTACAAGAATCCTTAGAAAAAGATTCTGAATTATATACAATAGTTTCTAATATTATTAATCAGGCTACTCATAAAGAAGTTTTGCCAGATCCAGTCAGAGAATGGGAAGATGCTTTATTATTAATAGAAAGTGAATATTTGAAAAAAGAAATTAACTTGCTTGTTGAGAAAGGTCTAACCTCTGATAACGATATAAACAAGTATAAAGAATTGTCTAATAAATTATTTCTTATTAAAAAAGGTAGTTTAAATTAAAATTATGATGATTTTAATAATCATTATGAGCAACTATTCTTTTTATATATAATATATTATTTATAAAATGTCTACTTGTTAATTCTTAATTTTACAATTTTTGATCTTTATTAATAAATTTTAATATCACGGAAAAGGTATGATTACAAAGTCAAAAGACAAAGATAAAAATATTTCAAAAAAAAATAAAAATAATACTTTAAATGATCTTAGTGATGATAGTAGTGATGTTTCATCTTATGATGAATTTAACGAATTAGATAATATTAAAAAATCTAAGAAAATTGTTAAAAACAAAATATTAAAATCTAATAAAGATATCAATAATGAAAATTTAATAGACAGAGATGAATTATTAATGTCAATCAAAGTTAATGAATTAACTAAAAAATCTAGTATAGTAATTAATGATGATTCTATTGAGAATGATGATGATCTTTTCGACGGTTTATCTGTTGATGCTAATGCAGATATGCTGACTTATTCTAAACCTAATAAACGAAGTAGACGTAGCAAAAATGATCCTAAAGATTTAATTCTAAAAGGACCAATTTCCCAAGAAGAATACGAAAATCGTCGCAATAATCTTAAAAATCTTATCAAATTGGGGAAAGAAAAAGGATATCTTACATTTGGCGAAATTAATGATAGCTTACCTGACGATTTAGCAGATGATGAAGTATTTGATACCATAGTTACGACTTTTAGTGACATGGGTATTGCTGTTTATGATAAGACTCCAGATATAGATACATTATTAATGAGTGAAAATAATACTGTAATATCTAATGATGATGATGTTGAAGATGAAGCAGAGGCTGCTCTTACAACTGTTGACTCTGATTTTGGTAGAACTACAGATCCTGTACGTATGTATATGCGCGAAATGGGCACTGTTGAACTATTAACAAGAGAGGGAGAAATAGAAATAGCAAAAAGAATTGAAGAAGGTTTGAGTCTTATGATATCAGCTATTTCTGCGTGTCCTACAACTTTAAATGAAATTTTATTAGAGATAGACAAAGTAAATAATGATCAATTGCAAATAGATGAGATTGTAGATGCTCTTATAGACAATTCGGATTGTGATCCTAATATAAGTCTTAATCTATCAGAAAATGAAGAATTGCTAGATATGTCATCAGGTATAATGTCTGCAAAGCAATTAGAAGAATTACGTGTCAAAAGCTTAGAAAAATTTTCAGTTGTTACGAGTCATTTTAAAAGAATGCAAAAAGCTTATGTAGAAAATGGATATAATTCTGAAAATTATTTAGAAGCAAAAAATTTGATACAACAAGAATTATTGGGTATAAGGTTTAATGCTAAAATAATAGCTAAATTAGCTGACTCAATTAGATCTCATATGCAAGAAATAAGAGCTATAGAAAAATCTATAATGAATATATGTGTAGATAAAGTTGGTATGCCAAGAGAACTTTTTCTTCAGTGTTTTATAGGAAATGAATCTAACACTCGATGGATGTTTGAAGAGCCTATATTTAACAGTAAATATTTCCGATCATTAGAGCCATTAATTCTACTTATACAAAACAAGCAAAAAAAATTATTAGAAATTCAGGAGAGAATTGTATTACCAATTCAAGAATTTAAGGAAATTAATAAACAAATGACATCTGGAGAGAATAAATCTCTTAAGGCTAAAAAAGAAATGACTGAAGCTAATTTGCGTCTAGTTATTTCTATAGCAAAAAAATATACGAATAGAGGTTTACAGTTTTTAGATTTAATACAAGAGGGCAATATTGGTCTGATGAAGGCTGTGGACAAGTTTGAATATCGTAGAGGGTATAAATTTTCTACATATGCCACCTGGTGGATAAGGCAAGCTATAACACGTTCTATAGCAGATCAAGCTAGAACAATTAGAATTCCGGTACATATGATAGAAACAATAAATAAGATGAATCGTATTAGCCGTCAGATTTTGCAGGAAACAGGGTTAGAACCAGATCCTTCAATTTTATCCCAAAAAATGGATATTCCAGAGGATAAAATTAGGAAGATTCTTAAAATAGCCAAAGAACCAATATCTATGGAAACTCAAATAGGAGATGATGATTCTCATTTAGGTGATTTTATAGAAGATACTAATACTTTAGCTCCTTCTGATGCTGCTCTACATAGTTCTATGAAGAATATTGTTAAAGAAGTATTAGATTCTTTAACTCCTAGAGAGGCAAAAGTTTTAAGAATGAGATTTGGTATTGAAATGCATACAGATCAAACTTTGGAAGAAGTGGGTAAACAATTTGATGTTACAAGAGAGAGAATTAGACAAATTGAGGCTAAAGCATTACGGAAACTAAGACATCCTAGTAGAGCGGAGAAGTTAAAAAGTTTTTTAGATAATAATTAAGTTAATTTTTTTATTGCAAAATGAAAAAAAATACCTTATAGTTGTGTATCTGGGCCTCTAGCTCATGCCTGGTTAGAGCAGCGGACTCATAATCCGTTGGTGCCGAGTTCGACTCTCGGGGGGCCCACCAGATTTAATAGCTATGTAATTTTTCTTATTTTTTATATTTTATATAATTTTAGTTGCGCTAAATTATATTTATCAATCTCTCCAAGAAACATTTCTATTTTAAATAATCTTTATATAACATATCATGTGTTATATATTAAACTTCTAAAATCATAATTCTGAGCTAATTATTTGTATTTCTCTAATAATTTATTTACATTAAATAATTTATTATTAATTGATATTTGTTTAGTGTTTATAATATTTGTGAATAAATTTTATATGAAATATTAATATCGAAAATATTATGGAACTTACTATGGAAAATGACAAATCGAATTTATCGGGAAATATGAAAAATTTAGATTTTGAAACAGCACTGCTTGAGTTAGAAACACTAGTTTCTAATATGGAACAAGAAAATGTAACTTTAGAAGATTCGTTATCATTATATCGTCGTGGTGTGAATTTAGTTCGTTTTTGTCAAAATTATATTGCCAAAGCTGAAGAAACGATAAAAGTCTTAGATGCTGAATTACTTAAACCTTTAGATATTAATAAACTAGGTGAAGAATAAATTTGTATGCATTATCTAAAATAATTTACAATGCAATCTTAGCAATTATTTTTATTTCTATTGAGAGCCATATAATTACAGATTAAATTTGTTTTGTTAATTACCAACAATATGTAGTTAATTTTATCAAAAAATAAATTTGTTTGCTTTTTATTAAAAATATCTGAAAAGATTAGTAATCTTGTATATAGTTAATGGAATTTGTTTCTCAAACAATATAATATATTTGTTTTATTTATTCTCACTAGAGCATATTTTTAATAAAAAATCTAAAAACTATTATAGAATAAATTTATGTCTCCTAAACTATTAGATAATATTCATTTTCCATCTGATCTAAGAAAATTAAATTTTAATTGTCTTAGCAAGTTGTCTGATGAATTACGGCAAGAAGTTTTAGAGATTGTGTCTAAAACTGGAGGACATCTTTCATCTAGTTTAGGAGTTATAGAATTAACCATAGCATTACATTATGTATTTGATACACCAAATGATATTATTATTTGGGATGTAGGCCATCAATCCTATCCCCATAAAATATTAACTGGAAGAAGAAAAAAAATGGGAACTTTACGTCAGAGATATGGAATATCTGGATTTCCAAATAGATCTGAGTCTTGTTATGATGCTTTTGGTACTGCTCATTCTTCTACCTCTATTTCTGCTGCATTAGGAATGGCTTATGCAGCCAACAAAAAAAAATTAAATAGACAACATATAGCGGTAATTGGTGATGGCTCTATTTCTGCTGGTATGGCTTTTGAAGCTATAAATAATGCAGGCATAATGAAAGACATTAATCTTTTGATTATCCTTAATGATAATCATATGTCTATTTCTCCACCAGTAGGAGCTTTGAATCAATATTTTAATAATTTAATGCAAGGTCGTTTTTACGCCAATACTAAAAATGTAGAAAATCCAAAAAATCATAATACTAGTCATGTGACTTTTTTTGAGGAATTTGGTTTTAAATATCATGGACCAATTGATGGTCATAATGTCACTAATTTAGTTAATGTTTTGCGCAAAATTAAACAAAAATCTGGATTAAATTTTTTGCATATTGTAACAAAAAAAGGTAAGGGTTATAAATTGGCTGAAAAAGACCCGATATTGTATCATGGACCAAGTAAATTTGATTTGTCTATTGGCATATTAACATCAAAAAAAAATTCTCATAAAACTTTTACTCAAGTTTTTAGCAATTGGGTCTGTGATATGGCAATTTATGATGATAATTTAATAATAATCACTCCAGCTATGAGAGAAGGTAGTGGGTTAGTAGAGTTTGAAAATCTTTTCCCAAGTAGATACTTTGATGTTGGCATTTCAGAACAACATGCAATTACATTTGCTGCCGGGATGTCTTGTGATGGATTAAAGCCAGTAGTGGCTATTTATTCTACTTTTTTGCAAAGGGGTTATGATCAATTAGTACATGATGTTGCTATTCAAAATCTGGATGTAACTTTTGCAGTTGATAGAGCTGGTTTGGTGGGAGCTGATGGAGCTACACACGCTGGTAACTATGATGTATCTTTTCTAAGATGTATTCCAAATTTAATAATCGCTACACCTTCAGATGAAAATGAACAACGTCTATTATTAACTACATGTTATCGATATAATGGTCCTGCGATTGTTCGTTATCCTAGAGGTGAAGGATTTGGTGTAAATATTGATAAAGAATTAAATTCTTTAGATATCGGCAAAGGAATAGTTAGAAAATATGGTAAAAATATTGCTATTCTTGTATTCGGTACTTTATTTAATACTGCAAAGATTGTCGCTGATTCAATGAACTTAACTATTGCTGATATGAGATTTGTTAAACCAATTGATAAAGAATTAATTATTAGTTTAGCTAAAACTCATAGCGCTATTGTTACTTTAGAAGATAATTCTATAATGGGAGGAGCTGGTAGTGCGGTACTAGAGGTTTTACATGAAAATAATTTATATACTCCAGTTCTTCAATTGGGTATACCTGATAGATTTATCGATCATGGTGATGCTAAACAATTAATTTCTGAAATAGGATTGGATTGTAATGGAATAGAAGCTTCTATTAGATCTGCTTTTCATAAATTTTTGTTGTAGTATTTTAATAAAATTATTTCATTGGAATACTTTATTTTTATTTAAAAAAATTAATTAACTGATTATATAATAAATGGATATTAACAAAATAAATACAAATTCTGTGATACCAGATATACAAAGTTTGATAGATGCTAGACAAATTCCTATAAAGCGTGTTGGTATTCGTGATGTTTGTGTACCTACTAATATTTCAGATGCTAGTTCTGTAATTCAAAATACCATAGCTAATTGGACTATGACCGTTTCACTATCAGAAAATGATAAAGGAACCCATATGTCTAGATTTCTAGTTTTATTAGAAAATTACCGAACTAGAATATTAACTCCTAGTTTATTGGGTAATATGTCTTTGGAAATGTTAACTTTATTGAATGCTATAAACGGCGATATTTCATTATCTTTTCCTTTTTTTATAGAAAAAACAGCTCCTATATCAAAATCTAAAAGTTTAATGGACTATAAAGTTGAATGGATAGTTAGAGCAACTGAGAAAATAAACACTGAATTCGAGCTTATCATTCAAATTCCAGTTACAAGTTTATGTCCATGCTCTAAAGCTATTTCTTCATATGGAGCTCACAACCAAAGATCTAATATCACTATATCACTTGTTTTTAATGATTATTCTGATATTAAAATGTCAGACTTTATTGTATTAGCTGAAAAAGAATCATCTTGTGAATTATGGTCATTATTAAAAAGACCTGATGAAAAATATGTAACAGAATATGCTTATGAAAATCCTAAATTTGTTGAAGATTTGGTGCGAGATTTAGCTGCTAGCATAAATAGTAAATTTTTAAATATAAAAAAATATAGAATAGAGGCTGAAAATTTTGAATCAATACATAATCATTCAGCATATGCTGTAGTTGAAAAAAGTGTATAATCTATATTATAGGTAATTATTTTAAATAATTATTGTTTTTATTGCTTTATCTGTTTGTTATTACTTGCTAGATATTTTTTTCTAGCTGTTTTGAATTACTGCATAAAGTACTTTCTAAACATCCATAAGGAGTTTTATTACAATGAGACATTACGAAATTGTGTTTATAGTTCATCCAGATCAAAGTGAGCAGGTTCCTGAGATGATAAAAAGATATAGCTCTATTATAACTGAAGCTAATGGTACTGTTCACAGGGTAGAAGATTGGGGCAGGCGTCAGTTAGCTTACCAAATAAATAAAATAGTGAAGGCACATTATATTTGCATAAATATTGAATGTTCACAGAGTATTCTAGATGAATTAGAAAATTCTTTTCGCTACAATGATGCTATTTTAAGGCATATGATAATTAAAAAGAAAAAGTCAGAAACAGAACCATCTATTATGATGAAAACCGTTAATAAAGAAGAATCTTCTAATTCTTCAACAGAAGAATTAGAAATAATAGAAGAGTAGTTTTTGATTATTTGCTATGAACCTTCTTAGTCTTAATGCAAAGATTCTAAATCGAGACTCTATAAGGTATAATTATGCTGGAATTCCAGTATTAGAAATGACCTTAAGTAGTTTTTCTAAGGTGTTGGAATCTAATGTTGAGCGTAATATTAATTTAACAATTAAGGCCCTTGCTTTGGGAGCTTTAGCGATGTCTTTAGATAAAATTCCTTATGATAAAGAATTTTTTGCAACTGGTTTTTTGGCTCCAATATACAAAAATTCAGTAATTCTACGATTTCATTTGCAAAAAATAATAAATAGTGATGACTAAACTAAATATTAGTTATAATTAAAATTTTTATTTGTAAAATTATTTATAATTTGCAAAATAATTTAAAGGTATTAAAATGTCTTTCTATCGAAAACCTAAGGAAAAACGCAAATTTGTCCAACAAAATCCTTTATTTAAACGTCGTAAATTTTGCAGATTTACAGCTGCTCAAGTAGATGAAATAGATTATAAGGATGTAGACATCTTAAAAGATTTTATACAAGAAAATGGCAAAATAATTCCAGCACGTCTTACTGGCACAAAAGCTATATACCAACGTCAATTGGGAATTGCTATTAAACGAGCACGTTTTTTAGCATTATTGCCTTATACAGATAATCATAAATAGATATGAGTTAATATGGAAATTATTTTATTAGAAAAAGTGTCATCGCTAGGTAATTTAGGGGATGTAGTTCGTGTTAAAGATGGATATGCAAGAAATTATTTAATTCCTAAAAAAATAGCGCGTCGTGCTACAAAAAATGCTATAAAAGAATTTGAAGATAAAAGAATAGAACTGGAACAAATACAATTAGATAAATTTAATAATGCAACTGATATTAGTAATAAATTATCTGGTTTTCAATTAGTTATATATCAAAAATCAAGTGTTGATGGTAGACTTTTCGGTTCCGTTACTAATTATGATGTATCTGAACATTTAAAAAAATCTGGTTTTAATATTAATAAATCTCAAATAACTTTATCAGTTCAGCATATAAAAACAATTGGTGAATTTTCAGCTAAAATAAAACTTCATCCTGATGTAATTGCTGAAATAACTATATTGGTTTCTAAAGAAAATTCTTAATTTATTTCTTGTATAAGAATTTGAATTAAATCAAATCAAATTCTTATACATTAAATTTTAAATTCAAAAACTATCATTAGTAATATGATTTTTTCAATGAAATAATGATGAATAATAAATCAAAAGATTTAGATTATCTACGTATCCCTCCTCATTCAATAGAAGCAGAACAGTCTGTATTGGGCGGCTTATTTATAGATAACAGTGCTTGGGATAAAGTATCTGATGTTATAAAAGAAGAAGATTTTTATAAAAATGAACATAAAATTATATGGAAACATATAGAAAAATTAATCAGTGCTGATCGTCCTGTTGATATTATTACAATTAATGATTCATTGTTAAATTCTGGGAAATCAGAAGATATTGGCGGTATAGAATATCTTAATGCATTAGCTCACAATACACCTTCTGCTGCAAATATACGTAGATATGCAGAAATAGTTCGTGAACGGGCTATTTTAAGAAAGTTAATTAGCATATCAGAAGAAATATCAGAAAATGCTTTAAATACAAAAGGAAGAGATGCAAAACAAATATTAGATGAAGCAGAAGCCAAAGTTTTTAGAATAGCACAAGATAGAATATCTAACTTTATTGGTTTTCAAGAAATACAACCTCTTTTATCTCAAGTAGTAGAAAGAATAGATGAGTTATATAGTCGTGATAGTAATTCTGATATTACAGGAGTTCCTACTGGTTTCATAGATTTAGATAAAATGACATCAGGTTTACAACCTGGAGACTTAATTGTTGTAGCTGGTCGTCCGTCTATGGGTAAAACTGCTTTTTCTATGAATATAGGAGAATATGTTTCAATAGAACATGGTTTGCCAGTAGCTATTTTTTCTATGGAAATGAGTGCCACTCAATTAGCCATGAGAATGCTTGGTTCTATTGGTGTAATAGATCAACATAAAATTCGCACAGGTAGATTAACTGAAGAAGATTGGCCAAAGATAACTAATGCTATACAAAATATGCAAGATGCTCAACTTTATATAGATGAATCTCCAGCATTAAATGTGATGGAAGTTAGAGCTAAAACTAGAAGATTATCACGTCAATGTGGACAGCTGGGATTAGTTATAATAGATTATATGCAACTAATGTCTGGTAATGGAGAAGAAAATAGGGCTACAGAAATTTCTGAAATTAGTCGTTCATTAAAAGGTCTAGCAAAAGAGTTAAATTGTCCCTTGATAGCTTTATCACAGCTAAATCGTAGTTTAGAACAAAGACAAAATAAAAGACCAGTAATGAGTGACCTAAGAGAATCGGGTGCAATTGAACAGGATGCTGACCTAATTTTGTTCATATATAGAGATGAAATATATAATCCTGATTCGCAAGAAAAAGGAATTGCAGAAATTATTATAGGAAAACAAAGAAATGGTCCTATTGGTACCATTAAATTAACATTTCAAGGTCCTACAACGAGATTTTTAAATTTTGCTAATGTATCATCTATTTAGCAGTATTTTTAAATATATCTATTGCTAAACTGATAGCAGTTAATAAAGAATCTGGTTTTGCTGTGCCTTTTTTCCAAGCAATATCGAATGCGGTTCCATGATCAACGCTAGTCCTGATTATTGGTAATCCTAATGTTATATTAACACCACTATCTATTCCTAAATATTTTATCGGAATTAATCCTTGATCGTGATATTGTGCGACTACTATATCAAACTTTCCAGTTCTTGCCTGCATAAAGACTGTATCTCCAGGCCATGGACCAGATACATTTATTCCTTCATTTCTAGCTTTAGTTATCGCAGGAATAATAAATTTAATTTCTTCAGTACCAAATTTACCATTTTCTCCAGCATGTGGGTTAAGACCAGCTACTGCGATACGAGGATCTTCAACACCAAGCATTTTACATGCATGGTATGCCATTTTGATAGAATTTAACTCGGATAAAATACTTATGTTATTACTTACATGAGATAAAGGAAGATGAATTGTGACTAAGATAATCCTTAAAGAGTCATTGATCATCATCATATTGAATTTTTTGCTATTAGTTAATTTAGCTAATAATTCTGTATGTCCTGGAAAATTTATATTGGCTTTAGCAAAAGATTCTTTATTTATAGGACATGTTACTATTGCCCCTATTTTGCCAGATAGGGCATCATTAACTGCATTATTAATAGAGTTATATGAGGAAATCCCCGCTATTTCACTAACTGTTGATGGTTTAAAGTCATCTGGTTTTATTTCATAACAATTAATAATATTTAGATAAGAGTGATCACAAATTAAATTATTAGACAATATTTCGTTAGAGTTTAATAATCTAATTTTTATTTTTTCTCCTATTAATTTAGCTGCTTTACTTATGACATAAGGGTCACCATAAATAACTGTTGGTACTAAAAATTTGGATAAAAATGCTTTTACAATGATTTCTGGGCCGATTCCAAATGGATCACCCATAGTTATTCCTATAACTGGTAATTTCATATTAATGATACTATGTATTATTTATTAATGTTTTATCAAGAAAATCTAATACTTGCATAACATGATTATTAACTTTTACCTTACGCCACTCCATCACAATATTACCTTCAAGATTGATGAGAAAAGTACTTCTTTCTATGCCATATACACTTTTTCCATATATATTTTTCTTTTTTACAACGTTATATAAAGAACATATATTTTGGTTTTGATCCGATATGAGAGGAAATGGTAATGAGAATTTTGATTTAAAATTTTCATGTGATCTAATACTATCTCTAGATACTCCTAAAACCTCTGTATTTCTTAGTAAAAATTCTTGATATAAATCTTTAAATTCTAGATTCTCCTTAGTACAACCAGGTGTATTATCTTTAGGGTAAAAAAATAATACTATGTTTTTTTTATGCAAATAATCATCCAGTTTGATTAAACCTAATGTACTATCTTCTTGAAATTTTGGAGCTGGTTTTATAATAAAATTATCCATCATTAAACATTATCATTAACAGGAATAGCAGCAAAAATAACATCTCTATCATTCAATATTGACATATTATAAGTATATATTGCAGACCTAGTGCTCATAATTTCTACGCTAAGACCTTTTTTATATATTGGCGATAATACATCATTATCTATCAATTCATATGAATTTCCAGTTCCTATTAATAAGAATTCAGGAAAATGTTCATTATAGTCTATTTCTAGTTTTTCTTGTGCAACAGCATCATTGCAAAAATTATTTAATAACAAGATAATTTTTTCTGATGTTATATCAGTATATTTATTTATTCCCCAATTCTTGACTGCTCCTATTTTTCCGAAGAAAATTGAGCCAATATATTTTTCTTTATTAACAGTTATAAAACCATTACCATAGGAATCAATTATATTTACAGATTCCATATTTTCTAAATGCAACTTCAACTTCAATTCCTTTTTTATTAAACAATATTGTTTATAAAAATTGTAATTTAATTATCAAGGTAAATACATATATTATCTAGCTACACAATATATATTGTATATGTCTTTGATAAGTATATTACAATATAAATAAGCTCATGTTATTATTTAGTTTAAATTGATGTCGTTACATATATTTTAACAAAATGGTGGTATTAATGGATTCTATAAAAGTTGGCCTGCTTGGTATGGGTGTTGTAGGTAGTGGCACTTGGACTGTTTTAGATCGAAATGCAAAAGAAATAGCGAGACGTGCTGGTAGAAATATAGAAATTTCTAAAATTGCTACCCTAAATGTAGATCATGCTCGTTCTTTGGTAAATGGTAAGACTGAAGTTATTCAAAATGCTTACGATATAGTAAGGGATCCAAATATTGATATAGTGGTTGAATTGATAGGTGGTGATACTATAGCTCTAGATTTAGTAAAAGAAGCTATTGATAATGGCAAACATGTAGTTACTGCCAATAAAGCCATGTTAGCAAAACATGGAAATGAAATATTTGCAAAAGCTTCATCAAAGGGAGTAATAGTAGCATTTGAAGCAGCTGTTGCTGGTGGAATACCAATCATAAAAGCAATTAGGGAAGGTTTAACTGCTAATCGTATCAAATTTATAGCTGGTATTATTAACGGCACTACTAATTTCATATTATCTGAAATGAGGGATACTGGATTGCCATTTAAAGAAGTATTATCTAAAGCCCAGAAACTTGGGTATGCAGAGGCTGATCCAACTTTTGATATCGAAGGAGTAGATGCTGCTCATAAACTGACATTGTTAGCTTCGTTATCTTTTGGTATTCCTGTTCAATTTCAGAGTGCTTATATTGAAGGTATTTCTCAATTATCTTCAGAAGATATAACTTATGCAGAAAAATTAGGCTATCGCATAAAGTTATTAGCTATAACTAAATACAGAGCAGATGGCATTGAATTAAGAGTACATCCAGCTTTAATATCATCATCTTGTTTATTAGCTAGTGTAGAAGGTGCTATGAATGCAGTATTTGTAAAGGGTGATGCTGTTGGACCTACACTATATTATGGACAAGGGGCAGGGGGTGAACCTACTGCTTCAGCAGTTATTGCCGATTTAGTAGATGTGACTAGGCTTCAAACAGCAGATCCAGGTAATAGAGTCCCGCATTTAGCATTTCAAGCAGATGCTCTATCAGATGCTCGTATTTTGCCAATAGAGTTGATTTCTACATCATATTATCTAAGATTAAGAGTTATCGATCAACCTGGAGTTCTTTCTGAAATATCAAAAATATTAGCTGTTTCTAATATATCTATTGGTTCTATGATACAAGAAATATGTTCTAATAGTAAAAATGAAGCAGATATTATATTTATCACTCATGAGTCTATAGAACGAAATATTAATCAAGCTATTAAACAGATTGAATCTTTACCTGTAGTTCAATCAAAAGTTACTAGATTAAGAATAGAAAGCATTAATTAATTATGCATAGTTAACAAGTAGTGTAATATTAGGAATATCACGCTACTTGTTATTTTTATAAATAATATTTTTTTATAATTTCCACTTCTAATTTTGAACCCAAAATCACACCAATTCTTTCGTGCAATTTCTTGGGTTCTATTTCTAAAATAGATTCTGTACCGTTGGTTGCTAATCCTCCAGCTTGTTCAATCAAAAAACTCATTGGGTTAACTTCATACATGAGTCTAAGTTTACCATTAATTGAATTTGAGTCTTTTGGATATAAGAACACTCCACCTCTTCTTAAAATTCTATGAATGTCGGCAACCATTGACCCAACCCAACGCATATTATATTTTTTATTTAATGGTCCATCAGTTCCTGTAAGACAGTCTTCTATATATTGCTTTATTTTAGAATCCCACAATTTCATGTTAGATGCATTTATTGAAAATTCTGATGTATTTATAGGGATAATAATTTTTTCTTCTTTTAAGATCCACTCATTATCATGGTTCAAAATAAAAAATAAAACTCCTTCTCCAAGAGATAAAACTAAATTAGTTTGCGGTCCATATATTACATAACCTGCTGCAATTTGTTTCTTTCCTTTTTGTAGAAAACTGTTTTCTGTAATATAACCATCATTGTCATAGATTTTTAATATAGAAAATATTGTGCCAATAGATATATTTACGTCTATATTTGATGAACCATCTAAAGGATCAAATAATAATAAATAATTACCTTTTGTATATGAATTTGGTATTTCGTATATTGTTTCTACTTCTTCAGAAGCTATACCTGCTAAACAAGATATACATTCAGAATCTTTTATAATTAATTCATTAGCAATAATATCTAATTTTTTTTGTTGTTCTCCTTGAATATTAATAGTATTGGATTCAGAAAAAATATCAGATTCATTCCCATTCCTAATAATAGAATTAATCTTTTTGCAAGAATTAGTAATTGTATTTAATAGTAATAATAAATTTCTATCTATCTTAGAATAATCAAGTTGTTTCTGTAAAAAAGTTGATAGAGTTATGTTATTCAAATAATTCTCCTTAAAAAATATTCAAGGCTTTTGAAACAATTTCAAAAGTGTTTTTTGATAAATCATTATGCTTATAAACAATCTCAATTGCATCATGCATTTGAGATTTTAACTCTGGGATAAAACAATGCCACTTATCTAATGCTCTAGCTAGTCTAGCTGCAATTTCTGGATTTATCTTATCGAGGCTAATGACTTGTTCAGCCCAAAATTGATATCCTGAGCCATCATGTCTATGCATATGCAAATAATTTTTAAAACAGAATTGAAAAACTAATGATCTTACTCTGTTTGGATTTTGATTGGAAAAGGCAGGGTGTTTCATCAAACATTTAATGTCTTCAAGTCCAGTATATCTTGAGGAAGATTGTATTGCAAACCACTTATCTATTACTAAGTTATTGTTTTTCCATTTGTTATAAAAACATAATTTTGCTTTATTTGCTTTATTTTTATCTCCAAAATTTAACAAGTTTGAAAGCATAGTAATAGAATCCGTCATGTTTTTAGAACTATAGAAATAGTTTTCAATTTTGTCTTCAATATGATTATTACCACCTGCTATAAGATATTGTATAATCAAATTTCTTAATAAACGATTATTTGCTACTCTAGGATTATATAGATCTGAAGTAACGAATTCTTCATTTTCAAGTTGTTCTAACTTAGATAAAAAGTAATTTGACAATCCAGATCCTATTGTTTTAATTAATCTGAAACGAGTATTTGTTATTAAAATAGGATCTATAATTTTTACATGATTGAATAATGTATTTTCATTAGGAATTGTTAAGAGTTTTGCACAATAGGAATTGTCTATATTTTTATTTAATATTATTTTTTTTAAAGTTTCAGAATATTCTTCATTAATTTCTAAATCAGAACGACCTTTCATATTTTTTACTATTTGACGAATGCTTAATTCTTGAAGAGCTTCCCAACGAGCAAAATAATCTCTATCATGATTAGCTAATATATATAATTCATTAGTACTATATTCGTAATTCACCTTAATTGGCGCTGAAAAATTTCTCAACAATGAAGGTACAGGTTGATTGTTTATAGATTTAAAAGTCCAGCTTTGTGTTTTTTTATATAACTCAAGAATAAAAGTATCTTTAATATTGTAATAATCTTTATTATCATCTTCTAATATTAAATCTATATTATTTCCATGATGATCTAAAAAACCAATAGCAAAAGGTATATAAAAAGGTTTTTTCTCTTTAAAAAAGATCTGATTTTTTTCTATACCAACAAAATCACATTCTTGATTAAGTGTAACTGTACAGGTATTTTTATTTTTATTATAATTTATAATTACATTAATAGTAGGAGTTCCCGCTTGTTTATACCAATTCTTAAATATGGCCTTAGTAACTAATTATATTATCTATTTTATTTTTTTGTAATTTCAACAACATTAATTGTAGTATACATAGTAAAACTAAAATTTTTGTAGCAATATATATATCATTTGTATAATGATATGATGAGAAGAAAATAGATATTGGCAATATGTCTATAATAATTTTATTCACTTATTTTTCCTAATATTAAGATTGTTTTTTAGTTTTTAGATATATGAATTATATTAATATTTGATTTTTTGTTCATATTCACATATATCTTTTATTAAACACATATGACATTTTGGTGATTTTTTTTTGCAAGTATACCTACCAAGAATAAGTAGCCAATGGTGAGCATTTTGCAAATATTCTTTTGGTATGTTATTTAATAGATTATTTTCAACTTCTAAAACATTCTTTCCTTTTGCTAAGCCAGTTCTATTAGATACTCTAAATACATGTGTATCAACTGCAACTGTTGGTTGTTGGAATATTACATTTAATACTATGTTTGCTGTTTTTCTTCCTACTCCAGGTAAGCTTTCTAAATCTTGTCTATTTCCAGGAATTTTCCCATTAAAATCTTCTTCTATAATTGTAGAAGTTTTAAAAATATTTTTTGATTTTGATTTATACAATCCTATACTTTTTATATGAGATTCTATTCCTTCAATACCTAATTTTATTAATAATTTTGGTGTTCCATAGTTTAAGAATAGATTTTTTGTTACAGCGTTTACAGATTTATCAGTTGACTGTGCTGACAAGATTACTGCTACCAACAATTGGAAATCAGAATTGTATTCGAGTTCAGTTTTTGGATTTGGATTTGCACTTTGAAAAAGCTTGAAGATACTAGTTATTTTTTCTTTTTCCATAATAGATATAAATTTATTTATTTCTTTTTTCTTTTGCTTTGCGAGTAATCTGATTTATTAAATCTAGTTTGTCTTTTAGAGAATCTCTGTTGCTCTCAATATCGAAGTTATTATTATTTTGGTTGTTTTTAATCACTTCTGTTAAACCTATATCCATAGAAGTTTTTGGCTTTGTTCTATTTTGATGTTTTTTTCTTCTTATTCTGGAATTGCTAGCATTTTTTTGTGTCCATAATTTATTGGTTGGAACCATTTCTATACAATCAACAGGGCATGGATCAATGCAAAGCTCACAGCCGGTACACCATTCTTGAACTATAGCATGCATCTTTTTTGGAGCTCCAATTATTGCGTCAACTGGACATTTATTTATGCATATTGTGCATCCTATACATGTATTTTCATCGATAATTGCTATTTTATATCCATCATATGTGCCTCTTGAATGATCAAGAGGTATTATTTCTTTATGTAAAATACTGGCTAGTTTGTATATGACCTCATCACCACCTGGAGGACAAAGATTTATTTTTGCATCTCCATTAGATAAAGCTTCTGCATATGGTCTGCAAGCTTTATAGCCACATTTTCCACATTGTGTTTGAGGTAGTATTGCATCAATTGTATCTAGTAATTTTTCTTTGTTTGTCATTCTGTATTATGTGTTTTTATAAAACTAAATCCAATAACGTTCCATAGCAAGGTTACCAGCAATATTCTGTTTTGAAGTATAGAATCCTCTATCATATAGTATTCTACGCATTTCCAATATCATTGTTGGATTGCCACACAGCATTATTTTAGAAGATTTTGGGTCTAATGTTTCTTTTGTTAATTCTTCTAAATTGCCGTTCATAACTAAGGATGTAATTCTTGATTCTGATAGAATTGATGATTTTTCTCTTGTTGTTATTGGAAAATATTTAAATCTTTTGTTTGTTATGGATAGGATCTCTAGCTCTTTTTTATATGATAATTCATCTAAAAACTTGGTGCTATGTAACAAGATAACTTTGTCAAAATATTTCCAAGTGTTATGATCTCGTAATATTGAAATATAAGCAGATAAACCTGTTCCTGTAGCGATAAGCCAAAGCTTATTCTTTTGTTTCTGTATATTTGGTCCAAGAAATTGATTTATAGTTAAAAATCCATATGCTTTTTTTTCTATAAATATATGATCTTTTTGTTCTAGATTTAATAGAATTTTGCTAAATTCTCCTTTATTGACTATAGTATAGTAAAATTCTAAAAAATTTTCATGAGGTGCGCTAACTATTGAATATGCTCTCCATATTAATGGATTAACAGTTCTAGTTGGGTCGATAAGACCTAGACGAGCAAATTGACCTGATTGAAAATCATAACTTGCATCTTTGGTTGTTTTTATGGAAAATAGACTGCCATTTTTCCATATTTTAATATCCTCAATAATTTGAGATGTGTAATTCTTGCTTTCTTTTGATTCTGTCATGATCATTTAACGTTTTAGGTATTTTATTTTTCCTTTTATATCTTTCCATTTATCTGCATCTTTTAATGCTTGCTTTGATCTGGTAATATTCTTGAATGTTTTTGATAGCTCTTGATTGATAGAAAGAAATATTTTTTGATCTTCAGGCAAATCTTCATCAGAGAAAATTGCATTTGCAGGGCATTCAGGTACACAAACTGCACAATCTATGCATTCATCAGGATCAATTACCAAAAAATTTTCTCCTTCTTTAAAACAATCTACAGGGCAAACATCAACGCAATCAGTATATTTGCAATTAATGCAGTTTTCTGTAACTACATGTGTCATTTATGTGCCTCCTATGATATAAATAATTTGTTGCAATGTGTTTAACATGTTAGTGTAAACTTTTAGTTATATTAAAAAAAGTTTTTTATAACAGAGCCATGATAATAGAATCTTTACTTGATACAGATTTATACAAATTTAGTATGATGCAAGTGGTTTTACACCATTTTCCTGCTGCTTATGTAGAGTATCGTTATAAATGTAGAACTGCTGGGATTAATTTATGCCCATATATTGATGAGATAACAGAGGAAATTAATCATCTTTGCTCATTAAGATTTTCTGAAGATGAACTAAGTTATTTGGGTAATTTAAGATTTATCAAAAGTGATTTTATAGATTTCCTAAGATTATTCTACCTTCCTAAAAAATGTATTTCAGTTAAAGCAAGTAATAATATAGGTGAAATCAGTATCAGTGTAAAAGGTCCATGGTTGCATACTATTTTGTTTGAAATACCAGTTTTAGCAATAGTTAATGAAGTTTATTTTCGTCATAATAGTAATAATTTAAATTTAGATGAGGGGAGGAAGAGACTAAAATCAAAAATTAATTTGGTCTCGAAAGATTGTAATCTGGTTGATTTAAGGGTAGCAGATTATGGCACAAGACGTCGTTTTTCTAAGAGTTGGCATGAAGAGGTTGTAGATACCATGAAAAATGATATGTACCATAATTTTGCTGGAACTAGTAATGTTATGTTGGCTAAGAAAAATGGAGTGTTACCATTAGGAACAATGGGTCATGAGTATTTGCAGGCTTGTCAATCACTGGGTCCGAGATTAAGGGATTCTCAAGTTTTTGCATTTGAAATTTGGGCTAAGGAGTATAGAGGTGATCTAGGAATAGCACTATCCGATGTTTATGGAATAGATGCTTTTTTAAGAGATTTTGATTTGTATTTTTGCAAATTATTTGATGGTGTTCGTCATGATTCTGGAGATCCATTTGTTTGGGGCAATAGAATTTTGGAACATTATAGAAAAAATAGAATTGATGCTAGAAATAAGACTTTAATTTTTTCAGATTCTTTGACTTTTCCTAAAGCTATTGAATTAGCGAGACATTTCTCTAATGCCTGTAAACTTACTTTTGGTATAGGAACAGATTTAACAAATGATCTTGGTTTTAAGCCTTTGCAGATTGTTATGAAAATGGTTCGTTGTAATGATCAGCCAGTTGCAAAGATTTCTGATGCTCCAGAAAAAATAATGTGTGATGATCCAGATTATTTATTCTATTTAAGAAAAGTTTTTAATTTGCCTGATGTTTGATGAAATTAATCATTTTCGCTGACTATTATAAAGGGAAATGTGTTGTAATAATTTTATAGTTTAGGTCTTCATATGCAATATGATTTATTCTTCATTAAAGTTTATTACTTGAGCATTATTTTTTGTATAGAGAATGACAACAAATAGCAAATTATCTGATTGTTTAGATATAAGTTTTAATACTAATTGCCATTAGTATCTTTTTTTTCTAGACTATATTTTTTGATTTTGAGATAGATATTTTAGTTCTAACTAATGAGTATTTATGATTATTTTGCAATAAGCTACCCGTTTTAATTTCCTATGGAACTAAAAATTTCGAATGTGATGATTGTATTTCCTAATTCGAAGAGTTATTAATAATTATGCATTTGTAAGGAAGTATGAATGTTATTATTTGAATTATAATTAGTGTAGATTATATTATCATTGATAATGGAAATCTTTTTATTTATTTAATTATCCATATAGAATGTTGTATAAGTTAAATTATAAATTAAGCATAGTAATTTGAGTTCTTATGAAATCTTATGTATATGTCATATTTAGGGCATAATATTCTATTAATTCACAATTTTTTCTAACTTAATGTAGAATTATATTTATTAGTTTTATGTGAGTTTGTAATAATAATTTTTATTAGTAACAGTGGAGAACTTTCTTGTTAAAGTATAATTACCCTGATGATAATGGCCATTTTGGTCAATATGGTGGGCTCTTTGTTTCTGAAACGTTAATGCATCCATTATCTGAGTTGCGTTTCAATTATGATAAATATCGTAATGACTTATTTTTTATTGAAGAGTTTGAAAATGAATTAAAACATTTTGTTGGCAGACCTAGTCCCGTATACCACGCTAAGAGATGGTCAGAAATGTTGGGTGGGGCACAAATATGGTTTAAAAGAGAAGACCTAAATCATACTGGGGCACATAAAGTCAATAATTGTATTGGGCAAGCATTACTCGCTAAAAGAATGAATAAAAGACGCGTTATAGCAGAGACTGGCGCTGGGCAGCATGGAGTTGCTACAGCTACTGTTGCTGCTCGATATGGTATGGAATGCGTAGTTTACATGGGTAGTGAAGATGTTAAGAGACAGGCTTCTAATGTATATAGAATGAAATTATTGGGAGCAAGCATAGTGCCAGTTCATTCTGGGTCGTGTACATTAAAGGATGCCTTAAATGAGGCTATGAGAGATTGGGTTACCAATGTAGATGATACTTTTTATATTATTGGTACTGTAGCAGGGCCTGATCCTTATCCTCGCATGGTAAGAGATTTTCAAACTGTAATAGGTAAAGAAAGTATTTGTCAGATGCCAAAATATGCAGGTCGTCAACCTGATTATGTTATTGCTGCAGTAGGTGGCGGTTCTAATGCTATAGGTATATTTCATCCTTATATTCCATATGAAAATGTTCAATTAATAGGTGTAGAAGCGGCTGGATCTGGTATAGATACAGGTCTACATTCAGCTTCTTTAATAGCAGGCAAAGTAGGAGTTTTGCATGGAAATAGAACATATGTGATCCAAAATGACGATGGTCAAATAAAAGAGACTCATTCTATATCAGCTGGCTTAGATTATCCTGGAGTTGGTCCAGAGCATGTTTGGTTAAAGGAAATAGGTAGAGCTAATTATGTAGGTATAACTGACGACGAAGCATTGAAATCTTTTCATGATTGTTGTCGTATTGAAGGAATTATGCCGGCTTTAGAATCAGCTCATGCAATTGCTCAAGCTGTTAAAATGGCTCCTTCTCTTTCAAAAGATAATATCATTCTTGTTAATTTATCTGGTCGTGGTGACAAAGATATGCATACAGTTGCCGAACGTTCTGGTATCTTTTTATAAAAATTTATGAACACAAAAATAAATCGTATTGAATCGTTTTTTTCTAGAATGATTAGTGATGGTCGTAAGTCAGCTCTTATTACATATGTTACTGCTGGTGATCCTTCAGTCAATTCTACTGTTCCTTTGATGCATAGCTTGGCAAAAAGCGGTGCAGATATTTTAGAAATTGGAATGCCTTTTTCTGATCCTATGGCAGATGGACCTGTCATACAAAAAGCTTCTGAAAGGGCTATAAAAAATGGCGTGACTTTAAAGAAGATACTAAGCTCAGTAGAGGAGTTTCGTATTCATGATAAAATAACACCAGTTGTTCTTATGGGATATGCTAATCCAATAGAAAGTATTGGCCAAAAACAATTTGCACAATTGTCGAAAACTGCTGGAGTTGATGGTGTATTAGTAGTTGACTATACCCCTGAAGAGTCTGCTGATTTTTCAAAGATGCTTAGTGATGTAGGTATAAATATGATTTTTTTACTTTCTCCTACTTCTGGAGAAGAACGTATAAAGAAAATATCTAAGATTGCGAATGGTTATGTATATTATGTTTCCTTACGTGGAGTTACTGGTTCTAAAAAACTCAATATTGAAGAGGTAGTTGAGAAACTACAGTTAATTAGGAAACATATCCATATTCCAGTGGGTGTTGGCTTTGGTATTAGAGATGCTGAGAGTGCCAAGCAGATTGGTAATTGTGCTGATGCAGTAGTAATAGGAAGCAAAATTATAGAAATAATGCAAGAAGCGGCTAATAATGAAATTGTTGGAAATAAAGATAATGCAGCTATATCTGCTGCTAGTAGTTGGATATCTAATATAAGAAAATCTCTTGATAGTATATAATTTTTTATTTTATTTTTCTGTTATATATATATGAGTTGGTTAGAAAAAATCTTACCTCCAAGAATTAGCAAGTCTAATGATAGTGGTGCTAGACGTGTTCCTCAGGGTTTGTGGTGTAAATGT
Source organism: Candidatus Kinetoplastidibacterium crithidiae (assembly GCA_019278155.1). Taxonomy (GTDB): domain Bacteria; phylum Pseudomonadota; class Gammaproteobacteria; order Burkholderiales; family Burkholderiaceae_B; genus Kinetoplastidibacterium; species Kinetoplastidibacterium crithidii_A. The sequence continues at coordinate 70,047 of JADMLC010000005.1, forward strand.
GTTTCTTGCGATTCAGTTTTATATAACGAAGATTTGATTGCTAGCTTATATGTTTGCCCTAAATGTAGTCATCATATGCGTATGGGATCAAGAGCAAGAATAGATTCTTTGCTAGATGCAGAAGGGCGTTTGGAAATAGGTGATAATATAAGATCTATTGATGTACTGAAATTTAAAGATACAAAAAAATATAGTGACAGATTAAATGATGCCATAAAGAATACAAAAGAAACAGATTCATTACTTGTAATGCGTGGTTGTATAAGTAGGATGCCAGTTGTTTTAGCTTGTTTTGAATTTGCTTTTATGGGTGGTTCTATGGGTTCTGTAGTTGGTGAGCGTTTTAAATTAGCTGTACAGCATGCTATAGAGCATTCTATGCCTTTTATATGTGTATCTGCATCTGGTGGAGCAAGAATGCAAGAAAGTTTATTTTCCTTGATGCAGATGTCTAAAACTAATGCTATGCTGGTTTCTTTATCAGCTGCTAAATTGCCTTTTATTAGTGTTCTGACTGATCCTACTATGGGTGGTGTTTCTGCTAGTTTTGCTTTTATGGGTGATGTTGTAATAGCTGAGCCTAAGGCTTTGATAGGATTTGCAGGTCCTAGGGTTATAGAGCAAACTGTTAGGGAAAAATTGCCTGAAGGATTTCAGAGAGCAGAGTTTTTACTAGACAAAGGCGCTATAGATATGGTTGTTGATAGAAGAAAATTAAAAGAAACAATTTATGATTTATTATCAATTTTAGTAAAGTAATTATGAATATAGTATCTGTAATTTATTAAATAAATTACAGATACTATATTTTTGTTTTTAATTTTTAGTTTCTACCTGTGTTAGAGGTTTCTTTGTTGTATAGTCTGTAGTATTTTTTGTATAAACTCTTCTATTAATTTCTGGTTTAATATTACTGATTTCTTCATTAATAGATTGGCAATTAGTTTCTATCATTTGCAGATTTTTTTTATCTTGATTACTAGTTGCCGTATTATAGTTTGTTTTTGGAAATTCTAGATCTATATTCTTTGTAGCTATTGTTCCTGTTATATTATCTTCTACTTTATTGGTAGTAAGTATCAGTTTTTCCGAGTTTTTTTGAGTATCATGATTATCAATTTTATCTTCAACAGAAAGAGTTTTATCTATATTTTCTGTTTCACGAGAATTAGCTAATTCTTTTGAAGTTTTAGATATATTAAAATTTTTCTGATTTTTTCTATAACCATTATTTCTTCTGCGGATATTTGATTTTTTATCATTATCGCCATTACTTGTTGGCAAATTAGTTTGATCTAAAGGATCATTTTTTTTATCATTATGGTTTTCTATGATTTTATTTTCTACAAGATTTATTTGATTATCACGTTTATTTTTATTTTTGTCTTTTTTAGATAAAAGATAATCTTCTTCTATTTTATTCAAATTTTCATTATATGAATCTATAGAGTTTATATGTTGTTTTTCTTGTAATAGTTTGCTTTGGTTTTTATTTTTATAATTATATTTTTTTTCATGCCTATATTTTGAGTTTTGTTGTTCATGTAAAGCTGGCTTATGCTTATTATGTTGATTTTGTGGAGTTAATTCTTTTTTATTGAATAAGTTGATCCAGGAAAATATTTTTTTGAATATATTACTACTAACACTAGAATCATTTAAAGATTTATATTTTACATTAGAAACTATTGGGGCTGGCTTTCTAGGAGTGCTATCCTTTATTAAAGCCTCCGGTTTATGTTTTTCTTCTGATTCTGATATATTCCACATTAAATTATTGTTTGGTATCTCTACTAAATTAAAACTTGTTTTTTGTTCTTCTAGTTTTGGATCATCATTTTTTATTCTTTCTATGTTGTAATGAGGTGTTTCCAAATACTTATTTGGTATTAAAACAAGTTTTATATTTAGTTGTAGTTCTATATTATTTATATCATTTCTTTTTTCATTTAATAAATAAGTGGCAACATCTACTGGTAATTGTGCATATACTGCTGAAGTAGCATCCTTCATTGCTTCTTCCTGAATTAGTCTTAAGACCTGTAGAGCACTAGATTCAGTATCTCTAATAACTCCAATCCCAGTACATCTTGGACATGTTATGTGTGATCCTTCATTTAAAGCTGGGCGTAATCTTTGTCTTGATAGCTCTATTAATCCAAATTTTGATATTTTTTTACCAATTTGAACTCTTGCTCTATCAACTCTTAATGCCTCTCTAAGTTTTTGTTCAACATTTTTTTGATTTTTAATATCTTCCATATCTATAAAATCAATCACTATAAGACCACCAAGATCTCTTAATCTTAATTGTCTTGCAACCTCTTCAGAAGCTTCAAGATTTGTTCTTAATGCTGTTTCTTCTATATCCGCTCCTCTTGTTGATTTTGCGGAATTTACATCTATTGCAACTAATGCTTCAGTATGGTCAATGACAATAGATCCACCTGATGGCAATTGAATCATTCTAGAATATGCTGTTTCTATTTGGTGTTCTATTTGGAATCTTGAGAATAATGGTGTTTCATTTTGATAATCCTTGATACATTGGACATTGTCTGGCATTACAACGCTCATAAATGCTTTAGCTTGTTTAACAATTTCTTGATTATCAATTACAATTTCATTAATATCTGGTGAAAAATAGTCTCTTATTGCTCTTATAATCAGACTGGACTCCAAGTAGATAAGTACTGGGGAATTATTTTCTTTTGCCGCCTGATCTATTGCATTCCACAATTGAAGTAGATATGATAAATCCCATTGAAGTTCTTCAATTGTTCTACCAATACCAGCAGTTCTTGCTATTATGCTCATACCATTTGGCACATCCAGTTTTTCCATGATATCTTTTAATTCTTGACGTTCTTCTCCTTCTATACGTCTAGATACACCTCCTCCTCTAGGGTTATTAGGCATTAGAACTAGATATCTGCCAGCCAATGATATAAATGTAGTAAGAGCGGCTCCTTTATTTCCCCTCTCTTCTTTTTCTACCTGAACAATTAATTCTTGACCATCTTTTATCGCATCTTGAATTCTGGTGTTTCTAAAATCTATTCCTTCTCTAAAATAACTCTTCGCTATTTCCTTAAATGGTAGGAATCCATGCTTATCTTCTCCGTAGTTTATAAAACATGCTTCTAAACCCGGTTCTATTCTTGTTACAACTCCTTTATATATATTACCTTTACGTTGTTCACGGTTAGATGTTTCTATATCTAAGTCTATTAATTTTTGTCCATCTACAATTGCAACACGTATTTCTTCAGGGTGTGTTGCGTTAAATAACATTCTTTTCATGAGTGGTATTTTCTCCGTTACCATTAAAAACAATACTAAACGCTATCTTAATTTCCGCTACATATCATGTCGATATTAAAGATTAAATTAACTTATATTCATTATTTATGATTTATAATTAACATATTATTTTTTTTGTTAAAAATAAGAATATTTATTTTTTGTTTTCCTTTAGTGTCTTCAGATAAATTGATAGCTTGTTTTGCTTGATTTTATTCTCTTATATTTGCTAAGGATTGTGTATAACAAATGTTATTATAAGTACACACAAAATATTTAAATTTAAAACATTTACTGATAAATGTATCAGTATTAATATAGAACCTATTAAATTTGATTACTGTATTTTATTATATTTTAATTTAATATTACAGTTTTCTAATTATCATCTTTATAGGTAAACTTTTCTAATTATAAGTCTCTTTCTGTTGCTAGCAAAGAGACTTTGATAACTATAATTACTTTTATTGTGAAAAATATAAATATTGATATAGATAATGAAGGTCAAAGGTTAGATAATTTTTTAGTAAAGATTTTAAAAGGTGTTCCTAAAAGTCATATTTATAAAATTATTCGGAAAGGCAATGTTAAAATTAATAATAAAAAATCAAAAGTTGATTATAAATTATTATCTAAAGATGTAGTTTCGTTGCCTGATTTAAGATTACCACAAGCAGATACAAATGTTACTTTTCCCAAAATAAAATTTTCTATTGTTTATGAAGATGATAATTTTTTTGTTATAGATAAACCATGTGGAATAGCAGTTCATGGTGGCAGTGGTATTTTATTTGGAGTGATAGAGCAGCTGAGAGCATGTTATAAAAAAGGTACATTTTTAGAATTAGTACATAGACTAGATAGGGATACTTCTGGCCTATTAATAGTTGCAAAAAAAAGGAGTTGTTTATTAGAATTTCATAGAATGTTTAGAGAATCTTTATGTTGCAAAAGATATATTGCTCTGGTTAAGGGTAAATGGTTGAACAAAAGGCAACATATTAAGTTGCCATTAAAAAAATATGTTACAAAATCAGGTGAAAGAAGAGTTGTTGTAAGTTCAGAGGGTCAATATGCTCATACCATTGTTGATTTAATAAAATATTATGGTGATTACAGTTTGCTGAATATAAAAATACTTAGCGGTCGTACACATCAAATTAGAGTTCATTTATCACATAGCGGATTTCCAATTATAGGTGATAGCAAGTATGGTTCGAAAGAATATGATTCATTTTTTATTCAAAATGGATTTAAAAGAATGTTTTTGCATGCACATGGTTTAAAATTTCTACATCCTGTAACCAAGGAAATGCTTGAATTAGAATCTTGTATGCCTGTCGAGTTCGATAGTATGTTAAGAATATTAAATTCAGACTTATGATTTTTTTAAAATGTTTTCTGCCATGTAGAGAAATATTGTTGGTTTTTTATGGATATTTGGATATTCTTGTGCTTTCCATTGCTTGATATTGAGTGTTTTAATTACTTCGTCCATTGAATTGAGTGCGCTTGCAATACATAATTTTGTATTCGAGTTTAGAGTATTAATTAAACTGTCATATAAGTGAATATTACGGTAAGGTGTTTCTATTAAAATTTGTGTTTGATGATTCGCAAGTGACTCTTTTTCCCAATTAGAGATTGTATTGACTCTTTCTTCTTGTTTTTTTGGTGCATATCCTCTAAAAGCAAAATTTTGTCCATTTAGCCCGCTCGACATTAGGCCTAATATTATGGAAGAAGGTCCAACATAAGGTTTGATCTGTATTCCCATATTGTGTGCAATTTTTACTACTTGTGATCCAGGATCAGCTATAGCAGGACATCCAGCTTCAGAAATTAATCCTATATCACTTATGTTGTCTTGTGATAACCATTTTTCTATTTCAGAATCTTGTGTTTTGTTTGTTATTGTATAAATAGTTATTTCATTTAAAGGATATTTTGAATTTATTTGTTTTAAAAAAAATCTAGCTGTTTTTGCATTTTCTGCTATATATGTTTTTAAAATAGATGATAATTTTAATGTTTCTAGCGGAATAGAAGAACTGATCAAATTGTTACCTATAGGTACTGGTATTAAATGTAATTTTCTATTCATTTGAAGCTTAATCTAAAAATAATGGGTTTATATGAAATTCTTTTAGTATATTGGTCAACTGTATAATAGATAGCCCTAAAATAGCAGTAGGGTCATCACTATATATTTTTTCTAATAAAATTATTCCCAATCCTTCAGATCTAATGCTTCCTGCTACATCAAAAGGTTTTTCTATTTCCAAATATTTTTTTATAGTTAATTCATCTAGATTTTTAAATTTGCATTCTACAAGTGTTGTTGCTGTTTTAGTGATCATGCCATTTGTTACTGCTATGGAGTTACTAAAAAATATATCTTTTCCTGACATGAATTCTAATTGCTTTTTTGCAGTATAGAAGTTGCCAGGCTTTCCAATATGATGTGTGCCATAGCCTGCTACTTGATCAGATCCAATAACAATACAATTAGGATTTAGTTCTGAAACTTTTTTTGCTTTCATCAATGCTAGTCGCATAGAAGTTTCTTTTATAGTTTCTTTATCCAATGCTGTTTCATTTATTTCAGGTGATATACAAATGAAAGGTATTTTTAACCTTGATAAAAGTTCTTTACGGTATTTTGAACTTGATGCTAGAATTAGTGGCTGATTAATTTTTTTCATAGATTTTAGTCATCTTTAAGAAATAACATGTAGGTAGTTTAAATGTTGATGTAATTTTTTATATCATAGTAACTGATTATTATTTTATCATTTCATTTATATTAATATTCAGTTAGGTTATTAAACAGTATGCTATAGTATACTATATATCATTTTTTTTTATAGGGAGCTGTCGTGGCTGTTCAACAAAATAAAAAATCGCCTTCCAAAAGAGGAATGCATAGGTCTCATGATTTTATTAGCCCTGTTTCTACGTCTGTTGACTCTAAGACTGGAGAGATTCATTTGCGTCATCATATTAGCCCAAATGGTTTTTATAGAGGGAAAAAGGTTTTAACAGTAAAAGAAAACAATTAATTATATCTATATACTGTGATAAAAATAGCTATCGATTGTATGGGAGGAGATACTGGATTGCCAGTTACCATACCGGCTTCAGTTTCTTTTGTTAAGAAGTATTCTGATACTTCTATTTTTTTAGTGGGCTTTGATGATTTAATAAAGAGCTATTTAGATAAAATTCGTAATGTACCATTTAATAGGATTGAAATAATTCCTTCTGAAGAAAGTATTGATATGAATGATTCTGTAGATATAGCTCTCAGAAAAAAAAAGAAATCATCTATGCATTTATCAGCTTATAGCGTTAAAAATAAATTGGCTGATGCTTGTATTTCTGCTGGAAATACAGGAGCCTGGATGGCTATTTCAAAATATGTTTTAAAAACATTGGAAGGTATAGATAGGCCTGCTATAGCAGCATCTATACCTAATCAAATCGGGAAATCAACTACAATATTAGATCTTGGAGCAAATGTAGAGTGTTCGCCTGAGAATCTTTTGCAATTTGCTGTTATGGGGAGCGTTTTAATAAAGAGTATCGATGGAGTGGTTAATCCAAGCGTAGGTTTATTAAATGTTGGTTCAGAATTAATCAAGGGTAATAATTTAACTAAAAGCACTTTCGATCTTCTATCTTCAAGCGATTTAAATTTTTATGGAAATGTTGAAGGAAATGATATTTTTAGTGGCATTGTAGATATAGTGGTATGTGATGGCTTCGTAGGGAATATAGTTCTTAAGTCTATAGAAGGTTTGGCTAGAATGTTTTCTGTTACTATGCAAGAAGAGTTTAAGAAAAATTTATTATCTTTATTTGCAAGTATTGTAGCAAAACCTGTATTAAATAATTTGAAAAGAAGAATGGACAATAGGCGTTATAATGGTGCCTCTTTGCTTGGGTTGAAAGGTGTCGTTTTTAAAAGTCATGGTTCTGCAGATATAGTTTCTTTTCATTATGCATTACGTCGCACTCGTGAAGCAGTATTAAATGGCTTAATAAATAATATTTCTGTAAATATTAACAGATAGAGTATTTGGTAATATTTTAGGGCATTAAGATATTTTTTTATAGAATTAAGTAATTTTGCAGAGATATATATGGGGAATGCAAGAATTATAGGGTCTGGTTCTTTTTTGCCTGAAAAAATTGTTTCTAATGAAGAATTAGCAGCTACCTTGAATTCAAAAGGGATAAAAACTTCTGATGAATGGATTGTACAACGCACTGGTATTTGTCAGAGACATTTAGCAGATAATATCACAAATAGTTATATGGCTGGGGAAGCGGCTAAATTAGCTTTATTGGATGCTGAGCTAAAATCATCTGAATTAGATATGATAATAGTAGCGACTTCTACTCCAGATAATGTTTTTCCTAGCACTGCATGTTTGGTGCAAGCAAATATTAAAGCATATTCAGCATCAGCTTTTGATATACAGGCTGCTTGTAGTGGTTTTGTTTATGCATTGTCAGTGGCCAATAGTTTTATTAGTTCTGGATTTGCAAAAAATATCATGGTAATTGGATCGGAGATATTTTCTAGAATTATAGATTGGAATGATAGGAAAACATGTGTTTTATTTGGTGATGGTGCTGGTGCATTTGTTTTATCAGAGTCTGATAGTTTACATGGTGGTATATTATCAGTAGATTTGCAAGCCAATGGGGATTATTCCAATATTCTTCGTGTAGGCAGCCATTTTAATAATTCTTCTATCGTGGGAGATCCTTTTATAAGGATGGATGGGCAAGCTGTTTTTAAACAGGCAATTAATTTTTTAGAAATTTCTGCTCGTAATATTTGTAAAAAATCAAATTTTTCATTGGGAACTATTGATTGGTTTATTCCTCATCAAGCAAATATTAGAATTATGAATGCATTAGGTCATAAATTAGGTGTTCCGACTGATAAATTTATAATTACTGTAGATAAACATGCTAATACATCTGCAGCTAGTATTCCTCTTGCTTTTGATTATGCAAGGAAAGACGGTAAAATTAAGGAGCATGATGTAATTCTAATGCAAGGTGTAGGCGGTGGTTTTACATGTGGATCTATACTTGCGATGGTTTAAATACATTTTTTGTTAAATATAAATATTTTTAGAGTTTATGAAGACTGCTTTTGTTTTTCCTGGGCAAGGTTCTCAGTTTTTAGGAATGTTAGATGTTTGGAATGGAAATCATATTATTAAAGATGTTATTGCTGTAGCTTCTGATATATTGGATCAAGATTTGAATTATTTAATAAAGAATGGTCCAATTCAAGATTTAAACCTTACCATAAATACTCAGCCAATTATGCTAACAATAGGTTTTGCATATTTTTCTGTTTGGAAGTCTTTTGGCGGCAACATGCCTTTTTTAATGGCTGGTCATAGTTTGGGGGAATATACAGCCTTAGTTGCAGCCGAGTCTATTTTATTCGAAGACGCTTTGCGTTTAGTACGAATTCGTGCTGAAGCCATGCAGTCAGCTGTTCCTATTGGACTTGGTGCTATGGCAGCTATCATTGGACTTAATCCAGAAGAAGTAATATCTATTTGCCGATCGAATAGTATTGATGGTTATATAGTAGAAGCTGTTAACTTCAACTCTCCTGTTCAGACAGTAATAGCAGGTCATAAACATGCTGTAGATAAAGTATGTAATGAAGCAAAAGATAGTGGTGCTAAGAAAACTATTTTATTGCCAGTTTCTGCGCCATTCCATTCTTCTTTGCTTAAGCCTGCCGCGTTAACATTATCAGGTTTTATAGATAATATTAACGTGTTTGCTCCAAAGATTGATGTTATTAATAATGTAGATGTTGCTATCTATAGAGATTCCTTTGAAATTAAAGATGCTTTAATTCGTCAGGTTTGGAAGCCAGTGCGTTGGGTTGAAATTATAAATAAAATGTCTGCTTTAGGAATTACTCATATTATAGAATTTGGCCCTGGTAATGTTCTCTCTAATTTCATAAAAAGAATAGATTCTAATTTATCTGTTATTTCAATTAAGGATCCAAAATCTTTAGATGATAGTTTGAGTTTTCTTCATTAATATTGTGCGTGGTATCAATTATGAATTTTAGAGGTAAGGTTGCTCTTGTCACTGGTGCAAGTAGGGGCATAGGAAAAGCAATAGCTAGGGAATTATTAAGTAATAATGCATTCGTAGTAGGAACTTCAAGGTCTATAGAAGGAGCAGAAGAAATTAATTCAGAATTATCTCCTTGTGGTGGATGTGGAATGGTTTTGGACGTTTCTAATGTTAATAGTTGCGATCTTTTAATTAAAAAATTATCAGAAGAGAAAATATTTCCAGATATTATTGTCAATAATGCAGGTATTACTAGAGATTCTTTATCTATTAGAATGAAAGATTCTGATTGGAATGATGTAATTAACGCTAATCTTAGCGGCGTTTTTTATTTGTCAAAGCGATTTATACCTCATATGCTTAAATCGAAATGGGGCCGTATTATCAATATAACCTCTGTTGTTGGTTCATTAGGTAATATTGGTCAAGCTAATTATGCAGCTTCTAAGGCTGGAATAGAGGCTTTTTCACGTGTTTTAGCTAAAGAGTTTGCCAGAAAAGGTATTACTATAAACTGTGTGGCACCAGGTTTTATAGACACAGATATGACGAAATCATTAAATACTAATAAGATAGATGCATTGCTATCACAAATTCCTTCTGGACGTTTGGGTCATGTTGATGATGTTGCTTATGCGGTATCTTTTTTGGCTAGTTCAAGAGCAGAGTATATTAATGGTATAACGTTACACATAAACGGTGGTATGTACATGAATTAATATGATATTTTGTTGTAAATTTTAATGAATTATATATAACAATATACTAAATAGTTCTACGATATTATAATTTGTTAATTTACCTATTATGGTTCATTAGATATGTTATATATAATGTAATTAGGTTTTTCTTTTTAACAATGTGGTTTGCTTATTTTTTACACTTGGAGATAGGTTAATGGATAGTATAGAACAGCGAGTCAAAAAGATTGTCGCTGAGCAGCTTGGAGTTAATGAGTCTAATATTAAGGATAGTTCATCTTTTGTAGAAGACCTAGGAGCGGACTCTCTAGATATGGTTGAATTAGTTATGGCTCTTGAAGATGAGTTTGAAACTGAAATACCTGACGAAGAAGCTGAGAAAATTAATACAGTACAACAAGCAATTAATTATATACTTGGTAGCAAAAAACATTAGTACATTATAGTTGCGTGTGATATCAAAAGTTCATATATTGTAGATGATATTTGAAGTGATATATGAATGATTTCACATGTTGTTTTTTATTATATATAAGGAGTTATGCTTGAAACGACGTGTTGTTATTACTGGTCTTGGTATAGTTTCTCCAGTAGGAAACAATTTAGAAACAGCTTGGAAAAATATTATTAGTGGCGTTTCTGGTGTTGGTAAGATAACTAGATTTGATTCTTCTGATATGCCTTGTCAGATAGCTGCTGAAGTATCTAATTTTGATATTGGACAATATGTTTCTTTAAAAGAGTCTCGTCATATGGATACTTTTATTCATTATGGCTTTGCTGCAGCTAATCAAGCTTGGAATGATAGTGGGTTGTTAGTTAACGATGCAAATGCAGAGAGGATAGGAGTTCTAATAGGTTCAGGCATAGGTGGATTACAGAGAATTGAAGAAACTCAAAAAGAAGTTCTAAAAAGAGGTATAAAAAGAATATCTCCTTATTTTGTTCCAGCTTCTTTGATTAATTTAATTTCTGGGCATGTTTCTATTGAATATGGATTTAAAGGTCCTAGTTATGCTGTAGTTTCTGCTTGTACTACAGGTTTACATTCTATAGGTAGTGCTGCCAGAATAATTAGTTATGGTGATGCAGATGTTATGTTAGCGGGTGGTGCTGAATCCACAGTTTCTCCGTTGGGCATAGGAGGATTTGCTGCTATGAGAGCTTTGTCTATTCGTAACAATTCTCCAGAAACAGCTTCACGTCCGTGGGATATAGATAGGGATGGATTTGTACTTGGAGAGGGAGCAGGTGTTCTTGTTTTGGAAGAATATGAGCATGCTAAGAAGAGAGATGCTCGTATATATGGAGAATTACTTGGATATGGAATGAGTTCTGACGCTTTTCATATTACATCACCAGATAAATATGGTCCAAGCAAAGGTATTAAGAACGCTTTAAAAGATGCTTCTTTAAACTTTGACTCTATTGATTATGTTAATGCTCATGGAACATCCACTATTTTGGGTGATAAGAATGAGACAGAAGCTTTAAAATATGTATTTGGTTCTCATGCTAAAAAACTGGTAGTTAATTCTACTAAATCTATGACAGGCCATTTATTAGGAGCGGCTGGTGGAGTTGAAGCTGTTTTTACAACTATGGCATTACATACTGGCATATCTCCACCTACTATAAATATTTTTAATCAAGATCCGGCTTGTGATCTAGATTACTGTGCTAATGAAGCAAGGGATTTAGATATTAATTTTGCTATTTCGAATTCTTTTGGATTTGGTGGAACAAATGGAACAATAGTTATTGCTAAAGTATAGTTTTATAACTATAAGCGATATTATTTAATTTTATGTTTTGCTGTTTTTAATAACAATTTATTCTCTTGGAGATTTTTTATGAAGAGTATAATTTTATTTCGTAAGAGAATAGTGTTTTATTTTGCTATTGTATTTTTATATTTATTATGCATAAATAATATTTTTGCGGTAGATAACAATAATAATGGAACTTCAAGTTTAGTATCTTTGCCAGATTTCACCAAAATTGTAGAAAAATTAGACTCTTCTGTAGTTAACATACGTACAATGACTAATGTTAATGAATTTTTTCATGGTAACAACGATCCATATGAAGTATTTAGGTGGTTTTTTGGTCCACATATACCTTCTTTACCGCACGGTAATAATCAACAGCCTTTAGATGAAAAAACTCCTAAAGGGTTAGGATCTGGTTTTTTTATTTCTAATGATGGCTATATTTTAACTAATAATCATGTAACATCAGATGCTAGTGAAATCCTTGTTACCTTAGCAGATGGCAGGGAGTTCGTTGCTAATTTGGTAGGAGCAGATGATAGAACAGATATTGCATTGCTCAAAATTGATATAAAAAATGTAAATCCTATTCCAATAGGTGATGTTACTACAGTCAAAAAAGGTCAATGGGTATTAGCGATAGGATCACCATTTGGTCTTGATTCCACTGTTACTGCTGGTATTGTGAGTGCAATTGGGCGTGATACTGGTGACTACTTGCCTTTTATACAAACTGATGTTGCTGTTAACCCTGGAAATTCCGGTGGCCCTTTATTAAATTTGAAAGGGGAGGTTATTGGGATTAATTCGCAAATAGTATCTAGAAGTGGTGGATTTATGGGTATTTCTTTATCTATACCCATAGATGAAGCAATGAGAGTTGTTCAACATTTAAGGGTTTCAGGTAAAGTAATAAGAGGCCGTATTGGGGTTCAGATATCTGAAGTGAGTAGACAAGTTGCAGATGGTTTAGGTTTAACTAAAGCTCATGGAGCTTTAGTTACTAATGTTGAAATTTCTGGTCCAGCAGATAAAGCTGGAATTCAAGCTGGTGATGTAGTATTAAAATTTGATAATGAAGAAATAAAAAAATGGTCTGATTTGCCACGTATTGTAGGCCAAACAAAACCTGGAAAAATTTCTGAAATTGAAATTTTGAGAAGAGGAAAAAAACTTAACATCAAAGTAAAAATTGGTGAAATTTCTAATGATGTAGCTCCTCTAAATCTTAAATATTCAAAAATTAATAATAAAATTGGATTGGAAGTAGAGGATATCTCACAAGAAATGAAGGCTAGCTTACGTATAGCTGGTGGTGTATTAGTCAAAAGTGTTAATGGTCCATCATTAAAGGCAGGATTAAAAGCTAATGATATTGTAATAGCAATTAATGATGAAAATATAAAAGATGTTAGTCATTTTAATAATCTTCTGAATAAGACTAATAAAAAAACTTTTCTATTATTAGTTCGTCGTGGTGATCAGACTCAATGGATGCCAATTAAGTTGGTTGATTAGTTATATATTATGTGACTTTATTAATTTTTGATAGTTTTTTAAAATGAATTTTATACGTAATTTTTCTATTATAGCTCATATAGACCATGGAAAATCAACTTTAGCAGATCGCTTGATAGAGAAATGTGGAGCTCTTGTAGATCGTGAGATGTCTAATCAGGTTCTTGATTCTATGGATATAGAAAAAGAGCGTGGTATTACAATTAAAGCCCAAACAGTTGCTCTCAATTATAAATCACTAGATGGTATTTTATATAAATTTAATATGATTGATACTCCTGGACATGTTGATTTTTCTTATGAAGTAAGTAGATCACTGTCAGCATGTGAAGGAGCATTATTAGTTGTTGATGCATCCCAGGGAGTTGAGGCTCAAACTGTAGCTAATTGTTATACTGCAATTGATTTAGGTGTAGAGGTTCTACCTATTTTAAATAAAATAGATTTACCACAAGCAGATCCAGAAAATGCAATTCAAGAAATAGAAGATTTTATTGGATTAGATTCAAGCAATGTTATTTTGGCTAGTGCTAAAAATGGTATTGGAATAGAAGAAATTTTAGAATTAATAGTTTCAAAGATTCCGGCACCAAAAGGTGATATATCTAAACCTTTGCAAGCTTTGATTATTGACTCTTGGTTTGATAGCTATACAGGAGTAGTTGTTTTAGTAAGAATAGTTAATGGAGTACTTAAGCCTAAAGAAAAAATTTTATTTATGTCTAATAAAATTAGTCATATGTGTGAACAAGTAGGGGTGTTTACTCCTAAATCAGAGTATAGAGAGTCTTTGTCTGCAGGTGAAGTTGGTTTCGTAATTGCTGGTATAAAAGATCTAAAACATGCTCAAGTGGGTGATACTATTACGTCATTTGATAATCAGGCTACTAATTCTTTACCTGGATTTAAAGTTGCTCAGCCACAGGTATTTGCAGGTTTATATCCAGTTGAAAGTTCTGAATATGATTTCTTGCGTATTTCTTTAGAGAAATTAAAGTTGAATGACGCCTCTCTAGTTTTTGAGCCAGAAGTATCACAAGCCTTAGGTTTTGGATTTAGGTGTGGTTTCTTAGGGCTATTGCATATGGAAATAGTGCAAGAAAGGTTAGAAAGAGAATTTGGAATGAATATTATTACTACAGCTCCTTCTGTAATATATGAAGTTCAAAGAAAGGATGGTAGTATAGAATCCATAGATAGTCCATCTAAAATTCCAGCGCTAAATTCAATTAGTGAAATTCGTGAGCCTATTGTTAAAGTTAGTTTATTTTTGCCACAAGAATATGTTGGTGCTGTAATGACTCTTTGTAATATGAAGAGAGGTATTCAGATTGATATGTCTTATCATGGCCGTCAAGTTAATTTGATTTATGAAATACCTCTAGCAGAAATAGTTTTAGATTTTTTTGATCGATTAAAATCTATTTCTCGTGGTTATGCCTCTATGGATTATGAATTATTGGATTATAAAGCGGCTGATGTTGTTAAGGTTGATATTATCATTAATGGAGATTGTATAGATGCTTTATCAATGATAGTTCATAGATCTGTTGCCAGGTATAGAGCAAGAGAAATTGTTTCGAAAATGAGAGAAATTATTCCAAGACAAATGTATGATGTTGCTATACAAGCTGCAATAGGATCAGAAGTTATTGCTCGTGAAAATGTTAAGGCTTTAAGAAAGAATGTTTTAGCCAAATGTTATGGTGGTGATATTAGTAGGAAGAAAAAATTATTGGAAAAACAAAAAACAGGCAAAAAAAGAATGAAAAATATTGGAAGTATAGAAATTCCACAGGAAGCTTTTTTGGCTATTCTAAAAGTAGAAGATAGATAATTACAAATGAGTCGTTATTTTTCCATTATTCTATTTTCTTTATTAGTATTGACAGGTTTTATTTATTTATTAGAGATTTTTGTTTTTAGTGCTAAACGTAATAAAATAAATGATTCATTGAGTATTGTTAATGAAGTTTCTAAACAAAAGCCATTATGGATAGAGTGTTCTATTGCTCTTTTTCCAATGATTTTAATTGTTTTTTTATTAAGATCATTTTGTTTGGAACCTTTTAGAATTCCATCTGAATCTATGTTACCAACTTTAAGGTCAGGTGATTTTATATTCGTTAATAAATTTATATATGGCATTAAGATACCAATTATAGATTATAAGGTAGTATCTGTTTCCGAACCTTCTAGAGGAGATATAATTGTATTTCGTGACCCTTGGCTACATAAATCAGATTATATAAAACGTGTTATTGGTATTCCTGGAGATCATATTGATTATCATAATAAAAAGTTGACTATTAATGGTAAAGTAATTGTAAGTTTAATGGAAGATTCTTATTGTGATCAAGACTCTAATTTATTAACCAGTATATATAAAGAATTTATATCTGAAAAATATCACTATATTGCATTACAAAATAATATTTTTAATTTGTTAAAACCTTCCTGGTATTATCCATATTATCATAATTGCACTTATCATGATAATGGACTAACCTGTGTTGTTCCAAGTGGTCATTATTTTGTGATGGGTGATAATAGGGATAATAGTTTTGATAGTCGCTATTGGGGATTTGTTCCAGAAAAAAATATAGTTGGAAAGGCATTTTTTATATGGATGAATTTCAAGGATACTACAAGAATAGGTTTTTTGAACTAGCATGACATTATCTAATTTAGAAAAGAGTCTCAGATATTCCTTTAATGATATATCTTTATTAGAACTGGCATTGACACACCGCAGTTATAGTTCTAATCATAATGAAAGACTAGAATTTCTTGGTGATTCAATATTAAATGCTTCAATAACTATTATATTATTTAATAAATTTGCTGATATAGACGAGGGAGTTTTATCGAGATTAAGAGCTAGCTTAGTTCAACAAAATTCTTTGATAAAAATTGCGAATAAATTAAATATATCTCGTTATATAAAGTTAGGTGATGGAGAAATAAAGAGTGGAGGATCTAGACGTCCATCTATATTAGCTGATTCTATAGAGGCCATATTTGGTGCTATTTTTCAAGATTCAGGATTTGATATATGTAAAAATATTATAGAATATCAGTACCTTGATTTTATAGAGAATTTAGATTTAACTAATATGGGTAAAGATGCTAAAAGTTTACTACAAGAATTTTTGCAATCTAAACATGTATCATTACCTTCTTATATAATTGTTAATACTGATGGTTTAGCCCATAATCAAACCTTTGAGATAGATTGCATCATCTCAGATTTAAATATTAGAACAAAATCATTTGGCGATACTAGACGTTCAGCAGAACAATTAGCAGCTAAAATGGCACTAGATATGGTTATGAAATCAAATCTTTTTTGTTCAAAAAACAAGAAAAATTATTAGTAGAAAATGAATAATGAAATAAATAGTTACCGGGCAGGATTTATAGGTATAATTGGACGCCCAAATGTTGGAAAGTCAACGTTAAACAATGCCTTGTTAGGGCATAAGCTTTCTATAGTTTCTAAAAAATCACAAACTACTAGACATAGAATAAAAGGAGTTTTAACTAGAAACGATGCACAATTTATTTTTGTAGATACTCCAGGGTTTCAATTAAAATATTTAAATCCTTTAAATAGGATGATGAATAGAATAGTTTCTCAAGAATTATTAGAAGTAGATCTTATTATTCATGTTATTGATTCTACTAAATGGTTAGAAGAAGATAATAGATTATTGGATATAATACCCAAATCGAAAAAAGTTATTCTAATACTTAATAAAGTTGATTTACTTAAAAATAAGAGTGAATTACTGCCATTTATATCTAAATTAACAAATATTTATTCTTATGATAGTATAGTTCCTGTTAGTGCTTTAAAAAAATATAATATAGATTCTTTATTAAACGAAATAGCATCTCATTTACCATTACAAAGAAAAATATTTGATGATGATTATTTAACTGATAGACCTACTTCTTTTTTTGTTTCTGAGCTTTTAAGAGAAAAAATATTTAGATTTATTGGTAATGAAGTTCCATATGAATGCACAACTTTAGTAGAAAAATGGGAAGAAAGACTTAATACTTTATATTTAAGTATATGTGTAATAGTTGGTAGTAGTAATCATAGAGCTATTTTAATTGGTCATCGTGGTGAAAATTTAAAACGTATTGCAACTGCAGCAAGATTAGATATTGAAAAATTTTTAGATAAAAAAGTTTATTTGAATGTATATATCAAAGTTAAAAAAAGATGGTTGAATGATAAGAATTCGTTAATAAGTTTTGGTTATGAATAAAAAGAATCTTCGCATAAAGGAAGATATCGGTTATATCTTGCATAGTATTTCTTGGAAGGAAACATCTTTAATCGTTAAGGTTTTTTCTCGTGAATATGGTTGTATAAATATGGTGGCTAAGGGGGCTAAAAGACCTTATTCTCAGCTTAGGCCTGTTTTATCTAAGTTTACTCCATTATTATTAAGATGGACTGGAAAATCTGAAGTTAAAACTTTGGTAAAGGCAGAATTAAATGGAATAATTTCTTTACCAGGGAAATTTTTAATATTTGCATGGTATTTGAATGAGTTAATTTTATCTTTCTTGCCAAAAGAAGATTCTCATCCTATTTTATTTGACGCATATCATAATGCATTATTAAAATTTTGTGATCATCACGAAAAAAATAGTAAAAATATTTCCAGTATATTAAGACGTTTTGAGTGGACTTTGCTGAAGGAAATTGGGTATGGTTTTGATCAAGAAGAACCTGATTTCTGTAATCTCTTAGAGAGTTCTTTTATCAATCAAATTATGTCTGATCGTATAGAGACATATTTATATGGAAGAACTTTGCATAGTAGAAAAATTTTAAAAGACCTAAAGCATTTTATTTGAAATAAAGCCCACTGTTATTTTAAATAAAATTATTTGTGGGCTATTATTTCTCTTAGTCTTTTTTATTATTTAAAAAGCCTATTATAATCAATAAGTTACTGAATACATTATATATATCCAAATATAAAGCTAAGGTTGCAGATATATAATTTGTTTCTCCATTATTTATAATTCTGTGAATATCAATAAGCATAAAAGAAGAAAAAACTATCATTGATAGCATACAGATTGTTAACGTCATAGCACTCATCTGTAGAAAAAGATTCGCAATTATAGATAATAATAGCACTACTGCACCTATAGTCATAAATCTTTCAAAACTAGATAAATCTCTTTTTACAGTATGTGCAATAAAATTCATAAAACAGAATATTATTGCAGTACCCCCAAATGCCATTGTTACTATTTTTGAGCCATTATGCATTCCTATTACTATTCCTAATAGTCTTGAAAGCATGATTCCCATAAAAAAAGTAAATAATAGTAAAAATAATATGCCAGTAGAATTATTTTTATTTTTCTCTATGCAGGACATTAGAAAAAAAGATCCTACAAAAAATACTAAAGTGGATAATCCTGGATTAGATAGCATTCCATAATTTATACCAGAAAGTATTCCGAATATAGATCCTAAAACAGTAGGTATCAAAGATATAGCCAGTAGTAAATAAGTATTTTTTAGGATCTTATTGTGTTTTAATATATTGTTTTTTGTAGCTATGCTACTGTTATTATCAAATTTAGAGTATTGATAATTATTCATATGCAACTCCTAATTGGTAGTAGTCATTTATTTGTAGAATTGTTTTTAAAATTGTAACGTTATTGTTCTAATTGAATCTATTTATTATTTTATTTATTCTAAGTTGAAATCTTAAAAGGCTGTCCCTTTACAATATGGCCATTCTGTTTATAGAATTTCCACTTAAGTCGCGCTCTTGCACGATCATTTTCATCTTCTGATACTATTTCTATAAGATGATCAAATTGATCATAGTGTTGTGGATAATTATTAGATAAATTCACTATGTATGATAAATAATTTTTATTGGTTTTGTCAATATATTTTAATTCAAATAAATCTTTAGTGGTAATTATTATTCTTGTATTATTTTTATTATAACTATCACTTATGGAGTGTGGTATAAACGATGTTTCATCAAAAGACCATAGTAATTTATCTATTTTATGTGCAGTTGTTTTTTCTTCACAATATATTATAATACTACTTGTCATATAAATTCCTTTGATTATATGACAAGTAGCTAATAATTTATTTTTAATATCAAACACAAAATCAATTTGCATTTGTTTTATCTAATAAGAATTGTGTAATCAATGCAACGGGTCTTCCAGTGGCTCCTTTTTTATTATTCTTGTTCCAAGCTGTACCCGCTATATCAAGATGAGCCCATTTATATTTGTCGACAAATTCTGATAAGAAACATGCAGCAGTTATACATCCTGCAGAATAACCTCCGGTATTTTTAATGTCTGCAAAATCTGACTTTAATTGTTGTTTATATATATTATCTAGTGGCATTTCCCATACGTAATCTAAAACCTTTTTGCTAGATGAAAATATTAAATCAGCAGTTTCTTTATCATTGGAGAATAGAGCTGTTCTAATGTTTCCTAATGATACAACACATGCTCCTGTTAAAGTTGCCATATCTATTACAAGACATGGATCATATTTTTTTGCATAAGTTAGTGCATCACATAACACTAGTCTTCCTTCTGCATCTGTATTTATTATCTCTATTGTTTTACCAGACATGCTTTCTACTACATCGCCAGGTTTATTGGCGCTTCCACTAGGCATGTTTTCACAAGCAGGTATTAATCCAATAATATTATGATTGACTTTAAGTTTGGCAATTGATTTCATTATGCCTAACACTGCAGCTGCTCCACACATGTCATATTTCATTTCTTCCATTGAAGAAGATGGTTTAAGAGATATTCCTCCAGAATCGAAAGTTATTCCTTTGCCTATAATTATAATCGGTTGTGCTTTTGTTCCATTAGGCTGATATATTATTTCTATAAATTTCAATGGTTCATCAGATCCTTTTGCGACAGACATAAAAGATTTCATGCCAATTTTGCTAACATCTTCAATATCTAATATATTAGTTTTTATAGATGAAAATTCTTGCGCTAATTTTTTAGCTTCATTTGCTAAATAAGTTGGCGTGCAAATATTACTAGGTAGATCTCCCAATTGTTTTGCCAAATATATTCCTTCAGATATTGAGATTCCTTCTAATAAACATCTATCTATATCTTTTAGGTTATTATTATTTGTCATAAACACAATTTTTTTTAATTTTACATTTTTTTCAACATCTTTTATTGTAGTAATATATCTGTAGGCAGATCCTTTTGCTGTTATTATGGAATTCTTAAGAAATAATATACTGTGTTCTGAGTCAGCTTCTAAAGCAATAGTTGAGTAGCATTCTTTTATTTGATGTTTAATACACGTATTAATGAATGATTCTTCAGCTATATTATGTTCTTCTAGTGAATATTTATCGTTATTGCCAAGACCTATAATTACAATGCTTTTTGCTTTGATATTTGGTATGTTGTATAAAACGATACTATTTCCTAGTTCTGCATTGAAATTATCTAAAAGTTGTTTTATAAAACCATTGCTGTTTTCATTTATTTCTTTTGCAGATGAAGTTAGAATGTTATTTTTATATATGCCTATAGCTAATGATTCTGTTTCTATATTCGATATATTTATAGTTTTATTTTCTATATAAATTTCCATATTATGTTTCTCTAGTTTATATTAATTAAACAAATTTAACATATCTTTTGTATTTTTAGAAAATGTCAATTTTTAAAAAATTATTTTTTTATAAAAAAATAAAAATTTTATAGTTGCTTTATCGATAGATTTTATATTTTAAATGGTCTTTTTCTTATTATAACTGCATTACTACTTATAATAATGATTGTTTCATGATTTATATCAGTTATAAGAACTATAATGCATAGTTATAGAGATTCATAAATGATAATTTTTATTAGTAGTGGTCTGTCTTTAAATAATTTCTTTAATCCAGTATTAACTATTTCTATACCTATATCACTAATAATTATGATATTTTCTTTATTTTTTTATCACTAATTGCCTATAGGAAGATAGAATAATTTCATAATTATGATTTAGTAAATTTTAATTTACACAAGATATCGTCTGGCAATTTGATGAGATTTTATAATTGTAATAAAATATTTTTTACTGATAATATAAATAAAAAGTTTGTTTGGATGAATTTTATAAAATTAGTGCTAATTCTGGTTCTTTTATAAATAATAAAAAAGGAATTTCTATAAAAAGACATTTTTGAAAAAAGTAATTTATCTTTGTCTTATGTAGTAGGGCATATTCCCATGCCTATAGTTTCATTAAATTTGTCACTTCTAGCTATTCTATTAGGGGAAATAAATGCTAGGAATAAATTTATTAATTTTTTATAGTTGTATTGTTAGCATTAGGATATCTTAGTAGTGTTGGTTTATTTCAATTGCTGATTTTACAAAATATTATTGGGATTGTATCTGGTTTAATTTAGCCTCATATTTTAATTTATTTACTATATTTAGTATTAGTAATATTTAATATATTACTATAGAAATTAAAATTTCTTTATCAATAACATATTCTGCGAGATGTTATATATTTTTTTGACCAATAGTTGCTATTTATGTTATCAAATTTGATTTGCTTGCCCGTTCTTGGAGCATGTATAAATATATCATCTTTTACATAAATTCCAACATGTAATTGATTATGTTTTGTTTTGAAAAAAACCAAGTCCCCAGTTCGTATTTTTTTCTTAGAAACTGAATTTCCAATTTTAATTAATTTCCTAGTGGTTCTTGGTAGGTGTAAATTTAACGATTTTTTTGCACAGTAATATACTAAACCACTACAGTCAAATCCTTTTTTAGGTGATGATCCTCCATAGACATATTTTTTATTTAATTGTTTTAACGCCTCTTTTGTAAATATAATGTTTTTTTCACTGCTTTTTTGTAAAACTATTTTTTGTGGAATATAAACTTTTTTTCTTGGGTTTTCTTGTATGCAACAAGAAGATGTATTAATACAAATAATTAATACAAATAATTTCTTGATTATGATTCTTATGCTAGAAATGTTCAAAATAGTGTAGTCTATCAAAACTTTAATAGTAGAATAAATATATTACATAAATAAAATTTGTTATGGTCATGATATTGGGATAAATAATTATTATCAAGTTTATTGGTCAGAAAAAAATCTATTTTTTCAATGTTAGTGCTTGATGTCCATTATTTTTATTATAAATGATTGTATATTTAATATTTTATAGGGAGTCTTTTAATGAAAACTAAAATTATTTTAAGTAGTTGTGAGGTAAAAAAAATTATATCTGCAGCGGAAGATTATGCTGTTAAAAATAATTTTAAAGTTACAATCGCTATTGTAGATGATGGGGGTCATTTGCTTGGAATGTCTCGAATGGATGATGCTCCAGCAATATCAGCGTATATTGCTCCAGCAAAGGCTAAAACCTCATCTCTTGCCAGGCGTGATTCTAAAGTATATGAAGATCTTATAAATAATGGTCGTTATTCATTTCTTTCCGCTCCTAATTTGGAAGGTATGCTAGAAGGTGGTTTGCCAATTATTCTGGATGGTAATGTTGTTGGAGGCATAGGAGTTTCTGGAGCAAAATCAGATGAGGATGTTGATATAGCCAGAGCTGGATTATTATCATTATAATATTCATTTTAATTAAACATCATAAATAGAAGATTGTATTGAGTATTGCCAGAATTAATAATTGGAGACATTGTTATGTCTAATCATATAGAATCTGTTTTGATTGAGGACAGAGTTTTTAATCCTAAACAGAATAATATTAAAGATAATCATTTTTTTATTAAGAATTTAGATTCTTATAAATCTTTATGTTTAGAGGCAGAAAATAATCATGAGTCATTCTGGAAAAAATATGCTTTAGATTTTCTAACTTGGCATAAGTTTTTTACGAATGTGTTAGATGAGTCAGAAGCCCCTCATTATAAATGGTTTACAGATGGCGAAATAAATGTTTCATTTAATTGTCTTGATGTTAATTTAACTAATGGAAATAAAAATAAAATAGCTATTATTTTTGAATCAGATGATGGCAAAGTAGAAAAAATTAGATATATAGATCTATTTAAGCGTGTTTGTAAATTTGCTAATGGTCTTAAGAAATTGGGATATGGTATTGGGGATAAATGCATAATATATATGCCCATGTCTATAGAAGTGGTTGTAGCTATGCAAGCATGTGCGAGATTAGGCATAATAATTTCAGTTGTTTTTGGTGGTTTTTCTTCTAAAAGTCTTCATGAAAGGATTGTAGATATTGGTGCCTCATTAGTGATAACAGCTGATAGTCAAAGACGTGGTGGGAGATTTATTCCACTGAAGGTCGCAGTGGATAATGCAATTGATATGGGTGGATGTGAGAGCGTAAGAAATATTATTGTTTATAAACGTGCAGATAATTATGTTAGTTGGAATATAGATCGTGATTTATGGATGTCTGATGTTGAGGATAGACAGTCAGAATATTGTGAGCCTACTTTTGTCAATTCAGAACATCCTTTATTTATTTTATATACATCTGGTTCTACAGGAAAACCTAAAGGTGTACAACACTCTTCAGCTGGTTATTTGCTTTGGTCTAAAATGAGTATGAATTGGACTTTTAATGCCAGTGATAGTGATATATTCTGGTGTACTGCAGATATTGGTTGGATTACTGGACATACTTATATAGCATATGCTCCTTTAGCTTTGGGTATGACTCAAGTTATATTTGAAGGTATTCCAACTTATCCTGATTCTGGAAGATTTTGGAAGATGATATCTGATCATAAAGTTACAGTATTTTATACAGCTCCTACTGCTATAAGGTCATTAATAAAATCATCTTCTAGTGATCAAGAGGTGCACCCTAAGAATTTTGATCTAAGCAGTTTGCGTATAATAGGTTCAGTTGGAGAGGCTATCAATCCAGAAACTTGGCTATGGTATTATAAAAATGTTGGTAGAGAAAAATGTTCTGTTGTTGATACCTGGTGGCAAACTGAGACAGGTGGTCATATGATAACACCAATACCTGGTGTTACTAAATTAAAACCAGGATCTTGCACTTTGCCTTTACCGGGTATAGCTGCTTCAGTAGTAGATGAAACAGGTGAAGATGTACCACCTGGTAAAGGTGGGTTTTTAGTAATAAAAAGACCTTGGCCTGGTATGATAAGGAATATATGGAATGATTCAGAGCGATTTAAATCTAGTTATTTTCCAGAAGAATTAAGAGGTTATTATTTAGCTGGGGATGGAGCTCAAAGAGATAATGATAATTATTTTTGGATTTTAGGACGTATTGATGATGTTTTAAATGTATCAGGTCATCGTCTTGGAACAATGGAAATTGAGTCAGCTTTAGTATCTCATGAGTTAGTCTCAGAGGCAGCCGTAGTAGGTCGTCCTGATGCAACAACAGGGGAAGCAGTAGTGGCTTTTGTGGTATTAAAAGATAAACAGCCAGAAGGAGAAGAAGCAATAAATATAGCAAAACAATTGCGAGAATGGATTTCAAAAGAAATAGGGCCTATAGCTAAACCAAAGGATATTAGATTTGGTGATAATCTGCCAAAAACTCGTTCTGGCAAAATAATGAGAAGATTGTTGAGATTGACGGCTAATGGAGAACAGATAACACAGGATATATCTACAGTAGAAAATATCCATGTATTAAAAAATTTATCAACAGTATTATGATGTAATACCTACATTCCATCATATATTGGACCTTCACCTCCTTGAGGTGGAGTCCAGATTATATTTTGATTCGGATCTTTGATATCACAAGTCTTACAATGGATGCAGTTTTCTGCCTCTATCACAAAATTAAATTTATTATTGTTATCTTTCTCAAATTTATATACTCCTGCTGGACAGTATCTAACTTCTGGAGCTCCATATTCCATTAGATTAGTTTTTATTGGAATATTTGTATTAATTATTTTCAAATGTACCGGTTGATTTTTTTGATGATGTGTATTTGATAATTGTACCGAACTTTCTTTATCAAACATGAATATATTGTCGGCTTTAGGATATTTTATATATTTGCTATGTTTTTTATCATTTAGGCACATATGATCTTCTTTATGATTTTTAAGGTCAAATTTGAATTGTTCTTTCAAAAACTTTTGCTCTAAAAAATTCATTATGAATCCTATCAATTTTGGTTTTTTATTCCATAATTTAAAATTTCTAGATAAATATAATTCTTTATATAACCATGATTTTTTAAAGAAAGAATCATATTGTATAAGATCATTATTAATTGATGATTTTGATGATAAATAATTATCCATTATTGTTTCTGCAGCTAGCATCCCACTTTTTATAGCAGTATGTACTCCTTTTAGTTTAGATGAATTTAAGAATCCTGCTTCACATCCTACTAATAGGCCTCCAGGAAATGATGTTTTAGGTAGTGAAAGCAGACCTCCATTTGTGATGCTTCTGGCACCATAAGATAGTCTTTTACCACCTTTTAAAATATTAGAAATTAGTTTATGTGATTTGTAGTTTTGGAATTCTTCAAAGGGAGAAAACCATGTGTTTTTATAATCTAAGTCTATAACCATCCCTATTGACAGTATATTATTCTTTAAATAATACAAAAAAGCTCCTCCAGAAGCTTTCTGATTTAATGGCCATCCTATAGTATGTATTACATTCCCTTGGTAATAGTCTTTACTTTCTATTTTCCAGTTTTCTTTTATGCCTATTGAGTATGTTTGTGAATTTTTTAAATTATCTAATTTAAATTTTTGTATTATTTCTTTGCCTAAATGTCCTCTTGATCCTTCTGCTAATATTGTATATTTTGCTTGTATTTCTAAGCCTTCTTGGAAAATATTACTTTTTTTACCATATTTATCTATGCCAAAATCACCTGTCTTTACTCCACATACTTCTTGATTTTGATTATATAAAATATTTTTTGCTGCGAAGCCTGTAAAAATATCAACACCTAATTCTTCTGCTTTTTTTCCTAACAATTTTACTAAATGTCCTAATCTTACTAAGTAGCAATTTGTGTTTTTTAGGCATTTTGGTATCAGTATGTTTGATATCTTGAAACTTTTGTTTTTAGTTAAATAAAAAAAGCTTTCATTTAAAACAGGATCTAGAATATCACTATTCGCTATATTATGATCTGGCAATAATTCCTCCAAGGATCTTATATCTATAATAGCTCCTGATATGATATGAGAGCCTATCTCGGGAGATTTTTCTATTATGCAAATATTAAGTTCTTTATTCTTTTTTTTAGATAATTGTTTTAAGTGTATTGCCGTAGCTAGACCTGCAGGTCCGCCTCCAACAATTACAATATCATAATTTATAGTATCATTTTCTGACATTATATTTATTTCTCCAGAAAATATATATCGCAATAATATATTTATGTATTTATTTTAGTTTAATAGTATTGTTTATATATCATTAATATTATCTTGGTAGTTATTGATAGTAGTCTCTAGTGTATAATACTAATTTTGATTTTATGCTTTATTTTTTATTTTATTATCTTTATAAGCATATCATGTGATTGATTTCTATTGAGAATATAATGACTAAATACGTTTTTATAACAGGGGGAGTAGTATCTTCACTTGGAAAAGGAATAGCAGCAGCTTCTCTAGCTGCTATTTTAGAATCTCGTGGTTTGAATGTCACCATGCTAAAATTAGATCCTTATATAAATGTTGATCCTGGTACTATGAGTCCATTTCAACATGGTGAGGTTTTTGTTACTGAAGATGGAGCAGAAACTGATTTGGATTTAGGGCATTATGAACGTTTTATATCAACCAGGATGACGAAACTAAATAATTTTACTACTGGTAGAATATACGAATCAGTTTTAAAAAAAGAACGTCGTGGTGATTATTTAGGGAAAACAGTTCAAGTAATTCCTCATATTACAAATGAAATACAAGAGTTTATTATTAAAGGAGTCGAATCTAGTTTTAATGGAAAGGCAGATATTGCTATTATTGAAATTGGGGGGACAGTTGGAGATATAGAATCCTTACCATTTTTAGAAGCTGTAAGGCAAATGAGTTTGCTTATGGGCAAGCATAATTCTGCATTTGTTCACCTTACATTAGTTCCTTCTGTATTTCCTGCTGGTGAACTTAAAACTAAACCAACACAACATTCTGTCCAGAAGTTAAGAGAAATTGGTATACATCCTGACTTGCTTTTATGTAGGGCTGATAGGGTTATACCTGAAGAAGAAAGAGCAAAAATTTCAATGTTTTCAAATGTTTCTATGGAGTCAGTGATTTCTGTTTGGAATGTGGATTCCATTTATAAAATACCATTAATGCTACATGAACAAGGTGTTGATAATATAATTTGTGATGTCTTATCATTAAGACCAAATGTAGCTGATTTGAATATTTGGAGAAAATTAATTAGTACTATCGAAAACCTAGAACATAGTGTTACGCTTGGTTTAGTTGGTAAATATGTTGATTTTACAGAATCATATAAATCTCTTATAGAAGCAATAGCACATGCAGGAATACATACTAATTCCAAAATAATAATCAGGTATATTGATTCTGAAGATCTAGAACACAATGGAGTAGGTGTTTTAGATAATCTAGATGCTATCTTAATTCCTGGAGGTTTTGGTAAAAGAGGAATAGAGGGTAAAATTTTAGCAGCTCGTTATGCAAGAGAGAACAATATTCCTTTCTTAGGAATATGTCTTGGAATGCAAGTCGCTGTAATAGAATATGCACGTAATATTGCAAATTTGCCTGGTGCTAATAGCACAGAGTTCGATAAAAATACTCATTATCCTGTAGTAGCTCTAGTTGAAGAGTGGGTTAATAGTGAAGGTAGTACTGAAATACGTAATTCTTTGTCTGATTTAGGAGGAACTATGCGCAAAGGATCACAACATATTTCAATAAAACCAAATACTATAGCATTTAATATTTATGGTTCGGATGCTTATGAACGTCATCGTCATAGATATGAAGTAAATAACTCTTATATAAAGATTCTAGAAGAAAAAGGGTTAATCTTTAGTGGTGAAACTATCAAAGAAAAATTACCAGAAATCATAGAATTACCTAGTCATTGTTGGTTTGTTGGAGTTCAATTCCATCCAGAATTTAATTCTAACCCAAGGGATGGACATCCTTTATTTATTAGTTTTATAAATGCTGCAATTCGGATGAAAAATCTTGAAAAATAATAGATTTTATTTTTCATTGAATTATAGAAAGAAAATAGGTTATCAGGTTAAAGCTAATAAATAATTTTATTTGATAATTTATGCTTATATTATTAATAGAGTTTTAATTTTTTTAGTATTTTTATTATATTGTTTAGGAATAAGTATTATGAGTGCAATTATTGATATTGTTGGCAGAGAGATTCTTGATTCTCGTGGTAATCCCACGGTTGAATGTGATGTAATTTTAGAAAGTGGTGCTATGGGTAGAGCATCTGTTCCTTCTGGAGCTTCTACTGGGACACGCGAGGCTATAGAGCTCAGAGATAATGACGTAAATAGATATATGGGCAAAGGAGTTCTTAAAGCTGTAGAACATATAAATTCAGATATAAGTGAAGCTATAATTGGTTTAGATGCTTATGAGCAATCTTTCATAGATAAAATAATGATAGATTTAGATGGAACAGAAGATAAGAGTAGATTAGGAGCTAACGCCATTTTAGCAGTTAGTATTGCTATTGCTCGTGCTGCATCAGATGAATCTGGTCTTCCGTTATATCGTTATCTTGGTGGTAGTGGTCTGATGAGCATGCCAGTTCCAATGATGAACGTTATCAATGGGGGAGCTCATGCCAATAATAATTTAGATTTGCAGGAATTTATGATACTGCCAATTGGGGCTAATAGTTTTCAGGATGCATTACGTTGGGGTGCTGAAATCTTTCATACTTTAAAGAAAATTATTATTGCAAATGGTATGTCGATTGCAGTTGGAGATGAAGGAGGTTTTGCTCCTAATGTTAGTAATAATGAAGAAGCTATTAAATTAATATTAAAGGCAATTAGTGAAGCAGGGTATGAACCAGGATCACAAGTATGTTTGGGTTTAGATTGTGCTAGTTCTGAATTTTATCGTAATGGTAAATATAGTCTTTATGGAGAAAATAATATTTCTTTAAATTCTAAAGAATTTGCTGATTTTCTTGGTAACTTATGTGATAAATATCCTATTATTTCTATTGAGGATGGGATGTCTGAAAATGACTGGGATGGTTGGGAAATACTAACAAATCAGTTAGGTAGAAACATCCAATTGGTTGGAGATGATTTATTTGTTACTAATACTAAAATTTTAAGAGAAGGCATAAAGAAAGGAATTGCAAATTCTATTTTGATTAAGATTAACCAAATAGGAACTCTGACAGAAACATTTGCAGCTATAGATATGGCAAAAAAGGCTGGGTATACTTCAGTAATTTCTCATAGATCTGGAGAAACAGAAGACTCCACGATTGCTGATATAGCTGTGGCTTCAAATGCTATGCAAATAAAAACTGGTTCATTATCGAGATCTGATAGAATGGCTAAATATAATCAGTTATTGCGTATAAATGAAGAACTATCTAGTGTTGCTGTTTATCCAGGTAGAGATGCTTTTTACAATATTAGCTAATATCAATAAAAGTATGTCAATAGAGAGTTTTGTTGGCATGCTTTCTATTTTTGTGTTCTATAACTATTTTTTACTATCTCAAATTTAAATAATCTACACTCTAGTTTTCCATTAAAAATAGGCATTTTTCTTTTTGGTTTCAGACGCATTTTACTAGGTAGGGACATGTCATTTGAAATAATATTAACATTCCAGTCAAAGAAATTTTCTTTTAAGTTATGAGACCAAGAATACCATATATCTTCATTAT
Organism: Candidatus Kinetoplastidibacterium crithidiae; assembly: GCA_019278155.1. Taxonomy (GTDB): domain Bacteria; phylum Pseudomonadota; class Gammaproteobacteria; order Burkholderiales; family Burkholderiaceae_B; genus Kinetoplastidibacterium; species Kinetoplastidibacterium crithidii_A. Next base: position 100,403 of record JADMLC010000005.1, read on the forward strand.
ATGTTCTCTCTCCATAAGGAGGATTAGTTACTATAAATCCTTTATTATAATTTTCTATTTTGATGTTACAAGCATCATCATGTAGAAATTTTATATTATTGTTATCTATTCCTGATTTAGCTAAATTAACTTTAGCATATTCTAGAACTGACTTATCTATATCGCAGCCAATTAATTCTATTTGAATATTTCTGTCGATGTTGATTTTTGCTTCTTCTAAGATATCAGTCCAATTAGAGTGATTATGAAAATTTAGTTTTTCAAAAGCAAATTTTCTTGATATTCCAGGAGGGATAGAGCAGGCAATATGTGCTGCTTCTATAATTATAGTGCCACTTCCACAAAAAGGATCTAATAAAGGATATTGTGGAGTCCATCCTGATAATGCTAATAATCCGGCTGCTAAATTTTCCTTTATTGGAGCTGTTCCTTTGTTTATTCTCCATCCTCGTTTAAATAGAGATTCTCCAGAAGAATCTATATACAAGGTCAACGAGTTTTGTTTTATAAATGAATATATTCTTACATCAGGATCTTGTTTATCTACATTTGGTCTAACATCGTATGTTTTTCTGAAATAATCGCATATGCCATCTTTTACTAACAGATTACAGTATTGAATGCTTTGGAATCTAGTATTATATCCAATGGTTTTTATTTTTATTGTTTTTTTAAAGTCAAACCATTCATCCCATTTAATTTGAGAAGAAATATCTAATATATCTTTTTCTTCATAAATTATATTTTTTTCAATTTGAATTAAAATTCTTGATGATATTCTTGAATATAAATTAGCATACTGTATGCCCCGTAAATTACTTTTAAAGGTACATCCTGATTTTTCAATTCCTATTTTCTGGAAACCAATTGTTTTTAATTCTTCTGCTAGTGTATCTTCTAGTCCATACGTGCATACGGCAAAAACAGTAAAAATTTCTCCTTCACAAAAGTTATTATGATTCTTTTTATTATGAAAATTATTACTGCTATGTGTATTTAACATTTTGATATTGTTTAATATTTAGAATGGTTTTAAGGTTACTAAAGATAATATTGTAATTAAAAAAAATAATGGTATTTCATTAAATACTCTATAAAAATTATGGCTTTTTTTATTTGAACCTTTTTCAAAATTTTCGATCATTTTGTTACATATTTGCTGGTATATAAAAGCCATAAATACAATTATTAGTTTTAAGTACATCCATTTATGATGATCTTCAATATTTTGTTCTGTAGGATTTTTGGATAAGTATAGAATTATTCCAGAAATTATTACCCCAATACTTAAGATATACATAAAATTATATAAACGTTTAGCCATTCCTATAAGGCAATGTCTGATATTATTTTCATCTTGTTGTGCTATATTTACAAATATGCGTGGTAAATAAAATAATCCGGCAAACCATGATATTGTTATGGTCATGTGAATAATAATAAATAATGGCATAAATATTTTTTATCCTAAATTCAATTATCTATATAAAAAAGAAACAGGCCATGCATAAAGTGATATCTATATTTTATGCATAGCCTGATATTAGAAAAATTATATTTTATTTTTTTCTTTTTGCGCATCAATTACAGCTAAAACTGTCATATTGATAATTCTTCTTACAGTTGAACTATTCGTCAAAATGTGTACAGGTCTAGATGATCCTAATAATATAGGGCCAACAGTTATACCGTTACTTCCAGTCATTTTGAGCAAGTTATGTGCGATATTTCCTGCATCTAAATTTGGCATTATCAATAGGTTAGCATTTCCTTTCAGGTTATTATCTGGATAAGAAATATTTCTTATTTTCTCAGATAAAGCAGAATCAGCATGCATTTCTCCTTCTACTTCTAATTCTGGTTGTAATCTTCTTATTATTTTTAATGCTTCTGACATTTTTTGTGAGGATTTACTGATCTGGCTACCAAAATTAGAATGAGATAATAATGCTACTTTAGGAGTGAAACCAAAATTAACCATTTTTTGTACAGCTTGTATAGCTATGTTGGCAATTTCTTGAGAATCAGGATCTTCATTAACTTGTGTGTCTGCAATGAATAATGTTTGATTTGGTAGCATTAATATATTCAGAGCGGCATATGTATTATTTGATTCTTTCCCTATTACTTCATCTATGTATTTTAATTGATTATTATACTTGGTTGTAACTCCACATAGCATTGCATCAGCATCGCCTCTTTTTAGAAGCATAGCTCCTATAAGAGTATTATGTTTTCTGATCATGGATTTAGCAATATCTGGACTTACTCCATCTCTACATTTTAATTTATAATAGCTAGTCCACAATTCCTTAAATCTAATATCATCTTCTGGATTAACTATTTCTAAATCATTATTTATATTGATTCGTAAACCCAATTTCTTTATTCGCATTTCTATTACTGATAATCTACCTATTAGTATAGGATATGCTAATTTTTCATCTATTATTGTTTGTACTGCTCTTAATACGCGTTCATCTTCACCATCAGCATAAATGACTCTTTTAAGATCTTTTTGTGCTTGTTCAAATAAAGGAAGCATTATTTGACCAGAATGATATACATAAGATGCTAATTTTTGTTTGTAAGCTTCTAAATTTTTTATAGGTCTTTTAGCAACACCTGATTCTTCAGCGGCTTTTGCAACGGCTGGTGCTATATGTACTATTAATCTAGGATCGAACGGTTTTGGTATTATATATTCTGGTCCGAAAGAAAGATTTTGACCAGAATAGGCTAAAGCTACTTCATCATTTTGCTCTGCTTGTGCTAAATCAGCTATAGCCCTAACAGTAGCCATTTTCATTTCTTCTGTAATTTGTGAGGCTCCACAATCTAGGGCTCCTCTAAAAATGAAGGGAAAGCATAAAACATTATTTACTTGATTAGGGTAATCTGACCTTCCTGTAGCTATTATACAGTCTGGTCTAACTTCTTTAGCTAGCGGCGGTAATATTTCTGGCTCTGGGTTTGCTAGAGCCAGAATAAGTGGTTTATTAGCCATAGTTTTAACCATTTCAGGAGTTAAAACTTTTGCTGCGGAACATCCTAAGAAGACATCTGCATTTTTTACAACATCAGCTAGTGTTCTTAAGGAAGTTTTTTTAGCATACCTCAGCTTGTTGGCCTCCATGTTTTCATCTCTGCCTTCCCAGATAACTCCACGAGAATCAACTACATAGATGTTTTCAATTTTAGCTCCTAACCTTACTAAAAGGTCCAGACATGAAATAGCAGCAGCGCCAGCTCCAGAACAAGCTATTTTGACATCCTCTATTTTTTTATTTACTACCTTAAGACCGTTGAGGATAGCAGCAGATGATATTATTGCAGTACCATGTTGATCATCATGAAAAACTGGTATTTTCATTTTTTCTCTGAGTTTTTTCTCAATATAAAAACATTCTGGAGCTTTTATATCTTCAAGATTAACACCGCCTAATGTTGGTTCTAAAGCAGATATTATATCTACAAGTTTATCTGGGTCATTCTCTGCAAGTTCGATATCAAAAACATCAATTCCTGCAAACTTTTTAAATAAACAGCCTTTACCTTCCATTACTGGTTTTGACGCCAGAGGTCCTATGTTGCCTAGACCTAAAACTGCTGTTCCATTTGTAATTACTCCAACCAAGTTAGATCTAGAAGTATACATTGAAGCAGCACTATCTCCAGAATTAAAAATTGCCATACAAGCGGCTGCCACCCCAGGAGAATAGGCCAAAGACAAATCATCTTGATTAGCTAATGTCTTAGTAGGGGTAACTGATATTTTTCCTGGAGTAGGAAAAGCATGATATTCCAGTGCTCTTTGATTTAAATTTTCATCCATATTTTTTACACTTTGTTGAAAGTTTTATAATAAAATTCTTAGCCAGCTTTAAAATACAAGATCGATAAATAGTCAAGTTAGTATTTTATACATACTATTGCTAATATCCGATTAAAAATTAATTGCTTAATTATAATTTTTTATAATTATGGCCGACTGTAAATGGTCATAGATTTGATTAATATTTAATTTTATGAAAAATATTATTATCTCATAAATACTCTTTCTTCATAAGATCTTTTGAAAAATTAAGCAATTTTTACTTATATAAACAACTATTTTAACAGTCTTTTCTTATGCTACAAAGTTATATTTGTTTATGTATACTGTATCATTTCATAACTCATTGTTAGTTGGTTTCTCATTTTTTGTTGTTTTATGATGTTATTCGTTACTTCTATAATGCTGAATTCATGATATTTAAGCATTTTTTTGTGTACAATAGTTGTTGTAGTAAGTAGTTATAAAATTGTGACGAATAAGTTATAATTAACATGCTAGTTATTTTAGCCTTAGTGGCTTTAAAAATTTTAGGTTTTATGCACATGCCTTCTGCCCATTGCTATCCGCTGAACGGGAAGTCCGTGTCGCGGAAGGTTTTATCCCCTGCATCGTGTCGAGTGAAATGCTCGAAAAGGTGAAGCTAAATTATGTCTTCTAATAAAGAATCTTTGTCCACATCATATTTATTTGGCGGTAATGCGCCATATGTAGAAGAGTTATACGAGATTTATCTTGATAACCCAGGAGCTGTAGCTGAACATTGGCGACAGTACTTTGATCATCTACAGAATTCACCAGCCACAGATGGTAGTGAAAAAACTATAGATCAAGCACATGCTCCTATAGTAGAGTCTTTTGCTTATAGAGCTAAAACAAATTCTTTTGTTAATAATAGTTCTACATCTTCAGATTTGTCGGTTGCTTCAAAACAAGTATTTGTGCAATCTATAATTGCTGCCTATAGATCACTAGGAGTTCATTGGGCTGATTTAGATCCTTTGAAAAGAAAAGAACGTTCTGATATTCCTGAATTAGATCCTGGTTTCTATGGTTTTAAAGAATCTGATCTTGATCAGACCTACTCTTCAAGTAGTACTTATTTTTCAAAATCTAGTACCATGACTTTGAGGGAAATCTTAAAGTCTTTGAAAAACACATATTGTCGCTCTATAGGTGTTGAGTTTATGCATATATCCAATCCTGTAATAAAAAGATGGGTACAGGAGCGCATGGAATCAACTCAAGGAGTAGATATTAATTTAGGTGTTGACGGAAAGCGCCATATATTGCAGCAATTAACTGAAGCTGAAGGTTTAGAAAGATTTTTGCATACAAAATATGTCGGCCAGAAACGTTTTTCTCTTGAAGGAGGAGAGAGCTTTATAGCTTCTATGGATGAGGTTGTCAATCATGCTGCTGATCTTGGGATTCAGGAAGTTATAGTTGGTATGGCTCATAGAGGGCGTTTAAACATGTTGGTAAATATCATGGGTAAAATGCCTGGTGATTTGTTTGCAGAATTTGAAGGCAAACATTCACAATTCCTTAGCGACGGTGATGTTAAGTATCACAATGGTTTTTCTAGTGATCTAGCAACGCGAAGTGGTCCTGTCCATTTGTCTTTAGCTTTTAACCCATCACATTTGGAAATAGTTAATCCAGTTGTTGAAGGTAGTGCCAGGGCTAGGCAAGAAAGACGGGAGGATCACAAAGGGAAGCAACAAGTGCTTCCTGTTCTTGTTCACGGTGACTCTGCTTTTGCTGGTCAAGGCGTTGTTATGGAAACATTGAATCTAGCCTTAACTAGAGGATATGGTACTGGTGGTACAATACATATTGTCATAAATAATCAAATAGGTTTTACGACATCTGATCCTAGAGATGCTAGATCAACGATATACTGTACAGATGTTGTTAAAATGATTGAGGCGCCAGTATTTCATGTTAATGGTGATGATCCTGAAGCTGTTGTATTTGCAAGCAGATTAGCTGTTGATTATAGAATGCAGTTTGGTCGTGATGTTGTTATTGATATAGTATGTTTCCGTAAGCTTGGTCATAACGAACAAGATACTCCTGCTTTAACGCAGCCTTTGATGTATAGTCGTATTAAACAACATCCAGGAACCCGTAAGCTTTATGCTGATAAGTTGATTGATCAAAAAGTTTTGACTGCTGAAGAGGCTGATAATTTTGTAAAAGAATATCGTCAGGTCATGGAAGATGGACAACGTACTATTGAGCCAATATTGACTGATCATAAAAGTAAATATGCTATAGATTGGGCGCCATTTTTAAATTCCAAATGGACGGATCATGCAGATACTGCTGTTCCTATTTCTGAATTGAATCGTATAGGTGAGTTGATAACTAAGGTGCCTGATGGTTTTAATGCACATCCATTAGTTGCCAAATTGCTAAATGATCGTCGTAAAATGTCTCATGGAGAGATTAATTTAGATTATGGTATGGCTGAACATTTGGCTTTTGCTACTTTGCTAAATTCTGGTTATGCTATAAGAATTACAGGTCAAGATTCTGGTCGTGGCACATTTACTCATAGGCATGCTGTTTTACATGATCAAAATAGAGAAAAATGGGATGATGGAGTATATATACCTCTTAAAAACATTTCTGATTCTCAAGCTCCTTTTGTTGTTATAGATTCTGTTCTTTCGGAGGAAGCTGTATTGGGATTTGAATATGGTTATTCTTGTTCAGAGCCTAATACTCTTACAATATGGGAAGCTCAGTTTGGTGACTTTGTAAATGGAGCTCAAGTAGTTATAGACCAATTTATATCATCTGGTGAAGCAAAATGGGGTCGTCAATCTGGTTTGACTATGATGTTGCCTCATGGTTACGAAGGTCAAGGTCCTGAGCATTCTTCTGGAAGAATTGAAAGATTTTTACAATTATGTTCTGATAACAACATGCAAGTTGTTCAGCCTACTGCCGCATCACAAATATTTCATTTGTTGCGCAGACAAATGATTCGTCCTTTCCGTAAACCTTTGGTGATTTTTACGCCTAAATCGTTGTTGCGTAATAAAGATGCAAGTTCTCCATTAGTGGATTTATCTGAAGGATCTTTCAAGATGGTAATTCCAGAAGTGGATGCTAATATCAATTCGAAGTCAGTGAAAAGATTATTAGCCTGTTCTGGTAAGGTATATTATGACTTAGTGAACTCTCGTAAAGAGCGGTCGTTAGATAATGTTGCTATAATTAGAGTTGAACAATTATATCCTTTTGCTCATAAATCTTTTGAGGCTGAATTGCAAAAATATCCTAACTTGTCTGAAATCATATGGGTACAAGATGAACCACAAAATCAAGGTCCTTGGTATTATATTCAACACCATTTATATGAAAATATGAAAGAGGGTCAAAAACTTGGTTATGCCGGACGTAATGCTTCTGCATCTCCTGCAGTGGGTTATTTAGCTAAGCATCAAGAACAACAAAAGAATTTAATTGATCAGGCTTTTGCTCAAAAATTTAAAGTTATACTTGCTAAATGATATTTTTATAATTGTTAATGAATTACGGGATTTACCATTATGGCTATTATTGATGTTGTTGTTCCTCAGTTATCTGAGTCTATTTCAGAAGCTACTATGATGACTTGGAAAAAGAGCGTGGGTTCTTTTGTAGAGTCAGATGAGATTTTAATTGAGATTGAAACTGATAAAGTTGTTTTAGAAGTTCCAGCTCCATCCTCTGGTGTGTTAATAGAAATAGTTAGAGGAGACAGTAGTACTGTTGTTTCTGGCGAGTTGATTGCAAAAATAGATACTGCTGCTGCTAAAACAGCATCTGTAGATGTCTCTAAAAATATTTCTAATTCTAATGAAGCATCGAATCAAACTTCCAGTCATAGTGTTAAGGATATGAAAAATGTTGCTTCACCAGCAGCTTCAAAAATCTTATCTGAAAAAGGGTTAGATGTATCATCAATATCTGGTTCTGGAAGGGACGGTAGGGTAACAAAATCTGATGTTTTATCTGCAAAAACTTCAGTTGATGCTGCTAAGCCTGCGATGGATAATACACAGCCAAAAACATTTTCTATTGATGGAAGGCCAGAACAGCGTGTTCCTATGAGTCGTTTAAGAGCAAGAATTGCTGAACGATTAATACAGTCTCAACAGGAAAATGCTATATTAACTACTTTTAATGAAGTTAATATGCAGTCTGTTATTGATATCAGACGTAAATATAAAGATAAGTTTGAAAAAGAACATGGTGTAAAGCTTGGTTTTATGTCTTTTTTTGTGAAAGCTGCTGTTGCTGCTCTGAAGAAATTTCCATTAATTAATGCTTCTATTGATGGCAAAGATATTATATATCATGGTTATTTTGATATTGGTATTGCTGTTGGTAGTCCAAGAGGTCTTGTTGTTCCAATACTTAGAAATGCAGATCAATTGTCGATATCAGATATAGAGAAATCCATTGCTGATTTTGGTAAGAGAGCGGCAGATGGCAAATTAAGTATAGAAGAAATGACAGGGGGAACATTTTCCATATCAAACGGTGGTGTTTTCGGGTCAATGTTGTCTACTCCAATAATCAATCCTCCTCAATCCGCTATTCTTGGAATACATGCTACTAAAGAACGTGCTGTTGTTGAAAATGGTCAAATAGTTATTCGTCCAATGAATTATCTGGCTTTATCTTATGATCATAGGATTATTGACGGTCGTGAAGCTGTATTGGGGTTAGTTGCTATTAAAGATGCATTGGAAGATCCACAAAGTCTTTTATTAGATTTGTAAAGCTTTTTGTTATTTTTTAAAATAAGAGTGTTCAATATTATAATGAATACTCTTATTTATGATCTAGATAGTATTTTTATTATTGTTATCAAATATAATATCTAGAGTTTGTAAATTTTTATTTATATTGTAAAAATATGTCAAAACAATTTGATCTTGTAGTGATAGGTGCCGGTCCAGGTGGATATATAGCAGCTATTCGTGCTTCTCAGCTTGGATTAAATGTGGCCTGTATAGATGAGTGGAAAAATGTGGATGGTTCTCCAGCTCCAGGTGGTACATGTACTAATGTTGGTTGTATTCCATCTAAAGCGCTATTGCAATCCTCAGAACATTTTGATCTTGCAAACCATCATTTTGATGAACATGGTATAGTAGTTTCTAATGTATCACTTAATCTAAAAAAACTTATTTCTCGTAAAAATTCAGTAGTTAAGCAAAATAATGAGGGAATTTTATATCTTTTTAAAAAAAATAAAGTTTCTTTTTTTCATGGTCTTGCTTCTTTTGTTGAAAAAAATAAAGATAACATAATAATAAAAGTATCTTCATTGGATGAAGAATTGTTAGCAAAGAATGTAATAGTTGCTACTGGTTCATCTGCTAGAGAGTATCCAGGTTTGAAATTTGATGAGAAAACTGTTTTATCTAATGATGGTGCATTAAATATTGAAAATGTTCCCAAGACATTAGGAGTTATAGGTGCTGGAGTTATAGGTCTTGAAATGGGTAGTGTATGGCGTAGGCTTGGTGCAGATGTCACTATACTTGAAGCCATGCCTGATTTTCTTATGGCTGCTGACTCTCAAATATCAAAAGAAGCTTTAAAGGTATTCACAAAACAAGGTCTTAATATTAGAGTTGGTGTTGATATTATTGAGGTTAAAAATCTTGGTAAATCTGTATCTATTAAATATAAAGATAAAGATGCTTCAGTAAAAGACTTGTTAGTTGATAAAATTATTATTTCTATAGGACGTGTTCCCCGTACTGATGGATTAAATGCTTCAGCAGTTGGTTTAAATATAGACGAACGAGGTTTTATAGTAGTTGATGATAATTGTAAAACTAATTTATCAAATGTTTGGGCTGTAGGTGATGTTGTAAGAGGACCTATGTTAGCACATAAAGCTGAAGAGGAAGGTGTTGCTGTTGCTGAACGTATAGTTGGGCAGCATGGGCATGTCAATTTTAATACTATACCTTCTGTTATATATACTTCGCCAGAAATTGCTTGGGTTGGTAAAAACGAGCAACAATTAAAACAGGAAGGTCGTAAATATAAAGTTGGTAGTTTTCCTTTTTTAGCTAATGGTAGAGCAAGAGCATTAGGAGATACAACTGGTTTTGTAAAAATAATAGCTGATGCCTCAACTGATGAAGTTTTAGGTGTTCATATTATAGGACCTATGGCTTCTGAGTTAATTTCGGAAGCTGTAACAATTATGGAATTTAAAGGAGCTGCAGAAGATATAGCTCGTATTTGTCATGCGCACCCAACTCTTTCTGAGTCAATGAAGGAAGCTGCTTTAGCGGTTGATAAGCGTTCTCTAAATTATTAGTATTGATTCCATAATATGATTTAATTAAATCATATTATGGTTTTTGTTTTTGCTATTTTTTAAGTATTTGTTTTAATTTTATATTATATATTTCATGAAAACCTGTATTGTTACTGGTATTACTACTTCTGGTACTCCTCATCTCGGTAATTATGCTGGTGCTATTCGTCCAGCTATACAGGCTAGTCTTCATTCAGATGCAGAGTCGTTTTTTTTTCTAGCAGATTATCATGCCTTAATAAAGTGTTGGGATCCAATCAGATTATGTCGTTCTAGGTTGGAAATAGCAGCCACTTGGTTGGCAGCTGGTTTAGATGTTGAAAGGGTTATTTTTTATAGACAATCAGATATTTCTGAAATATTAGAGTTATGTTGGATACTCACATGTAGTACCGCTAAAGGCTTAATGAATAGGGCGCATGCTTATAAGGCGTTAGTTAGTCAAAACTTGTCAAAATGTTTAGATGCAGATGATGGTGTTAGTATGGGGTTATTTTCTTATCCTGTTCTAATGGCTGCAGATATTTTGCTATTTAAAGCAAATAAGGTTCCAGTAGGGAAAGATCAAATACAACATTTAGAAATGGCTAGAGATATAGCTCAAAAATTTAATCATTTATATAATGTTAATTTTTTTGTCTTACCTGAGGCATTTATAGTAGATAATGTTGCGACTTTGCCTGGCTTAGATGGTCGTAAGATGTCTAAAAGCTATAATAATACTATACCTTTATTTGATGGTGGAGCTAAAAATCTACGTTCTTCTATTATGCGCATAGTAACTGACTCAAGCAAACCTGGTGATCCTAAGAATGCAGAAGATTCTCATTTATATATTCTTTTTAGAGCATTTGCTACAGAAGAAGAGTCGCAGTCTTACAAATCAAGTTTGAATAGTGGTATGTCTTGGGGTGAAGCAAAGAATATCCTATATGAGAAAATAGAAAGTGAGTTATTACCTATGCGTGAGAGATATAATAAACTTATTTCTCAGCCAGATTTAATAGAAAATATACTTCAATCAGGAGCCCAAAAAGCACGTTTTTTTTCTCAGAATACTATTAAAGATATACGTGATATAGTTGGATTACGTAGTTTAAATGTAGATATCTGTAATAGTAAAAAACAATGTGTTAATAATCAAACCTCTCATTTTAATAATAAGGACAATAAAGACCATCGCTTTATTTGTTATCGTGATAATAAAGGATATTTTAAATTTCGTTTAATATCTTCATCTGGTAAAGATATTCTAAAGTCAAGAGGTTCTTTTTCTGATGCTAATAATGTAGGTTCTTTAATAAAAGATATTAAAATATTTTTACAAAAGATCAAGAGTGAAAAAATGAATGAGTTTGAATATTCACCTATACTAGAGAGTTATGACTTAGATTATGATATTCAAGAGTTGAAGAAATTTATTGATTAAATATAAAGTTACTCATATTTAATTCTTGATAAGATCTTTCTAGTATTTGTTTTGCCTTATAGCTATAAGGAGATTCTTTGAATTGCATGATAAGATTATTGGCGCGATTAATTGATGCTAAATAAGCTTCTTTGTTAAAATAATATTCTGCTATGTTTAATTCATTTTTCGCTATAGAATTTTTAGTATAGTTAAGTAGTAATTTTGCTTCTTCAACATATTTGCTATTTGGAAAATGCTGTATTAATTCGTCGTAGCTTTTATAGGCTTCTTGCATTTTTTCGACATCTTTTTCTAGAAAAAGATCTTTATTAAAGAAAGAAATAAATGATTTTTTAGGGGAGAAATTGATCACTCCTTTCATATAAAGGACATAATCTATATTATTATCTCCAGGGTACTTTTTCTGAAATTGTTCTATGTCGTTTAAAGCTTCTTCTATTTCACAATTCTGCCATTTTATATATATCAAATTTATTAATGATTGTTTATACATTTCTCCAAATGGCCTTATTTTTATAATTTTATGAATTAGTTCTTTTGATTTTATCCAATTTTTATTTTCTATTTCTTTGATTGTTTGATCATATAATTGTTTAATCAATGCATCTTCTGAAGATATATTGTCATTTATATAATTTATATTATTGTATGCATATACATTAAATGAGAGAATTATCGTTAATAATAAACTGCTATATCTAATGAAATAATTTAGTTTTTTTAAAAAAATATAAGACATGGAATGTTTATTGTTTGTTAGTTTAAAATTTGATTTTATGTATTATACGATTTATTACTATGTTTAATAAATATAATTCTAATTGTTTTAATGAATCTTTTCCAAAAAATATAACTGTTCCTGAAGGTATTAGTGATAGATTAGATAAAATTTTGTCGTTTTTGATGCCTGATTATTCTAGAGAGCGTATCAAACAATGGATTAAAAATAATCATGTTTTAGTAAATGGCAAATCAGTAAAAATACGCCATAATGTTCAATCTGGTGATACAATCACTGTTTGGATACAACCAACATTAGAATCTTTATCATTTAGTCCAGAAAATATTAGTTTTGATGTTGTTGATGAAAGTGCTGATTGGATAATTATAAATAAACCAGCAGGATTAGTAACACATCCTGGTTCTGGAAACTGGAAAGGAACTTTATTAAATGGTTTGTTGTATAAATATCCTGAGTTATTTTATGTGCCACGTGCAGGTATTGTTCATAGACTAGATAAAAATACATCTGGAGTTATGATTGTTGCTCGTACAATAGAATCTCAGTTATATTTTGTACGACAATTGCAGTTAAGGAACGTTTCTAGAGAATATGTAGCAATAGTCCATGGCCACATATCTGCAGCTAATACTATAAATAAACCGATTGGTAGAGATGCTAATAATCCTATAAAAATGGCAGTCAAAAATATCATAGCACCCAAAGAAGCTATTACTCATTTTAAACCAATTTTAAAAGGTGTTACACCAAATGGTTTTAGTGTAACAAAAATTATATGTAAATTAGAAACAGGTAGGACTCATCAAATTAGAGTGCATTTATCTAGTATCGGTAATCCTATTCTTGGAGATTCTATTTATAATAGTAATTATATAATTGAGGGGGGTAGGCATATGTTGCATTCAAGATTCTTAAATTTTACTAATATTAAAGGTGATTCTTGCCAATTTGAATGCCATATACCTGAAGATATGACTAAAGTTATAAATTTTGTGAAATGGTTTAAATAGTTAATAAACTATGGTGGAGCCGGGGGGAATCGAACCCCCGTCCATTAGTTTTCCATAGTCACTTCTACATGTGTAGTCAGTTTACTTTTTTTAATCTAACAATATGCCAACTAACAGGCCATAGTTAGACGATTCACTAGAATTAAGTTTAAAATATGTGAAAATATTATAAACTGATTCCTTGTAAATGACACTGCAGCAATGAAATCATTCCATTTAAGAAACAATCGCATTACCTAACCCAAGGAAAGATTAGTGCAGCGGCTAGAAGAACTAAGCTGCTAGCTTGAAACGCGTATCGTTGGCGTTTATATTTTTTCCAGTGGATTAGCGAGCTTACTGGTGCTCGACATGCTGCGATCTATTTTCCAACCAATGTCGAAACCTTATCGGCCCCTTTATATAATACTGATAATAATTAATAAAAACTAAACTGGATTATAACATATAATTAAAAGAAATATTCTAAGTGACTTACCTAGGTTTATTGTCATATGTATTTTAAATATTATGTTTATATTTTTATTTAACCAGTAATATATTGAATGATTCAATATATTACTGGTTAGTTCATATGTTATTAGTTTTTGCTAAATACTTTAATCTCTGCTCTTCTATTTTTTGCTCTTCCTTCTTCATTATTGTTGTCGGCTATAGGGTCACTTGAACCATTAGCTTTTATAGATATAAAATCAGATTTAATTCCGTTATGAATTAGATAGTTTTTAACTGATTCTGCACGATTTTCGGAGAGTTTCTTATTATAATTGGCATTTCCTTTAGCATCTGTAAAACCAGAAATAATAATTTTATCTATATCAATATTTTTTAAATCTTTTATCATTTCATCAAGATGGCTAATGTTTTCCGATTTTAAAATATAACTATCGAAATCAAAAAAAGTATTTTTATTTAAACTAATTTTTTTTACTACATTAGTATTAGTAGGTTTATTTTTTACATCATTACTGTTAATACTATTCTTCCAATGCAGTTCATTAGTTCCATTTTTAAGTGGATTGCCAAATGAGTCTGTCCAACAATTTTTTTCATTAGTAACAGCACCGCTAGAAGTGGCAATTGTAGTACAAGCAATGATTAAAGCCATTTTAAGTGATTTATTCATATTTCTCCTCTTTTATAATTGAAAGGATAAGACACACGTATCATAGTCTTAATTTTACAGCATTAATTGATATTTAATCTAAATTAAATGTTAATATAATAATCTTTTAGATAATCATAAGATGATTTGATATGTTAATCTAATTATTTATAAAATAATAAGTGTAATGTTGTTTTAGATGGACATTATCTTGAATTGTTTATTATTGAATTATAGATAATTTGCAAATAATATTTTGTTTTATATCTTAAGTTAAATGGTAGAACATATAATTCTATAATAGGAATTGTGTTCTTTTATTGTATGAGTTAGAGATTATTTTTAAATAGTGTGATCGTAAATATGAATTCTTTTGCTATGGAAATGCTTCCAATATCTTTGGAAGAAGAGATGCGTCGTAGTTATTTGGACTATGCTATGAGTGTCATTGTTGGCCGTGCTTTACCTGATGTTCGCGATGGATTAAAGCCTGTTCATAGAAGAGTTCTTTTTGCAATGCACGAACTTAATAATGATTGGAATCGTGCTTACAAGAAATCAGCTCGTATTGTTGGTGATGTAATTGGTAAATATCATCCACATGGAGATCAATCTGTATACGATACTATTGTAAGAATGGCACAAGATTTTTCTATGAGGTATGTACTTGTAGATGGTCAGGGTAATTTTGGATCTGTTGATGGCGATAGTGCTGCCGCCATGCGTTATACAGAAATAAGATTAGCAAAAATTTCTCATGAATTATTAGCAGACATTGATAGTGAGACAGTTGATTTTGGTCTTAATTATGATGGTAGTGAAAAAGAACCATTAGTTTTGCCTACTAAATTACCTAATTTGTTAATCAATGGTGGTTCAGGTATTGCTGTTGGCATGGCTACTAATATTCCACCGCATAATCTTAGAGAAGTTATTTCAGGATGTTTATTTTGCCTAGATAATCCAGATTGTTCTGTAGATGAATTAATTGATTTTATTCCTGCTCCTGATTTTCCAACTGGAGGGATAATATATGGTCTATCTGGTGTTAGAGATGGATATAGAACAGGTCGTGGTAAGGTTATCATGAGGGCTAAAACTCATTTTGAAGAATATGGTAGAGATCATAAATCTGCGATTATTGTTGATGAAATTCCATATCAAGTTAATAAAAAAACTCTTCAAGAAAGAATTGCTGAATTAGTGAATTCTAAACGCATTGAAGGTATATCTGATATAAGAGATGAATCGGATAAAGATGGAATGCGTTTAGTTATAGAACTTAAGAAGGGAGAGTCTCCTGAAATTATTTTAAATAATTTGTATAAGAATACACAATTGCAAGATACTTTAGGTATGAATTTAGTTGCTTTAGTACATGGTCAACCCAGATTGTTAAATCTGAAGCAAATTATTAGTTATTTCATAGAACATCGTAGAGAAGTAGTTAATCGAAGGACTGTCTTTAGATTAAACAAGGCTAAGAATCGTGCACATATTTTGGAAGGATTGGCAGTTGCTTTAGCTAATATCGACGAGTTTATATTAATAATTAAAACTGCATCTAGTCCTTTAATTGCTCGTCAGAATTTGATGAGTAAGGATTGGCCATCTGATCTTGTATGGGCAATGATTAGTAAGTTTGAAAATAATGGAGTTGCTAAAGAACATTATAAACCATCTATTGTTGATGATAATTTTGGAATAGTAGAAGGTAATTTATATAGATTAAGTGAATGGCAGTCGCAAGAAATACTAAACATGCGTTTACAACGATTGACTGGTTTAGAACAAGATAGAGTGTTTGATGAATATAGGGAAACTATGTCAATCATATCTGATTTATTAGATATATTATCTAATCATGAAAGAGTAACCGATATCATTAAGGAAGAGTTAATTTTAATAAAAGACGAATTCTCTAGTGAGGCAAAAGACCCAAGAAAATCTTATATAGAATCCAATACGACTGAACTAGTAACAGAGGATTTAATTGTACCAAATGATATGGTTGTTACTTTATCCTACAATGGATATTTAAAAAGTCAGCCTTTATCTGAGTATCATGCTCAAAAGAGAGGAGGTCATGGTAAGCAAGCAACTTCTATTAAAGATGATGACTGGATTGAACATTTGTTTATAGCAAATTCTCATGAATATCTATTATTTTTCTCTGATTTAGGAAGAGTTTATTGGATAAAAGTTTGGGAGACTCCTCAAGGTGGTAGAGGATCTAAGGGTAAACCAGTAATCAATTTATTTCCATTATCTAGTAATGAAAAAATTACAGTTATTTTGCCAGTAAAAGATTTTAGTGAAGATCTTTATGTTTTTATGGCAACAGCTAAAGGCACCGTGAAAAAAACACCATTATCTGATTTTTCTAATCCAAGAAAAAATGGAATTATAGCTGTAAGTTTAAATGATGGAGATTATTTGATTGGAGCAGAGCTAACAAATGGGGATTATGATATTATGCTTTTTTCCGACTCAGGAAAAGCTGTAAGATTCCATGAAAAAGATGTTCGTTCTATGGGAAGAAGCGCTCGTGGTGTGCGTGGTATGATTTTAGGAAAGAACCAACAGGTTGTATCATTGCTAGTATCTAACAATGAAGATAAGAGTGTTTTGATAGCTACAGAGAATGGCTTTGGAAAAAGAACTTCTATTAAACAGTATACTGTGCATAATAGAAGTACAAAAGGTATGATTGCAATACAAAATAGCAAACGTAATGGTAAGGTTATCGGTGCTGTTTTAGTAAATCCGAACGATGAAATAATGTTAATTACTACTGCTGGTGTTTTAGTTAGAACTAGAATTTCTGAAATTAGGAATATGGGCAGAGTTACACAAGGTGTTACTTTGATAAATATTGCTAAAGGTAGTTATTTATCAAGAGTTAGAAAAGTTGTTGAGTCTGATGATGTCGGTTTCCTTGATCAAATAAAAGTAATAGATTAATTCTATATTAATTAATTTTTATGTTTTTTTGCTTATAAATAGTTAGGAGTTCATGTGATAATGGATCAAATTTGGAATTTTTCATCTGGTCCTGGAGCTTTACCTAAAAGTGTATTAGAACAAATTTCTCGTGATGTAATTAGTTGGAATGATACTGGATTCTCTATACTAGAGATGAGTCATAGAAGTGATGATTTTTCTCATATTTGTTATGAAGCAGAATGTGATTTGCGTGATTTATTAAATCTAAGCCATGATTATGCAATTATTTTTACACATGCCGGTGGCCATGGTGCTAATGCTTTTATTCCTATGAACCTCATGGCTAGATGCTATAATAGAAATGCTGACTTTATAGTTTCAGGGCATTGGTCTTACACATCTTATATCGAAGCAAAAAAATATGGTAATGTACGTATAGCAGTAGATAATAATTATATTTTAAATCACAGTGATTTAAAATATAAGCCTCGTAGATGGATGCCTCGATTAGAAGATTGGAGATTAAGTAAACAGTCTTCCTATGTTCACTTATGTAGCAATGAAACTATTGATGGGATTGAATTTGTTGATTGGCCTATCCTGTCAGATATGTCTGTTAATTCTGTTTTAGTTGTTGATGCATCTTCTAATTTTTTGACGAGACCATTAGATATAGAAAAAACTGGATTAGTGTTCGCTTGTGCGCAAAAAAATATTGGTGTAGCAGGTCTCACTATTGTTATGATTAGAAAAGATTTACTAGAAAATTTTTTGCCATTGTGTCCATCATCTTTCAATTATACTAATATTTTTAAAGCAAATTCTTTGTATAGTACTCCACCAATATTCCCAATTTATGTGGCTTCTTTAATGTTGAAATGGTTGAAGCTAAAAGGAGGTTTGTCTATTGTGGCCGAAGAGAACAAGATGAAATCTTCAGTTTTTTATGATTACCTAGATTCTACTGATTTTTATTATAATGAAGTAGAAAGAAGTGTAAGATCAAGAGTAAATATTCCTTTTATGATGAAAGAGGATGCTTTGACTAGTGTTTTTTTATCTGAGGCTAAAAAACTAGGTCTAATTAATTTAAATGGGCATAGAACTATAGGTGGATTAAGAGCTTCTATCTATAATGCTATGCCAATGTCTGGTGTTTTATCTTTGATTAAATATATGAGAGATTTTGAGTGTCATTATGGATGATGAAGTATTATTACAATCGAGTTTGCTGCCTTTGCGCAATTTAATAGATGATATTGATAAGCAAATTTTGGAATTATTAAACAAACGTGCTGAAGTAGTTATCAAAGTAGGTGATATTAAAAACAATACAAAGTTTAATTCAGCAGTTTTTAAACCAGAGAGAGAAGCTCAAATTATAGATGCTTTGCAAAATAAAAATCAAGGTCCTTTTCAAAAAGATGCTATATATTATGTTTGGAAGGAGATTATGTCTGCTTGTCGTGATTTAGAACGTCGTACAAAGGTTGCCTACTTAGGGCCAGCAGGATCATTTTCTGAGCAAGCAGCGTTTGAGCATTTAGGACATTCTATGGATAGATTGTCATGTGCTTCTTTTGATGAAGTTTTCAATTCAGTAGAAAATGGCAAAGCTGATATTGGTATTGTTCCTATTGAGAATTCTCTTGAAGGAGCTGTTAATAGGAGCTTAGATCTTTTTCTTAATACTAATGTCAAAATATTGGGTGAGCGTTCATTAATAATAGAGCATTGTTTGCTTACTAAGAATGGAACAATGGATGGTGTTAATAAAATAATGGCGCACCCTCAAGCATTAGCTCAATGTCAAACTTGGTTAAATAAAAATTTTCCTAATATAGAAAGAGTTCCTGCCTCTAGCAATTCTGAAGCAGCTCGTCATGCTTCGTTGAATCCTAATTGTGCTGCTATAGCTGGAATGATAGCAGCAGATTCTTGGGATTTAAAGGCTGTCTATTCTAAGATACAGGATGATATTAATAATCGAACTCGTTTTGTTGCCATAGGTAATTCAGAGTCGATGCCTAGTGGAAAAGATAAAACAAGTTTGATTTTGGCTGTTCCAAATCGTTCGTGTGCTGTTTATGAAATGATAAAGCCATTTGCTACTAATCATGTTTCTATGACTCGCTTTGAATCTAGACCAGCTCGTACTGGACAATGGGAATATTATTTTTATATAGATATTGAGGGTCATCAGAATGATGATAATGTTTTTAATGCTTTAAGGTTAATAAAGTCGCAAGTAGCATTTTTTAAGATATTAGGTTCTTATCCAGCACAGTGAGTAAATTATGGTTATTGAAAATAGGTTTTTTTTACCAGATTATATAAAAAAAATTAATCCTTATCAGGCAGGTAAACCAATAGAGGAGTTAGCAAGAGAGTTTAATATAGATCCAAAATTCATTGTAAAACTTGCTTCTAATGAGAATCCCCTTGGTGTCTCTGATAGTGTTTTAAATGTGATAACTGAGTCTTTTAAGACTATATCCAGATATCCAGATGCTAATGGTTTTGACTTAAAGCATGCTTTGTCAAAGAAATATTCGATTCCAATAGAGAATATTGTGTTGGGGAATGGTTCAAATGATATATTGGAGTTAATTTCGTTGGCTTTTTTAGACAATAGATCTTCTGCAATATATTCTGAGTATTCATTTTCTGTTTATAAAATAGCTACCCAGGCTAGAGGTTCCAGACATATACAAATACCATCTGTTGATTATAAGCATGATTTAAATAAATTTTATAATGCAATAGATGATGATACTAGATTGATTTTTATTGCTAATCCAAATAATCCAACTGGTACGTTTATACCTAAAAATGATATTATTGACTTTCTAGATAATGTATATAAAAAATATAATAGTAAAGTTTTAGTTGTTTTAGATGAAGCTTATACTGAATATTTAGATGAAGTTGATAGATTTGATAGCTTTTCTCTAATACAAAAATATCCAAATTTGATAGTAGTTAGAACTTTTTCAAAAGCTTATGGCCTTGCTGGATTGCGTGTCGGTTTTTCAGTTTCTCATCCTGGTATATCTGATTTTATCAATAGAGTAAGACAACCCTTTAATGTAAATTCATTAGCGCAATTAGCAGCTATTGCAGCTTTAGAAGACCAAGATTTTTTATGTAAAAGTTGTACACTAAATAAGGAAGAAAAATATCATTTGTATAAGTCATTTGATTCTTTAAATCTAGAGTATATTCCTAGTTTTGGCAATTTTATATTGGTTAAAGTAGGTGATGCTAGAAATATAAATTTTGAATTGTTAAAAAGAGGAATTATTGTTCGTCCAGTTGATAATTATGGTTTATCAGAATGGCTTAGAGTTAGTATTGGTAAAAAATTAGAGAATACATTGTTTTTAAATGCACTAGAGGATATTATTAACAAAGTATGAATAATGATAATGTTTTATTTGAAAATTGCAATATATCATCTTTGTCTATTATTGGTGTTGGCTTAATAGGTTCCTCTTTTGCTTTGGCTCTGAAGAAAGCTGGTTATAATGGTCGTATCATTGGTGTTGATAATAATCATAAATCTTTGATGCGAGCTAAAGAGCTAAATATTATAGATGAATATGGTAGTGTGGAGTTTGCTATTTCAAAATCTAACTTTATAA
The DNA here is from genome assembly GCA_019278155.1 of Candidatus Kinetoplastidibacterium crithidiae. Taxonomy (GTDB): domain Bacteria; phylum Pseudomonadota; class Gammaproteobacteria; order Burkholderiales; family Burkholderiaceae_B; genus Kinetoplastidibacterium; species Kinetoplastidibacterium crithidii_A. The sequence goes on from JADMLC010000005.1 coordinate 121,463, forward strand.
TCTTAGCTACTCCAGTTGGTCATGTAAGGGATTTATTGTTAAAAATAAAACCTTATCTTTTACCAGATGCAATAATAATAGATGTTGGCAGTACAAAAACAGATGTAATTAGTGCAGCTTATGATGTATTAGATACTTGTGTAGGTCAATTTATTCCGTGCCATCCTATAGCAGGAATGGAGAAAACAGGTCCTGATGCAGCTATTGCAGAACTTTTTAAGCAACAGAATATTATTATTACCCCATTACTAGAAAATAAAAAAAGAGATCTAGATACCGTAAATAATTTTTGGTTATGTTGCGGTGCAAACGTAATATATATGAACCCAGAAGAACATGATAGTATTTTTGCCTCTGTTAGTCATTTACCTCATTTTTTATCTTACATGTATATGTCTCAGGTAGCATCTTCTGAAAATTGTGATAGGAGATTATTATTAGCTGGTTCTGGATTTAGAGACTTCAGCAGAATATCTGGTAGTTCTCCAGATATGTGGTGTGATATATTTTTTTCTAATAAGAAATTTATAGAGATAGAATTAGAGAAAGTTCTTTCTTTAATTTCAACTGCTAGAAAAGCTTTAGATACAGAAGATAGAAAATTATTGTATTCAATACTAGAAAAAGCCTCTGTTGTTCGCCGTAACTGGTTTAAGGAATAAATGTATGGATCAAAAAAAGGCTTATTTGGATTTAGGTAGATATTGTAAGGCCGAAGGTAGTTTTATTCTGCCAGGTTCAAAAAGCATATCTAATAGGGTATTGTTATTATCGGCTTTATCTAAAGGAATCACAGAAATTAATGGTTTATTAAATTCTGATGATACCAAAGTTATGATAGATGCTCTATCTAAATTAGGCATTACCATTGTAGATAAAGATGTAAATAATATTGAATTAATAAGCAATGGTAATTTTAATAATGGGAGTTTTGATTTATTTTTAGGTAATGCTGGTACTGCATTGCGTCCGTTGCTTGCTGTGCTTTCTTTTATGGATGGATATTATAAATTGCATGGCATTCCAAGAATGCATGAACGTCCTATTAGAGATTTAGTGAATGCATTGAGACAATTAGGTTGCAATATTGAATATTATGGTAAAGAAGGATATCCACCTTTGATGGTTAGTCCTTTCATAAAATCTAATACAGATAGTGTTTTTATAAAAGGTTCTGTATCTAGTCAATTTTTAACTGCTTTGTTATTAGCTGCTCCCGTATTTACAAATAAAAATAAAACTAATCTTACAATTAATTTAGATGGAGATTTAATTTCAAAGCCATACATAGATATTACCTTGAATTTGATGGAAAAATTTGGGGTTATTGTTAATAAAATATCACATGATAGTTTTTTTATAAATCGTGAGGATTTTTATAGTACTCCTGGCAAAATATCTGTTGAGGGTGATGCTTCTGCTGCTTCTTATTTTTTAGCTTTAGGAGCTATTGCTGGAGGACCTGTTATCATAAATGGTGTAGGAAACGATAGTATTCAGGGTGATATACATTTTACAAAGTTTTTGACATCTATAGGTGCCAATATTAAATTCTCGAAAAATTCTATTGAATCCAGTGGTATTCTAGTATGTAGTGGGGAAAAACTAAAATCTTTTGATATTGATTTTAATATGATACCTGATGCTGCTATGACGGCTGCTGTATTAGCACTATATGCTGATGGAAAATGTTTTTTACGTAATATAGGTAGTTGGCGCGTGAAAGAAACAGATAGAATACATGCTATGCAAGTTGAGTTGAGTAAATTTGGTGTTAAGGTAGAATCTGGTGATGATTGGTTATCTATTGATCCAATTGATATTGATAATTGGCCATCGCAAGTTTCTATAGATACTTGGGATGATCATAGAATGGCAATGTGTTTTTCTTTGACGGCATTTGGCAAAACCAATGTAAGAATTATGGATCCCTCTTGTGTTAATAAGACGTTTCCAGAATATTTTGATGTGTATAGCAAAATGTTAGTACAAAAAATATAACTTAATAATATTTATATATTTGTGAAGATAAAGATAAAAAATAATATCCCAGTTATTACAATTGATGGTCCTACTGCTGCTGGTAAAGGGACAATATCATCTTCTTTAGCAAGAAGATTGGGTTGGTCAATTTTAGATTCTGGTGCCATATATAGATCTTTAGCTTTTTTCATTATTCAGAATAATATTTCATGCAATGATATTAATGCAATTTTAAGGTTATTAAAAACACTAAAATTTTCTTTTCATAGTAATGATATATACGTTAATAATTTAAATATTACTAATAAAATTAGGAATGAAGATGTTGGTAAAGTAGCTTCTATTATTTCAGAAAATAGTAATATTCGTGATTCTTTATTAAATATACAGCGCCACAGTATTCAAGAACCTGGTTTAATAGCTGATGGTAGAGATATGGGTACAGTAGTTTTTCCTTTTGCTAGTTTAAAAATTTTTTTAACTGCAAATATTGATGTAAGAGTGGAAAGACGTTATAAACAGTTGATAACTAGTAAAGTCTCTGTTAACATTAGCAACCTTAGAAGTGCTATAATGGATAGGGATTTAAGAGATACTGAACGTGTATTATCCCCTTTAATACCTGCTTATGATGCTCATGTGATAGATTCTTCTTATCTTACAAATGATGAGACAGTAAGCATAATATTAGATTTATGGAAGAATAGGCTCTACTAATATTTTTTTATAATTAGCAAAATATTAGTAGTTTTTTAACTCCACCAATTATTTGGTGTGTATTTTTATGGTCTTTGTACCGAATGGTTTAATACTCCTATGTCATTATTTTCATCAAACGCTAGTAGCGGAGAGAGTTTTGCTGAATTATTTGCAGAAAGTTTAAAAAAACAAGACATGAAGTCTGGTGAAGTAATTAGTGCTGAAGTTGTAAGAATAGATCATAACTTTGTTGTTGTGAATGCTGGACTGAAATCAGAAGCGTTAATACCTTTGGAAGAATTTTTAGATGATCAAGGCAATATAGAAGTAAATACAGGAGATTTTGTATCAGTAGCTATTGATTCTTTAGAAAATGGTTATGGTGATACTATTTTATCTCGAGATAGGGCAAAAAGATTATCAGCATGGCTGAAATTAGAACAAGCTCTAGAAAGCGGGGAATTAATTACTGGAACAATTACAGGTAAGGTTAAAGGTGGTCTTACTGTAATGACTAATGGTATCCGTGCTTTTCTTCCTGGGTCATTAGTAGATTTACGTCCTGTAAAAGATACTACTCCATATGAAGGTAAAACTATGGAGTTTAAAGTTATCAAGCTTGATAGGAAAAGAAATAATGTAGTTCTATCTAGAAGACAAGTTCTTGAAGCAAGTGTAGGGGAAGAACGTCAAAAATTGTTAGAGAACTTATATGAAGGAGCTGTGGTAAAAGGAGTAGTGAAAAATATCACAGATTATGGAGCTTTTATAGATCTAGGTGGTGTAGATGGTTTATTGCATATAACAGACATGGCTTGGCGTCGTGTTAGACATCCGTCTGAAGTTCTACAAGTTTGTCAGGAAATAGAAGCTAAAGTTTTAAAATTTGATCAAGAAAAAAATAGAGTGTCTCTTGGTGTTAAACAACTGGGAGAGGATCCATGGGTTGATTTATCTCGACGTTATCCACAAGGCACCAGATTATTTGGTAAGGTGACAAACTTAACTGATTACGGTGCGTTTGTTGAGGTAGAATCTGGTATTGAAGGTTTAGTTCATGTATCAGAGATGGATTGGACTAATAAAAATGTTGATCCACGCAAAGTAGTAACTTTAGGTGATGAAGTTGAGATAATGGTTCTTGAAATAGATGAGGAGCGTCGTCGTATTTCTTTAGGAATGAAGCAATGTCGAGTTAATCCATGGGAAGAATTTGCTATTAACTTTAAAAAAGGTGATAAGGTTAAAGGGGCTATTAAATCAATTACTGATTTTGGTATATTTGTTGGACTTCCTGGTGGAATTGATGGTTTGGTTCATTTATCAGATTTATCTTGGACTGATAGTGGAGAAGAAATAGTTCGATCCTTGAAAAAAGGTGATGAAATTGAAGCTGTTGTATTAGGGATAGATACCGCCAAAGAAAGAATTTCTTTAGGTGTAAAACAGTTAGTGAATGATCCTTTCCAAGATTTTGTAGCTACTCATGATAAAGGTTCAGTTGTTTCTGGCATTATAAAATCGGTTGAACCTAAAGGAGCTGTAGTTACACTAGCGCCAGAAGTTGATGCTTATTTAAGATCATCAGAAATATCTTCTGGTAAAGTTGAGGATGCTACTAGCATACTCAAGGTTGGCCAAAATATTGATGCTATGATTCTAAATATAGATAAAAAGGCGAGGTCAATTCAATTATCAGTTAAGGCTCGTGATGTAGTAGAAACGGTAGATACAATACAACGTATGTCTGATGCTAGTGCTTCTTCAGGAACAACAAATCTTGGTGCTTTGCTAAAGGAAAAATTAGATCAACAGCGTAATGATGGTTAGTTAAT
>JADMLC010000001.1 GCA_019278155.1 Candidatus Kinetoplastidibacterium crithidiae
ATGAATAATTTTTGGTTGACATTTATTGCTCAAATGGAGAAGGATTTGCCTCCTCAACAAATAAATGCATGGATTAAACCATTAGAGCCTGTTTCTTTTAATGAAGCGGAAAGTATATTGACTATTTTAGTGCCAAATAGGTTTAAATTAGATTTAGTGAAGAGGAAATTTGGTAGTCAAATAGAGAAAATTGCTAATGAATGGTTTAAAAAACCAATAAAAATTATATTTGAATTACCATCACGTGTTAAATCAAAACCTTCGCACGAGAGTGACTGTGTTTCTAATGGAAAGGATAATAACACAACAAATGTTGATAACGTAAATAGTATATATGTAGGTGGAGATACTACAAGTGTTTCACAAGTTGATAATCATACATTTCTTACAAAAAATGTTACAACGGAAAATGTAGAAATTTATTATGAAAGATCTAAGTTAAATTCTATTCTTACATTTGATAATTTTGTTACAGGTAAGGCAAATCAATTAGCTAGAGCTGCAGCCTTGCAAGTTTCTGAGAATCCTGGTGTATCTTATAATCCTTTGTTTTTATATGGAGGAGTTGGATTAGGTAAGACTCATTTGATTCATGCTGTTGGCAACTCAATGATATCTGACAAATATAGCGTGAAAGTTAGATATGTCCATGCGGACCAATATGTTTCTGATGTTGTTAAGGCTTATCAAAGGAAAGCATTTGATGAATTTAAGAGATATTATCATTCACTTGATTTATTATTAATAGATGATATACAGTTTTTTTCTGGAAAAAATAGGACTCAAGAAGAATTTTTCTATGCATTCGAGGCTATGGTAGCCCAGCATAAGCAGATTATTATCACTAGTGATACCTATCCGAAGGAGCTATCAGGCATAGATAGCAGATTAATTTCTAGATTTGATTCTGGTTTAACTGTAGCAATAGAACCACCTGAACTAGAAATGAGGGTAGCTATTCTTTTACGTAAAGCATCTACGGAAGGCATACCAATGCCAGAAGAAGTAGCCTTTTTTATCGCGAAACATCTTCGCAGTAATGTTCGAGAACTTGAAGGAGCATTAAGAAAAGTATTAGCATATGCACGTTTTCATGGTCGTGATGTATTAACTGTTGATGTTTGTAAGGAGGCTCTTAAGGATTTATTATCTGTTTCTAACGGTCAAATTACAGTTGAAAATATTCAGAAGACAGTTGCAGATTTTTATAAAATTAAAGTTGCTGATATGTATTCTAAGAGAAGGCCGGCTAATATTGCTATGCCTCGTCAAATTGCTATGTATCTTGCTAAAGAATTGACTCAAAAGAGCTTGCCTGAAATAGGTGATTTGTTTGGAGGAAGAGATCATACTACAGTTTTGCATGCTGTAAGGAAAATCTCGGAAGCTCGCATAAAACAATCAGATCTTAATCATACTTTACATGTTTTAGAACAAACCCTAAAGGGCTAGAAATGAAATTTTTACAAACTAATAGAGAGAATTTGATAAAAACTTTATCTAATATAGTTGGCATTGTTGAAAGACGGAATACTATGCCTATATTATCTAATATTCTTATAAAGAAACATAGTAATAAGTTATCATTTATTACGACAGATATAGATGTACAAATGACAACTTATGCTGATTTTGGAGTTCCTGGTGATGACGCATCAACTACTGTTGGAGCTCGTAAGTTGCTCGAGATTTTAAAAGCCTTACCTGAAATGAGTAAAGTCATTATTGAAATACTTCCTGGAAAAATTAATATTTTATCAGAGAAGAGTAGATTTACATTACAATCTTTGGATGCCAACGATTTTCCTATTATGTATAGTGATGATCATTGGGACATTTTTGTAAAGATGTCTCAGATAGAATTGAAAAGTTTGTTTAATATGGTTTACTTTTCTATGGCTCAACAAGATATAAGATATTATCTTAATGGTATGTTGCTAGTTTTTGATAATGGTAAAATTAGTGCTGTTGCAACTGATGGACATAGACTTTCTTATAACTCTATATTGACCAATTCTTTTAAAGGTTATAAAGAAATTATTATTCCTAGAAAAACAGTTTTAGAAATACAAAGATTATTACAGGAAAATGATGATGAAATGTCAGTTTCAGTATCAGGTATGCAGATTAAATTTTGTTTTCGTGATATAGAATTTATATCTAAATTGGTAGAAGGTAAATTCCCAGATTTCGCAAAAGTGATACCTCAAGATTATACTAGACATTTTACAATAGATAGAGACCTTTTTCATGGATCTTTACAGAGAGTTGCTATATTGACGAATGATAAATTTAAAGGAATTAGGTTTCAATTTGCATTGGATTCTTTCAAAATCTCATCTTCTAACTCTGAACATGAAGAAGCGCATGAAGAGTTGGATATAGATTATAAATATGAATCGTTTGATGTCGGTTTTAACGTTAGTTATTTGCTAGATGTCATTTCTAATGTCAAGTCAGATAGTTTGGTTTTGTCAGTTAATCCTGATAGCAATTCTTCGATTTTAATTACTCTTCCTGGAAATGATAGTTTTAAATATGTAGTTATGCCAATGCGTATTTGATTGTGTAATTGTCTATTATTGGATTATTTTAAATATTGGTTAAAGATATACAAATGTCAAAAATAAAGAACGCTCATTTATCAGAGAATGATACAAGCTATAGTGCTAGTTCAATAAAAGTATTAAAAGGGCTAGATGCTGTTAGGAAAAGACCGGGGATGTATATAGGTGATACTTCTGATGGTACCGGATTACATCATATGGTTTTTGAGGTAGTTGATAATTCTATAGATGAAGCTCTTGCTGGTTATTGCAATGAAATTGTTGTAACAATTCATCCTGATAATTCTATATCAGTATCTGATAATGGTCGTGGTATTCCTACAGGAATTCATCAGGATGATGAATTCCATCGTAGTGCAGCAGAAATAGTGATGACTGAATTACATGCAGGAGGTAAATTTGATCAAAATTCCTATAAAGTATCTGGTGGATTGCATGGCGTAGGAGTTTCTTGTGTAAACGCATTGTCTGTTTGGTTAAAATTGACAATATGCAGAGATCGATCTATACATCAAATAGAATTTGAAAGAGGTGTTTGTACAAAACCTCTTAGTGTGATTGGTCATACTAATAAAAGTGGTACTGAGGTACATTTTTTGCCTGATGCAGAAATTTTTTCTAATATAGAATTTCATTATGAAATTCTATCTAGAAGGTTGAGAGAATTATCTTTTTTAAATAACGGTGTTAAGATCAAATTGGTGGATTTGATTAAAAATAAAAATGAAAATTTTGAATTTTCTGGAGGGGCAAAAGGTTTTGTTGGTTATATAAATCGTAATAAAACTGTAATTCATAATGGTATTTTTAGTGCGCTATCTGAGTCATCTGCTGGTGGTGTTCCTGTTGTTGTTGAAGTAGCCATGCAATGGAATGATTCTTATTCAGAAAATGTTTTATGTTTTACTAATAATATTCCACAAAGAGATGGAGGATCACATCTAACAGGTCTGAAAGCAGCTATGACCAGGGTATTGAACAAGTATATTACTGATAATGAATTAGCAAAGAAAGCTAAAGTAGATACTGTTGGTGATGATATGCGTGAGGGTTTGGTATGTGTATTATCTATAAAAGTCCCAGAGCCAAAATTCAGTAGCCAAACAAAGGATAAACTTGTTTCTAGTGAAGTAAGGCCAGCAGTTGAAGAGGTTATTTATAAAACATTAGAATCGTGGCTTTTGGAAAATCCAAACGAAGCAAAAGCAATTTGTGGAAAAATTATAGAAGCTTCAAAAGCTAGAGAAGCGGCTCGTAAAGCACGTGAAATGACAAGACGTAAGGGTATTCTGGAAGGTAGTGGCCTTCCAGGTAAATTAGCTGATTGTCAAGAAAGAGATCCTTCTTTATCAGAGTTATATATTGTAGAAGGTGATTCTGCTGGTGGATCTGCAAAACAAGGTAGAGATAGAAAATTTCAAGCAATTCTGCCGTTAAGAGGTAAGGTTCTAAATGTAGAAAAGGCAAGGTTTGATAGGTTATTAAATAGTGAGCAAATAACAACTTTGATTACTGCCTTAGGTACAAGCATAGGGCCAGATTTTAATATAGAAAAACTTAGGTACCATAGGCTTATTATTATGACTGATGCTGATGTTGATGGTGCACATATTCGTACATTACTATTAACATTTTTGTATAGACAGATGCCAGAGTTATTAAACAGAGGATACATATATATAGCACAACCTCCTTTATACAAAGTGAAGGTAGGAAGGGAAGAATTTTACTTGAAAGATGATGAAGAAGAATCAAAATTCATACTAGACCTAGCAGTTAAAAATGCTTCTGTTTTTCCAGGGGAAAACGTTATTCCGATTGAAGGAGAAAAGCTATTAGAATTAGCTAATAAATATTATAAATCAGAAAAAATAATTAAACGTTTATCAAGAACATTTGATATTAATGTATTGAATGCTATAGTTGATGGCGTTGATTTGAATTTTGATACTGAAGAAGCAACCATGATTTCTTTAAACAATTTGTCTGAGAAATTGAATGGTATAATATCATTAAATCATCGTATATCTATAAAAGTTGTTAGTGTTGATGAAAATAGCTATGGTCTTGAGATTTCAAGAAAATCATATGGTAATGAAAAAAGTTGTTTATTAAATCAAGATTTTCTTAGAAGTAATGATTATATAGTTATGAAAAATACTTTCTATGAATTTAACAATATTTTAAGTGATAATGCCAGTGTTGTACGCGGAATTGGAGATAAAAGAAAATCAGAGAAAATATCTGATTTTAGAGAAGCTATTAAGTGGTTAATAAAAGAAGCTGAACAATCGGTATCAAAACAACGCTATAAAGGTCTGGGTGAGATGAATCCTGATCAGCTGTGGGCAACAACTATGAACCCACAGGCTCGTAGATTATTGAGAGTTCGTATAGAAGATGCAATTGTTGCTGATCAGGTATTTAGCACCTTGATGGGTGATGAAGTTGCTCCTCGTCGAGAATTTATAGAAGAAAATGCACTTTATGCTAATAATGTTGATTTTTAGATTAGATATTTGATAGTTCCTGAGTTAATTTGATACTTTTAGATATAGTTGCTCCTCGCCCCTCTATTTCTAAAAGAAAATCTTCTGTTTGTTTTTCGAATCCACTAACTGGACTCATACAATCATCCAGTATTACGATTTTTTTTATCTCTATAGGATTAAGATATTTAAAAAAATGTTCTAATGTTTTTTTTATGCAATGACTGCTTGCTTCGCCTGCTATTATTAACATATCGGAATTTTTTACAAATGATAATACTTGGTTATTATCTATTTCTTTATTTGATATGTTATTAGGTATACATATTCCTGTTACTGCACTATATTGCTCTATTAATGGGTTTAATCCTTTCATTATGATATTTATATTTTTTAAATTATAGTTTTCCCATTTTGTGTAGGCTTTATTTATATTACAATGAATATTATGTCCCCATGTACCTATTTGACAATGGACTGGCCAGACAATTAGTTCTTCTGAATAATGTGTTTCTAGATATTTTAGATATTTGTAAGAATATTGTTGTAAATTATGATTTTTTGGTATAATCAGTTTACTTTTTACATCCTCTGACTTTATAACTTTAAATGGTTTAATTTCATTTCCATCAGAATTTTCCCAAAAGCTTGTAAGTGATATATCTATTCTATAATGACTATCCATGGTAATCATTATATCTGATATTTTTCTGATATTATTTTCTATAAATATAGATAATCTTTCCATGTCATGGTGTGCTCCTGGCACATACAGTGATGGCTTTTCTTTATTATGCCTAGTTTTTAAAGCACAAAAATCATTCTGTGGATCTATTATTAGCAAATGTATCTTTTTCATATTACGGTTTCAGTTTTTATTTTTATTTTTATTTGATTTTTCAAATTCAAATGCTACCTTATCTTTTTTTATAATGAGAAAGGCTTTAAATTTTCTACGGGTTTTTGCAGAAATAAAACCATCTAGTAAATCTGTACGTTTTTCACGAAGTAATTTTATGACTTGATCTTTAGATATTTCTTGTTGAAGAATTTTTTTATTTAATTTGAAGTTACAATGATTTATTTCTGATAAATAGCCTTCACATAAATAACTAGATTCATTTTCAAAAACAGAAAGATGACATTTGGGACATTTTCCTAGAATTTTATCTTCAGATTTATCAACAATAGAACTTTCAATTTTTTGTGGTGTACTATTAAATTCGAATTCTAATTTATAATCCTCATTTATTTTTAAAATAGCACTAAATGGTTTAAAGTTTTTACTAATAAAATTATCTAAAGGTCCAATTTTTTTATTCCTAATCAGTTCTTCTACTTCTTCTAATTCAAAAGTTCTTCCACTAGGGTATTTGCTTATGGAAAAATCACATTTGAGGCATGTATATCTACGATAATTTTCTTTTATTATCCCATTACATTTAGGACAATTGCTTTCTAATGTTACATAATTTCCAGGAATATTATTATTTTCATATTCTTTTGCTTTTTTTACAATATTTTTTGTCATATTAATGATATCTGACATAAATTTTGAACGTTCTAATTTATTTTGTTCTATTTGTTTTAATTTATGTTCCCATTCTCCTGTAAGTTCAGGAGATGTTAGCTCTTTGACTTCTAAACCAGATAATAGAGTCATTAATTGGAATGTTTTTGATGTTGGAATAAGATCTTTACCTTCTCTACGTAGATAATTCTCTGTTAATAATCCTTCTATAATAGAGGCTCGAGTTGCTGGTGTTCCTAAACCTCTTTCATTTATTGCTTCTCGCAGTTCCTCATCATTTACAAATTTTCCAGCTCCCTCCATTGCTGATAACAATGTTCCTTCATTATATCTTGCAGGTGGTTTTGTATATAGTTTATTTAAGTCAATAGAATTAGTTATAACATTTTCATTTTCTTGAATGGAAATTAATTTGTCTCCATTTTCGGTTTTATTTTTTTCATATACAGATAACCAACCTGGTTTTGTTAGAATTTTTTCCTCAGTTTTAAAAGTATGTTTGTTTACTTTTGTTAATCTGATAATATTCATATATTCAGCCGGAGGAAAGAATATTGCTAAAAATCTTTTTAAAAGTAATAGATATAATTTATATTCAAGATCATTTAATTTATTTGGTATTTGTAAAGTTGGTATTATCGCAAAGTGATCTGATACCTTTTTATTATCAAAAATCCTTCTATTGGGTTGAATCCATTTGTTATTAGTAATTTGTAGAGCACAATTAGTTAAATAATTTTCTATGAATTTGGATTTGTTTTCTGCTATGGACTGAATAACATCATTTACAGTTTGTATATAGTCTTCTGGTAAATATCTAGAATCAGTACGTGGATAAGTTATTGCTTTATGTTTTTCGTATAATGCCTGAGCTAAGCCTAGAGTAGTTTTTGCTGAAAAGCCAAAATTATGATTAGCTTCTCTTTGCAGAGAAGTTAAATCGTATAAAGCAGGTGGTAATTGTGATATGGATTTAGTTTTTTCATTTGCTATGCCTGATTGATTAATACATTCTTGTTTAATTTTTTCTGCTTCTTGTTCATTCCATATTCTAGATTCTCTATTATCAGTATTAAGTTCATCTTTTTTAAATTTTGTATTTATCCATTTTGCATTATAAAGACCATTTTTTGCTTTAAAAGTAGCCAATATCTCCCAGTAATCTTTTGGTATAAAGTTTCTAATTATATTTTCACGATTATTAACTATAGCTAATGTAGGGGTTTGTACTCTTCCAACTGTTGTTTTAAAGAAACCTCCTTCTTTACTATTAAAAGCAGTCATTGCTCTAGTACCATTAATTCCAACTAGCCAATCAGCTTCTGCTCTTGATCTAGCAGCATACTCAAGGGGTTTAAGTAACTCATCATTTTTCAGATTATTAAATGCTGTACAAATAGCATTTTTAGTCATTGATTGTAACCATAACCGAAAGATCGGTTTTTTTGTTTTAGAAAATTGAATGATGTACCTAAATATTAATTCACCTTCTCTTCCTGCATCACAGGCATTTATTATGGATTCAATATCTTTGCGTTTTATGAGTTTGATAAGAGATTTTAGACGTTCTGATGATTTCTTATCAGTTGGTACCAATTCAAAACTAGTAGGTATGACAGGTAGATTTGTAAAACTCCATTTTCCCTTAATCGGATCATTAGATGCTGTTAAACTTAATAAATGTCCTATACTAGATGATATTACATAATTTTCATTTTCATATATATCAATATTACGTGTAAAATTTCCAAGCGATTTCGAAATATCAAGTGCAACTGATGGTTTTTCAGCAATAATCAACTGTTTTTTCATATAAGTCCAAATGAGTAAGTATAAATAATGAGTTATTTAACTAGTTTAATAAACAAATTATCGCTTGTTTTTGAGAAATGTCAGTTTACTATAATGGATGGTATAGTTAACTCTATTAATCTTTATTAACAAAATACATTATCTATGTTAACTTAATCTTCTTTTTAGTAAAATTAAAATTCTTATTATTTATTTTTATGCTTCTATATGTCGAACACTATTATAAATAATTTCAATTCACTATATATTTACATTTTATAATTTTCAATGAAAATATTTTGATTAAATTGTAACTTATTATATTATTAACTTTGTGGTAGAAATATTATGGAATTTAGTAAATTTGATGTTAGTTCTCTTATGGAAATAACTAAACGTCCAGATTTGTTATTTGTCAAAGGGTCTGGATCGTGGTTAGAAGACCAAAATGGAAAACGTTACTTAGATTTTATACAAGGATGGGCTGTTAATGCTTTAGGTCATTCTTCTCCAGAAATGGTATTAGCCTTAAGAAATCAATCGCAATTATTAATTAATCCCTCACCTGCTTTTTATAATATACCGTCTATAAATTTAGCTTCTCGTTTAACTCATAATTCTTGTTTTGATAAAGTTTTCTTTGCTAATAGTGGAGCAGAAGCAAATGAAGGAGCTATTAAGTTAGCAAGAAAGTGGGGGCAAATTAATAAAAAAGGAGCATATAAAATCATAACCATGAAAGATAGCTTTCATGGTCGTACTATAGCGACTATGTCTGCATCTGGAAAACCAGGATGGGATACAATTTTTGAACCTCAAGTGGATGGTTTTTTAAAGGCTGAGATAAATGATATATCGTCTGTGGAATCTTTAATAGATGACAACGTTGTAGCTATTATGTTAGAACCAATACAGGGTGAGGCTGGTGTTATTCCTGCACATATTGATTTTTTAAAAGACCTGAGAATTCTTGCTAATAAATATAATTTGTTATTAATAGTAGATGAGGTACAGACTGGTATGGGTAGAACAGGTAAACTGTTTGCATACCAGTATTCTGATATTGAGCCAGATATTATGACACTAGGTAAAGGTATAGGAGGAGGACTACCTTTATCCGCCTTGCTCGCGCGTGAAGATGTTTGTGTATTTGCTTACGGTGATCAAGGTGGAACATATAATGGTAATCCTTTATGTACAGCAGTTGGGTTAGCTGTATTTGATACTATAAGTAAAAAAGAATTTTTGGATTCTGTCTTGAGAAAAGCTGATAGATTATCTAAGGGATTAATGTATTTATCTGATAAATATTCATTGTTAGGAGAAAGAGGTTCTGGTTTATTAAGAGCCTTGGTGTTATCTAGTAATGATGCTAACAAGATTGTTGAAGAGGCTAGAAATTTAACACCAGAAGGATTGTTATTAAATGCTCCGCGCCCAAATTTATTACGTTTTATGCCATCATTAAATGTAACAGATGCAGAAATAGATCTTTTGCTAGAAAAATTAGATCATATTTTTCAAAAAAATAAAAACCTTTATTAACTATTTAGGAATCTAGTACTTTTTGTTAAGAAATAGTATTAGATTCCGAGCGGTATTTATTAACCAATTTTTCTATTTCTTCTATGGTATCAATATAATTATTACCAGCAAGTGTTGGCGATGTCAAATATTCACCACCTATAATAAAAATAGGTATTTCTTGTATATTGCAAAAATGAAAAAGATTGTTGGCTTGTTTAGTTTTTATTTCAATTCCGAAGGAGTTGAATACTTTATTAAATTCCTTAATAGAAATTTGATGTTTTAATAACCAGTTTTCTAGGTTTTTATGTTTTTTAAAGAAAAATCTATCTTTTTTAATAGCATTAAATATTTCTATATTAAGCTCTGCTTTATTAAGGAACTCAATAGTAAAGTAAATTTTTTGTAATTGTTTAGTATAATCATTAGTGGCAATTGGTATTTTTATTATTTTTACATCATTTGAAATATTTTTAGACCATTTATTTAAATATATTTCTATTTCATTACAGTGTTTACACATATAAGAAAAAAATTCAATAATCTCTATTGAATTTTCTTGTGATGTAGGTATTTTGATATCTAATATTTTGTATTTACTTTTAGTTGCATAAGAAGTATTAGAAAAAAAACATACTATTATTATCGTTATGAGCAATTTCCTAAAACTGGATAATCTATTCATACTCTCTAGGTATTTATTTCAAAGATCATTATAAGATTTTATTTATAAATGCAAATTTAAAGCAGATCTTAATAGTAGTTATTACATTTCTTCAGGTATAGATACCCCTAATAAATTTAAACCATTTCTTAATACTTGTAATGTAGCATTTATCAAACGTAGTCTAGCTAGTTTCAAATTTTCTTGTTCTACTATAACATGTTCTGAGTTATACCAAGAATGACAATCTGCTGCACATTCTTGTAGCCAGAATGCTATATAATGTGGTGATAATTCATCAGCTGATTGTTTTATGATAGAAGGAAATTCAGATAGACGTTTTATCAAATTTATTTCAGAAGAAGTTGTTAAAAGGTTAATATCAGATTTTTGAATTATAGAATGATCTATATTTGCCTTTTTTAATATCGAGTTTAATCTTGCATACGCATATTGTATATAGTAAACAGGGTTTTCTTCTTTTTGAGAAATTGCTAAATCTATATCAAAAATAAATTCTGTATCTGCACGACGTTGTATAAGAAAGTAACGTGCTGCATCACGACCTACCCAATTTATTAGATCTCGCATGGTAACATATGTACCTGACCTTTTAGATATTTTTATTTCTTCACCATTACTAATAATTTTTACCATTTTATGTAAAACATATTGAGGATAGTTTTTTGGTATCTTATTTGATAAGGCTTGTAACCCAGCACGCACACGAGATACCGTTCCATGATGATCACTACCTTGTATGTTTATCGCTTTATGGAATCCTCTATCCCATTTTGTTTTGTGATAGGCTACATCTGGTACAAAATATGTATAGCTGCCATCATTACTTTTGCGCATTACTCTATCTTTATCATCACCAGTAATAGCAGTTGTTTTTAGCCATAGAGCACCTTCATATTCATAAGTATATCCACTTTTTATCAATGCTTGTACGGTTTGTTCCACTTTTCCAGAAGTATACAAGGAACTTTCTAGGTAATAATTATCAAATATTAAACCAAACGATTTTAGGTCTATATCTTGTTCTTTGCGTAAGTAAGCAATAGCAAATGTTTGAATATCATTTAAACAGTCTATGTTACCAGATGCAATGGTTTTTGAACCATCAATATTATCTACAGATTCTTTATTGATAAAAGCTTTAGCAATATCTATAATGTACTCGCCATGGTATAGATCTTTATTTTTAGGTTCTGATATATCAAAGTCTATATTTTTAGCTCTTGACTGCACGCTTATAGCTAAATTATGTATTTGATTACCTGAGTCATTGTAATAAAATTCACTTACTACATGCCATCCAACTGCTTTATAAATTTGGCAAATAGCACTACCTAATGCTGCTTGTCTTGCATGACCAACATGTAATGGTCCTGTAGGATTAGCTGATACAAATTCTACTAATACATTTTTGTTTTCTAAACTATTTGTGGTATGGCCATATTTGTTCCCATGTAGTTCTATCTCAGCAAATACTTCCATCATAGCGTTTTTGCTAATATAAAAGTTAATAAAACCAGGTTTAACAATTTCTATATTAGAAATAATTTTTTTGCTATCTATGTTTTCATTGAATTTATCTACAATATTTTGTGCCAGATCCATAGGATTTTTGTTAATTTTTTTTGCTATGCGCATGGCTATATTAGTAGATATATCGCCGTATAGTTTTATCTTTGGTTTTTCTAAAATTACTTCTATTTCACTATCAGGTACCAAATCATGAACTGCAGATTTAATGAGATTAATTAATATTTTTTTTTGATTTGGCAGCATAATGTATATTTCTAATACAAGGTTATTATTTGTTATGAGCTATATTATAAAATATTCAATAATCATGAATATTTTGATATTCATGATTATTGTCCAAGTTAATTTATGAAGATGATTCAGTTGATTTTATGTGCCTATTAATAGCACTTAATACAGCGCTGAATGAAGCAGTAACTATATCTCTATCTATGCCAACACCAAATACAGTATTAGAACCATCTATCCTGAGTTCAACATAACAAGCAGCTTTAGTATTAGTGTTAGCTCCTATAGAATGTTCATGATAACTCATTATTCTTGCAGGTATACCTAAAGAAGATATAAATGCAGATATAGCACCATTACCTTCTCCTTTTACTAGACGTTTTTCACTGTTATATTCTAATTCAGCTTCAATTTTAAAATGTTTGGCTTCAATTTCACTAGGATCTCCATCGATACGATGACGTATCAATTTCCATGGGTTATTTTGATCCAGATACTCTTCTTTAAATGTTTTATAAACTTCTTCTGCTGTTACTTCCCTTCCTGTTTTGTCGGTAATTCTTTGTATATATCGACTAAATTCAATTTGTAGTCTTCTAGGTAATGAAAGTCCATACTCACGTTCTAATAGATAAGATACCCCACCTTTTCCAGATTGGCTATTGACTCTTATGACTGCATCATAACTACGTCCTAAATCTGCAGGATCTATAGGAAGATATGGTACTTCCCATAATTCATCAGATTGTTGTTTCGCCATTCCCTTTTTAATTGCATCTTGGTGGGAGCCAGAAAATGCAGTGAAGACCAAATCACCAACATAAGGGTGTCTTGGATTTGTTGACATCTGTGTACAGTATTCTACACAACGTCTAACTTCGTCTATATCAGAAAAATCTAAATTAGGACTAATTCCTTGTGTATACAGATTCAAAGCTAGAGTCAGAAGATCAACATTGCCTGTACGTTCTCCATGGCCAAACAAACATCCTTCTACACGGTCAGCACCAGCCATTAAAGCTAATTCAGCCGCAGCTACAGCTGTTCCTCTATCATTATGAGGGTGTACACTGATAATAACATTTTCTCTGTTATTTATATTTCTATGCATCCATTCTATTTGATCTGCATATACATTAGGGGTAGATGATTCAATAGTAGCTGGTAGGTTAAGGATCATCTTATTGGTATTTGTTGGCTGATAAATGTCAATAACTGTATTTGCTACATCTAAAGCAAAATCTAATTCTGTGCTACTAAAAACTTCTATAGAATATTCATAACGCCAATTAGTCTGTGGATATTGACTAAATAATTCTTTTACAAGTATTGTGCCATCGACAGCAATTTTTTTTATCTCATCACGGCTCATATTAAAAACTATCTTTCTAAAAGAAGGAGCACATGCATTGTATAAATGAATTATGCCATTCTTGGCTCCTGCTACAGCTTCTATTGTTCTTTTAATCAAATCTTCGCGAGCTTGTGTAAGAACTGAGATAGTGACATCTTCAGGAATATATTCATCATCTATTAATTTTCTTACAAAATCAAAATCAGTCTGAGAAGCTGAAGGAAAACCAACTTCTATTTCTTTAAATCCAATTTTGAGTAATTGTTCAAAAAAACTAATTTTTCTTTCGACATTCATAGGCTCTATTAAAGCTTGATTTCCATCACGTAAATCAGTGCTTAGCCAGATAGGTGCTTTAGCAATTTTTTTGCTAGGCCATGTGCGATCTGAATAGTCCTTAGTAAATGGACGAAATGGTACATATTTATTAGCTGGTTTGGCAAGCATAATATTAAAATCCGTAAGTCTTTAAATTGTTTTTACAAAAATTAAATTAAAATTTACATAGAGACTATTTATATGATAATAAAATCCATGTGAATAGAATGATAATGATAATTATTACATTTTACGATCTATATGTAAAAATAATGTATTTTTAATTTTATATAAAGTTCTAATATTGCAAATTAAGATTGTATTTTAACATGTATTCTTAATAAGAGAACTATTTAGAATGTATGTAATTGTTATATTTTATTGTTTTGTTAGATCTAATAGAGGTATTTCAGTAATATTATTGGGATTTATAATTAATCTTTTTGCAACTGCTTCGTTGCTATTATTTGAGTTATTGGTATTTTCTATATCAGTTTCCACTAGAGAAATGGTATTTATTTGTTTTGTGTTATTTATTGATAAATCAGGATTACCAAGAGTTCCATTTATGAGTGGTTGAGGAGGCTGCACTATAAATCTTTGACCTTTTGCATTTAAAACTTCTTTTTGAGAATAATTATTATTAATTTTATTAACATTGAAGGTCATATTATGAAATAAGTTTTTTTCTATAACAATTCCAATGATAATTGTTATAGATATGAAAATTAGTGCTTTTTTTGTAACCATAAGTATATTTTATTATAAATCATCACCAACAGACAATTGTTTATTGTACTCTCTTATCTTGTGAAATTCTATTTCTGGGTGTAATTCCTGTGATATTTTTAATTGTGATTGAGATGTAGCTAGAAACGTTATATTTCCTAATGAATCAAAAGCAATATTAGAGGCATTGGAGTCTACAAATTTATTTAGTGCTTTGTTATTTGTAGACGATACCCATCTTGCCAATAAAAACTTAACTGGCAAAATATTTACGTCTGCATTGTACTCTTGTTTTAAACGATGAGCTACTACTTCAAATTGAAGTTGTCCAACCGCTCCTAGAAGTAAAGTATTACTTCTATATAATTGAAAAACTTGAATTGCTCCTTCTTCTCCTAGTTGTTTTAACCCTGTATGTAATTGCTTATTTTTTAAAGGATCCTTGATTTCAACGGATCTAAATATTTCCGGGGCAAAAAAAGGAAGACCCGTGAATTGTAAATTCTCACCTTCTGTTAGTACATCCCCAAGTTGTAATACCCCATGATTAGGTATTCCAATGATATCTCCAGCAAATGCTTCATTTATTAAGTCTCTTTTTTGTGATAAAAAAGAAACCACATTATTTGTTTTTATATCTTTTTTAGTTCTAGAAATTTTTAATTTCATACCTCTTTTGAATATTCCAGAGCATATTTTAATAAAAGCTATTCTATCTCTATGTGAAGGATCCATATTAGCCTGTATTTTGAAAACAAACCCAGTAAATTTTTCTTCATCTGGGAATACATGCCTTTGTATTGTAGGATGATAAGATGGTGCTGGAAAATACTCTATTAGAGCATTTAAAACTTCCTGTACACCAAAATTATTAATAGCTGAACCAAAAAACACAGGTGTTTGTTCGCCAGAAATAAACTTCTTTATATCAAATTCTGGAGTTGCTTCTTTTATTAAAGCCACATCTTGTTCTATTTTGCTAAATAGTTTTTCAAACGATAGATTATTTTTTTTATTTGGCCCATTTTTAGTAAGTATATCAGGTATCTGATAACGATTTTCACCGGCTTTGAATGATAGGATTTTATCTGTTTTTAGTTCAAGAACACCTTCGAAAGATTTTCCCATTCCTATTGGCCAAGTAAATGGTATGGCATCTATTTGCAAATGATCTTCTATTTCATGTAATAAATCAAAGGCATCTTTAACTTCCCTATCTAATTTATTTATAAAAGTTATTATAGGAGTCTTTCTCTTTCTGCAAACTTCTAATAATCGTATAGTTTGGGATTCTATTCCATTGGCTGCGTCTATAACCATTAGAGCAGAGTCTACAGCAGTTAATACTCTATACGTGTCTTCAGAAAAATCTTGATGTCCAGGTGTATCTAATAAATTAATAATATGGTTATTATATTCGACTTGCATAACAGATGAGGCTACAGATATTCCTCTTTGTTTTTCTATCTCCATCCAATCAGAAGATGCATATCTAGATGCTTTTCTAGACTTTACTGTTCCTGCTATTTGTATAGCTCCAGCAAAAAGTAATATTTTTTCAGTTAGTGTGGTTTTGCCTGCATCTGGATGAGAGATTATTGCAAAAGTCCGTCTTTTTTTTACTTCTTGATGTATATCCATAATTTAGTTAATAAAAGTTATTTGATAAAATAATATTTTTGTTGTTTTTCTAATATGGAAATCAAATAGAATACAATCTACAGAATCAGAAGATTAAGAAAGGACTAAGAAATAAGTTTGGCTCCCCGAGCTGGACTCGAACCAGCGACCTGCGGATTAACAGTCCGTCGCTCTACCAACTGAGCTATCAGGGAAAAGTATTATGATAAGCAACACTTACTAAATGATATTTATATTTAACAAATATGTCAATACTTAATAAGAATAAAAATGGTGCCGGCTAGAGGAGTCGAACCCCCGACCTTCGCATTACAAATGCGCTGCTCTACCAACTGAGCTAAGCCGGCTAGAAACTTATTATACCATCTATTATATATCTATTTAACAATAGAAAAAGCTTTTTTTTCTGTTTTTTCTGTTTTTTCTGTTTTTGCTGATTCTATATCTTCCACCTGGAATTCCATGCCATAACCAGTTTCTTTAGAAAAGATATATAGTATTCTTTCCATAGGAATAAATATATTTTCTATAATACCATTAAATCTAGCTTGGAATTTAATAAAATTATTATTTATTTCCATATTGTTACACGCTTCTTGACTTATGTTTAATATTATTTTGTTTTCTTGTACGTAGTTTGTAGGAACCAATGTATTTTTATCAATACTTACCAATATATGTGGTGAGTAGTTATTATCTATACACCATTCAAATATTGCTCTTATAAAATAGGGTTTAGTTGATATTTTATCCATATGATATTATAGCCTATTTGCGCATAAGTTTTTCAGCTGGAGATAAAGATTCTATATAAGCAGAACGAGAGAATATTCTTTCAGCATATTTTTGTAATGGAGCTGCACTTTTAGGTAAGGATATTCCATAATGTTCTAGACGCCACAGTAAAGGTGCTATAGCTATGTCTAACATAGAAAACTCATCACCTAGAAGAAATTTATTCTTGGTTAATATTGGTGATAACTGTGTTAGACGTTCTTTGATATTGTTTCTAGCTTCTAAAATATTTTTTTCATTAGTATTTGTGCTTTGGGATTCAAGAATCTTCACTTGGGAGAATAGTTCTTTTTCAAAGGTATATAAGAATAACCGAACTCTTGCTCTGGTTAATGGGTCAGCTGGCATTAATTGTGGGTGAGGAAATCTTTCATCGATATATTCATTTATGATATTTGATTCATAAAGTATAAGTTCTCTTTCCGATAAAATAGGTACTTGGCCATAAGAATTCATATCAAAAATTTCTTTTGGTTTGTTTTTCAAGTCTACATTATGAATTTCAAAATCCATCCATTTTTCAAATAAAACAAAACGACATCTATGTGAAAAAGGACAGGTTTCTCCAGAGTAAAGCACCATCATATTTAAAGTTACCTTTATAAAAATATATATTTTATTTAAATGGGATTGTTTATGTCTATAAAATCAACTTCAATATTGAATTCTTTTTTTATAGCCAATCCTAAGGCTTTTATTCCATATCTTTCTGTTGCATGGTGACCTGCGCATATGAATCCAATATTTAATTCTTTAGCAATATGAAATACCGGCTCAGAAATCTCACCTGTTATATAAATATTTGCTCCTTCATTATAAGCTTCTATAAATTTATTTTGAGCTCCTCCTGTACACCAGGATATTTTATCTACAGTTTCATCAGGATTTCCTATTAATAAACTAGTTCTCTCTAGTTTTTTAGTTATATGATTATTTAATTCTTGCATTGTGATATTTTTTTTATATTTTCCAAACATTAGTAAAGAATCTTTGTCGATTTTTTTCTTTATGATATCAAATTCTAATATTTTACCTAATTGTACATTATTACCAATGTTTGGATGAGCATCTAATGGCAAATGGTATGCAAATAAATTTAAATCGTTCTGTAAACATAATTTTATTCTATTCTTTAATATATCACTTATAACATTGTTTCCTTTCCAAAAAACACCATGATGTACAATAACAGCATCAGCTTTTTGACGAACAGCAATATTTAAAAAATCAAGACTTGATGTAACCCCTACTATTATTTTTCTTATATTTTTTTTCCCATGTATTTGTAAACCATTAGGGCAGTAATCTACAAATTTTTCTGGTCGTAATAATTCATTTAACCATTGGTTTATAGTTGTTACATTGACAGAGTGCATATTTAATTATTGATATAATATTTGGTGAGTTTTGCATATAGACTTCAAATTTCAATATAATAAACGAATCCGTATATTAATTGTAAACAGATATGATTATATCAGGAGTAGTAATTTATATATGATAGTATGAATATACTTCTCAATATATTCTTGCTAGCAATTTTTTATTCCTATATAGCAAAAAAACATCTATATTGTAAATCTGAATGGTATATCCATATATGGTTATATTAATCAAGATATATAAAATTATATTTTTTATAAGGAATGGAAGGTATAGTTGTAATGGTAGTAGTTAAAAATTACTTTCATTAATCATATTAAATTGTTAAAGTTTCAGTGTTAATAAACTATAATTATTAGTTAATTAAATAGCATGACACAGGAGTTTTATTTGAAAAAACACCAGAGTAAGACTTTATTATAGTTATATTATGATATGTAACTATTCACCTACTTAATATCATATTATATTCTCATTTGATCAATTCTATTTTGTGAGTCTTACAGTGTCTTTATAGCGCTCTATTTTTTTGTTTTTTCAATTTTTTGAATTATCGAAATCACTTTTTTCTATTCCTGATTTTTTTTATAGCAAGACCAAGTTTTTTTTTGATACAGCTCATTTTTTTTGATCCAAATAAGAATAATGCCAACAATATTATTACTAACCAATGCCATATGCTAAAGTATGTCATTTCAATCTCCATGTTTGCTAGTTCTGGATTTCGTATTTAACTACTAACAAAACCCCCTAATATATGAAAATGTAAATGTGGGACCTCTTGTCCTGCAGCAGTTCCACAGTTGTTTACTATGCGAAATCCTCCATCAATACCAGATTTGCAACCATTATTGAAAGCTATTTTTGGTATTAATAACAACATTTTACCTAGCCAGATTTCATCATGCTGATGAGTGCTTTTAAGAGATTCAATATGTTTTTTAGGTATAAGTAATAAATGCACTGGTGCTGCTGGTTTAATGTCGTGAAAAGCCAGAAAATATTCATCTTCAAATATTATATTTGCTGGTAATTTTTTCTCTACAATTTTGCAAAAAATACAATCTTTCATGTTTAGAAATATTTAAGTTTTATTTAGGTTTCTCATAGCTTTTTCTTCAATTCCAGATATTCCTTCCCTTTTTTCTAGTTCTACCATAACATCCTCAGGCCTGAGGTTATAATAAGATAAGAGTACTAGACTATGGAACCATAAATCAGCTGTTTCACTTATTATTCTTTGTGGCATGCCATCTTTAGCTGCCATAACTAATTCAGTTGCTTCCTCTCCAATTTTTTTTAAAAAAGAATCTGGCCCTTTATTAAACAATTCGCTAACATAAGACTTTTGGTTTGTCGTTCCTTCTTTAGGTTTACGAGTTTCTAATGTATTTGCTATTCTACTTAATATTTCAATAGGATAATTGTGACTATTCATTTTTATATATAAGTTTAGGATTTTTTAAAATTTCATCGACTGATGTCCAAGTTATATTTTCCGAATTATCATTTTTTAGAACACGAAAAAAACAACTTTTTCTACCTGTATGGCAAGATATATTTCCTAACTGATTAATTTTTAATAAGATAACATCCCCATCACAGTCTAATCTGATTTCTTGAACTATTTGAGTATGGCCAGATTCTTCACCTTTTTCCCATAGTTTATTGCGAGACCTTGACCAGTAAATAGCTTTACCAAATGATATTGTCTTTTGCAAGGATTCCTTATTCATCCATGCCATCATCAGAACTTCACCATTTTTATGATCCTGGGCTATTGCGGGTATTAATCCATCTTTGTCAAATTTTAATTCATCTATCCATGAAATTATAGATTTTTTGTAATTCATAAATTTATCTTACTGATATACCTAAATTTGATAAAAAAGTCTTGCACTCTTTAATAGAATACTCACCAAAATGAAATATACTTGCTGCTAATACAGCACTAGCATGACCTTCTAAGATGCCATCTGCTAAATGCTGCAAATTACCAACCCCTCCAGAAGCTATAACAGGTATAGGGACAGAATCAGATATAAGTCTTGTTAATTCAATATCAAATCCAGCTTTTGTACCATCCCTATCCATACTAGTTAGTAATATCTCTCCTGCTCCATATGATGACACTTGTTCTGCCCATTTTATTGCATCTAGGCCTGTTGGATTACGACCACCTTTGGTGAATACTTCCCATTTATCCAACTCTCCTTTTTTAGATGTTTTGCGGGCATCTATAGCTACTACTATGCATTGAGACCCGTAATAAGATGAAGCTTCTTGAATTAATTTTGGATTACTGACAGCTGTGCTATTAATGCTAATTTTATCTGCTCCAGCATTTAATAATCTTTGAATGTCAGATAATTTTCGAACTCCTCCACCAACTGTTAAAGGAATAAATACTTGTGAAGCTACTTTTTCTATTACAGGTAATATAAGATCTCGTTCATCACTAGAAGCGGTAATATCTAGGAATGTGATTTCATCCGCCCCTTGTTCATCATATTTTTTTGCGATTTCAACAGGATCTCCAGCATCAGTTAAATTAACAAAATTTACTCCTTTAACTACACGGCCACCAGTAACATCTAGGCAAGGTATTATTCTTTTTGTGAGAGAGTTTTTAATTTTCATAGTGATTTGTTAAATTGTTAGTTTTTCAGCTATTTTCTGTGCTTGTTTAAAATCAAGAGTGCCTTCATAAATACTACGACCAAGAATGGCCCCAGAAATTCCTTCTTCAAATACTTTGCATAAGTCTTCTATGTCTTTTATAGTTGCTATTCCGCCAGAAGCATATACTGGTATTTTGACATTTTGCGCTAAGCTAACAGTAGCCTCTATATTGACTCCAGAAAGCATCCCATCTCTTCCTATATCAGTATATATTATTCCATCACATCCATAATCTTCAAATTTTTTTGCAATATCTATAATATTATGGCGTGTAATTTTGCTCCACCCATCAGTAGCTATTTTACCATCTTTGGCATCTAATCCTACTATAATATGCCCAGGAAAAGCTACGCAAGCTTCATTTAAAAATCCAGGATTCTTAATTGCAGCGGTTCCAATTATTACATATGAAATACCAGAGTCTAAATAATATTCAATTGTATTTAAATCACGAATGCCTCCACCAATTTGAACTTCTACATCTTGGCTTACTGATTTTAATATACTTTTGATTTGGCTATCATTTTTTGGTTTTCCAACTACTGCTCCATTTAAGTCAACTAAATGTATGCGTTTAGCTCCATCATTCACCCACTTTTCAGCTATTTTTGTTGGATTTTCGGAGAAAACAGTAACATCTTCCAAGTTTCCTTGGCGTAATCTAACGCATTTTCCATCTTTAAGGTCGATTGCAGGAATTAACAACATGATATATTATCAATTAATAATTAAAAAAATCTAACACGATAGGTTAGGGTAGGTTAGGGTTTCCAATTTACAAAATTGCGATACAAAATCAAACCATTTTTAGAACTTTTTTCTGGATGAAATTGTACTGCAAATATATTGTTGGATACTATTGCACTAGCAAAAGATATCCCGTAATCAGTTTCTCCCAATATAAGTTTAGAGTCAACAGGTTTTACGTAATAGCTATGCACAAAATAAAAATGAGTGTTGTTTGGTATGTCAGTCCATAAGTAGTGATTTTGAGATTGTCTTACTTTATTCCATCCAATATGTGGTACTTTTAGAAGATCATTATTTGATTTTGCACAAATATCATTTTGTGCAAAAATTTTACCTTTGAACAAATATACATGGCCTTTTAGTAAAGAAAGACATGTGGTATTACTACTACCTTCTTCACTAGATTCAAATAACATCTGTTGGCCAACACATATACCCATTACTGGTTTGTTGTTGATGGTTTCTTTAACTATTTCTAGTAATCCAGATTTTTCAA
Source organism: Candidatus Kinetoplastidibacterium crithidiae (assembly GCA_019278155.1). Lineage (GTDB taxonomy): Bacteria > Pseudomonadota > Gammaproteobacteria > Burkholderiales > Burkholderiaceae_B > Kinetoplastidibacterium > Kinetoplastidibacterium crithidii_A. Next base: position 22,500 of record JADMLC010000001.1, read on the forward strand.
GATTCATCATAGAATCAGACATAGCTCCTTGACCAGGAAGAATTATGCGATCTGCTTCAGATATATCCTTAGATTTATTGCAAATTTTTATGCTAGCTTCTGGAGCAGCATATTGCAAAGCACGAGCTACGGAATGAAGATTACTCATTCCATAATCAATAATAGCAATTTTTGTCACGACATAACCTTTAGTGAGTTACTTTTTGTTTATAAAATACCTTTTGTAGATGGTATTATGCCCTTCATCCTTTCGTCTAAAGAGGCTGCCTGTCTTAGGGCTCTACCAAAACCTTTAAAAATTGATTCACATTGATGATGTGTATTTTGCCCTTTGAGATTATCTATATGTAAAGTCATAGATGCATGATTTACTAGACCTTGAAAAAATTCTCTTATTAGATCCACATCAAAATTTCCAACACGAGCTCTTGTATAAGTTACATTGTATTCAAGATGAGGTCTCCCAGAAAAATCTATCACTACCCTTGATAGTGACTCATCTAAGGGAACGTATACGTGGCTGTAACGAGAGATTCCAGTTTTATCCCCTAATGCTTCTTTAATAGCCATTCCCAATGTTATACCTACATCTTCAGCAGAATGATGGTCATCTATATAGTTATCACCTTCGGATTTGATATTGATATCAATAAGACCGTGTCTAGCTATTTGTTCTATCATATGGTCAAGGAAGGGCATCTTTGTTGTTATAGATTGTTCACCTGTTCCATCAATATTTATATCTACATTTACCGTTGTTTCGTTTGTTTTACGATATACTTTAGATGTTCTCATAGTAGCTACTAATTAATTAGATTTTTTAGAATGTTTAAAAGAATTAAATTTTCTTCGAATGTTCCTATAGATACTCTCAAACAATTTTTTAACAAATAATGAGAGTTAGATAGGTTTTTTATAAGAACGCCTCCTTTTTTTAATTTTTCGTATAGGTCAGTTGCATCAAATTTATTACAAATTTTTATTAGTATAAAATTTGCATGTGATGGAAACACAGTTATGTCACTAAATTTTTCTAATTCTGATTTTAATAATTCTTTATTTTTTAAAATCTGCTTTGTTTGCTCATCTAAAATATTTTTATTTGATATAATTTCCAGAATAGCATTTTCTGTAAGAATGTTTATGTTATAGGGAGGTCTTACTTTATTTATTTGACTTATCCAATCACGATTTCCTGATAAATAACCAAATCTGAGTCCCGCCAAACCTATTTTTGATACTGTTCTTAGCACAAGAATATTAGGTAATTTGGTAATCATTTGCATCCATGTATAATCTGTAAATGCTTGATATGCTTCATCAATCACAACTAAACCTGGCGCGTTGTCTATGATTTTTTGTACTTCATTATTGTTCCATAGACTACCAGTAGGATTGTTTGGCATAGCCAAAAAAATCACCTTTGGTTTATGTTTTTCTATTGCGCTAAGCATCTCTATCATGTTTAGCTGGAAATTATTATTTAATGGCACATCTACAAATTTAGCATGGTTAAATTTAGATGCCATTTCAAAATATACAAATGAAGGAGATGGTGATAAAACAATATCTCCTGGTGCACAACAACTCTGAATAATAAGCTGTATCAATTCATCTGATCCATTACCAAATAAAACATCGGCCTCACTTGGTATATTAAAAGCATGCTTAATAGTTCGAATCAATTCTTTTTTGTTTGTTGAAGGATATCTATTAAATGATAATAAGCTTATTCTTTTGCTTATTTTTTCGCGCAGTTCGTTTGGTAGTTCATATGGTGACTCCATTGCATCTAATTTTATTAAACCAGAAGCATCGCTAATTGGATAAGATGTAGTTTCTTGTATATCTTGTCTTATAGTGCGAGAAATAAAGTCACAAGCTTTTTGAAGCTTTACTGTCATAACTATTCTCCATTAATACGATATTGAGCACTTGCTGCATGTGCCTGTAAACCTTCTCCTAATGCAAGATCGACAGCTATTTTCCCTAATTCTATTGCTCCTGTTTTAGAAACATTAATCAAGCTAGAGCGTTTTTGGAAATCATATACTCCAAGAGGAGATGAAAATCTAGCTGTGCGTGATGTCGGTAATACATGATTAGGACCAGCACAGTAATCACCAAGTGACTCTGAGGTAAATTTTCCCAGAAATATGGCACCAGCATGTTTAATAGAACCTAAAATTTTATTAGGATCTTCTATAGAAATTTCTAGGTGTTCAGGAGCTATTTTATTTGCAATATCACAAGCTTCTTCTAAATCTTTTACTTTAATCAGAATACCTCTATTAGATAAACTTTTTTTCAATATTTCTTGTCTAGGCATTTCTGGTAGTAATTTATCTATAGCCATCTGTACTTGTTTTATAAAAGATTCATCAGGGCATAGCAATATAGATTGAGCTAATTCATCGTGTTCTGCTTGTGAAAACAAATCCATAGCTATCCATTCTGCTGGAGTTTTTCCATCACATATAATAAGAATCTCACTTGGTCCAGCTATCATGTCTATTCCAACTGTGCCAAAAACTTTTTTCTTTGCAGATGCTACATAAGCATTTCCTGGTCCAACTATTTTATCAACCTGAGATATAGTTTCTGTGCCGTATGCTAGAGCTCCTATGGCCTGAGCCCCACCAATAGTTAATATACGGTCTACTTCACATATAGCAGCAGCAGCTAAAACTAGAGGATTCATATAACTGTCAGGAGTTGGGGAAGTTATAATCAATTCTGGAACTCCAGCTACTTTGGCTGGTATAGCATTCATAAGAACGGATGATGGATAAGCGGCTTTCCCTCCAGGAACATACAAACCAACTTTATCTATTGCTGAGATTTTTTGTCCTAGCGTTGTACCATCTTTTTCTGTGTATTGCCAGGTCTCTGTTTTTTGATATTCATGATACTTTTTAATTCTTGCTGCTGATAATTCTAAAGAGTTCTTTTGATGTTTTGGAATGCTATCTAAGGCTTCTAACCATTTGCTTTTTGGTATTTCTAGTTCTGAAGCTCGCTTTACATTTATTCTGTCTAATTGATTAGTATATTTTATTAATGCCTCATCACCTTGAGTTTTGATATCTGATAATATAGATTCTACAGTTTGTTCTATAGATTTATCTTCTTTTGAGTTAAAAGATAGCAGTTTAGAAAGTTTCACGTAAAAATCTTCTTCACATGAATTCAGATAGTTAATTTTAATCATGTTCACATATCCATTTTTATACTAAAGAATTAATATTTTTAATTACTAGCCTTATGAAAAGCATTCATTAATGGTTTCAGCTTATCTCCCCTATTTTTTAAAGAAGCCCTATTAACTACTAATCTTGAAGATATTAGCATTATATCCTCAACAGGAACTAAGCCATTAACTCTTAATGTATCGCCTGTAGAGACAACATCAACAATTGCATCTGCTAATCCAACCAGAGGAGCTAGCTCCATGGAGCCATAAAGTTTGATTATATCTACATATACACCTTTTGTAGCAAAATATTCTCTGGTCAGTTTAACATATTTTGTTGCCACTCTTAGTCTAGCTCCTTGTTTTACAGCATCTGCATAGTTGAAATCCTTGCGAACAGCAACTGATAGTTTGCATTTGGCAATATTTAGATCAATTGGTTGATATAAACTACCAGGATGTTGAGCAGAATGCTCGATTAATACATCTTTTCCAGCTATTCCTAGGTCAGCAGCACCATATTGAACATATGTTGGCACATCAGATGCTCTTAGTATCAAAAGTCTCAAGTTGGGGCTGCTAGTTGGTATAATTAGTTTTCTAGATTTTTCAGGATTCTCCATTACTTGTATTCCAGCATCAGCTAATAGAGGCATTGTTTCTTCAAAAATTCTACCCTTAGATAGAGCAAGAGTGATTTGTATATCTGAAGATTCTTTCATTCTTTATTCCTTTCTAGGTGTTCTTAGAATATTGGCTCCCAACATTCTAAGTTTTTCTTCCATTTTTTCATATCCACGATCTAAATGATATATGGATTCTATTATTGTTGTTCCTTTAGATGCTAAAGCTGCTATAACTAAACTAGCTGAAGCTCTTAGGTCAGTTGCTTTTACAGTTGTACCATAAAGTTTATTAACTCCACGAACTATGGCTTGGTTGCCGTCTATGGTAATATCAGCCCCCATTCTTCTTAATTCAGGTACATGCATATATCTATTTTCAAAAATGTTTTCTGTTATTAGAGATGTTCCATTAGCGATAGTATTCATTGCCATAAACTGTGCTTGCATATCTGTAGCTAAACCTGGATATTCACTAGTGTAAATGTTTACAGCATTAGGTTTTTTATCCATTTTACATTTTAACCAATTATGTCCAATTTCTATCTCTAATCCAGCTTCTTTTAATTTGTTGAGAGTAGATTTCATTTCATATGGCTTGACATTTATTAGGTTAACACACCCGCCAGTAGTAGCTAATGCACATAAGAAGGTTCCTGCTTCAATTCTATCTGGCGATATTATATATTTAGCACCATTTAAGTAGTTAACACCCTCTATTTTTATGCGTTTTGTTCCATGACCAGTAATCTTAGCCCCCATTTGTATCAGCAAATTAGCTAAGTCTGTAATTTCAGGTTCACAAGCTGCATTCTCTATTATGGTAGTTCCTTTTGCTAAAGAGGCAGCCATTATAAAATTTTCTGTACCTGTTACGGTAACTACATCTGGCCTTATTACAGTTCCTTGTAATTTTTTTGATCTGGCTATTATAAAGCCTTGTTCTATTCTGATTTCAGCACCTAAGGCAGATAAAAATTTAATATGTTGGTCAACAGGTCTTTGTCCTATTGAACACCCTCCTGGTAAACTTATTCTTGCTTCTCCATATCTTGTCAGTAATGGTCCTAGAACTAATATAGATGCTCTCATAGTTTTCACTAAATCGTAAGGAGCTTCAGTATTTTTTATAGTATCTGCTTGAATTATTGTTTGATTATTTTCTTTTGAAGTTTTTGCACCAAGATGTTCTAAAAGTTTTAGAATAGTTTTTACATCATCTAATTCTGGAACATTTTGTAGAATGATGGGCTCTTCAGTTAATAGTCCTGCACATAATATTGGTAGGGCAGCATTTTTTGCCCCAGATATATAAACTTCTCCATTTAGGAGTGATTCTCCTACTATATGTAGTTCTTCTGTGGAAATCATTTTACAGTTGACTGCCTTTATAATTAATTAATATTCAAATGATTTAGTTCCTGATTTTATAGCCAATTGATAGTAAATATAAAGCATAAAATGCAAGCATGAAAAGCACAAAAACAGTAATAATCAGGCTTTGCCATGGGGAAACATCAGATTTATCAAAGAAACCAAAACGAAAACCGTCTATAACATAAAACACAGGATTATATAAGGAAACTTGTTGCCAGAATTTGGGCAAATTATGGATGGAATAAAAAACTCCTGATAGAAATGTAGATGGAACTATTAAAAAGTTCTGAAATACTGATAATTGATCATATTTTTCAGAGTACAGTCCAGCTATTATTCCTAAAGAGCCCATAATTCCACATGCTATGATAGAAAATGTTATGACCCATAATATATTGCTTGGAAAAATGGGGAATAGCATTAAAGAAACAATCCATACACTTACCCCAACAAGCAAGCCTCTTGCAACAGCTGCTATTATATAGGCAAAGAAAGTCTCTATAGGTGAAATAGGGGACATGAGCATAAATATTATGCTGCCTGTCATTCTGCTTTGAACTAGAGATGATGATGGATTGGAAAAAGCATTCTGCAGCATACTCATCATCATAAGACCAGGTATGATAAAATGAGTATATGGTATGGCATTGTAAGCTATTTTGTCGCCCATTACTTGAGAAAAAACTAGCAAATATAATATAGCTGTTGTTACTGGAGCTGCGACAGTTTGAAAGAATACTTTGTAAAATCTTAGTAATTCTTTGTACATAAGAGTTATAAATCCTGATTTTTTTGAATTTATTATTTTTGTTACAATTTCAAATTGTGTATTTTTCACACTATATCCTCTTAATTGTCGCTATCAATATTTTTCTCGTTCATTATTTTTACAAAAGCATCTTCCAACCCTTGTCCTCCTCCCTTGGATAGAATTTCTTTAGTATAATCAAGAGCTACAAGTTTGCCTTCTTTTAGAATTGCCAATCTTTCACAAAGAGCTTCAGCTTCCTCTAAGTAGTGTGTAGTTAATAAAATAGTATGTCCATGCTTATTTAGACGAGAGATGAATTCCCATAAAGTGTGTCTTAATTCTACATCAACACCAGCTGTTGGTTCATCTAAAATTATAACAGGTGGTTTATGAACTAATGCTTGTGCTACCAAAACTCTTCTTTTCATACCACCAGATAATGTGCGCATATTTGCATTTGATTTATCGCTTAGGCCTAGGTTATGTAAAACCTCATCTATCCAATCATCATTTTTTCTCAATCCAAAGTAACCTGATTGTATACGCAGAGTTTCTCTTACTGTGAAGAATGGATCATATAATAGTTCTTGAGGCACAACACCTAATATTCTTCTAGTTTTATCAAAATCATGAACCACATCAAAACCATAAATTTTCGCATGACCTGAGCTAGGATATGATAGTCCAGATAGTATGGATATAATAGTGGTTTTTCCTGCACCATTTGGACCAAGGAGTCCAAAAAATTCACCTGGCTTTATTTTAAGGTCTATGTTTTGTAAAGCTGGTTTATTTTTTGCCGAATTTTCATTTTTATTAAAAATAAAACAATTTGTAGATTTTTGTTGATATGTTTTTGATATTTTTTCTAGGCTAATGGCTAACATATATGCTTTTATTAAAAATATTTCGAAGTAATTTAATCAATTGTCATTTAATTTTTTGATTAAATTATTTATGCCAGATTTATTAATTTCTTTATTAAATTGAGATCTATAGTTTTCTACCAACCAAAGCCCTTCTATGCTTACGTCATATATTTTCCATTTGTTTTCAGTCATGGAAAGCCTATAACCTATTTGTATGCTTTGTCCATTTGGTTCTTTTATAATTGACTTAGCTATTGTATTACCGTTGTCAACACCCGCCTTGTTTACACAGGTAGACATTGTGGCATTTGGAGAAATTTGTAATAATGCCATTGAGTAAGTCTTAATTAGTTTTTTACGAAATAGATCTATTAATTCTTCTTTTTGTTCGTTTGTAGCTGTTTTCCAATGACGCCCAGCAGTTAGTTTAGTCATTTTTTGAAAATCTACGTGTGGTAGCATGTAGATTTTGACGATTTCATTTAGTTTCAACAAATCAACTTTAGCTGGATCCAGTTCTCTTTTCATGGCAGATATTGCTTCTTCAGAGACTCTTAGCAAAAATTTATCAGCAGGTTCTAAAAAGTTAGATTGTGCATAAGCGTTGCAAAAAAAAACTACACTTAATAAACCATATAATAAACTTTTCAAGCATTTATCTATAAACATGTTTGTTATACTCTTTTATATTCAAGTGTTTTATTATTCATCATCATACATAGTATCTTCTAGGTTTTCATGGATCATAATTTCTCTTTTTTTAGAATAAGCATTTTTTATCAAAGAGTAATGATCAATTGAAATTTCCTTAATAAGATCTGTCATATGCATGATTTTAGCACGATAATTAATTATTGATAAAATTGATAGGAAATTATAGTGTTCTGAGTTATATTTTCTGAGCGGGTTAAATATTTGATTGATGCTCATTCCTATAAGATCACGTGTGTTACTTGGCCCTACCAAAGGAATAACAAGGTATGGCCCAGGAGGGATACCCCATTTGCCTAAAGTTATGCCAAAATCATTTTGTATTTTTTCTGCACCAGATATAGATGCTACATCAAAAATCCCAAACATACCCATTGTGGAGTTAAATAAAAATCTTCCAAGGGTATTTATTCCATCTATTCCTCGTCCTTGAAGAAAACAATTCATAGCAGATTGCAAGTCGTCTATATTACTAAAAAAATTATTTACAGATGATTGAACTGGTTTTGGTATTATATAATTATAAGATTTTGCTGCAGGCAACAGAATTACTTCATCCACAGAAGAGTTGATGTTATGAGCTGTTCTATTCAGTTTTTCAATATTGTTAATTACAATATCTTTTTGAAAATAGCTAGTGGTATTGCATCCAGACAGCATCAAAGATAAGATGACTAATAGAATTTTTGTCATAAATAATTCGCAGTAATTTGAGTAATTAATAGTGTTATTAGTATTGATTAGTGAAAATACTATTGGATTTAGTTAAATCATCTTTTTCTACAAGAAAGTAAAGTAATTTACCGACCAAGTGTTCTATTGATAAAGCACTTTGGGTATTAACAATTACCCCTTTATCTTCTAATATTGCTTCTTCAGCACCTGGAGTCAATCCTATAAATTGCTCACCTAGAATTCCAGAGGTTAAAATTGAGGCAGTAGTATCAATAGGGAATGGGATTTTTTTATCAATTTCTATAACAACATCTGCTAAAAGAGTTTTATTGTTAAAATGCACCTTTTTAACTCTACCAACCTTGACTCCAGCGCTTTTAACTGGAGCATTAGTTTTTAATCCTCCTATGTCTTCAAAATGTGTTGTAATAGTATAGACAGAAGAAAATGAAGCAGATCTCATATTGCTAGCATATAACGCTAGAAAAACAAAAGATATAACTCCTATTATAACAAACAGGCCGACCCATGCTTCTATTTTATATTTTTTTGTATACATAAAATTATTTCGTGAACATTATAATAGTTAATAGAAAATTTATTGCTAATATCGATAAATAACCGTTTACTACCGAATTAGTTATGGATTCAGAAACACCTTCTGGCGTAGAGCGAGATTCCCATCCTTGATATAAGGATATTAATGAAGCAACAATTCCGAAGATAATACTTTTTATCAATCCATTTAGTATGTCATTTTTTAGACTTATGCCGTATTGTATTTGAGACCAAAAAACTCCTTGGTCAATTCCAGATAGAATCACTCCTATTGTCCATCCTCCTATAATTCCTGATACAGAAAAAATTAATGATAATAATGGCACTGATATTGTTCCGGCCCAAAACCTAGGAGCTAAGATGATTTTTGCCGGATTTATAGCCATAATTTCCATGGCTATAATTTGTTCTTCAGCTTTCATAAATGCAGTTTCTGCTGTCATAGCAGTACCAGCTCTACCTATAAATACCATTGCTGTTACAACGGGAGAAAGTTCACGTACTAGGGCTAGTGCTATTGTAAAACCAAGAACATCTTCTGCTTTATATTTATTAAGTATATAGTAACCTTGTAATCCTAGAATACATCCTATAAACAAGCCGGAAATAACAGTGATTAATATGGATTTATTTCCTAGAAAAAAAATTTGTTTTATTAATAGCTTAGGCCTTTGAAAAATTACGCTACTACAAGACAATATTTTAAGAAAGAAACAAATGAATCTTCCTATGTTTGATGTTATGCGGTAGATCCAGTAAATTATGTCAGATATTGTAATCATATTTTTTGTTCTTGCTCTTTTAGCCATTTTTTATATTCTTCTGTTTCTGGGTAATGAAAGGCTACTGGCCCATCAATATTACCTTGTATGAATTGTTGAACATAAGGATTATTTGAATTTACTAGTTCTAATGGTGTTCCTGAGGCAGCTATCATGCCATTGTCTATTATATAAACTATATCAGATATTTTGAAGGTTTCTCTTACATTATGAGTTATGAGTAATGATGTACATTCATTTTTTTTTGATAGTGTTTTTATGAGATCTGCTATTATTCCTGATGAAATAGGGTCCAGCCCTGAAAAAGGTTCATCATATAATACGAGTTTTGGATTTAATATTATTGCTCTTGCTAGAGCAACACGTTTTGCCATTCCTCCAGATATCTTTGTTATTGGTAGGTGTGCTGCAGCTTTTAATCCAACGCTGTCAAGTTTCTCTAAAACTATTGTTGTTAATTCACGATTAGATATTACACTAAGCTCAGTTAAAGGAAGAGCTATGTTTTCAAATATATTTAGGTCTGAGAATAATGCCCCATGTTGAAATAATACACCTAAATTTTTCCTCAAATCTTTGAGGTCTTTATTAGATATATTGCCTATATCTTTATCAAAGATATGGATGCTGCCATGTTTTATTGGGATTTGACCAGTTATTGTTTTGAGTAAGGTCGTTTTCCCTGAGCCAGATCTACCCATAATTGCTATAATTTTGCCTTTTTCTGCCTTTAGGGAAATATTATTCAATATTATTCTATTTCCATAACCTGCAAATAAATTACTTAAAGTTAGAGCATTGTTAGTTTTATTCATAATATTACATAGTTTTATTATATTTTTTTATTTATAATTATATAATTGATTTATAGTTTTCATGCATTTTTGTTTATAATTTTTCTAAATGATTCTAAATTTAAAGCATTATTTCATAAATTATATTGAGATGATCGTTTATAATGAACTATGTTGTCAAAGCGTGCTCATAAGATAGTCTAGTTAATGCAACATACAGGTAAGATAGTACGATAAGGTGAAAAATGTTGTATATATTCATTTTGTTGCTCTGTTAATCGATATGGATATAAAAACAGGGAGTGCGATTATGGATACTAATAATTTCTTAGTTCCTTTTAAGAAAGATATATCTATTCATGATGAATTTAATTTTGGTAATCTTGGTACTATAGAGGCTTATATATCAGCTGTAAATAAATTACCAATTTTATCTGCGGAATTAGAGCTAGAATTAGCAAGAAAGTTAAGAGACACTGGTAGTTTAGAAGCAGCAAGGAAGCTTGTTTTATCACATTTGCGCTTAGTTGTTTCTATTGCTAGACAATATCTTGGTTATGGCTTGCCTCATGCTGATTTAATACAAGAAGGTAATATAGGTCTTATGAAAGCTATAAGAAGATTTGATCCAGAACGTGGAGTTAGGCTTATGTCATTTGCAGTTCATTGGATTAAAGCTGAAATACATGAGTTTGTTATCAAAAACTGGCGTTTGGTAAAAGTTGCTACAACGAAAGCTCAGCGTAAAATATTTTTTAATCTTCGTAGTATGAACTCTAATAATTCTTCACTTGATTCTAAACAGGTTAGTAATGTAGCTAATGTTTTGAGTGTTCGTGAAGAAGATGTACGTGAAATGGAGACAAGATTATACGGAGGTGATATTCCTCTTGATGGGCCAGCACAGCAAGAAGATAATGTTAAAACATTTCCAATATATTATTTATCAGATGATCGTAATTGTCCTGATAATGTATTGGAACAAAAATCTATAGATTTAATGCAAACTGAAGGTTTGCAGGGGGCTTTAGATATTTTAGATGAACGTTCTCGTAGAATTGTAGAGTCTCGATGGTTAAAAGATAAAGAAAATTTAACGTTAAATGATTTGGCCAAAGAATTTGGTGTTTCTGCAGAAAGAATTAGGCAAATAGAGTCTGCTGCTATGAAAAAAATGAGAAGTTTTTTACTAGAGTATTCCAAATAGAATACAAAAATTTAATTTATATTAATTTGTTTTAGGAAGTTTTATGAATGTCGGTTTCATTGTTTTTGGATTAGCTGGTTTGTTAACATTAGTATGTTTTCTATCGCCTATTGCTGTTCGTATAAAACTTCCTTATTCTGTATTGTTAGCGATAGTAGGTTTTGTTCTAGGAATAATAGTACATACCCATTCTTGGGCTCCTTTATTAGTTTCTGATTTTTTGGAATCTTTGGGATCATTAAAGATTTCCTCAGAAACATTTCTAATGGTTTTTCTTCCAGTATTGTTATTTGAGACTGCTCTATCAATGAGTGTGCGTAGGTTATTAGATGATATTGGACCTATTTTAATGATGGCAATTGTAGCTGTAGTAGTTTGTAGTATAGTTGTAGGTTTTACATTGAATCAAATTTCCTCCTATGGATTAGTTTCTTGTTTATTGTTGGGTTCTATTGTTGCAACTACTGATCCTGTCGCTGTAGTTGGTATATTTAGAGAAGTAGGTGCACCAAAACGTTTGACCACTTTAGTTGAGGGAGAAAGTTTATTTAATGATGCTGCATCTATAGCATTATATACAGTATTACTAGTTGTATTAGTAGGAAAAGCTGAGTTGTCTGTGCAAACTGTTATGAATGATTTTATTATTTTGTTCGTAGGGGGAGGTATAGCTGGCTACATAATGGGTCGTTTTGCTTGTTTTTTATTTGCTTGGCTAAGAGATTTTCCTGCTGCAGAAATAACTCTTACATTAACTTTGGCATACCTGTCATTTTTTATTTCTGAACACTATCTTCATGTTTCTGGTGTCGTTGCTACAGTTATAGCTGGTTTAGTTGTTGGCTCTACTGGAAGAACTAGGATGTCATCTACTACATCTAAATATTTATCAAAGTTTTGGGGGCAAATAGGTTTTTGGGCTAATTCATTGATTTTTTTATTTTCCGCAATGTTGATACCTCGTTTTATGGGTACTCTAGACTTGCAAATGTTAAAGTTGATTTTGATTGTTTTTATTGTCACATTATTAGCTCGCGCAATAGTTATTTTTGGATTTTTGCCAGTTTTAGGTATTACTAAGTTGGGGACAACTGTTAATTTGTCTTATAAAGCTGTAATGTTATGGGGTGGTTTAAGAGGAGCTGTTTCACTTGCTTTAGCTCTTGCTGTAACAGAGAATGTCTTGGTTCCTGAAGACATAAGACATTTTATTGCTATAGTTACTACAGGTTTTGTTTTAATGACATTATTTGTTAATGGTATAACTCTCAGACCTTTAATTAAAGTTTTAAAATTGAATGAGTTGTCTCATATAGAAACCACAATAAGGAACCAGGTTTTAGGAGTAACTTTAGAAGAACTCCAAGAACGTACTGAAGAAATAGCGCAAACAGAGCATATAGGCAAGGAGTCTTTGGAACGAGTTCAAGCTGTTTTTAGATCAAGTCTTTCTAGGCTGCATGATGTTCAATTGGCTCAAATGAACAGAGAAGAGAGGATATCAGCAGGTCTGGCTATTTTATCTCAACGTGAACAAGAGATGTTTCTTGATATATTAAAAGCCAAGTTAGTTGATGAAAAAGTTGCTGATACGTTGTTGTCTAGAGCTGAGCATTTAGAAGATGTTGTGCGCATTAAAGGATTAGATGGCTTTGAGTCTGCTATTGAGTATGATTTGCATTATTCTATTTCTTTTAGAGTCTCTTTATGGTTTCAAAGAGTTTTTGGTATTCAGTTTTGGCTTGCAAAGAACTTAGGATATAGATTTATTACTTTGATGAGTAAAAGATCAGTAGCACAGCGTTTGATTTGTTTTGCTAAAGAGCAGGTTTCTCCAATATTAGGGGAAGAAATAACTGAAATTATTATTAGTGTTCATAAGAAACGTTTGAATTATATAGAAAATGCTTTGCAGGCAATGAATTTGCAATACCCACTTTATGCTATGTCTTTACAAGAAATTTACCTTGGTCGTGCTGCTTTTGAGTTGGAACGTGTTAGGTATCTTGATATGCTAGAAAATTCATTAATAAGTGGAGAGGTTTATGATGACCTAATTACAAAATCTCAAAATAGATGGCGCCATATAGATAAAAATCCTAAATTAGATATAGAATTAAGTTCTTCTGAGTTAATAAAAAAAGTACCATTTTTTCATGAGTTAAGTCCAAAATCACTCAAAGCTATTAGTAGATTATTGAAGCCTATACTTGCCTTGCCTGATCAGATAGTTACAACTAAAGAAAAACATAGTGACAAGATGTACTTTGTTGCTTCAGGAGCTGTCGCTATGCATTTGCCTGATGGTACTAAGATTGAATTAGGAAGTGGTGAGTTTTTTGGTGAGTTGAGCTTATTTGGTCAAGCACATTTAATATCTAAGGTAACTTCTTTAGGATATAGTAAATTGTTATTGTTGAGTGCGAAAGATTTAAGGGCTTTATTATCCAGAGATTTTGTTTTGCGCGAACGAATAGAAAATGTTGCTAGACAAAGAATTCTGGCCATAGATGTTTGGAGAAAACATGGATCGATCATTCCTGATGAAGACTTGGATCCATCTTAATTTTTTGTATCAAGTCTTTTATGATTACAAGTGATGATTCTTCAGTGATCTCATTTCTTTCAACTAATTTAATTATTTCTTCGATAGAATGAATTTTAATTGCATCTATTTCGCCATCTTTATTTGAAGGAGTCATATTGTTTAGCAAACAAGAGCTTGAGAAAAGCTCTTCGATTTGAAAACCATCACTTGTCAATTTATAGATATCAGTTATTTTTAGTAATTCTGATCGCTGTCTTGTCATCGATATATCTAAGTTCGCTTCTTCTAAAGACTCTCTTGTTAATGCTTGATTTATATTTTCTCTATAACTTACTAATCCTCCTACCAAGGTGCCCCATTTGCCAGGATTGATAGCTTTTTTATTAGATCTTTTAGATATCCAGATCGAATTATGGGAATTCCAAGCATTCAAATGTACAACTCTAGTTTTTAGTCCCAGAGCTCTGGCTGTAGAGCGTTCTATATATCCAATTGTTTTTTGACTGTTATCTATGATATCTAATAATTCACTATTCCATTTTTTTATTGAGCGGTTTTTTATTAGAATAGATATTTTATCTATATAAGGATTAATGTTATTCAATGAAATATCACTAATATAAAGACAGTTTTTTATTATTTTTCCTAATTTTTGATTTTCAATTTCTTTAGCAAGTTCTATGTTTGTATAACCATTTGCTTTCATAGCAATTTTTAATGGAATATAATTGTCTGGTATTGGTTGATTCAGATGGTTTTTTATTTTGTGAAATATATTCTCTAGTTTTCTAAGTGTTATAAAAATATTCTTATTATTCATCATATTAATAATTATGCTTCGCATAAATTGTTTAAGTTAGATTATTTTATAACTAAAGTGCTGTTTTTAGATATTTACAGTCTTATAATATTACACTTTAATTTAAATTTATATATGGCTATATTTTATTATGCTTAATGTTGTTATTCTTGCTGCTGGATTAGGCACGCGTATGCAATCTAATATTCCAAAAGTGTTACATAATTTAGCTGGTCGTCCTATGTTGGGATATGTATTAGATAGTGCTTTAGCACTGAAGCCTACTACCATAACTATTGTAGTAGGCAGAGAATCAGGACAAATAAAATCTTTTATTAGAAACTTTTCGAAAAATATTAATGTAGTAATTCAGAGTGAACAGTTAGGTACTGGTCATGCATTTAAGCAATCTATTCCAAATTTATTGGATTGTCTTGATGACCATAGTTCCACTTTAGTGTTATATGGAGATGTTCCACTAGTAAGAACTGCAACAATGGATAGACTTCTAAAATCTTGTAAGAATGGATTAAGCATCCTTACTAGTTTTTTAGATGATCCAAATGGTTATGGTCGCATAATTAGAGATCATAATGGTTGTATTAAAAAGATTGTTGAACATAAAGACGCTAATAATGTTGAACTTAATATTAAGGAAATTAATACAGGCATAATTGCAGCGCCAACTAGTATGTTAATAAGATGGATTAGTAAACTAACTAATAATAATATGCAAGGTGAATACTATCTGACAGATATAGTTGATATGGCTGTTTCAGAGGGTATTTTTGTTGACTCAAGATTTCCTGATGATTACTGGGAGATATTAGGTATAAATAATCATATTCAACAGGTAAAGTTGGAGCGTATTTGGCAGGAAGAGCAAGCTAGAATTATTATGGATACAGGGGTTACATTAGCAGATTACAAAAGAATAGATATTAGAGGATCTTTGAAGTGTAGCAAGGATATTTTTATAGATGTTGGTTGTATTTTTGAGGGTAACGTGCAATTAGGTAGTAATGTTAGGGTTGGTCCATATTGTGTCCTTAAAGATGTAAGTATAGCTGATAATGTAATTATAGAAGCTTATAGTCATTTATCTAACGTTACTTTAGATAAAGGTGTTAAGGTAGGTCCTTTTTCTAGATTATGTAAGGGTGTTCATATTGGAAGTAATTCTAAAATAGGTAATTTTGTTGAAATTAAAAATAGTATTTTTGGGGAAAATAGTAAGGCAAATCATCTTACTTATATAGGTGATTCGCGTATTGGTTCAAATGTTAACATAGGTGCAGGTACTATTACTTGTAACTATGATGGATTAAATAAACATCAAACAATTATCGAAGATAATGCATTTATAGGTTCTAGTTCTCAGTTAGTAGCACCAGTGAAAGTAGGAGCAGGAGCAACATTGGGAGCTGGAACAACTTTAACTAGCGATGCCCCTGCCGATCAATTGACATTATCCAGAAAACGTCAGTGTTCTATTGCTAATTGGAAAAGGCCAGGCAGGGATGTTCTAAAAGGAAGTTAATGCTTATTGATAATTAAAGATTATTATTTATGTTTGTTTGGAAGTTAATAATTTGTATTGTTCAAGATAAATTAGCATTGTTTTTTGTTATTTTTAGCCTATTAATCTTTTTATAAATATATGGTTATATAGTTTAATTATTTATGCGATTTGAACTTTATAAAAGGATGGCTACTGGTTTTATATAAAATTCTGAAGCATTACTTAACAATGTTGTTTTTGGGGAGTTTGTATGTGTGGTATTGTTAGTGCTATTTCTTATCGTAATGTAGCATTCACGCTTACTGAAGGATTATTGCGCTTGGAATATCGTGGTTATGATTCTTGTGGTATTGCTTTATTTAAAGATGGGGAATTAACTAGAGTCAGAAGTATGAAAAGAGTTTCTGATTTGGAAAAACAATTAATAGATTGCCAATTTGATGGTTGTATAGGTCTGGCTCATACTCGTTGGGCTACTCATGGTATTCCTTCTCAGGATAATGCCCATCCTCATTTTTCAAGAGACAAGTTTGGTAAACCTACTATAGCATTAGTTCATAATGGCATTATAGAAAATTACGAGGAACTCCGTAATAACCTAGATAAGGGGAGTTATGATTTTGAGAGTCAAACGGATACAGAAGTATTAGCTCATTTATTAAACGATCTTTATGATGGTGATATTTTTAGAACAGTACATAATGTTACTAAGCTTTTAAAAGGGTCATATGCAATTGCTGTTTTTTGTTCGAATGAACCTGATAGGATTATAGGTGCTAGACAGGGTTCGCCATTAATAATAGGGGTAGGAGTTAATGAAAATTATCTTTCTTCAGATTCTTTAGCTATATCAGATAAAATAAAAGATCTAATATATTTAGAGGATGGTGATATAGTTAATTTAAAGAGCAGATCTATTAATATTATTGATTCTAATGGTAGTTATGTAGAAAGAGATAAACATTCTGTGAATAATATTATAGCAACTCCGAACCTTGGTAAGTATCGGCACTATATGCAAAAAGAAATTTTTGAGCAACCAAGAGCTGTTTCTGATACTTTGCATAACGTTGATAATCTTTCTCACGATTTCTTTGGTAAAGATTATTATGATTTGTTTAAGAAAATAGATTCTGTTTTAATAGTTGCTTGTGGAACTAGTTATTATGCAGGTATGACTGCCAAGTATTGGATAGAATCTTTAGCTAAAATAAGAGTTGATGTTGAGATAGCAAGTGAATATATATATCGTGATAGCGTGCCAAATCCCAAGACACTTGTTCTAGCAATTTCTCAATCTGGAGAAACAGCAGATACACTATCAGCGTTAAAACATGCTAAAGGTCTTGGTTTAGAAAATACGATGGCTATTTGTAATATGAATAATAGTACAATTGTTAGAGAGTGCTCTTTTAGCTATATTACTCAGGCTGGGGTTGAAATAGGAGTTGCATCTACAAAAGCATTTACTACACAATTAACTGCTTTGTTCTTGCTAACTATTACATTAGCAAGATCTCGTTCTATTTTAGGAAAAGAACAAGAAGTTGCTTATTGTAGAGATTTGCTTCACTTGCCTTCTGCCATTGGCTCTGTTCTTTCTTTGGAGCCTCTTGTTATGGAGTGGGCTAAATATTTTGCTCACAAAGGTAACTCACTTTTTTTAGGTAGAGGTCGACATTATCCTATTGCGTTAGAAGGAGCCCTGAAGATGAAAGAGATTACTTATATTCATGCAGAAGCTTATCCCGCTGGTGAATTAAAACATGGTCCATTAGCATTAGTATCTGAGCATATGCCCGTTGTGGTAGTAGCCCCTAGTGATAAGTTGCTAGAAAAGTTAAAATCCAATATGGAGGAAGTAAGGGCTAGGGGTGGTAATTTATATGTTTTGGCTGATAAGGGAAGCGCAATTTCACATGACTCTGGTATTAAGGTTATTCATATGCCTGAATATTATGGTGTAATATCGCCAATTTTATATACTATTCCATTGCAGCTTCTGGCTTATCATACAGCCTTAATATTAGGAACTGATATAGATAAGCCAAGAAATTTAGCAAAAAGTGTTACAGTTGAGTAGATAATTTTCTAATAGTTGTTGAGAACTAAATGTAATTTGTTTTTTCAACATTGTTTGATACTAGTATTTTTAACTGTTTTCCTGGATTATCTGATTTCATAAAATATTCTCCTATTAAGAAAGCATTAACGTTATTTTTTCTCATAAATTTCAGATCTTCTGGTGAGTTTATGCCGCTTTCTGTTATTATAGTTTTGTCCTTCGGTATAAAATCAATAAGTTTTATAGTTGTTTTTATATCGGTTTTAAAATTTCTTAAATTTCTGTTATTAATACCAATTAAAGGAGTTTTTAAGTTTAAGGCTATTTCAACTTCCTGTAAATTATGTGTTTCTACTAGAACATTCATTCCTAGTTCTAGTGCCGTATTTTCTAATTCACAAAGTTTGTCTTTTTCTAGTACTGCTACTATTAGCAATATGCAATCAGCTCCCATTGCTCTTGACTCTAATATTTGATAGTTATCAATTATGAAGTCTTTTCTAAGTATTGGTAGTGAGCAAGCTGATTTAACTTGTTTTAAATATTCTGCAGAACCTTGGAAAAATTGTTGGTCAGTTAATACTGATATACAGGCAGCACCATTTTCCTCATAACTAGTCGCAAATAATGATGGGTTAAAGTTTTTGCTTAAAATACCTTTAGAAGGAGAAGCTTTCTTTATTTCTGCTATAATAGCCGGATTTCCATTTTGGATTTTTTTATAAATAGCCTTTTCAAAAGATCGTATATCATTATTATTAATTCTTGATAATAGTTCTTGTTCATTACATTTTTTTTTAGATGTTGATATTTCTTCTTTTTTTACATCTATTATCTTTTTAAGAAGATCACTCATTTTCAAATTTCCTTGTATAACTACAGAATTCTTCTAGTTTTTCTCTGGCTGAATTGTTTTTTATTGCTTCAAATGCCATAAGGATACCATGCTTTATGTCAGGTGATTTATTAGCAGTATATATAGCTAGACCAGCATTTAAAGCAACTATATCACGGGCGGCACCTTCTATATTGTTTAGAGCCTCTAAAATTAATTGGCAAGATTCTATACTGTTACTTACTTTAATATTCCTATTTGAAATCATTGACATGCCAAAATCTTCTGGATGTATTTCATATTCTTTTATAGATCCATTTTTTAATTCTCCAACCATAGTCGAACTGCCAAGACCGGCTTCATCCATGCCTTCTTTCCCATATACAATTAAAACATGTTTTGATCCTAATTTTTGTAATACCCGTACCTGTATTCCTACTAGATCTGGATGGAATACTCCCATTAGTTGATTGTTAGCTCCACCTGGATTAGTCAGGGGACCAAGAATATTGAAAATAGTTTTAACTCCTAATTCTTTTCTTATATTAGCTATGTTTTTCATAGCACTTTGATGTAAAGGTGCAAACATAAATCCTATGCCTGTGTTTTCTAAACATTCTATGACTTGTTGAGGTTTTAATTCTATATTGGCCCCTAATTGTTCTAGAACATCTGCGCTACCAGATGAAGAAGAGGCACTTCTATTTCCATGTTTTGCAATTTTAACTCCAGCAGCAGCAGCTACAAACATTGCAGCAGTAGATATATTAAAAGTATTGCTATTGTCTCCACCAGTGCCACACATATCTAATATGTCATCTTTATTTTCAAAAGGTACTGATAGAGAAAAACTTCTTAGAGCCTGTGCTGCAGCAGTTATTTCATCGATAGTCTCTTTTTTAACACGTAATCCTATGAGTAAAGCACTTGCAATTTGGGGAGAAATTTCTCCTTTTATCATAAGTTGCATAAGATGCAACATTTCATCATGAAAAATTTCACGATGTTCTATGCAGCGAATTAATGCTTCATTAATTGAAATAGTCACATTTATCACCAATATTAATTAATTTTAAGAAAATTTTGTAATAGATCATATCCATATTCACTTAGAATAGATTCTGGATGATATTGAACTCCAAACACAGATAGTTCTTTGTGACATACTCCCATAATGTCTCCATCATCGCTTCTAGCTGTTATTTCTAGACAATCAGGAAAAGTATTTGGATCTATAGTTAAAGAGTTGTATCTTATAGCAGTATATGGAGAAGGAATTGTTTTAAAAATATTTTTCCCATTGTGATTAATTTGAACAGTTTTTCCATGCATTACCTTGGGAGCTCTAATAATTGTTCCTCCGTATGCCTCTCCAATTGCTTGATGTCCTAGACATACGCCAAGTATAGGTATTTTTCCTGCAAACTCTAATATCGAAGGAATTGATATGCCTGCTTGAGAAGGAGCGCATGGACCAGGAGAAATACAAATTTTGCTAGGTTTCAAAGCATGTATTTCTTTTAAAGTAATTTGATCGTTTCTAAACACACAAACTTCTTCACCTAATTCACCAAAATATTGAACCAGGTTATAAGTAAAAGAATCGTAATTATCAATCATTAATAACATATTTTTTCCATTTAATTAAAAGGGTTCATCTAATCCATTTTGAACTTGTTCAGCAGCGCGTAAAATAGCACGTGATTTTGCTTCTGTTTCTGCCAATTCAAGTTCTGGGTCAGAGTCTGCAACTATACCTGCAGCAGATTGTACATATAAGATTCCATTTTTTATTATCCCTGTTCTTATTGCTATGGCAAGATCCATTTCACCTCCGTAGCTTAGATATCCAGCAGCTCCACCATATACTCCTCTGCGTACAGGTTCCAATTCGTCAATTATCTCCATAGCTCTTATTTTCGGAGCTCCTGTTAGTGTTCCTGCAGGGAAAGAAGCTTTTAATACATCCATACTAGTCATTCCTGGTTTTAAATATCCAGATACATTAGATACTAAATGCATAACATGAGAATATCTTTCTACTGACATTTTATCAGTGACTTTTACGGAGCCGATTTCTGCTATCCTACCTATATCACTTCTTGCAAGATCTATTAGCATTACATGTTCTGCTATTTCTTTAGTATCTAATTTTAGATTCTTCTCTAGCTCAATATCTTGTGCTGGATTTGATCCTCGTTTCCTAGTGCCAGCTAGTGGTCTAATAGTAACTTGTGATTTATTTTTTCCATTGCTGTCTGATATATTTTCTTGTCTTACTAAGATTTCTGGTGATGAACCCACTACTTGAAAATCATCAAAATTCCAAAAATACATATACGGAGATGGATTTAAAGATCTTAAGGCCCTATATAGGGATAATGGAGCATCTCTATAAGGTTTTGCTATGACCTTCCCTAAAACTATTTGCATAATATCACCAGCTGCAATGTATTCTTTTGCTTTCTTTACCATTTCCAAGTATTTTTCTGATCCAAAGTCTCTTTCTTCAGATGTTTGCATACTACAAAGACTGTATGGTATTTCTATATTCTTCTTAAGTTGCTGTTTTAATTCTTGTAATCTTTTTTGAGCTATAGAGTAACTTTCTGTTTTATTGGTGTCAGCATAGACTATCAGATATATGCGACCAGCAATATTGTCGACTACTGCTAATTCATCAACATGAAGCAACATGATGTCTGGTGTGCCTTCTTCCATTCCTGCTGGAAATCCTTTTTTAGGAATACCTAAACATGGTTCTATATGTCTAACTGTATCGTATCCAAAATATCCTGCTAATCCTCCACAAAAGCGTAACATATCAGTTTGTAATGCTACTTTGAATCTAGATTGGTATTGTTCAATAAATTTGAGAGGATCTCCTTCATATTTTTCAACTACTTTGTTATTTGTCACAACCTCTGTAGTAGTTCCTCTAGATCTAATGATTGTTTCTGCAGGTAAGGCTATAAAGGAATATCTACCAAATTTTTCTCCTCCTATAACTGACTCCATTAGACAACTCATTTTCCCTGCTTTAGGTCCAGAATGAGCTAATTTAAGATAAAGAGATAGAGGTGTATCTAAATCTGCATATATTTCTGAAATAAGGGGTATTCTATTAAAGCCTTGGGCAACTAGCGATTTAAATTCTATTTCTGTCATAATTTTCCTTAAAATGAATAAAAAAAAACCCGGACAATTATTTGGTTCCGGGTTTTATAGATTTGATAGCGCAAAAATATAGTTCAATTTTCAAACAAAGACCAACCCGGGCAGTAGTGCCACCAAAGCCAACAGTTAGTATTGATATTTTGTATATGTTTGAAATTCATAATTTTGCTGTGAGAATATTTATAAACTGTGATAATGTAGATTGTTATAAGAATGTATCCATTTAGATGCTTTTGTCAAGTCTTCTATTACATCATTTGCACATAATTCTAAAATATTTTTTTTATTATGATAACCATAAGGCAATACTAAAACTGCTGCTAAATTAGCAGCCCTAGCTGCTATGACATCATTACTAGAGTCTCCTATCATAATTGATTCTTCTGGTCTGATATTAAGTTGTTTACATGCAAATAATATTTGATCTGGGTCTGGTTTGCAACGTTGGCATGTATCACCACAAATTATGTAAGAGAATAAATGAGATAGTTTTAGTTTTTGTAAGATTTGAAGAGTAGGTTTCGTAGGCTTATTTGTTACTATGGATAATGATAGTTTTTCTTTTCTTAGTTTATCTAAACCTTCTAAAACTCCTTGATATAAAACAGTTTTGTTTCCGTTATAATCACAGTAATATTTAGAAAATAAATCTTTTGCTTTGTTGAAAAGAGATTCTCTATCTAGAGTATTATTGTTGCTATTTGAGTCATAATCATATAATGATTTTTTGATTAAATTATCAATGCCTTTTCCTATAAACCCTTTGATTATATGTTCAGGCAAACTTATTAAGTCAAAATCTCTTCTCATATGATTAATAGAATCAGTTATATCTAATAATGAGTCTATTAATGTTCCATCCAGATCTAGTAAAACTGATGAAATTTTATTCATGATTTAGTTGTAAAGCATCAGATTTTTGAATTTCCACTCTCATGGCATTAATAGTTTCTTTGTAATTATCGGATTCGAATATTGCAGATCCTGATACAAAAGAATTTGCTCCTGCAGAACGAATTTTTGCTATATTATCAATATTAATTCCACCATCAACTTGCAGCATAATAGGATTATTCCCACTTTTTAAGGACCATTCATTTATTTTTTTGCGAACATCTTTAATTTTTTTGATAGACATTGGCAGAAACTTTTGTCCACCAAACCCAGGGTTTACAGACATAACGAGTATCAAGTCAATTTTATCCATTATATAATCCAAGATCTGCAAATTACTGGCAGGATTAAGAGCCAGTCCTACTTTACAGTTACAGTCTTTAATTAGAGATAAAGTTCTGTCTAGGTGTTTTGATGTTTCTGGATGTATTGTAATAATGTTGGCACCTGATTTAGAAAATTCTGGAATAAGTAAATCAACATTTTCTACCATAAGATGAACATCGAGTGGTATAGTCGCAATTTTTTTTATTGCCTTACAAACCATTGGCCCAATTGTTAGATTAGGTACATAATGATTGTCCATAACATCTATATGTATCCAGTCTGCTCCAGCATTTGTAACTTGTTGTATTTCTTCACCTAGTTTTGAAAAATCAGCTGATAATATGCTGGGTGTTATCAAAGTAGATAGATTATTTGTGTTCATTTAAGTCTCAAGATTATTATTTATGATTATCTTATATATGTTATGTAGCAATTAGACAATATCTATAAACTTAGATAGTATAAATTAATTATTATGTAATTGATTATGTATTTTTTAATTTTTTGAGTCTTTATATGATACATAGCAAAAATTATCAAATTTTTATAGTTATAATATTTTTTGTGATTTTTGGAAGCAATGCGCTTGCAAAAGAAGAATTAAGTCTAAGTAGTGATAGATATAATGAAGTATCAGCTAGTTTTACATCTGTATCTTGGAATCAATTACCAAATTGGTTTGATGATGATTTTATGACTGTTTGGAATGTTTTTTTAAAAAACTGCAGATGTATTATCAAAAATAAAGATGCAAAAGGAATTCATAGGATTGTATCCGCAGAAGTATGGGGTCCAGTATGTAATGCAGCTTTTGACTTTGAGAATTCTTCTGAAAATAAAGACAATAAATCTATTAGAATATTTTTCCAGAAACACTTAGATCCATGGGCTTTTACTGCTAATAATAAAATGGTTGATTGTAAAATGACAGGTTATTGTGAACCTTGCGTCAAAGGATCTCGCCATAGAATTGATAATTATCAATGGCCAATATTTGGTGTTCCGGATGACTTAGTAACTGTTGATTTAGGGTTATTTGATCCAGATTTAAAAGGCATGGTTATTAGAGGTAAATTATCAGGAGCTAGATTTCTTCCTTATGATTCTAGGGAGCAATTAGAAAATAGAATTGGAGAATTACCAGTAATAGCTTGGTTAGATAATGCTTTTGACAGTGTTTTCCTTGGAATTCAAGGTTCGGGAAGAGTTTTTTTGCAGGAAGGTTCAGATAATGGAAAATTTATCAAAGTTGGTTATGCATCCAGCAATGGATGTCCATTTGTGTCAATTGGCAAGTGGTTGTCAAAGAATGAAGGAATTAATCCATCATATAAGAATGTTAAGAACTGGATGGCAGAAAATCCAACGAAAATAAAAGATGTGATTAACAAGAATCCAAGGGTAGTATTTTTTCGTGAGGTTAATGATTCAAGTATTGCTGTTGGCCCTATTGGATCCTATGGTATAGAGCTTACTCCAAGGAGATCGATTGCAGTAGATAGTAATTTCATACCTTTAGGAACACCGATATTTTTTTCAACTAAGGATTCATCAAATGCTAATAATTTTTTATATGGTACAGTGTTTGCTCAAGACACAGGATCTCTTATTAAAGGTATAGCTAGGGCTGATTTTTTCTGGGGGTCAGGAGCTGATGCTATCGAGAACGCTAATACTACAGATTATTCTTATAAAATGTGGATTTTATGGCCCAAGAAAAAATGGTCTTTATTTTTTAATTAGTATATACGTTTCAAATCATCCATGTTTTAAGGATAAGATATTTCTACGCCTATAGAACAATCTTGAAAAGCCATTGGTTTTTCAATTTTAATATTAAATGATTTTATTTCTGGGAATTCTTCGATTATTCGATTTTTGATTCTATCTAAAAGAGTCTCTACTAATTTGATGTGTTGGCTAGTTGTTTCTTGTACTATGACCTCTCTTAGATCTCTATAATCCAAAACAGATTTGATGTTGTTATCATCCAATATATCTTTATGTTTTATATTAAATTTGGCATTTATTACTATGGTTTGTTTCCTATTAATTTCATGCTCTAATATTCCTATATTGGTTTCTATAGTTAAATTGGATATGATGATATTTCTATACGCCATTTGTGAGTTTTCCTGTGTTTCTTATTCTATAAATATTATCTGCATTTGCTAATCTGACTGTCACAGATATTAATTTATTGAGGTGAAATAAATGAATTAATATTTTGTCCCCTATTTTATTTAATTTAACTATATCCAGAAGATCTTGAGTAGAATCTAATTTTAGATTGTTAATTGCTATTAAAATATCTCCACAAGATATTCCAGCATTATATGCTGGCCCATTATCTATAACATTCTTTACTATAATTTTACCCTCTTTATCAAAGGTATTTATTTGTAGTGAAGGTTGTAATTTATTTATGCATTCTAATTTTAATCCATAGTAATTTAACCATTGATCGATTGGTATATCGTCCGTATCTTTAACATATTTATTAATAATATAACTAATGTCTACTCCAGTGGATTTTTTGGTGTCTTTCACAATATCATCATCAGATAGCCCTGTTTGTTTAGAAATATAAAAATCTTTGCCATATTTTTGCCATAAATATCTCATAAGGTCGTCTAAAGAATATTTGTTTTCTGATTGCTTCCGAATTTCAGTATCTATTCCAAATGCTATCAAGGCTCCTTTTTCATAATAGCTGACAGTTGAATTTATAGAGTTTTCATTTTGTTTATAAAATTTAATCCATGCATCAAAAGAACTTTCTTCTAAGGTCTGTTTATATTTTCCTGGGTAATTTATCGTTCTATTAATTTTTTCTGATAATCTATCTAAGTAATAATTTTTGTTTATTAGTTTGCATCTTAATAGAAATATATCTTCGTAATAAGAAGTAAAACCTTCAAATATCCATAATAAATTTGTTAGTGTTGGTTTTTTTAGGTCATATTTTATAAAAGAGGCTGGTTTGATTCTCTTCACAAGCCAGGAGTGGAAATATTCATGGCTTATTAGGCTTAAGAATTCACTATATTCTTTTGGTTGCTTTGTAATATTTTTTGTAGGTAAAAATTTTCGTTTTGTGCTAATAACAGTGGAGGACCTATGTTCAATTCCTCCAAAATGTTTATCGCTTATGTTTATTATAAAAATGAAAACATTTCCATTATCTATGAATGGAGGTATCTTAGTATCGGGATCGAAGAAAGAAATTTGTTCGTTACAAATCTTTTTTATATCTGTAGATATTTTCTTTGTATCTATTTTTGATGAAAGACCAGAGAAAACTAGTTTATGAGCTGTTCCAAAGGAAAGAAATTCACAAGTGGTTGGAGTTCCAATTTCTACAGGGGAGTCAATTAAAGCATCATAAGAATTTGCGATATAGGTATTATTTTCATTTTCATGAGTTTGTGATTTGATGCCATTGATTTTTGGTAAACTTGTGTATATTTGCCATTGCTTTTCTTTGCCTTGGTTTCCTAAGTTAATATTTACTATACAAGGTAGGTGTTCCAAATTCTCTACGCATAAAAATACACTGGTTCCATTAAAAAAAGCTCTATCTATGTCAAGATAAGCTCCTCTTACAGAATCATCATAAGCATACACTATATATTCTATTTGAAGAGAGTCTTGACATTCTTTTATTACCCAAGTGCTGGTATCTAATTTATTTATCTCAATAGGTTTTTTATGAGAATAGGCCTTAATTTGTTCTATATTACTAGAAAAATCTCTTATAATATAACTTCCTGGTATCCATGTCGGGATATATACGATTTGTTCATTACTTGTATTGTTTATGTTTATTGTAACTTTGTACCTATGCCCATATAAGTCAAAAATTTCTATGTTGTATAATACAAAATTATCTGGTAATTTTTTATCTTTAATTATTAACATATTTAATTTAGTTTTTTATTTGTTATATACTTTCATAAATAATTTATTCAAAATTTATTAAGTGGAATATTTTTGTTCAAAAAGATTATAATTAGGTTGTTTGTGAAATGAAGTGTATAGAAAAATCTTCTTTTCAAGAAGTAGTTTTGTTCCAGTTATTTTTTGCATTTTTTATTGCTGCATGTTTTTGTTTTAAAAGTACTAGTCTTGGTTTTTCATCCTTGCTTGGTGGATTGAGTTACTCTATACCAAGTTTATTTTTTATGTTTTATTGTAACATTGCCAATAGTTTTTTTTATGTTTATTCTGATTATTTGTTTTTGCTTGGTCTTTTTTTTAAGATGTTTTTTTCTGTTTTTTTAGTATGTATGTTTTCATATCTATTTTGTGATTGTTTAGTATGGTATGCTTACATTTTTAGTTTGTGGTGTGTTTCTAAAAGTTTTTTAGTGCAGATATTTTGTAAGTATTTGTATAGTTATTAATTTATTTTATCTTTTTAATAAGATTGATTATTTATAGAAATAATAAGGTTAGAATATGCTATCTGAAGGTGATATATCTCCACAATCTTTATATATTCAACATCATTTAGTGCATATGAATAGTATTGGAGAGCCACAGGGTTCTATAGTACAGTTTAATGTAATTAATTTTGATTCATTGTTCTGGTCTATTTTTATGGGCTTGTTGGTTGTTGGTCTACTATTGTTGGTTGCAAAAAGAGCAACTTCTGGTGTTCCAGGTAGATTTCAAGCTTTTGTGGAAATTATTTTAGATATGGTTGATCAACAAGCAGTTGCCATTTTGCCAGATGAAAGAAGTAGGGCTTTTGTATCTCCATTGGCAATGACTGTATTTCTTTGGGTTTTAATTATGAACTCTTTAGATTTTTTGCCTGTTGATTTAATGTCAAAAATTTTTAACATGTTGGGTCTTGGTGTAAATGATGGTGATTTATTTTACTATCATAGAATACTACCTACGGCAGATATAAATATTCCCATAGGGATGTCGATGGGTGTTCTTTTACTTGTCATATATTATAGTATTAGGTCAAAGAGTTTGAGTGGTTTTATTAAAGGTATGTTTACGTCGCCATTTCATTCAAATGGTTTGGGTTTATTGCTTTTAGCTCCAGCAAATTTTGCATTAAATGTGATTGAATATCTTGCAAAGACAGTTTCTCTTGGAATGAGATTGTTCGGTAATATGTTCGCTGGAGAATTAATATTTATGTTAATAGCTTTGTTAGGTGGTTCTTGGACGGGTTTAAATTTTATGAGTTGCTCTTTAGGTTTTGCTCATATATTAGCAGGTTCCTTATGGGCTATTTTTCACGTACTTATAGTTGTTCTGCAGGCCTTTATTTTTATGATGTTAACGCTTGTTTATATAGGTCAAGCGTATGAAAGTCATTAGTTATGGTTTTGTTAAGTCATTTTTATTTTTTATGAGTTTAATTTTTTTGTATATTAAAAAGGAGTTATCATGACAAATGCAGCTTTCGTTGCTATTTCTTGTGCTTTTATTATTGGATTGGGCGCCATTGGTGCTTGTATTGGGATTGCTATAATGGGTGGTAAATATCTTGAAGCATCTGCTAGACAACCAGAATTGATGAATGCTTTACAGACAAAGATGTTTCTGCTTGCAGGTCTTATAGATGCTGCGTTTCTGATTGGCGTTGGTGTCTCTATGTTATTTGCTTTTGCAAATCCATTTGTTTAGTATTTCATTAAAAATTTTACATTGCTATTGTTTTTAGCTAGCTATTTTGTATATTGTTTTTGGAGATGAGATAACGTGAATTTAAATGCGACGATTTTTTTCCAAATGGTTGTATTTTTTATTTTTGGTTGGGTGACAATGCGTTTTGTTTGGCCTCATCTTATTAGTGCTGTTGATGAACGTCGTCAAAAGATAGCAGATGGATTATTGGCTGCTGAGAAAGGTGTTAATAGTCTTTCTGAAATTAATGAGAAGGTTAAACAAATGTCTGATGAAGCAAAAAAAGAGGCTCAATATCGTATTTCTAGTGCTGAAAAACAGGTGGCTAGAATATTGGAGCAAGCCCGTAATGATGCTGAGTTGGAAAGAGCTAGGATTTTGTCTCAGGCACAAAATGATGTTGAAACTGTTTTGTGTCATGCTAAAGATGAATTAAGGAAGGATATTGCTCTTCTTTCTGTGAAAGGTGTTGAGCAAATTCTGATGCGAGAAGTTAATATTGCAGAGCACAAAGAAATATTAGATAAACTTGAGGCTCAGCTTTAAATTTTAGGTTTTTTATGACAGATTTTTCAACAACAGCAAAATCTTATGCTGAAGCACTTTTTGTCATAGCGCAAAAAGACAATTCGTTAGAAGATTGGGTTAGTTTTCTTGAAGATATTTCTTTATTAATGTCTAATGATTGTTTTTTTCGATTTATAGATCATCCTGGTTTTGAAAAATCTATAAAACTTGATTTGTTTTTGGAGCTATTGTCACTAGAAAAAACAACTAAAAAAAGTGCTTTTATTAAATTGCTTTTAGAAAGTAAAAGATTTGTTATTGTTTCCCAGATTCTATTCTTTTTGAAAGAACTAAAAGATAAACATGAAGGTGTAGCATTAGCAAAAATTTTTACTGCTTTTCAAGTTTCTGATGAGCAAGTTAACAATATGATTTCAATTTTTGAATCAAAGTTTAATTTAAAGTTAAGACCCCAGATTTTAATAGATAAATCTTTGATAGGTGGCGTGAAAGTTGTTGTTGGGGACAGGATTTTAGATGCGTCTATAAAGAATAAGATAGATGAGCTAAAAAATACACTTTTAGCTATGTAAAATAAATATTGATATATTCCAGGAGTTATTATGCAGCTCAACCCCTCAGAAATTAGTGAGTTTATTAAAAACAGAATAGAGGGTATGGATGCTTCCATCAGCATCCGCACAATTGGTACAGTAGTTTCCGTAACAGACGGTATCGCACGTATTTATGGGCTATCTGATGTTATGCAAGGTGAAATGATTGAATTTTCTAATAACATAGTTGGGTTAGCTCTTAATCTTGAAAGTGATTCTGTTGGCGCCGTAATTCTTGGTGATTATACTAAAATATCTGAAGGTGATCAGGTTAGAACTACAGGCCGTATTCTAGAAGTTCCAGTTGGTCCTGAACTTAAAGGAAGAGTAGTTAATGCATTAGGTGAGCCAATTGATGGCAAAGGACCTATAAATGCATCCGAGACAGATGTTATAGAAAAAGTAGCTCCTGGTGTTATTGATAGATATACTGTTTCTCAACCTATGCAAACAGGTATTAAGTCTATAGATTCTATGGTTCCAATAGGTAGGGGGCAGCGCGAACTTATTATTGGTGATAGACAAACAGGCAAAACAAGCGTTGCGATTGATGCAATTATAAATCAAAAAGATAAGAATGTTACCTGTATTTATGTGGCAATTGGTCAGAAGGCATCTTCTATTAATAATGTTGTCCGAAAACTTGAGGAATATGGGGCATTAGAATATACAATTATAGTTGTTGCAACAGCGTCTGATTCGGCTGCTATGCAGTATATAGCTCCTTATGCAGGATGTACTATGGGAGAATATTTCAGAGACAGAGGCGAAGATGCTTTAATAGTTTATGATGATTTGACTAAACAAGCATGGGCTTATAGACAGATATCTCTTCTTCTAAGAAGACCTCCTGGTAGAGAGGCATATCCTGGTGATGTTTTTTATTTGCATTCTAGATTGCTAGAAAGGGCTTCTAGAGTTAGGTCTGAGTATGTAGAAAAATTTACTAATGGTGTTGTAAAAGGTAAAACAGGTTCGTTGACAGCATTACCTATAATTGAAACTCAGGCTGGTGATGTATCTGCTTTTGTCCCAACTAATGTTATTTCTATTACTGATGGCCAGATCTTTTTAGAAACTGATTTGTTTAATTCTGGTGTAAGACCGGCTATCAATGCTGGTATATCAGTATCTAGGGTTGGTGGAGCAGCACAAACTAAGGTAATTAAAAAATTATCAGGTGGTATCAGAACCGATCTAGCACAGTATAGAGAACTGGCCGCATTTTCTCAGTTTTCTTCTGACCTTGACGAGGCTACTCGTAGGCAATTAGAAAGAGGGAAAAGAGTTGTAGAAATATTGAAACAACAACAATATCAACCTTTTTCCGTATGGGAACAATCCGTTTCGCTATTTTGTGTTACTAAAGGTTTTCTAGATGATGTAGATGTGAATAGAATTCTAGTTTTTGAAAAATTATTGAAAGACTTTCTAAAAACTAATTTTGCTGATCTTATTAATCAAATAGAAAAATCTAGCGATTTGTCTAAGAATGATGAAGATGTTTTGACTGAGGCTGTTAAAGAGTTCAAGCAAAATATTGTTTTTTAGCTATAAGAATTTTTTCTTGTAATTTAATTTATATTTTAGATTGGAAGTTTTTAATGCCTGGAATTAAGGAAATTCGCACTAAGATTAAAAGTGTGCAAAATACTCGTAAGATTACTAGAGCTATGGAAATGGTGGCTGCATCTAAGATGAGGAAAGCTCAAGATAGAATGCTTGTATTCAGGCCGTATGCTGGTAAGTTATGTAGAATTGCTGCTCATTTGATGCAGGCTAACCCAGAGTACTCTCATCCATTTTTGTTGGAGAGAGATGTTTGCTCTGCTGGTTTAATTTTGATTTCTACTGATAAAGGTTTATGCGGTGGTTTAAATACGAATATAGGCCGTTTAGTTTTGTCCAAGATTAAAGAATTTAATCAGAAAAATATTGATGTATATGCTACTGCATTTGGTCAGAAAGGTCTTAATTTGTTGACCCGTATTGGTATTAACCTTTTATCTCAAGAGGTACAGCTTGGAGATACGCCTGATTTAAATAGGTTGTTAGGAGCTATTAAAGTACAAATTAGTGCTTATATGGAAGGTAAGATTGATGCGCTGTATATAGCAACTACTAAGTTTGTAAATACTATGAGACAAGTTCCTGTGTTTCTGAAATTATTGCCACTAACTAATGATTTAAAAGATCCATACGAGTTAGATTCATCATTACATAATGATAATAGTATTTATAGTTGGGATTATATTTATGAGCCAGATATAAAGACTGTAATAGATGAGCTTTTAAATCGATATGTAGAAGGATTGATTTATAGAGCTGTTGTGGAAAATATGGCATCTGAACAATCTGCTAGAATGGTAGCAATGAAAGCTGCTTCTGATAATGGTAAAAGAGTCATAGACGACTTACAGACTATTTATAATAAAACAAGACAAGCAGCTATTACTAAAGAGATATCCGAAATTGTCGGTGGTGCGGCTGCTGTCTAATGGATAAATGTTAAAAATTAAGGAAGGATAATGAGCAACGGAATTGTCGTTCAATGTGTAGGAGCAGTGGTTGATGTCCAGTTTCCTAAAAATCAGATACCTGGTATATATGAAGCATTGGTTTTAGTAAAAGAAAGTAATACTTTTGTAGAAAATAATTTGACTTTAGAGGTTCAACAACAATTAGGTGATGGTATAGTTCGGACTATTGCTTTAGGATCTAGTGATGGTTTGCGTAGAGGAATGAGATTTTCTAGGACTAACTCTCCTATTTCTGTTCCTGTTGGAGATGGAACATTAGGTCGTATTATGAATGTTCTTGGGGATCCAATTGATCAGGCTGGACCTATATCTCATTTAGAAAGGCGTCCTATACATCGTGAAGCTCCTCTTTTTGAAGATTTATCTCCTTCAATAGAATTATTAGAAACAGGCATTAAGGTAATTGATTTGGTGTGTCCATTTGCTAAAGGTGGTAAAGTAGGTCTTTTTGGTGGGGCCGGTGTTGGTAAGACAGTTAATATGATGGAATTAATTAATAATATTGCAAAACAACATAGTGGTTTATCTGTCTTTGCTGGGGTTGGTGAACGTACAAGAGAAGGGAATGATTTTTATCATGAAATGGAAGAGTCTAATGTATTAGATAAGGTTTCTATGGTATTTGGGCAGATGAATGAACCTCCTGGTAATAGATTGAGAGTTGCTTTGACTGGTCTTACTATTGCGGAAAAGTTTCGTGATGAAGGGCGTGATATTTTATTTTTTGTAGATAATATATATCGTTATACCCTTGCCGGAACTGAAGTTTCAGCTTTGTTAGGTAGAATGCCTTCTGCAGTAGGTTATCAACCTACTCTTGCAGAAGAAATGGGTAGATTACAAGAAAGAATAACCTCTACAAAAACAGGTTCTATAACATCTATACAAGCTGTTTATGTACCAGCAGATGATTTAACAGATCCTTCTCCTGCTACTACATTTCAGCATTTAGATTCAACAGTTGTATTATCAAGAGATATAGCTGCACTTGGTATTTACCCTGCTGTTGATCCACTTGATTCTACTAGCCGTCAATTGGATCCTCAGATTGTTGGTGAGGAACATTACTCGGTAGCAAGAAGTGTTCAGCAGATTCTTCAAAGATATAAAGAATTAAGGGATATTATAGCAATTCTTGGTATGGATGAGTTATCTCAAGAAGATAAAGGTATAGTCGCTAGAGCTAGAAAAATACAGAGATTTTTATCACAACCTTTTCATGTAGCTGAGGTTTTTACCGGTTCTCCTGGTAAATATGTACCTTTATCAGAAACAATAAGAGGTTTTAAAATGATAGTTAGTGGAGAATGTGATGCTTTACCGGAACAAGCATTTTATATGATAGGTTCTATTGATGAAGCTATAGAAAAAGCAGATAAATTAGCCGTTCAATCTAACAAATAATTACGAGTTCATATTATGGCTAAATTGATGTATGTTGATATAGTTAGCGCTACAGAATCAATGTATGCAGGTCAGGCTAGTTTTGTTCTTTTGCCTGCTGATTCTGGTTCTATAGGAATATTGCCTGGTCATACACCCCTAATTTCATTAGTTCGTCCAGGGGTCATTAAGGTGGTTGATGAACAAGGTAAAGATCATAATATATTTGTTGCTGGAGGCATATTAGAAATTCAACCTAATGAAGTTACTGTATTAACTGATACAGCTATTAGGGCAAGTAATTTAGATGAAGCAAGAGCTACAGAAGCAAGAAGAAGAGCAGAAGAAACTTTACGCAATGCTAAAAATAAATCAGATATTGCAGTTGTTGAGGCAGAGTTGAATGTTTTGATTGCGCAAACTCGTGCTGCTCGAATATATGGTAACAGTAGCTCTAACAAATATTAGTTATATAATTTGTTGATAATTTTCTATTAAGGTATTAGATGATTCTGAAAAATGATTTCTTTTTGCGCTCTTTATTGAGAAAATCTGTTCCTTATACTCCAGTTTGGTTTATGAGACAAGCTGGTAGATATTTGCCAGAGTACAGAAAAGTTCGCAAACAAGTTGGTTCCTTTATGAACTTAGTAACAAATCCTGATTATGCCTGTAAGGTAACATTGCAGCCTGTAGAGCGCTATCCCCTAGATGCGGCTATATTATTTTCAGATATTTTAACTATACCTCATGCTATGGGGTTAGGTCTAAATTTTATAGAAAATCATGGTCCAATATTTTCTCGTCCAACTAATAATGAAGAAGATATTATAAAATTGACAGCACCTGATTTAAATGATTTAAATTATGTTTTTGATACAATAAATCTAGTTAAAAAAGAATTAGACGGTAAAGTACCTCTTATAGGTTTTTCTGGTAGTCCTTGGACTCTTGCTTGTTATATGGTTGAAGGACAAAGTAGTAAAGAATATAAGACTATAAAAACAATGTTGTATTCTAGACCTGATCTATTACATAAAATATTGGAAGTAAATACAGAATCTATAATTCAATATTTGAACGCACAGATAGAGGCCGGTGTGCAAGCTATCATGTTGTTTGATAGTTGGGGAGGAATATTATCTGATGAGGCTTTCAAAGTATTTTCATTGGATTATAATAAAAAAATATTCTCAAAAATTAACAAGCAACATAATGGTAATATAATTCCAATTATTCATTTTACAAAAGGCGGAGCTATTTGGATTAGAGATATATCTAATAGTGGCTGTGATGCTATTGGTGTTGATTGGACTATAAACTTGGGGGAAGCTAGGAATAAATCACTGGATAAGGTTGCTATACAAGGTAACATGGATCCTATGGTTTTGCTAGGTAGTCATCAGTCTATTATTTCTGAAGCTAGAAGAATTATAGATTCTTTTGGAATGGTTGGAGAATCTGCAGGTCATATATTTAATCTTGGTCATGGTATGAATAAGGACACGCCACATGAATTAGTATTAGACCTTATCAATGAAATACATTCCTATAGTAGACAATATCATGTTTGATAGTTACAAATGTTTTGAAATTTATCCACAGGTCATTTTAACTTATATTAGTTCCTTTTAAAATATAGCTTTAAAGAAATACATCTAACATCATGTTTTTTAATGGTTTTTTATAGATGTATTTTTTTTATGTTATATATTCCCATATACTTAACTTATTTTCCACAAAGTTATTAACATATTTATTAACATTAAAATAATTTGTAAAGATAGATTTCTATGACAAAAGTTAATTATATTTATGCAAAAAAATCAAGCCTCTGATGTTGATAGTTATTTTTGGTTGAAAGTAGCTATTAGATCTCCTATGGGTAGTGTTTTTGAATACAAAAGTAAGAAAAAAATACCATTAGGTTCGAGAGTTATTGTTCCATTTGGCAAGAGAACTATAATAGGCATAGTATGTGGTTATTTATTAAAACCTTCATTTGAACTGTCGCAAATAAAGATGGTAATAGAAGTATTAGATGATTTGCCTCCATTTAGTATTGATTGGTTAAGGTTAATAAAATTTGCTTCAGAATATTATCAACGATCTTTAGGTGATGTTATTTATTCTGTTATTCCTGCTCCATTGCGAAATATCTCTGCTTACCAAGGTAAAAAAAAAGTTAAGTTAGGTCCTGTTGTTAGAGCAAATTTAAAAACCACAAAATATGATGTGTTTTCAAAAGAGTCTACATATGAGCTTAACAATCAACAGCAAGAAGCTATAAATAAAATTATTTCATTAGATAATTTCAAGACTGTTGTATTGTATGGTGTAACTGGTTCAGGTAAAACAGAAGTATATCTTAATAGTGCAAATGCATTTATTAATATTGGGAGACAAATTCTATTTCTTGTGCCAGAGATAAATCTTACTCCGCAATTAGAAAATGCAGTAAGATCATATTTTGATAATTTAATTAAACAAGAAGAAATAGTTGTCATTCATAGCGGTTTATCTATTCAAGAAAGAGTAAAATCGTGGTCTAAGATACAACAATCACAAGCAAGAGTAGTTTTAGGAACACGTATGGCTATATTTGCTCCTATGGATAATCTTGGCTTAATAGTTATAGATGAAGAACATGATATATCATATAAACAGCAAAATGGATTAAAATACTCAGCTAGAGATATTGCTATATGGAGGGCTAAAGATTTAAATATTCCAATAATTTTAGGCTCTGCTACTCCTTCTTTAGAAACATGGAACCATGTTAAGAATAATCATTATTTACTGATATCGCTAGATACAAGAGTAAAGAATATAACAATGCCTGCTATAAGGTTGGTTGACACTAAAAGCATGTTATGTTCTAACATTCTAACTGATGAGCTCATAGAAGCTATAAAAGTTAGACTGAGTAAGAAAGAACAATCTTTAATATTTATTAATAGAAGAGGTTATGCTCCAGTTTTCTATTGTTATGCTTGTAACTGGATTAGCAGTTGTCCTAGATGTAGTGTTTATACTGTTATACATAGTTATTCCAATAATCATTATAAACTACATTGTCATCATTGCGGTTATCATTCCAATATTCCTAAGATTTGTCCTAGTTGTGGAAATCAAGACTTAAAAACTATAGGGTTTGGTACTCAGAAAATTGCAGAAACTCTTTTTTCAATTTTTCCAGAAGCCCGAATTGTTAGAATAGATTCGGATACAACAAAACATAAGGGTAGTGTCAATTTATTATTATCAGCTGTTCATGGAGGTGAGGTAGATATTTTAGTAGGCACACAAATGGTTACAAAAGGCCACGATTTTTCTATGGTTAGTCTGGTTGGTGTTATTAATTCTGACTCTATGCTATTTTCACAGGACTTTAGATCATCAGAACGTTTATTTTCTCAATTAATGCAAGTTTCAGGAAGGGCAGGTCGTCATATTGATGAAGCTGAAGTTATTATACAAACATCTTTTCCGGATCATTTAGTATATCAGTCGTTAATTAAACATGATTATGTCGGTTTTGCTAATGCTCTTTTAGAAGAAAGAAAAAAAACTCTATTGCCACCATATGTTTTTCAAGCTCTTTTAACAGCTGAATCTAAAAAGATTGATATTTCAATGAGTTTTTTAGAAAAAATCAATTTTTTTATTAAGAATGATATTCTTCAACAATTTACAGAAAGAAATCAAATTGTTTGTTATGAGCCATTGCCAGCAAGACTTGTTAAGATTTCTAATGTAGAGAGAGCTCAATTATTAATAGAAAGTAGTACTAGAACTACCCTATTAAGTTTTCTAAGATTATTGATACCTAATATTTCTGCTCATAAAAACAGTAAAATTAGGTGGCATTTGGAAGTTGATCCTTTAGAAATTTAGTTTTGATAAATATATTGATTAAGTATTTCACGTGCTGCGTTAGCAAGTTCGCTTGCTGTTATTCCGATAGGGCCTTTATTTATCGTAGCTAAATATTCTGCAGCTTTGCCATGTAACCATACAGCTCCAGAAATGGATTGTTGTATATCATTAGATTGTCCTAGAAAACTTCCTATCATTCCTGATAATACATCACCTGTTCCAGAAGATGCCAACCCTGGATTACCACTAGTGTTAATTAATATATCTCCATTTGGACTAGATATAATTGTTTCAAATCCTTTTAATACAGTCCATGCTTTATATTTTTTGCTAATTTTTTCGGCTGATTTTATCCTATTTGATTGAATTTCTTGCGTAGTGCATTTTAATAATCTAGCTGCCTCACTAGGATGTGGCGTCATAATTATGTTATTAGAAGAGTTTTTGTATATTTTGTTTTGATCAGAAATAATATTAAGGGCATCTGCATCTAATACAATATTTTTATTTTCTATATAACATAGAGCATTATGTAGAATATTATGGGAAATATTATTTTGTCCCATACCACATCCTATAACCAATGTATCAATTTTTGATAAAAAATATTTTAGTATTTGATTGGCAGTTTGCAACATAAGTTCTGGTTGAATAAAATCAACAGTAATAGGTATATTTTTTTGAGTAAAACCTACTAGTACTTTGCCTGATCCTATTTTTAAAGCTGTTCTTGCAGCTAATAATACTGATCCTTCCATTCCACGGTTTCCACCTATAATTGATATGGTGCCATAATTCCCTTTATGGCTGTTTTTTTCTCTTTTTTTTAAAATGTTTTGTAGATTTTTCGGTTCTATATATCTAATAATTGTTTCTTTATAGGAAATATTATTCATAATAGTGATATTATATAAATAATTTTAGGAAAGCATCCGTAGTTCAAAGGATAGAATGAGGGCCTCCGAAGCTCTTGATACAGGTTCAATTCCTGTCGGATGCGCCATGTTGTTTAGAAGATGATAAATTTACCAAAGTTTCAAGCTATTTGATATATAATTTTCTAGACTGTCAGATTCATTTCTCTCTATGTTTTTTTGTAATTCAATGGAATTTTCAGAATGACGCTGATACTCAGCTAGAGTTTCTTTGCTTATCTCATGCTTCATTATATTATCGTAATGTTGTTTGCTCTTATCAAGAGTATAGTCATGTAAGTTTTGCTTATTTTCCTGTATTTGATTTAATATACTGAAAGAAGGAGTTAGTTCTACATTATTAATTTTTTCAAGTTGTGTTTGTAGAGCTTTGCTATATAGTTTACCAGGATTATCTTTATCTAATAGATTAGCATAAGGTTTTATTTTATCTATTATTTCATTTCCCCATTCCACTAATGAAATGCTGTTTTTATTCTTTAATAGAAGATTAGGTTTTCTACCATGTGTAGATACTTTTACAAAGTTATCATAGTAATGTTTGTAGTCATTCTCATCATAAAAGAATGGGCTTTTCTCTAAAGCACAGAATAACAAAAAAGAATCTAGAAACAAACAAGTATCTTTTGATATACCGATGCTGGAATTAGGATCTATATCAAGGCATCTAACCTCTATATATTCTATGCCTCTTTTTTTTAGTGCATTTATTGGCCTTTCGCCATTTTTAACAGTGCATTTAGGCCTGATACTAGAATAATATTCATTTTCTATTTGCAAGATATTAGTATTTAATTGCAACCATTCGTTGTTTTTATATGTTCCTATTAATTCATATTCTGGCCAAGATGTTGTTAAACCCCAAGTAATTTTTTCAATAAACGTATCCAGGTCGTTATAACATATTTTTAATTGTTCTTGCACCTTGCTTTGATAACCTACATCACTCATTCTTAAGCTTGTTGCATATGGCATATACAGTGTTTCGTTATCTAGAATATCTAGTTTGCAAGTATGATTTGGTTTAAAAAACGTTTTTGATATTGCTGGTGATGACCCAAATAGGTATAGTATTAGCCAAGAATATCTTATAAAATTTCTTATTAAAGAAGAATAACCATCTGATTTAATAGAACTTGTAATTGCTTTAGAATTATCATATATTTCTTGCCAGATATCATTGCTAATTGAAAAATTGTAGTGTAAACCAGATATACATTGCATCGTTTTACCATAGCGATGAGCCAAACCTTTGCGATAAATATGTTTTAATAAGCCAGCATTTGATTTTCCGTAGAAAGCTATAGGTATATCATCTTCATTTGGTATTAGCAATGGAGGCATTGAGTTATGCCATAGCATTTCTTTTTCCATTGATTCATAGACAAAACGATGTGTATCTAATAATTCTTGTATCAATGAATCTATATTGTTATGTGTGCTAGTAATAAGTTCTAACATAGATTCAGAATAATCAGTGGTTATTTGATTATTTGTAAGTGGAGAGCCTAATTTTTTAGGGTGTTTTCTACAAGATAATTTTCCATTATCATCTACACGCAATCCTTCTCGTTCAATGCCTCGTAATATTTTATTCGAAATATCAGATTGGGTATTAAGTCTCTCTAGTTTATTTAAAAATGGCTCTTTAAAAGATATATTTCTTGAATTATGCATTATGAGATTATTTTCTTACAATATATTCGTTGTTGATTGACCTTAGGAAATTAAATAATAAAGATAATAATCATATATTTATTATATAAAAACTATATGATTAATTGCATTATATTAATAGTTATATGTAAGTTCTAGAGTTTGAAAGTATATAACATATATTACAGTATATAATATACATATAGATTTTTCATAGTACTATTTGTAGACAACTGTAGGAGCTTTTATTTTATTGCGCAGTTTATAAATTGTTTTTAGTGATATTTTGTATAAATTATTAATAGTAGGTGTTTGATTCAATATATTATTAATAATCAATGGTGTATATAATCGGTTTATGCTGAGTTTTTAGATTGGTGTTTTAATCTGGATTGTTTTTACAGTTAAATTATTTTATTAGATTTTATGTTGTATAATAAACTTTAATTCTTTACACGTTTTTTATCTTATAAATAAATGCAATATTTAATTATAAGAATGAAGTTCATTATTTTTGGGTTTTAGGATATTTTATGCATAGATTATTTTTAAATAGATTTATGTTTGTAATTATTATTAGTGTGTCGATTCTTGCGATTTCCTTTAATGCTGATGCAAGACGTATAGGTAATGGAGGATCTTATGGTAAGCAATTTTCAAATATTAGTAAAATACGAAATAATAATAATTATTATTCTAATAAATCAAATAATCATAATAAATCTTCAATAAACAAAGAGGTGAGAAATAAAAAAGATAGAAGTATTTTAGGTGCTGTTTTAAGTAGTTTATGGTTAGCTGCTATTTTTTCCTTTTTTGGTATGAACAGTTTATTTCTTAATGTTTTCACCAATTTATTTATTTGGTTGTTGGTTGTTGGAATTGCGATCTATGTTATCAGAAAACATTTTTTATCAAAATTCTCAGTAGATCAAGTTGTGGAAAATAATAATTTTGTAGTAAGTAGATATCGATACCCTTATGAAAAAATAAATAATAAAGATATATCAGAAGCTAAAGTTATATCTGATGATTTTTATGATATGCCAGATAGTGATATTGAATTCAACAAAGATAGTTTTTTAAATGACGCAAAAAGAATTTTTATTTATATTCAAGAAATATGGAATAAAAGAGATCAAGATAATTTAAAAGAATATTTAACAGAGGAATTATTATTAGAGCTTCAGAATCAGTTTGATGCTCAGTTAAATTTTAGTTCTAAAGTTTTAGAATTAGATGCTGAGTTTTTATCAATGAATAAATTAGATGATTGTTATTTAACTAGTATTTGTTTTCATGGTTTCATGGAATATTCTAATGATGAGAAGCCCTTATATTTTGAAGAAATATGGAATTTTCAGAAATATGACGGTACAGGATGGTTGCTATCAGGAATTCAACAAAAAAATACTTAATTATTTTAATTAAAATAATTAAGTATAGAGATATTAATATTTAATCAGTGGTTTTTTAGCTAAACCAATTTGTGAAAGTGATGTAATGGACCGTAACCATGACCTACTCTCAGGTTCTTTGACCCTATAATAGAGTTGGTCAGAAATAATTTTGCCTTTTCAGTTGCTGATAATATACTTTCTCCTTGAGCGATGAAAGCTGTTAAAGCTGCTGATAAAGTACAACCGGTACCATGTGTGTTATTAGTATGTACCTTCTTTCCAGGTATTTCTACAATATTCTCACCATTAAAAATCATATCAACCATCTCATTTCCTGGTAAATGACCTCCTTTAAGAACTACCCATTTGTT
Source organism: Candidatus Kinetoplastidibacterium crithidiae (assembly GCA_019278155.1). Taxonomy (GTDB): domain Bacteria; phylum Pseudomonadota; class Gammaproteobacteria; order Burkholderiales; family Burkholderiaceae_B; genus Kinetoplastidibacterium; species Kinetoplastidibacterium crithidii_A. The sequence goes on from JADMLC010000001.1 coordinate 65,144, forward strand.
ATTCTTATTAGAATTATTAGTCATTTTTTTGTGTAATTTTTTTATAGTAATTTTCATTTCTGCTAAGTTTTCTGCTGGTGGTTCTCCAATAATTATTGCAGCTTCAGGTATATTAGGAGTTATAACAGTAGATAATGGTATAAGTTGATCTACTAGGGTTTTTGTAGCATTGGATTTCAGCAAATAATCACCATGTTTGGATATCATTACAGGGTCTAATATTATGTGAGCAGGTTTCCATTTTATAAGACTTTCTTTTACTGCCAATGTAATTTCAGAGTTTCCAAGCATTCCTATTTTAACTGCATTTATATTAATATCTTGGAAAACAGTATCAATTTGTTTGCAAATAAAATTTGTAGGCATATATGATATTTCATGTACACCAGATGTATTTTGTGCTGTAACTGCTGTTATTACAGCACAAGCATACACATTCAAAGCACTCATGGTTTTTACATCTGCTAGAGTACCAGCTCCTGCAGATGTATCAAATCCAGCTATGCTTAGAGCATTGACTATATTTATCTTATTCATTTAAGTTTAGTTAGTTATTTTTACTAGTATGAATTAGTCCTTCACTAGGAGAGCTAGGGGAGCTTTCATATGTTTTTTTAGGCATACGTCCTGCTAAGAAAGCTTCTCTACCAGATTCCACTGATTTTCTCATCGCACTAGCCATCAAAATAGGATTGCCTGCACATGCTATAGCAGTATTCATTAATACACCATCACATCCTAGTTCCATTGCAATAGAAGCATCTGAGGCTGTTCCAACTCCAGCATCTACTAATACAGGTATTTTTACACTATCAATAACTAATTTTAAATTCCATGGGTTTAGTATTCCCATTCCCGATCCGATAAGTGATGCTAGTGGCATGACTGCAACAACACCTATATCTTCTAAAATTTGACATTGTATTGGATCGTCAGTGCAGTATGCCATTACTTGAAATCCTTCTTTAACTAAAATTTTAGCAGCCTTAATTGTTTCAGGCATATTTGGGAATAATGTTTTTTCATTTCCTAGAACCTCTAGTTTTACTAGATTGTGGCCATTAAGCAATTCTCTAGCTAATCTCAAAGTCCTAATTGCATCCTCTGAATTATAGCATCCTGCTGTGTTAGGTAACAATGTAAACTCAGATGAAGGTATGAAATCTAGTAGGTTTGGAGACTCTTTGTTTTGACCAATATTAGTTCTTCTAATTGCCACAGTTACAATTTCAGCACCACTTGCAATTATTGCTTGTCTAGTTTGTTCAAAATTTTTATATTTACCAGTGCCTACAAGTAGTCTAGATGTAAATTTTCTATCAGCAATACAAAAAATATCTTCATTATTCATATTAATTTCCAGAATTTATGCATTAATAAGGTTGTATAGTTATTGGATGAGTTATAATGTCTCATTATAATATTCTTATGACATCGATGATTTAGACTACCAATATTTTTCATATAACAAATGTATTTATAAGATTGTTATAATACTACACCTATTTGTTAGGTATGTGAATTGCTTAGGTTTTAAAGGATTTGTTTTATTTAATTATTTGTAGTTATTTAAGGTTATTCATACTTTTTATCTTAGGAGGAGTGTTCACTTTGTGTTTAAAATTGGTCTGACTGGTGGCATTGGATCTGGGAAAACTCTAGTTTCTAATTATTTAAAACAAATAGGAGTTTTTGTTATAGATACAGATCAAATATCTCGGGAATTAACAAGTATTGGTGGTAAGGCTATTCCAGAAATTAGGGCTGCATTTGGTCCTGAATCTATAAATGATAAAGGTTCATTAAATAGAATATGGATGAAGAATAGAATTTTTTTAGATTATTCAGAAAAAATAAAACTTGAGAATATTTTACATCCTTTGATTATGGAGTATGCTTTTATACAGGCATCTAACTTTTATGGAAGTTATGTGCTCTTTGTTGTTCCTTTATTAACTGAATCGAAAGATTGGATTAATAAGGTTGATCATATATGTGTAGTTGATTGTAGTATTTGTGATCAAATAAAACGGGTTAGAGATCGTGATTGTATTGAAACAGAATTAATTATGAAGATAATTCAATCTCAGTCACCTAGATCTGTGCGTTTAAAATATGCAGATGATATCATTTATAATGGTTATGATGTTTCTGTTGACGAGTTATATAGGCAAGTTTTAATTAAACATAAAAATTGGTGTTTACTATCCAAATGATGTTTAGTGATTTTATTATAATAAATTTTTAACTTTATAATTGGATTTTTATATAACGTGATTTTTTTTGAGCATCCTTTTAATGAGCATATTCGAGCATATTTGCGTTTAGAATATTTGTTTGATAGATTACTGTTTGCAATAAATAGCGATGATATTAGATTACATCAATTAGCAGTCTCTTCATTTTTTGATATTATCGAGCTTATTGAACGGTCAGATGTTAAGGGAGCCATTCTGCAAGATTTAGAGAAGCAACGTTTGTCTTTTTTGCGATTTCGTGAACATAATGCAGTTAATCAAAAAGTCCTTGAAGATGCATTGACAGAGATAGAAGGTATTAGTTCTAGATTAGCAACATCGGGTAGACCTGGTAATATTCTAAGAGATAATGAATGGTTAAATAGTGTCAGAAGCAAACTCCTAGTTTATGGATGTGCTGCGCAGGCTGATATGCCTTCATATCATTTTTGGCAACATAAGCCTAATGAAGAAAGAAGAAACGATTTGTTGTCTTGGTTTTCTCATATTAGTCCTTTATTTGATGCTTTGAAAATAGTTCTTGATTTATTAAGAGAATCAGGAGAATTTTCAGAATTTTTGGCTGAAAAGGAAGGATATAAACAAATGTTAGGTGGAAAAATCTATCAATTGTTAAGAGTCGGCATTGATAGACGAGCTGGGGTTTTCCCAGAAATAAGTGCTAATAAACATATGATTTGGATAAGATTTTCTCTTCAAGATGAAAATTTTAAATCTAAATATGTAAAAGAAAATATTTTATTTGAAATGGCTTTATGTAAATAGATGGTTTTTTATATAAAAGATCTGATTCCTGCTATTCCATGAGCTCCATGTTGATATGCTAATTCTCTACAATTTTCTGATTGACCACCTAGAGAAAATACCGGTAATCTTGCTTCTTTAACTAATCTTTGAAAATTGCTCCAACCTATCCCTAATTCACCAGGGTGTGTTAAGGTATTATTTACAGGTCCTAGGACAGCGAAATCTGCGTTTAATTTATTAAAAGCAAATTCCAAATCATTACTATTATGTGTTGATGCAGCTGTTAGAAAATTAGAGTTTATTTTATTAGTCTCATGGGGGAAATTTTCCATATCTGTGGAACGTAAATGCACTCCATTTGCTTCTATCCACCATGATTCTGGATGGGAGCTATTTATTAGTAATCTAGCATTGTATTTTTTACACATGCTTAATACTAAATTCATTGCTTTATATAAAGATTTTGATGCCAGTCCATCTGGCCAGTCTGGTTCTCTAAATTGAACAAGAGACAAACCTTTATTAAGAGCATTATTTAGTCTTATCAAGAATGAGTCGATGTTTTTTTCGTTCTGAATTGAAGTTATTCCATATGTATTAGGTATTTTTAACCATCTTATAGGGTAGCAAGCACTTGGAAGCAAATTATCAATTTTATTGATTTGACTTATATTTACCCATTGCAGATTTTGCTTTTCCTTTCCATAAATAGTTCCTTGCCATTGAATTACTCTGTAAAATAACAAGTGATATTTTATATTTTGTTTATAGAATATATGATTTACCCATGGATAAGATTTTATTATATCTATGTCTAATTCTTCTTTAAGTTCCCTATTTAAGGTATGATTTGGAGATTCATTTTTTTCAACTTTCCCACCAGGAAATCCCCAATAAAATGGATAGGATTCATTTTTAGGTCTTTGCTCTAGTAAAATTTCATTATTTTTATTTAATATTATTCCTATAGATACTTTTATAGTTATATTATTTGCCATTTTTTGATACCCAATGACGTGCAAATTGGTTTGCTATTCTTCCAGAACGTGATCCTCTTTCTAATGCCCATTGTAAAGCTTCTAAACGGAATGTGTCTTGTTCTATTTTTTGTGTTCCAATTTTGTTTATCCAATATTGAACTATATCTAGGTAAGTATCTTGATTGAAATTATAGAATGAAATCCAAATTCCAAATCTTTCAGAAAGAGATGTCTTTTCTTCTATAGTTTCTCCTGGATGGATTTCTCCATTGCTGTCATGAGTATTTTGTAAATTTTCTTTAAAATATTCTGGAATTAAATGTCTTCTATTTGAAGTGGCGTATATTAATATATTATTTCCAGTAGATAAGATTGAGCCGTCCAGGAATGACTTAAGTGCTTTGTATCCAATTTCTCCTTCTTCAAAAGACAAGTCATCGCAAAAAATAATAAATTTTTCTGGTCTGTTATTTAATAATTCTACTACATCAAATAGGTCTCCTAAATCTGATTTGTCAATTTCAACTAATCTTAGATTTTTTTTGCTATATTTGTCGAGCATTGAACGCACTAATGAACTTTTTCCTGTTCCTCGAGCCCCTGTCATCAATACGTTATTAGCAGGACGACCATTTACAAATTGAAAAGTATTATCATCTATAATGTTTTTTTGTCGTTCTATATGGGATAAATCATCTAAGCTTATTTTGGAAAAATTATGTATAGAGTGTAAGTAGCCTTTAGGACCTAGCTTTCTCCATTTATATGCAATAGCACTCCAGTCAACTTCTTTTGGTATAGGAGGAAGCCAATTATGGATTTGAAGCAGTACTTTTTCAGCCAAAGCATATAATAACTCGTTAGTTTTATCAGTTTTCATATTTACTCTTACTAAGAACGATAATCTGCATTTATCGTTACATATTCATGGGAAAAATCACAAGTATAAACAGTTTCATCAGTTTTTCCTTGGTTAAGCAATATTCTTATTATTATTTCTTTTTGTTGCAATACATGTTGTCCATCAGATTCTATATAATCTGGATTTATTTCTCCGTTTTTAACGATGAGAATATCATTAAGCCATATGAATAAATTATTAATTGATATGTTTATATCTGAGTATCCAACGGCAACTAGAATACGTCCTATGTTAGGGTCAGATGCATAAAATGCTGTTTTAACAAGAGGTGAATGAGCGACAGAATATGCTACTTTAAGTGCTTCCTGTGAATCAGATGCTTTTTCTACATTTATAGTAATGAATTTTGTTGCTCCTTCAGCATCTCTAACAATTTTCTGAGCTAAATCTATTGAAGCCTTTTTTAATAATTCAAAAATTTTTTTATAGTTAGTATCATTTTCATTGTTAATTGTTATACCTGATTTACCTGTGCACATTATTATGAAAGAATCATTTGTTGAAGTGTCACCGTCCACTGTAATACGATTAAAAGAAAAATCTGCAATTTTTTTTATCATTTTATTTAATAAAGATTTTTCTATTTGAACATCTGTTCCAATAAAACCTAGCATTGTTGCCATATTAGGGCAGATCATTCCAGCCCCTTTACTTATTCCGGTAACTGTTATTTCTTTTCCGTTAATATCTAATTTTTCAGAAAATATCTTTGGCTTTGTGTCAGTTGTCATGATGCTATAAGCAGCATCTTTCCAGGTGTATTTTCCAAAACTATCCAAAGTTTTAGGTAAGGCCTTTATTATTTTATCTTCAGGAAGTTGTTCCATTACTACTCCTGTTGAGAAAGTAAGTATTTCTTGCGGATCTATTTGTAAGTGCTTTCCAAGTTCAGTACATATTTTTTGTGTTTTTTCTATTCCTTTGGATCCAGTTCCTGCATTTGCATTGCCGGTATTAATTATTAATGTTTTTATTTGTTTTTGATTTGCTAAATTCTTTTCAGAAATTATGACTGGGGCTGCTTTAAATAAATTCTTTGTAAATATTCCAGCCACGTTAGTTTCTGGTGACAACCTAAATATTGTGAGATCTTTTTTATTATTTTTTTTTATTCCAGCTTCTCCAATTGCTATTTCTATTCCATTGATTGGAAAAATCTTATTGTCATCTGGAATATTTAAATTGACAGCCATATTACTAAACTCCAATATAGGTAAGAATGTAAATTTGTTTTTGATTAAGCAGTACTTAGTAACTGATCCCTAAAATAGATTTTGTTTTAGAACTAAAGTAATTATGAGTATATAGATATGATTCGTAATATAAATTATTAATAAAGAAACAATTTGCCGTTTAATCTTGAGGAATAATTAAATATGTAGATTAAAGAAATTTAAGATTCGATTTAAAAAAATGGTGGCCTGGGGCGGAATCGAACCACCGACACAAGGATTTTCAGTCCTCTGCTCTACCGACTGAGCTACCGGGCCTTATAATCTAGTAACTATATATAAAAAAATGTAATATAACAATACTAATTGCAAATAATCAGTTGTTAGTTCATCATATATCTTGCAAGATATTGAATCTATGATGATTATAAAATAATCAATGTTGCTTTTTTAACACTAAAATTTTACAAATGATAATAGTTCCTATTGTTATTGGCTTGAATCATACATCAGCCCCTATAGAAATTCGTGAGCAAATTAGCTTGTCTGTTGATGTTATAAGAAAAGCATTATCCGACTTGCCTACATTAGACGAAGATAAAATTTGTGAGGCGGTTATCCTATCAACATGTAATCGTACAGAATTGTATTGTATTGCTAATCCTAAAATTCTTGATAAATTATTTTTATGGTTTGCAAAAATAGGTAGCATTAATCCTGATGTTTTTATAAAACATAGCTATTATTACATTGATTTTGAAGCTGTGAATCATATTTTTAGAGTATCTAGTGGCCTAGATTCAATGGTTTTGGGAGAGCCGGAAATTCTTGGGCAAATGAAAAAAGCAGTAGTAATTGCTAATGAGGCTAAAAGTGTAGGTTTTTTCTTTCATCGTTTGTTCCAGGATGCTTTCTCTGTAGCTAAAACTGTGCGTACTCAAACTGATATCGGTAGGAATTCCATTTCCATTGCTTCCTCATGTTTAAAATTAGCTAATATTGCAATGAATAACGGGATGCAAAATGCTAAAGTTCTGTTTATTGGGGCAGGTGAGATGATAGAACTTTGTATAAGACATTTTAGTTCTGTAAATTTTGGAGGATTGGTAATATCTAATAGAACTTTAGCAAAATCTAAAAATCTTGCTGATAAGTTTTCTATTGCTTTTATTCCTTTCGAACAAATATATAACTATATATCAGAGTTTGATATTATTATTTCATGTACTGCAAGTGATAATTTTATCATTGATAATTCATATATTGAAAAGATATCTTACGGTACAAATAAATTGATGATAGATTTAGCAGTGCCTAGAGATATAGATCCAGTAATAGGTGATCTTAACAATGTTAATTTGTATTCAATTGATGATTTAGCAAGTATTATTCAAAAAGGCTTGGAAGCTAGGCGTGCTTCTATTCCTGAAGCTGAGAATATTATATTGGCAAAAGTAAAGATGTTTATGAAATGGGCTCATCAAAGAGATTTAACCTCAACAATAACTAATCTTATTAATAAATTCGAAAGTATTAAGCTTTTAGAAATAGAAAGATCTAGTAGCATGATTAGTAAGAATTTTAATACAGAATATATCATAAGTATTATGGCTCATAGGCTTACTAGGAAGTTTTTGCATGGGTTAATAAGCGCTATGAAAAATAGCGAAGAAAAGGATTTTTCACATATCCATGGATATCTGTCTAAGGTCATAGATAGTCAAGATAAATAATTTGTTTAATATAACAATATTTTTATAGTGTAATTTTCATGAAGCAATCGATGCGTAAAAGATTGGAAGAATTATCTGATCGTTTGAAAGAAATTGATCTTATGCTTGCTGAGTCAAGTGTATTTAGTAATATTGATGATTTTCGTAAGTTGTCCTGTGAAAGGTCGGAAATAGAACCTGTTGTTGAAAAATTTGCTGAGTTGGTTTCTATTGAAAACTATATTGACGAAGCATATGAAATGATTTCCGATCCAGAGCTTAGGAATCTAGCAGAAGAGGAAATTAAATTAAATAAGCAAGTTTTGGAACAACTAGAAAGTGCATTACATGTTTTATTACTACCCAAAGATCCTGATGACGACCGTAGTTTTTTCTTAGAGATAAGGGCAGGTACTGGTGGTGATGAAAGTACTTTATTCTCTGCTGATTTATTGAGAATGTATATTCGTTATGCGGAGCGTAAAGGTTGGAAGACTGAGCTAATTTCTGAAAGTTTATCAGATTTTGGAGGCTATAAAGAAGTTATTATTCGAATTGATGGTCGTTCTGCTTATGCTCATTTAAAGTTTGAATCTGGAGGGCATAGAGTTCAGAGAGTTCCTGATACAGAAACTCAGGGTAGAATACATACTTCTGCATGTACTGTTGCAGTGATGCTAGAGGCAGATACGGTTAGTGATATTGTAATAAATAATAATGATATAAGAGTCGATACTTTTAGAGCTAGTGGAGCTGGTGGGCAACATATTAATAAAACAGATTCTGCTGTTAGGATTACTCATTTGCCTACTGGTCTTGTTGTAGAGTGTCAAGATGATAGATCACAACATCGTAATAAAGAGAAAGCCATGCGTGTCTTAGCTGCAAGGTTAAAAGATAAAGAAATAAGAGATTTGCAAAATAAAGAAGCTGCTGAAAGAAAAAGTTTGGTGGGCTCTGGAGATAGGTCGGAGCGTATAAGAACTTATAATTATCCTCAAAGTAGAGTTACTGATCATAGAATTAATCTGACTTTATATAAATTATCACAGATTATGGATGGGGATATGGACGAAATAATAGAAAGTTTATTAGCAGAATACCAAGCGGAACAGCTGTCTAATATTAGTTTATAGTTTTATAGGTGTATATTCGTGATTTCTATTAAGAATTTAATCATGGATAGTGGAATCTCTAGATTAGAGGCTATGATTTTGCTTGAAATGATACTGCATAAATCCAGATCATGGATTATTGCCCACGATGATGAAATTTTATCTGATGATCTTGTAAATGTCTATATGGCATTAAAGCAAAGAAGATTAAGAGGGGAACCTATAGCTTATATAGTAGGTTATAAAGAATTTATGAGTCATACGTTTATGGTTAATAAAAAAGTTTTAATACCTAGGCCAGAGACAGAATTAATAGTCGAGCATGGCTTGAAATTACTAAGAGATAAATATCAAAATCCTAGAGTTATAGATCTAGGTACTGGTTGTGGTGCTATAGGAGTATCAATTGCTTTGACTAGGCCAGATATTAGCGTTGTTGGTTGTGATATTAGTTCTCAAGCTTTGGATGTAGCACATCATAATGTAACTAATTTAGGCGCTACAGTTGAACTTATAGAAAGTGATTGGTTTAAATATATTAACCCAAAAGAAAAATTCGATCTTTTATTGGCAAATCCCCCATACATCTCTAGAGAAGATGAACATCTTAGAATGGATAGTTTAATTTATGAACCAAGATCTGCTTTAACAGATGAGTCCATGGATGGGTTGGAAAGCATTAGCAAAATAATAGAAACATCGCCAGCATATATGAAAGAAGGTGCATCTTTATGGATAGAACATGCTTGGAATCAAGCTTATAGGGTAAAGAATATGATGGAAGCAGTTGGATTTAAAAATGTTTATAGTTTGAATGATTTATCCGGTATTGAAAGAGTAACCGGTGGTTTTATATAGTATTTTTTATGAGTTTATTATTTTTAATAGATGGGTGGTTTTATGAAAAGTATTGAGAAAATTATAGAAGACATAATTAGTAATAATCATGTGGTTTTATTTATGAAAGGAACAAGTAAATTTCCTCTCTGTGGTTTTTCAGGTAAGGCTGTAAGAATATTAATTGATTGTGGCGTGTCAGATATTTTCACTGTTAATGTTTTAGAAGATGAAAATCTGCGTCAAGCTATAAAAGATTATTCTAATTGGCCAACAATACCTCAATTATACATAGATGGAGAATTTATAGGAGGTGTCGATATAATGTCTGATCTCAATGAGACTGGAGAATTAAAGGCCCTTCTTAATAAGAAGAAGCAACATTAATAAAATTTAATTATGATTTTTGCTGTTATTATTGATTCATAGGTGTTTATCCAATTTTGACATCAAAAAGATCAGTTTTGTAATTTTTGACTAATAGATCACCAGTAGATATTAGGAAGTATGCTCCATGTATTTCTAATGATCCATTATTTATTTTTGCTTTTATAGAAGGAAATGTTAGTAGATTTTTAATGCTATGTTTTATAACTCCTAGCTCCAATTTTTTGCTGTTTTCTTGATTATATTGGTTGTCTATGTTTAATGAAGAAGATACTGGAGCAATTTGCGACATCCATTTACCTATAAAGTCTACAGTACTTAGAGGTTTTTTGTTTTCTATGAATGACTTTATTCCTCCACATGATTCATGTCCTAATACCACTATGTGTTTTATATTGAGAGCGCTAACGGCAAACTCTATAGCCGCGCTAGTTCCGTGATAGGAATAGTTAGGATCCTTATCATAAGGAGGGACTAAGTTTGCAACGTTGCGAACTACAAACATTTCGCCTGGTTTCGAGTCGAAGATTAACTCAGGAGACACTCTTGAGTCACAACATCCTATAATCATGATTTCTGGATTTTGACCAGATTTTGCTAATTCTTTATATCTAGTTTTTTCATTAGCTAACTTTCCATTTCTAAAGGAGAAATAGCCATCTAATAATCTTTTAGGAAACATATTGACTTGGATTCAGTTTTTATATTGTAAGTTATACAACAGTTTTTAAATGAAAAACAATTATAAACTGTTGCAGTTATTTGTCGAGTAATAAAGGAGTTATTATCCAGAATTTCTTAATCCTGCGGCTATTCCATTAATAGTTAAGTGTATAGCTCTCTGTATTTTCTCTACTTCATTACTTGATAGATAATCTTGTTGTGATCTATATCGCTTAATTAATTCAATTTGTAAATAGTTTAATGGGTCAATATATACAAACCGATCTTTTAGTCTAGATAGCAAAGTAGGATTATCCTCTAATAGATCTCTTTGTGTAAGTAATTGAAGCATTTTTATTGTTTTATCATGTTCAGTCTTTATATTATTAAATATACTGCTTCTTAAAAATTCATTTTTAACAAGTTTTGAGTAACAAGAGGCGATTTTAATATTCGATTTTACCAATACCATTTCCATGTTAGACAACAATGTTTTGAATGCTGGCCATTCTCTAGTCATAGCTCTTAATTGTTCAAGTCTCTCTTGTTTTGGCTTTGTTGTTGATATATTGCCAAACTCTATATAATGTTCTATAGCAGATCCTATGCCATACCAGCTAGGTATCATAAGTCTACATTGAGCCCAGGAAAAGCTCCAAGGTATTGCTCTTAGATCTTCTATATTTTGGTTTTTACTACGAGAAGAAGGTCTTGAACCTATATTAAGAGCTGATATTTCATTTATTGGAGTTGAGGAAAAGAAATATTCTGAGAAACCTGGATTCACATAAACTAAATCACAATATAATCTTTGTGCATATTCAGACATGTTCGACATAATGTCACCAAATTGTTTGATATGCAAATCTTCTTGAGAGGCAATTCTTCTATCTATACATAAGCTTGACTCTAGAGTGGCTGAAGTGAGTAGTTCTAAATGCCATTTTCCTACTTCTGCATTATTATATTTTCCTTGGATAACTTCTCCTTGTTCTGTCAATCTAATTTGGCCTGATACTGTTCCTGGAGGTTGGGACATTATTGCATCAAAACTAGATCCACCTCCTCGTCCAACTGACCCTCCTCGTCCATGAAATAGCCTTAGTTTTATGCCTCGAGCATTAAAAACATTAACTAAAGATCTTTCTGCTTGATATAAAGACCAGTTTGAGGTTAAATATCCCCCATCTTTATTGCTATCTGAGTATCCTAGCATTACTTCCTGGGTATTATGTTGCGCATTAGAAATTCTTGTTTTTATTTCTGGAATGTCCAGCCATGCAGCCATAATCTTAGAGCTGTTTTGCAGATCGTTTATAGTTTCAAATAAAGGAACAATCATTAATCCGTTGTCTTGTTCAATATCACTAAATATAGGTGGTATTAATCCAGTTTCTTTTTGTAACAATAAAACCTCTAATAAATCACTTAGTGTTTCTGTATGGGATACTATGGAGTGTTGTATGGATTGTTTGCCAAATAAAGATCTAATTTCAGCAGCTGTTTTCAAAATGTTTAGTTCTTTATTTGTTTCTTCACTATAATTTATCCATGGAGATAGAAGAGGTCTTCCTTGATTTAATTCTTTTATGAGTAGTTCTATTTTTAAATTTTCGTCTAGTTCTGAGTATTTATTCTTACCTTCTAGATATACACCAGCTTTTTGAAATAATTCCTCAAGAACCCTTTCGTGTACATCTGAGTTCTGTCTAAGATCTACAGTACTTAGATGGAAACCGAATACTTTGACAGCTTGACGTAATTTTTTTAACCTTAAATCACTAATTGTTTTTCCATGGTTATGAACAAGTGATTTATGAATGATGGTTAGATCTTTATAAAATTCCTCAGGGTTAGAGTAAGGATGAGCTTGTATAATATCTCTTCTGGCCAGATTTAATCCAATTAGTTTTTTTGAAGTAAAAGCTAATCTTGAGTAAATCCCTATTATGGCACGTCGATAAGGTTCATCTATTAGATGACTAGATTCATCCCCGCTTCTGTTAGCAAGAAATAAAAGTTCATCATCTACTTTTGTTAGGAGTGAGCTTATGGATAGTTCTTTTTTTAATGCATATATTTCTTTTAAATAATATTCAAGAATAACAGTAGATTGTTTTATTGCTGCTTGTTTTAATGTTTTTTCATCTACATAAGGATTGCCATCTCTATCTCCACCTATCCATGTGCCCATTCTTAGAAAAGGACTAATAGAATCAGGTAGAACTGTTTTGTTGTATTTTTTGTTAACAATATTGATTAATTCATTGTATAGTTTTGGTATTGCAAATAAGAAAGTACTTTTGTAATAAGATAATGCATTTTCTATTTCATCTATAACTGTTAGACGTGAATAACGAAGCATTCTAGTTTGCCAGAGCATTGAAATATAACCAGTAAGGTCATAGTCTATGTCATTTTTCTCATCATTTGTTTGAGCTAGGTAACGTTGAGATAATTTATCTGCGATGTGCCAGTGTAAATCTAGAATGCTTCTGCGTTGTATTTCTGTTGGATGCGCTGTAAGTACAGGCATTATGCAAGAAGATTCTAATATTTCAGAAATTTCTGATGCTGTTACATTATTAATTATTAGTTTTTGTACAACATCTTTTAAACTTCCTCTTTGTGTTGTTTCAGAAGAAATATCTATTTCTTTTTGTCTGCGATTTTGATCTAGATCCTCAGATATATTCAATAATTGTAGTAAAAAGCCAAAAGCTCTTGCTACATAGTTTGTATCATTGCTATCTAATTCATTGATTAATTTTTCTAATTTTCCATTATTAAGAACTGCATTATTTTCTTCTGTATTTATAGCAACTTTTCTTATGGTTTCTATTGTGTTAAAAAGTCTTTTGCCTTCACATTCTTGTATAACATTACCTAGGATTTTTCCTAATAATCTTATTTCAGAGTGTAGATGTGATTTTTGAGATTCTTCAGAGTACATTTTTAATGGTTTCTTTAGTTGTTTAATAAATAAAATACTTGTTTTTTTCTTATTGCTTGATAGTACAAGTATAAGTGTTTTTAGTTTTAAAAAATATACAAATAATAATGAAAATATATAAGTTATTACATATAAAAGGTAGCTGATAATGAAAGTAAATAATAAGGCATTGGTATTGTTTTCAGGAGGTCAAGATTCTACTACTTGTTTAGCATGGGCTTTAGAGATTTATGATGAAGTGGAAACTATTTCATTTGATTATGGTCAGCGTCATAACGTTGAGCTGGTTGCTAGATCAAAAGTATTAGAGTCTATTAGATCATCATTTCCAGATTGGGATAAAAAATTAGGTAGTAGTTATGTAATTGAGATAGATTTCATAAAAAAAATTTTGGAAACATCTTTGACTAGTAATACTAACATTGAGACAAAGAATGGAATGCCAAATACTTTTGTGCCAGGAAGAAATCTCTTATTTTTCAACTTAGCTGCTACATTAGGGTATAAAAAAGGAATTGAAATCATAGTTGGAGGTATGGGTCAGACAGACTTTTCTGGCTATCCTGATTGTAGAGATAATAGTATTAAATCACAACAGATAGCATTGAGTCTTGGTTTTGGTAAAGACTTTATCTTAGAAACGCCTTTGATGTGGAAGAATAAAAGACAAGTATGGGATTTTGCAAAAGATATAGGAGGTCATAAACTCGTAGATATTATTATTAAAGATACCCATACTTGTTATGTTGGAGATCGTTCTAAATTAAACGACTGGGGATATGGTTGCGGAAATTGTCCTTCATGTATTTTACGTAAAAGTGGTTGGGAATCGTGGATTAATGTAGAATAATTCCAAGTAACAATTTGTTTATTTTTTTAATGTAAATATATTATAGGTTTTAGTCATGCCACATTATCGTTCACGTACTTCTACTTATGGTCGCAATATGGCTGGTGCTCGCGCTTTATGGCGAGCTACTGGTATGAAAGATAGCGATTTTGGGAAACCAATTATTGCAGTCGTAAATTCTTTCTCACAGTTTGTGCCAGGTCATGTTCATTTGCGCAATTTAGGTATGTTAGTTGCAAAAGAAATTGAATCAAGTGGTGGTGTTGCTAAAGAGTTTAACACTATTGCTATAGATGATGGAATTGCTATGGGTCATGGAGGAATGTTGTATTCATTACCATCTAGAGAATTAATAGCGGATTCTGTTGAATATGTTGTAAATGCTCATTGTGCTGATGCGATGGTATGCATTTCAAATTGTGATAAAATTACACCTGGAATGTTAATGGCTGCTATGAGGCTAAATATTCCTACAGTTTTTGTTTCTGGCGGCCCTATGGAAGCAGGTAAGATTGTTTCCGTTGTAAATAATGTTATATCTAAAATAGATCTTGTTGATGCAATGATAGTTGCAGGTGATTCGAATATCAGTGATGAGGTTGTGGAAGAAACAGAGAGATCTGCTTGTCAAACTTGTGGATCTTGTTCAGGTATGTTTACAGCTAACTCTATGAATTGTTTAACAGAAGTAATCGGATTAGCACTTCCTGGTAATGGAACATTATTAGCGACCCATGCTAAACGAAAAGACTTGTTTAAGTCCGCTGGTCGTTTAATTGTAGATTTATGCGATCGCTACTATAAGAAAGAGGACTATTCTGTTTTGCCAAGAAACGTAGCCACCAAAGAATCTTTTGAGAATGCTATGGCATTAGATGTTGCTATGGGTGGATCTACTAATACTGTGTTGCATTTACTAGCTGCTGCAAGAGAAGCTGGTGTTGATTTTACTATGGTTGACATAGATAGGATATCTAGAAAAGTGCCTTGTTTATGCAAATCTGCACCTGCTACTAGTAAATATCATATAGAAGATGTGCATAGAGCTGGTGGTGTTATGGGAATATTAGGTGAACTTGCAAGAGCAAATCTATTAGATTTATCTACAGTTAATGTCAATGGTGGAACATTAGGTGATGTTATAAAAAAATGGGATCTGGCAAATTTTCCTTCTGATGAAGTAAAAACTTTTTATAAAGCTGCTCCTGGTGGTGTAAGAACAACTGAAGCTTTTAGTCAGGATTCTTATTTTGATGACTTGGATGTTGATCGTGTTTCAGGATGTATACGTAATCTAGAAAATGCGTATTCCAAAGATGGCGGTTTAGCTGTCTTATATGGCAATATAGCAGAAAAAGGTTGTATAGTTAAGACAGCTGGTGTTGATGAGTCTCAATTAGTTTTCCAAGGAAGAGCTCGTGTTTTTGAGAGTCAAGATTCAGCAGTGGAAGCAATTTTAGGAGATAAAATCTTAGCAGGTGATATAGTCGTTATAAGGTACGAAGGTCCTAAAGGAGGGCCAGGAATGCAGGAGATGTTGTATCCAACTTCTTACTTGAAGTCAAAAGGATTGGGTAAAACATGTGCCTTATTTACTGATGGCAGGTTTTCAGGTGGTTCATCTGGGTTGGTTATAGGACATGCTTCTCCTGAGGCAGCTGAGGGAGGTTCTATCGCACTAATTGAAGAAGGAGATGCTATTTCTATAGATATACCTAATAGAAATATTAATCTTTTAATTACTGATATGGAATTAATTCGTCGTCGTAACTCAATGTTAGCAAAAGGTGATAAGGCATGGAAACCATTAAATCGTGATCGCTTTGTCTCTAATGCATTGAAAGCATATGCTCTTCTTGCTACTTCAGCTGATTGTGGTGCTGTACGAGACATATCCAAACTTGATAAGTGTTAATGATTTTGAATTTAATAGCCTTACTTCTGTTAGGAAGTAAGGCATGATAGCCATATTTTTTAAGTTGCCTTATGTCTCCAGTATTACCACCATTTTTAATAGTTCGTTGGTTATTATTATTGATTATAGTAACGGGACTTTATTTTATAAAAAGTTTTTTAATGCCGTCTTTAGCAGCGCTAATTATTGGTTTGGCTAGCTGGCCAATTTACCAGCGTGTTTTGTATGTTTTTGGTGGTAGAAATACATTAGCCGCTTCTGTTTCTTTATTGTTTTTTTTATTGGTTTTAGTTATTCCTATTACATGGGCCTTTGCTTATACAGCTCATGAAGCAAGTATTTTCATCAAATGGGCAATTACAGCTAATAGAAACGGAATAGAAATTCCTACATGGATATCTTCTATACCTCTTTTAGGAGATAAGTTATCTGATTATTGGAATTTGTATTTTGGTGAATCTTATGCTTTAGGTAAAACAGTACAAATGATAAGTGGAGAACATCTTGGGAATATATATCGTATGCTGTTGTCTGCCACAGGAAATGTTTTTCATTCGTTGTTATCAATTTTTTTCATGTTGATCACGCTCTTTTTTGTATATAGAGATGGCAAGAATATTTTAGCTCAGATAGATGTTCTTGGGAAAAGCATGTTGCCTGACAGATGGATTCAACTATCACGATTAGTACCAGCAATGATTAGTTCGACAGTGACAGGAATGGCTCTTATTGCAATGGGGGAAGGAGTAATTCTTGGAGTTGCTTATTGGATTTCTGGTGTGCCTTCATTTGTCTCATTGGGTTTGATCACATGTTTCTTGGCCTTAGTGCCTGGTGGAGCTCCTTTTATATTTACTATGGTTTCATTATACTTGTTAGCATCAGGGAGAGTTTTTGCATCTATAGGTTTATTTATTTGGGGTACTTTAGAATTATTTATTGTTGACAAGACCATTAGGCCTAAATTGGTAGGTGGTCCAGTGAAACTGCCTTTTTTACCAACATTCTTTGGTTTGGTAGGAGGTTTAAAAACACTTGGTTTGATAGGCTTGTTTATTGGTCCTGTATTAATGGCATTGATAGTTTCTATATGGCGTGAATGGGTTTCAAACACCAAAAATAAAAATCATCATCAGAGAATTAATGATGATTAGAATAGATATTGGTGCCCGGGGCCGGACTCGAACCGGCATGCCTCTCGGCGGGGGATTTTGAGTCCCCTGCGTCTACCAATTTCACCACCTGGGCAGCTAATGATGGAATTATACACTCTCTTGAAAAATTATGCATCATCTCCATACTAAAATTATAGTATTTTTTAATTTAATTATTTTAATTTAATTTTGTTCCTTAATTATGAGCCAAAATAGCAAATCTGTACAATTTGAAAAAATGAGTTTTCAAGCTGAAGTAAAACAATTGCTTCATTTGATGATACATTCTTTATACAGTAATAAAGAAATATTTTTGAGAGAGCTAGTTTCTAATGCATCTGATGCATGTGATAAGCTGCGCTTCGAATCTTTAGACAATCCTGAGCTGCTGCCCAAAGATTCGGAACTTAGCATAATAGTTTCTTATGATAAAGATAAACATACCATCACTGTTTCTGATAATGGCATAGGTATGTCTAGAGAGGAAGTTATTAATAATTTAGGAACTATAGCAAAGTCTGGTACTAAAGATTTTTTTAAGAACTTAAGTGGAGATAAACAAAAAGATGCTCAATTAATTGGTCAATTTGGTGTTGGTTTTTATTCTTCTTTTATTATTGCAGATAAGGTTAAAGTAACTACTCTTAAAGCTGGCTTAAGCAAAGAGTTTTCTGTTAGTTGGGAGTCTGATGGGTTAGGTGAGTTCGTTGTATCTGATTCAGATCGTGATACACATGGAACTGATGTGGAATTACACCTAAAAGATGATGCATTTGATTTGTTGAATGGTTGGAAGCTAAGGGAAATTTTACAGAAATATTCTGACCATATATCTTTGCCTATATATATGTCTAAAGAAGAGTGGGACGATGAGAAAAAAGTACAAATTCAAACCAATACTTTAGAAGTGGTCAATAAATCTAATGCTTTATGGGCAAGACCGAAGTCTGATATTACTGAGAATGAATATAAAGAGTTTTATAAGGCTTTATTTCATGATTTTGAAGATCCATTGTTTTGGACTCATAATAAGATAGAGGGTCGTAGCGAATACACACAGTTGTTTTTCATTCCTAAACATGCTCCATTAGATATATGGGATAGAGATAATAATAGTCATGGTATCAAGTTATATATACAGCGTGTATTTATTATGGATGATTCGGAGCAATTGCTTCCAAGATATCTACGTTTTGTAAGAGGTATTATAGATACAGCTGATCTTGCATTAAATGTTTCTAGAGAAATTTTGCAAGAAAGTAAAGATATATTTGCTATAAAAGAAGCATCCATTAAACGAATATTAGGTTTATTAGATGATGCCGCAAAAAATAAGGCAGAAGATTATAAGATATTTTGGAATGAATTTGGCCAAATTCTTAAAGAAGGTATTGGGGAGGATTTTTCTAATAAGGAAAAAATTGCTAAATTGTTAAGATTTGCCTCAACTTATGGGGAAGATGATAATCAATATACATCTCTCGCTGAATACGTATCTAGAATGAATTCAAAACAAGAAGGTATATATTATATTACTGCTGATTCTTTAATATCTGCTAAAAACAGTCCTCATTTAGAGATATTTCGCAAAAACAATATAGAAGTTTTATTATTGCCTGATAGAATAGATGAATGGATGATCTCTCATTTGAGAGATTTTGATGGAAAACCTCTTATTTCTATAGCAAAAGAAGGTTTTGATGTAAGTAAAATTGGTGGGGATGCAGATATAAAGGATCCTGCTGAGATATCTGAATCTTCAAAATCAATAATAAAGAAAATAGAGAGCTTGTTGAAAGATCGAGTTAAATCAGTTAAGGTTTCTTCTCGATTGGTAGATTCTCCTGCGTGCGTTCTTGTAGAAAAAAATGAATTAAGCCCTCACATGGTTCGTATTTTGAAAAATGCAGGACAAAATCCGCCAGATTCTAAGCTAATTTTGGAGATAAATCCTGATCATGATTTTTTTAAGAAACTAAGTGATTTAGATGAAGCTAATTTCGAAGAATGGTCAAACTTGTTGCTTGATCAGGCAATTTTAGCTAGTGGAGGCAATTTAAATGATCCAGCTGCTTTTGTGAGATGTTTAAATAGTATTCTTTTAAAAACTTAATAAATTGTATTAAAAAGAGCTTGTAATGTTATTTACAGCTCTTTTTAACTTTTGGTTCATAATATACATATGCTAGATAATTTGACTAAACGGTTTTCAAAAATTATAAAGAAAATAAAAGGGGAGGCTCGTTTAACTGAAGCTAATACTAACGATATGTTGCGTGAAATACGAATAGCTTTGTTAGAGGCAGATGTTTCTTTTGTTGTCGTTAGAGATTTTATAGATAGTATTAAGAAAAAATGTCTTGGTGTTGAAGTTGTTGATAGTTTAAATCCAGGGCAAGTATTGGTTAGTATTGTTCATAAAGAATTAGTTAGAGTTATCGGTGGAAGTTTTGGAGAACATGCTACAGAGATATCGTTGGATTCTAGACCTCCTGCTGTTATTCTTATGATTGGTCTGCAGGGAGTAGGTAAAACTACGACTTCTGGAAAATTGGCATACTGGTTTAAAAATGGTCATCACATTAGAAATGGAAAATTAACAGGTAAGAAAAAGGTACTATTAGTTAGTACTGATATATATCGTCCAGCTGCAATAGAACAGTTAAGAATTATAGCCAATCAGATAGATGTAGATTTTTTTGATTTTAAAACATCTTTAAAACCATGTGAAATAGCTATTGAAGCTTTAGATTATTCTCGTCGCCGTTATTACGATATTATTATCTTTGATACAGCTGGCCGTCTTGGGATAGATAATTTTATGATGGATGAAATAAAATCATTGCATAAAATAGTTAATCCTATTGAAACATTATTTATTGTTGATTCTATGCAAGGGCAAGATGCTATAAACACAGCCACAGCATTTTCTGAAGTTGTTCCGATAACAGGAATTATATTAACAAAGTTAGATGGAGATTCTAGAGGCGGGGTAGCCTTGTCTGTGAGTAAGGTAACAGGAAAACCATTAAAACTTGTTGGCGTGTCGGAAAAAATGAATGGTTTAGAACTATTTTATCCAGATCGTATGGCTAGCCGTATACTAGGAATGGGAGATATTCTTTCTCTAGTTGAGCAAGCTCAAAAGAATATAGATTTTAATAATGATAGAACTATAAATTTATTAAAATCTAAGGATAAGTTTGATTTTAATGATTTTTATGCACAAATTAATCAAATGAAGAAAATGGGTTCTATGAGTGATTTGTTGGACAAACTGCCAGAAGAATTACAAATTTCTAGCAAACTCTTAGGTGGTAATAATCCTGATAAAATGATTATAAAAACAGAGGCTATCATTAATTCTATGACTTTATTAGAAAGGAGTAAACCTGAAATAATCAAGTCATCTAGAAAGCGTAGGATAGCCAAAGGATCTGGAACAATGGTTCAGGATGTTAATAATCTAATTAAACAGTTAGACCAAATGCAGTCAATAGTTAAAAAAATTAAAAAGAACGGTTTTGGTAAAATGTTTCGTTCTATAACAGGAGGTAATAATTTTTTTAAATAATAGAGTATTAATCTCTTAACCACCACCTATAGCTGAAACTATTTCAACAATGTCTTCATTTTTTAAGAATGTTTCATGGTATTTATTTTTTTGTATTATATTACCATTTAGTTCTATTGCTATTTTTTTATTATCATGCTGTAAGTTTGATAATAGTTCCAATATAGAGATATTGTTTTGAATATTTAATTCTTTACCATTAAGTTGAATTTTCATTTTGTATACCATTTTAGATATATTATTGCAATTTAAACGTTTGATTGTATCAGATGTATAAAATTTATCAAATCTATATTTCCTCCAGTAATTATTATCCCTACTCGTTTATTTTTGATTTCGTTTTTAATGTTTTGTATTGCGGCGAATCCTAAACAACCTGTTGGCTCTACAATAATTTTTAGTTTATCTGCTAATGTGGACATAGAGTTTATGAGTTGTGAGTCGCTTACTGTTAGAATATCTTTCACATATTTTTGAATAATATAAAAATTCTTTTCTCCTAGAGATTGAGTTTGTGCTCCATCGGCGATAGTTTTAGGTGTATTTATTCTAGTTAGAATTCCTGTTCTTAATGATATTTGTCCATCATTGGCATTTATTGGTTCTACACCATATATACTACATAGTGGTTTTTTTTCTTTTATGTATAGTGATGAACCAGATAATAAACCTCCACCTCCTACTCCCATAAATACAGCATCTAAATCATGAACTTCTTCGAATAGTTCTTTTACTACTGTTCCTGATCCAGCTATTACATCATTATTATTGTATGAAGAGATTGGGATGGCTCCCGTTTTTTTAATTAATTGGTCTAATATTTGTTCTCTATCATCCTTATATCTATCGTATAGTACTATGTTGCAATTGTTATGTTTTTTAGTATTAGATATTTTAATTCTAGGAGCATCTTTAGGCATGAGAATAGTTGATTTGATGCCTAATATTTCAGATGCTTTTGCTATTGCTTGTGCATGATTACCAGATGAAAATGTAATAACTCCTAGTTTTTTTTCTTGATCCTTTAGATTTACTAAAGCGTTAAATGCACCTCTAAATTTAAATGCTCCTGTAACTTGTAGGTTTTCACATTTGAAAAAAAAATCAGCATTAAATATATCATTAATATCTGGAGATACTAAAACTGGTGTTTTGCAAACATAATCAGCAATTCTTTTAGATGCTAATACAATATCTTCGGCATTTGGTAATGAAAGATTATTTTTCATGTTTGTTTAATAAATTGTGATTTTATGTGGACATTTTAAAGTCCATTGCTAAGAGCTTTAAACAATTAGCTTACTTTCATGCCAGGGAAGGCTCCGTTGTGTGGTTCTATTAGATAAATCTTTGTATTATCCGACTCTTCTTTATTGCTTGCCGCTAGAATCATTCCTTCTGAAATTCCAAATCTCATTTTCCTTGGTTTCAGATTGGCGACGAAAACAGTTAGTTTTCCAATGAGTTCTTCAGGAGTATATGATGATTTTATTCCTGAAAAAACATTTTTATTAGGTTTATTTTCGCCTATATCTAGGGTCAACTGTAGTAGTTTTTTAGAATCTTTTACTTCTTCGCATTTAATAATTTTTGCTACTCTTAGATCTATTTTCATAAAATCTTCTATGTTAATAGAATAGTTTTCTTGTTCATGATCCATATTGTTAATTATAGGTTGATTGTTTTCAAATAATTTTATAAGTTGTTCTTTTTCTACTCGGTGCATAAGATGATCAAATTTGTTTATAGTTAATGGTAACTCTTGGATGTCTGCCCAATCAAAATCTTTTTTCATGCCAAATAGTTCTCTAGATATTTTTTTCGATGTTTTAGGCAATATAGGGCTTAACATTATTGATAGGGCTTTGAATCTAGCTAATGTGCAAGAGCAAATAAATTGTAATTTTTTGTAATAATTACAATTGTAAGCTTCTATTTTCTTTGAGATTTCCCAAGGTTTTTCATTATCAAAACATTTATTTGTGTAATCAGCATAAGACATTATTTCTTTAACAGCCCTACTATATTCACGATCCTCTAGGTTTTTTCTAACTGTTTCTGCGCGTAAATATAATTCTTGTGATATTTCTTTTTCTTTTTCGTAATAGTTAAGTTTACCATCAAGGTGTTTTGTAATTAACTGGCATGCACGGCTTGCTATATTAATATACTTACCTATCAAATCGCTATTTATTTTTCTTATAAAGTCATCGATAGTAAAGTCTATATCTTCTATTTTAGAGTTTAATTTTGATGATAGATAATATCTTAGCCATTCTGGATCTAAACCTAATTCCAAATATAATAATGGTGAAATTCCTGTGCCACGACTCTTAGACATTTTTTCACCATTTATAGTAATAAAACCGTGGACATTGATTTCATCAGGTGTTTTTCTTCCAGAAAATTTTAGCATAGCTGGCCAGAAAAGAGTGTGAAAATATATTATGTCTTTACCAATAAAATGAATTTGTTCTACATTATTATTAGGGTCTAAAATTTCATCAAAATCAATATTGCTAATTTTGCAATATGCTTTCATAGAAGCTAAATAGCCGATAGGTGCATCTAACCAAACATAAAAATATTTTTTTGGGAAATCAGGTATTTCTATTCCAAAATAAGGGGCATCTCTGGAAATATCCCAATCGTTTAAATTAGCATTAGAAGGATCTGATCCTAACCACTCTTGTATTTTAGAGAGAACTTGATTCTGTAGCTTTTTCTTTCCTAGTTTATTTTTGCTTGTAGTCCAATCTATTAAAAAATCGATACATTCTTTATTAGATAATTTAAAAAATAAATGTTCGGATGATTTGAATACTGGAGTTGCTTTGGTAAGAGAAGAATAAGGATTTATTAGATCTGTTGGTTTATATGTTGACCCACAAGATTCACAAGAATCACCATACTGATCTTTAGAGTGACACTTAGGACATTCTCCTTTTATATATCTATCAGCAAGAAACATGTTTTTTACTGGGTCATAGAATTGATTTACACTTCGTAATTCAATCAAATTATTTTCTTTAAGACGATTGTATATTTCTATAGCTAGTTCTTTATTTTCTTCTGAATCTGTTGAGTGCCAATAATCAAAATCTATACAAAATCCATTCAGGTATAATGGTCTTTCCATTGAATAACGGTTTGTGAGTTCTCTTGGAGATATGCCTTCTGCTTCCGCTTTTAGCATAATGGGTGCTCCATGAGCATCATCTGCTCCGATAAAATATACCTTGTGACCAGACATTCTCATGGATCTTACCCATATATCAGCTTGTATATATTCCATGATATGTCCAAGATGCAAAGAGCCGTTAGCATAAGGTAAAGCAGTGGTAACAAAGAGAGTGCGTTGCATATATTTATTATAAATTTGATGTGTTTCTTGTATTGCCTACGAATAGCATTCATACTTAATGTATGATGGATGATAATATATTTTATATTAGATCCTTTATATTGTTAAATATTTGTTTGTTTAATCATAGGTACTTATTCTTATTATAATGATTATTTTTCCTGAAATTGTGAGTTTATTTTAAATGAGTGTAACTACAGAACAAATTAGAACCATTTTACATACTGTAAAAGATCATAACGGTATGGATATATTAAACAAATACTCTAAGGTTCTTATAGATGTAAAGGAGGAATTGGTAATAATAAATTTAGAGTTAAATTATCCAGTTAATGAGACTATAAATTTATTAATAAAAGAAAAGATTATTCATGCTCTTAGTAGTATAGGTATTTTAAATTTATCTATTAATATTACATGTCATGTTATGACACATGCAACTAGTAATTTACTAAAATCATATACAAATGTTAAGAATATTATTGCTGTTGTTTCCGGGAAAGGAGGCGTTGGAAAGAGTACTATTTCTGCTAATATTGCTTATTCATTATGCTTATTGGGAGCTAGAGTAGGTATAATTGATGCTGATATTTATGGTCCTAGTCTTCCTATAATTTTGGGGGTTAATGATAAACCTGAAATTATTGATCATGATAAAATGGTTCCAATTATCAAACATGGTATCCAAGTAAATTCATTAGGATTTTTATTAGATTATGATTCACCGGCTATACTGCGTGGGCCGATGATTACAAAAATATTTGAACAGTTAGTTAGTAAAACCAAATGGTGTGACTTGGATTATCTGATCGTAGATATGCCTCCAGGAACTGGTGATATTGCACTTAGTTTGGCAAAAAACATTCCTATTGTAGGAGCGGTTATAGTTACAACACCACAAGATGTATCATTGATGGATGTCAGACGTTGTATAAAAATGTATAAAAAAGTTGGAACTAGAATACTTGGAATTATAGAAAATATGTCTTCTTATATGTGTCCTCATTGTATGAATGTTAGTCATCTTTTTGGCATTGGTGGGGGCAAACGTATAGCTACGCAGTATAATATACCATTATTAGGAGAGTTGCCGTTCGATAATTATATTCGTAGTCAGTCTGATATTGGAGAATTTTTAATATTTAATAATTCATTAACTGATATTGCTGATAAATATTTAGATGTATCTATTAATTTATCAAAGCATATAGCTATTTTGCCAAAGAACGATAGGAATGTTTTCCCACCTATAGTATCGAGATAATTGTAAAAATATAAAATGAATCGTTTTGTAACCCATGTATTTATAATTCTGCAATTTTTAATAACGTCTTTTTCATATGCGTTTTGTCACACTGAAATTTTAATTGAATCTGAAGATTTGCCTAGAGAAGTTATAGATTCAACTTTGAACTCTGTGCGTTCTATTGCTCGGTTAATTGAGGATCAAGATGGAGGAGAAATTAATAGACTACGACGTAGAGCTTATGATTCTGTTATGACATCTTTGGCAGTTGAGGGTTATTTTTGCCCAATAGTAAATTTTGACGTTAGTAATGAAGGTTGTGATGAAAAATGGAAGATTAGCATTATTTCTGGCAAACGAGCTATAGTTTCAAAAGTAAATCTAAGATTTACAGGTCGTATCAGTTACAGTGATTATGAAGGCCGCATAGAGGAATTGAGAAATAGTTGGTTTCTTCCAGTTGGTAAGGTTTTTACAAACAATGACTGGGCTAGCGCTAAAAAAAAATTGTTATATTCTATAACATCTAGAGATTTTTTATTAGCTAGAATAACTAATTCTGAAGCCAAAATAGATACGGCAGCAGCAGAAGTGGAATTGTCATTAGTAATAGATAGTGGCCCACTTGTTTTAACTGGCGAAGTTCATACACATGGTTTTGTTAATATTCCATCTAGTTTAGTTTATAGGTATACGAATTATAAACAGAACAAGCCTTTTAATCAGGACTTATTAGATGATTGGCAACAGTATCTGCAGTCAACAAAATTTTTTAGTGGTGCCTTTATAACTATCGATTCAATGCATGACAATCTTTTTAAGAAAAATATTTTTATTAATAATCATGAAGATAAATATGGGTTATTTAATTTTGATAATAACTTAACGATAAATTCAAGTCAGCTTAATTTATCTAATTCTGATAATAAAGAAGAGGTTACTTTACCAGTTCATGTAATAGTTATTGAATCTCCATTAAAACAGATGGTGTCTTCTATTGGTATTGATGATGGTGCAGCAGGATTGAGGTTTGAAAGTGTTTATAAGCAAAATATGGTTGGTAAATTTCCACTTACTTTATCTTCTGGAGTTGGAGTCGATAGATTACACAAAAGATTGTTTGTTGACATAAATTTATTGCCGGGAGCTAACGGGAAAAGGGATTCTTTTGGAGTTTTGCTAGATACTTCTGATGCTCATGGTCTAAAAGTAACGCGTTCTGCTTTTGGATTTACAAGGTCAAATAATGGGTATAATAGTATTTATCAAGATAAAAATAGCATAAGTTATGAAACCAGTTACCAATCTTTATTGGCATATGACTATATCGACATAAAGCATGATCGTAGTTTTTCTTTGCCGACAGTTACTAATACTTTTTCTGTTTCTCGTTTTCATGTAGACAGTAAATATAACCCTAAACAAGGTAATATCTCAGCTATGAGTATGGCTATAGGTTTATCTTTAAACAAAATTAGTCCATATGCACGTATAAAATTTAGGTCTCAATCTTGGTGGCCTGTTTTTAATAATGGTGTTGCTACTTTGAGGGCAGAATTTGGTAAGATTTGGCCATCTAATAACCAAATATTAATCCCAGACGATTTTGGTTTTCGTATAGGTGGTGCTAGATCTATTAGGGGCTATGCTTATCAAAGCATAGGCTCTCAGAGAGGATTTGCAGTTGTTGGCGCTAGTATGATGTCTGTTGTAAGTGCTGAATATAATCATTATTTTAATGAAAGATTTGGATGTAGTTATTTTATTGATTTAGGTGATGCTTTTAATTTTGTTAATCAGATGAGGTTATCTCTAGGCTATGGTATTGGATTGAGAGTTCGTACTCCAGCTGGTCCACTATCGCTAGATTTAGCTTATAGTTATAGATTTCATAATCTGAAATTACATTTTTCGTTAGGAATTGTGTTTTGAGTTTTTTTTGCCAAAAAATCCGTAATTTTTTTAGTTGGATGCTACCAATATTCTCCATTTTTGTAGCTGTTATATGTGGTATGGTTTTTTGGGTTGTTTGCTCTAACAGCGGTAGCAAAATGTTAGTTGGTGTTATTGCTAATCATTTTGGAGGTAGAGTATCTATTGTTAACGGTACGGTTATTAATGGTTTGAATTTAAAAAACCTACATTTAACTGTTTCAAACTCAGAAATAGAAATAGCAGATTTGAATATTAATGTACAACTAGAGTCTTTATTCAAAGGAGTTTTTAAGGTTACTGATTTATCAATTTCTTCGTTATGCATAGAAGTATTGGAGGATAGAAGAAATACAAATAAATATAAAAAAAATAAGTTGACATCAGATAACAAGCTTTTTTTTCTTATAGAGGCAGATAATATTAGTATAGAAGATATCCTATTGAAGCATAGTAATCAATATATTGGTAATATGAAATTAAGCAAACTACTTGCTAATCTTAAGGTTGATAAAAAAAAATCATTGTTTTTTATAAATAACTTGGAAATTAAGAATAATAGATTTGATAGCAATTTAAGTGGATATTTAACATTTGAAAACCATAAGTCTACTATATTTAATTCAGAATTTAGATTTGAGAATAAAATTAATAGTCTTATAAATATGGAGGATTGTTCATATGGTTTTTTGAATCCTTCTTTATTTGATTCTTCAGTACAAGTAACAGCCAGTGGTTCTTTGGATCAAATTATTATTGCTATAAATGCTGAAAACAGTGAGATGGTAGCCAATAGTGGAATTATTTTACAGAAAAGATCAGGTTTTGAAATTAAGAAAATTAGTGTTGATGTATATCAATTTAAAAATGCTGGTTCTATTTCCTTGGTAGCAAATAATATAAACAATCAAATAGAGGCTAATCTTTCTCTATCCAGTCTAGATAGTAGTCCTTTTTTTATAGGTAGTATTCCTAGATCTATAATTGGACTTAACTCAGAGTTAAGAATAGATTTTAATCGTAACGAAACAATTGATGTTAGCGTTGATTTTATAATTGATGAGAAAAGTAAGTGGGGTGATAGCCCTATGAAGGGTTATTTGGAAATTGGATTTAAAGTTTTTAATAATGTTAATTACCTTAATGTTTTAGATATCTTAGAAAAATATAGTCTTATCAATAGATTGAAAGGTTCTATAAGTATCGGATCTAATAATGTAGAGATTAATAGTTATACCAAAATTAGTGAAAATATTTTGAGTGTTAGAGCTTTAATGCCTGACATTAAGAAAATTTGGAACAAATTTAGTGGCTCTATTGATATGATAATTAATTTGTCAGGTGATTTATCGAGTTATCATGGGGAATTTCAAGCTTATTTTGATAAAGTAAGATTCAGTGATTTTTATAAATGGAAAGATTTAAAGATACAAACTGATTTTAAAGGTACTCGTAATAAGGATAAGAGCATAGCCTGGGATCTAGATATTTCAAGATTAAATGTTAAGTTAGATAATGTTAAGCTAACTCTTGTAGATTTATTAGTTTTTAAGTTGCTTATTGAAGATTATTCAGAATGGAATTGGTCTATCGATCAATTCAAGATGATTTTTGAATCTGTTGATAATGGCAAGGTTTTTTTTAATATTAAAAGTTGTAGAGGTACGAAAAATGATTGGGAAACAACTGGGAAATTTAAAAACTCAGTGTTTGATAGCTCTGTATTTGTAGATTTTGCAAAAATACTTGGTATAAATCTTAATTTGCCTAAAATTGAAAGAGATATGCCTGATAATTCAAAAAAAATGTTCATGTATGGTGGCTGGAATATTCAATATGGACAGAATTTATCTGGTGATGTTTCCTTAAGAATTTATGAAAATGATTATAAAGAAAAATCAGACCAATTGTTCTTGTTGGATATAAATCTAGAACATATCAAAAATGTAACTAATAGGTTCGATATGTTGTTAAAAATACAAGATCCAAAAATTGGAATATGTGATGCTGCATGTTCTATGCTTTTTAATATTGACTCTAGAGGTTTTTCAATTTTAGATAAAGAAAAGATTTTTGTAGAATTAAATGCTGACATATTAGATTTATCTATATTGAATTATTTTTTGAAAGATAATATAGAAATTGGTGGTGCAGTAAAAAGTAATATAGAAATAAATGGTTTTGTTGATAAGGAACTAGTTGCTAGTGGTTCTATTAATGGTGATAAGTTAAAATTGATTAGGGTAGATGATGGAATAAGGTTATTAGATGGAACTTTAGATGCTAACTTATCAAATAGTCAACTTATCATAAAACATCTTTTTTTTCCTGCCAATTATAGAGTAATGCCACAAGATATTCGTTTGCGCGATCATTTAACTCTGATAAATAAAAATATCCCAGAAGGTTGTATATCAGCTAGTGGTAATATAGACTTTTTTCATAATTATAGTAGAGTGGAATTTGATGTGCGGCAATTCCCTATTTTACAGCGTTCAGATTGTTATGCTGTTATTTCAGGTAGATTGTTTACAGATTTATTTTGTAAAAAAATATATGTTGGAGGCAAGTTATTAATTGATACAGGATTAGTATGTTTAGACTCGTTTAGAACATATTCCTCTTTAGAGGATGACGTGAAATTAGATTCATTTGTTCTTAAACCCTATAAAGAAAATTCTAGATATATAGAAGTAAAATCTGATCTCGTGCTTGATTTAGGAGAAAGATTTTATTTGACAGGATTGGGGTTTGATACAGGTTTATTAGGCTCACTTAGATTATCTCTTAAAAATGATGGTCGTTTTTCTTGTTTGGGTACAGTTACAGCTTCTGAAAATGGAGTAATAGAGGTTTATGGGCAGCAACTAAGTTTTAATAGAGGAAATATTACCTTTCAAGGAAGGGTAGATAATCCGTTAATTGATGTTGAGGCTATTAGATTAGGTAAACAAGTGGAGCCTGGTGTGAAAATATCAGGTACATTACAACATCCAATTATAGATTTAATATCTTACCCTAATGTTAGTGATGTTGAGAAAATCTCATGGTTATTGCTTGGAAGAGGTCCAGATGAACAAACTATGGATATTAGTTTTTTGCTTTCGGTGGGGGCTGCTTTTTTAAGCGGCGGACAACCTTTTTATAGACAGTTTGGATTGAGTAATTTTGATATTCGCAGTGGTTCAATTGGTAAATCTGGCAGCATTCTGCCAGATCATATAGTAGCCGGTGGTATTAATAAAGATATTTATAATGATTTTTCAACACAGTTTGTTGTTTTAAGCAAACAATTTGCCAATGGTATAAATTTAAGTTTAGAACAGTCTCTAGTTGCTAGTGAAACAGTTGCTAGGATTAGTTATAGGCTTTCTCGTCGTTGGTCTTTTGATATGAAAGGCGGTTCTGTAAATGGAGTTGCTTTTATTTACAGAACTTTTTTTGATGACTAGTGTTCTTTTTGCTGTCGAATTAATAGGGTTAAGATATTTTGAATATTTTTTCTTATTTAGCTCAATAAGTTCACTAACGTATAAATATTATTAATAATTATGAGCATTAAGAGTGATCGTTGGATTCGTGCTGTTGGGAAGGAGGGAATGATTTGTCCATTCGAGCCTTATTTGGTAAGTGAAAATCAAGGACGTCGTATTGTTAGTTATGGTACTAGTAGTTATGGATATGATGTTCGTTGTGCAAAAGAATTTAAAATTTTTACAAATATTAATCATGCTATAGTTGACCCTAATGCTTTTGATGAAAAATCTTTTGTAGATTTTTATGGTGATGTATGTATTATTCCTCCTAATTCATTTGCTCTAGCAAGGACCATAGAGTATTTTCGTATTCCTCGTAACATACTTACTATATGTTTGGGTAAAAGCACCTATGCTCGTTGTGGAATTATTGTTAATGTGACTCCTTTAGAACCTGAGTGGGAAGGTCATGTAACACTAGAATTTTCTAATACAACTCCTTTGCCAGCGAAAATATATGCTGGTGAAGGTTGTGCCCAGATGTTATTTTTAGAAAGTTCTGAAACATGTGAAATATCATATGCTGATCGTAGAGGGAAATATCAAAAACAAACTGGTGTTACTTTACCTAGGTCTTAATTTTTTGTTGTTTTAATTTTTTGTGATTTGATTCATTAGTTAAATTGTTTAGGATATATGCAAATGAAGTTCTTGTTTCCAATTTTTATCATAGATGAGGATTATCGGTCAGATAATGCCTCTGGTTTAGGAATCAGAGCATTGGCAGATGCTATTGAAGCACAAGGTATGCAGGTTATTGGAGTAACTGGTTACAATGATATAAGTTCTTTTGCTCAACAACAAAGTAGAGCAAGTGCTTTTATTCTTTCTATAGATGATGAAGAGTTTGATGTAGATTCTCCAGAAGATGTGGCAACGGCTATTAAGAAATTAAGAATATTTATAGGTGAAGTAAGGTTTCGTAATGCTGACATACCAATTTATTTGTATGGGGAAACAAGGACATCAGAACATATTCCTAATGATATATTGCGAGAGCTACATGGATTTATTCATATGTTCGAAGATACACCAGAATTTGTTGCTCGTCATATCATTAGAGAAGCGAATAGTTATATAGCTAGTCTTGCCCCTCCATTTTTTAGAGAATTGGTTAAATATGCCCAGGATGGTTCTTATTCTTGGCATTGTCCTGGACATTCTGGTGGTGTCGCTTTTCTGAAAAGTCCTGTCGGTCAGATGTTTCATCAGTTTTTTGGTGAAAATATGTTGCGTGCAGATGTTTGTAATGCAGTAGATGAGTTAGGTCAATTGCTTGACCATACTGGCCCAATATCTGATTCTGAAATTAATGCTGCTCGTATTTTTAATGCAGATCACTGTTATTTTGTAACTAATGGTACTTCTACATCAAATAAGATAGTCTGGCATGCAAATGTTGCAGCAAATGATATAGTATTGGTTGATCGTAACTGTCATAAATCTATATTACATGCAATAATTATGACCGGAGCAATTCCTGTGTTTTTAAAACCTACTAGGAATAATTTTGGTATTATTGGGCCAATAGCCCTAAGTGAATTTGATCCAGTAAATATTAGAAAGAAAATAGAAGAGAATCCACTTACCAAGAATCTTAAAAATAAAAAACCAAGAATTTTAACCTTAACTCAAAGTACTTATGATGGTGTTATATATAACGTTGAAATGATTAAAGAGTATTTAGATGGTTATGTTGATACCCTGCATTTTGATGAGGCATGGTTACCACATGCATCTTTTCATGATTTTTATCATAATATGCACGCTATCGGACAAGAAAGACCTCGTAATGTAAATTCAATTGTTTTTGCTACTCATTCAACACATAAATTATTAGCTGGAATATCGCAAGCTTCTCAAATTATTGTGCAAGAGTCACAGAATAATAAATTTGACCATGCTTCGTTTAATGAAGCTTATTTGATGCATACATCTACTTCTCCTCAGTATGCAATTATTGCATCTTGCGATGTTGCTGCTGCTATGATGGAGCCACCAGGAGGAACTGCCTTAGTAGAGGAAAGTATAAGAGAAGCTATGGATTTTAGGCGTGCGATGCGCAAAGTTGAATCAGAGTATGGCAAGGATGATTGGTGGTTTAAAATATGGGGTCCAAATAAAATAATGCCTGATAGAATAGGTAGTCAAGATGATTGGATGCTAGATTCCGATAATCAGTGGCATGGATTTGGTCAGTTAGCTGATAATTTTAATATGCTTGATCCAATCAAAGTTACTATCATTACACCAGGGTTAAGTATGTCTGGTAGTTTTGATGAAACTGGTATCCCTGCCTCTCTAGTCTCTAAATATCTTACAGGACATGGAGTTGTAGTAGAGAAAACTGGTCTTTATTCTTTTTTTATTTTATTTACTATTGGAATAACTAAAGGACGATGGAATACTTTATTAACTGCTTTGCAGCAATTTAAGGATGATTATGATCGTAATCAACCGATGTGGAGGATATTACCCGAGTTTTGCAAAACAAATAAAAAATACGAAAAACTTGGTTTGAAAGATTTATGTGATCTGATACACGAAGATTATCGTAAATATGACGTGGCGCGATTAACTACTGAAATGTATTTGAGTGATATGGTGCCTGTTATGAAACCATCTGATGCTTTTGCAAAAATTGCTCATCGTGAAGTAGAAAAGGTTGAAATTTCCAAATTAGATGGTCGAGTTACAGCTGTTTTATTAACTCCATATCCGCCAGGTATTCCATTGTTAATTCCTGGCGAGAGGTTTAATAAAGTTATTATCAAGTATCTAGAGTTTGCTCAGATTTTTAATAATAACTTTCCTGGTTTTGAAAACTATATACATGGCTTAACAATTGATAACAATACTAAACAATACTATATAGATTGTTTAAAATAGTTGTCCCATAACAGTCCTTTTGCTATTTTTTTATATTTTACAAAATCATATTTGAGACCATTTTCTGGTGGTTGATGGTCTCTTCTTTCTTCTTGCCATAATTCTTTATTTATTTTTGGGAAAAATGCATCACCTTGAAATTCAGCATGAATTTCAGTAGCTATAATAGTAGAAGATAGAGGCATGAATTGTTTATATAATTGTTCTCCCCCTATAATAAATACTTTCTTTGTAAGAGTACACTTCTGAATTGCATCATATAAAGAATATGCTGTTATTCCACCATTGAATGTAATGTTAGCATTATTAGTTATAATAATATTTTTTCTATTTGGCAATGGTTTTCTTTTTAGTGACTCCCATGTTCTTCTACCCATTATTATTTGATTATTAATAGTTGTTTTTTTAAAATGCTGCATATCCCCAGTTAGATGCCATGGAATAGTATTCTGCTTCCCGATAACTCTATTTTTTGAATATGCAACTATTATAGTTATTTCCATAAAGTCAATATAAATGTGGTTATTAAATTGCAACTGTAGCTTTTATATGAGGATGATATTTATAATTTTTTATTTCAAAAGATTCATATTTATATTGAAAAATAGAATCTGGATTTTCATTAATCTTTAATGTTGGCATAGGTAAAGGTGAACGAGATGTTTGTATTTTTGCCTGTTCAAGATGATCTTTATATATATGACAATCACCTCCAGTCCATACTAATTCAGATGCCTCTAGGTTGCATTGTTGGGCAATCATATGAGTTAATAAAGCATAACTTGCTATATTGAATGGCACTCCTAAGAAAACATCGGCACTTCTTTGATAGACTTGACAGGAAAGTTTATTATGTACAACATACATTTGGAATAATATGTGGCATGGAGCTAATGCCATTTTATTAATTTCAGATACATTCCAAGAAGAGACAATAAGTCTTCTTGAATTAGGGTTATTTCTAATTTGGTCAATAAGGTCACTTATCTGGTCTATATGTTTTCCATTACTAGTTGGCCATGATCTCCATTGTACTCCATAAATAGGACCTAAATTTCCGTTGTCATCAGCCCATTCATTCCAAATTCTTACGCCATTTTCTTGTAGCCATTTTATATTGTTATCACCATTTAGAAACCAAAGTAATTCCATAATAATACTTTTCATATGTATTTTTTTTGTTGTGACTAGAGGAAATCCTTTTGTTAAATCAAATCTCATCTGATAACCAAAAATTGATATTGTACCTGTTCCAGTTCTATCTGCTTTTGTAGAACCATTATTTAAGATGTGTTCTAATAGTTTAGTATATTGATACATATATAGCTTTATTGAATTTGATGAAAGATGTTGAAACATAACTCCAAGTAAGGATTAAATCTATAACATTGCGGGGAAAATAAAATTCATGGTGCCCATGACGCGGATCGAACGCGTGACCTCTCCCTTACCAAGGGAGTGCTCTACCACTGAGCCACATGGGCATTATGGAGCGAGTGAAGGGAATCGAACCCTCGTCATAAGCTTGGAAGGCTTCAGCTCTGCCATTGAGCTACACTCGCAAGTTTACACATTCGGAATATGGTGGAGGAGGTTGGATTCGAACCAACGTAGGCGCATGGCCAACAGATTTACAGTCTGCCCCCTTTAGCCACTCGGGCACCCCTCCACGACAATCCAGTATATTCTACACACTTATTATGTATTTTGCAAAAAAATAACTATTAATGTATCAACAGATGTTAAGGGAAAACTTTTTATCAAAAAAAAACAACATTAGCTTTTAATACAAAATACTTATTACATATCTATTTTGATATTCCTAACAAAAACTAAACATCTATTCGTCATGAAATCAATATTATCTAAAATTTCGATTTTATCTACAAAAAATTCTTGTGTTGATAATAAATCAAGAATTTCATCATTCGGAATTTTTCCTTTCATGGCACAAAAAATACCATCAACCTTTAAAAGATGCTTTGTATATTTTGCAAAATTTTTAAGAGAAGAAAAAGCTCTCGAAATAATAAGATCAAAACTAAGACCGTCTAAAAGTTCAATTCTAGATTTTATAACTTTTAAATTTGATAAACCTAACATATGACCAATTTGATTCATAAAAACAGTCTTCTTCCCTATAGAATCAACACAAACTACATTCCAATTTGGTCTCATTATAGATATAATTATGCCCGGCAAACCAGCACCAGAACCAACATCACAAATATCAACATCATGAAATTCTAAAATAGAATCTAAAAAAGGTAAAACGGATATACTATCAATAATATGATGTGTAATAATACCTTTTAAATCACTGATAGATGTTAAATTGTAATATTTATTCCATTTCTGAAGGAATAATACATATTCTTTTATCATATCTTGTTGAGTTAAGGATAAATCAATATTGTTTTTCGAACAATATGCCAATAAAAGATCCTTATTATCAGCGTAATAATTAATCATTTCTTATGTTTTAAACCTTTTATATAAATAAGAATCACAGAAATAGCAGCTGGTGTTATACCAGATATTCTTGATGCCTGACCTATTGTTTCTGGTTTATGATCATTAAGTTTTTGTCTAACTTCTATAGAAAGATTACCGATTTTGTTATAATCAATATCAAGAGGAATTGACAATCTTTCATGTTCATATGTTTTTTTTACTTCTTCTTGTTGTCTAGATATATATCCATCATATTTAATAAGTATATTGATTTGATCAGCAATCAACGTATCATCTATCAAACCTGGTCCTATTAAAAAATCGCCATCCTTATCCTTAATACCCATCAAATACTTATAATCAATTCCAGGTCTTTTTAAGATATCAAAAACCTGATAATCTCGATCAGTTTTTTTGCCAACAGAAGAATCAGAAAAATAATTTGATAAAATACTAGGGTTTAAATACGAACTCTTCAATCGTGTTATTTCTCTTTCAATTGAATCACGTTTTTTATTAAAATAATCCCAATGATCATCGTTTATTAATCCAAATTTTCTTCCTAGCTCGGTTAACCTAAAGTCAGCATTATCTTCTCTTAAATACAAGCGATATTCAGCACGAGATGTAAACATTCTATACGGTTCATCAATACCTTTTGTTATTAAGTCATCTATCATAACCCCAATATAAGAATCACTTCTTTGTGGTGACCATTGAGAAAGCTCTTTAGAAAATCTACCTGCATTTAAACCAGCGACTAATCCCTGAGCTGCAGCTTCTTCATAACCAGTAGTACCGTTTATCTGTCCAGCAAAAAACAAACCAGAAATTATCTTGGTTTCAAGAGTTGATTTTAAATGCCTAGGATCAAAATAATCATACTCTATAGCATATCCTGGTCTCAACACATGTGATTTTTCTAAACCTAATATTGAGTGAATTAAATCAATTTGCACATCAAATGGTAAG
Source organism: Candidatus Kinetoplastidibacterium crithidiae (assembly GCA_019278155.1). Classification (GTDB taxonomy): domain Bacteria; phylum Pseudomonadota; class Gammaproteobacteria; order Burkholderiales; family Burkholderiaceae_B; genus Kinetoplastidibacterium; species Kinetoplastidibacterium crithidii_A. The sequence continues at coordinate 102,776 of JADMLC010000001.1, forward strand.
CTCGTAGATATGCCGTTTGGGTAAATCTCATTAGTATTTAGACCTTCTGGCTCTAAAAAAATTTGATGTGATTCTTTATCTGCAAAACGAAAAACTTTATCTTCTATAGAAGGACAATACCTAGGTCCAATTCCATTTATTTCACCATTATACAGAGGTGATCGATCAAGAGAATTTTTAACTATTTCATGAGATGATAAATTTGTTCTAGTAATCCAACAAGGTATTTGTTTAGGACGAATAATATTATTGCCATTAAAAGAAAAAAATGGAATTGGATTAGAATCACCATTTTGCACTTGAAGAACTTCATAATTAATTGTTCGGCCATCTATTCTGGGTGGAGTTCCAGTTTTTAAACGACCAACAGCAAAACCCATGTCTTTTAATTTATCAGTTAAGAAAAGAACTGATGGGTCACCAGATCTTCCACCAGACATTTTATTTAAACCCACATGCATTAAACCATTAAGAAAAGTACCAGCCGTAAGAACAACTGATTTTGATTTAAAAAACATACCCAACTGAGTACGTACCCCATTGACAGTGTTGTTTTCTACAGAAATATCATTTACTACTTGTTGCAATATGAAAAGATTTTTCTGATTTTCTAAAATATTTCTGATTGATAGACGATATAAATTTCTATCTGTTTGTGCTCTTGTAGATCTTACAGCATAACCTTTAGAAGAATTTAAAATTCTAAAATGTATCCCTGAATAGTCAGCAGCTATTGGCATACAACCACCTAAAGCAGCTATTTCTTTAACTAAATGTCCTTTTCCTATACCACCAATAGAAGGATTACAAGACATTTGCCCCAAAGTTTCAATATTGCTTGTTAATAACAAGGTTTTAGAACCTTGTCTTGCTGATGCTAAAGCTGCTTCTGTTCCAGCATGACCTCCACCTATGACTATTACATCGAATTGCTCGTGATAATTCATTTTTTTCCTTTTTTGATATTTTTATCAAATTTAAAATATATTTTTTAATTTAAATATTTATTTTATTATTCTTTATTTAAATAATAATAATAATATATAACCAATAAAAATGTGGATAACTTACTTTCTTATGAAAAATCAATAATTTATTTAAATAAAAACATATGTAAAAACAATGTTTTTGTTTGTAATAAAAAATGAATAAGTTTTTTGAAAACAAAAAAAAATATGTTTATTAAGAAGTAATTAAGGTGATATACACAATCATATGTGAATAAAAAAAGTTATTTTCCTATGCAGAATTTGGAGAAAATATTATCCAATATATCGTCTGTGATAAATTGCCCTGTTATTTTAGCTAAGTTTTTATGAGATAATCTTAATTCTTCTGCTATTAAATCAATTTGTGGGTTTTTTTCTAATGTATATATAGTTGCTGTTTTGATATGATCTAAGGCATCTATTAGACAAAATAGATGCCTTTCTCTAGAAATCCATCTTGATTCTTCTGTTTTGTTTAAACCCATGGTTTCTAGTATTGTTTTACGCAATACATCTAATCCAATTTTTTTAGTTGCCGAGACTATTAATTCATCATTTTTTGTTATATGAATTTTTTTTTCTAGAATATCAGCCTTGTTCAGTACTGTTATTATCGGCACTCCATTGGGGAAAATAATATTTGGTTTTTTTTGCTCTGTTATATCTTTTATAAGCAAGATTAGATCTGCTTTTTCTATTTCTTCTAGACTTTTTTTTATGCCAATATTTTCTATATAATCATTGCTTTCTCTTATTCCTGCGGTATCAATTATATTTATAAGAATTCCGTTTATGCTTATTTCATTGATTATTTTATCTCTAGTAGTTCCTGGTATATCTGTTACTATCGCTATTTCCTCTTCAGATAATGCGTTTAGTATACTAGATTTGCCTACGTTTGGTTCTCCTGCTATAACTACATTAATACCATTTTTTAAAGTAATTCCTTGTTTTGTTTTTTCTATAAAAGTTGTTAGGTTTTGACTTATTTTTTCTAAAGCAGTTATTATCTTATCTTTTTCTATTAGAATAATATCTTCTTCTGAAAAGTCTATATTTGCTTCTACGATAACTCTCAATTTAATTATTTCATCAGATAGTTTGTTGATAACTTTTGATGGCTCACCAGAGAGGGCGATTAATGCACTTCTAGAAGCTTCTATAGACACAGCGTCTATAATGTCTGCAATGGCTTCTGCTTGAGCTAAATCAATCCTGCCATTCAAAAAGGCCCTTTTTGTAAATTCTCCAGGCTCAGATATTCGTACTCCAATATCTTTTCCATGGTCAATACAAAGATTTAATATTTCATGTATTACTACTATTCCACCATGACACTGTAGTTCTAGTATATCTTCCCCAGTAAATGACTTTGGTGATTTAAAGAATATAGCAATACCTTTATCAATAATTAGGTTTTTTGTATTTTTGAAAGGCAGGTAATATACTCGTCTATCATCTAGTTTTTTTCCAAAAAGATTCATCATTAAGATTGATAAATCTTTTCCTGATATACGTACTATTCCAATAGCTCCTTTCCCAGTAGCAGTGGATATAGCAACAATAGGAGAGTTATCATACATATCTAGTACCAAATATATTATTTTATTTTCGTATGATGAACCATTGTTGTGCAATTGATAATATATTATTGACACACCAATACAAAACTAATCCTGATGGGAAGAAAAACATCATTCCTCCAAATACTAAAGGCATAATCATCATGATTTTTGCTTGCATTGGGTCTGGTGGTGTTGGATTTAGTTTTATTTGTACAATCATTGTCAACATCATTAATATAGGCAATATAAAATATGGATCTCTTGCTGACAAATCTTGAATCCATAATATCCAAGGAGCTCCTCTCATTTCTACACTAGATAACAGCACCCAATAAAGAGAAAGGAAAACAGGTATTTGTATTATAATTGGTAAACACCCACCCAAAGGGTTTATTTTTTCATTTCTATATATTTCCATCACAGCAGTATTAAACTTATTGTTGTCATTTGCAAATTGTTTTCTTAAAGATTGTATTCTTGGGGCTACATCCTTTAATTTTGCCATTGATCTATAGCTTTTTGATGCTAATGGGAAAAATAATAATTTTATGATGAATGTTAAGATGACTATAGACCAACCCCAATTTTTGACAAAATCAAATATATAATTCATAAGTAAAAATATCGGTTTAGCAATTATAGTAAATACACCATAATCTACAACTAAATCTAGTCCTTTCGCTACTGAAGCCATCTTTTTTTGGTCTTGAGGTCCAATCCATAAATAGGAATTGCTCTCGTAAGATTCATTAGGTTCTACTTTATTTATGGATTCTATGGTTCTTATTGCAAATATTTTTTTGTTCTTATCTAGCTCTACTACCTCATTTTTGCGAATACAGTTTTCTTGAGGAATCCAGGCTGTTACAAAGTAATGCTGAACCATAGCAATCCAGCCATTATTAGTATTTTTGGTATACTTTGCTTTATTTTTAGCAACATCTTGGAATGATATTTTTTGAAATTTGTTTTGTTCCGAAAAAACAGCCATTCCAGTAAATGTTTTGTAAAAACTTGAACTATCTGATGGATCACTGCTATCTCTCATTATTTGTAGATAGAGTCTAGCATTTAATATTTCATTGCTTTTATTTATGATTTTATGCTTTACCTTTATGTTATATTTTCCATCTTCTAATATATATGTTTTGAATAGCATGACTCCATTTTTTTCTGACAAAAATTCAATTTCAGATTTGTTATTATCTTTTTTTATCTCTACCAATTTAAAATCAGATTGATGATTTGGTAAAACAGACTCACCTATTAAACCTGATTGGATAATATAAGAAAAATTATCATTTGAGTCTACTAGAACAGTAGGTTTTTTGTTTTTATCTGGATAGTTCAGTAATTCAGCCTTTACTATTTTAGCCCCATGGCTGCTAAATGTAAGTTTTAGAACATTATTTTCTATAATTGTCAATTCTTCTTTGTGACTATCTATGTTTTGTTGTAAATGGTCACTTTTATCAACTGACGAAAATGTAGGCAGTTGTTTATTTCTTTCATTTATTTTATTTTCAACAGAAAATATTTTGTGACTCTTTTCATTCTGTAATTGCCAGTTGTTCCAAATAACCAATATAGAGAATGAGAAAATTATCCAAAGAATTGTTCTTTTAATATCCATTTTTGAATTTTACCTGGTAGTTTATACTATTTTTTGTTTATATCATTTTTCTTATTTGATTTATGTGGTATAGGATCGTAGCCTCCTTCACACCAAGGATTACAACGTAATACTCGATAAAAAATTAACCAGAAAGCATAGAAAATATTATATCTTTTAATGGACTCAATAGCATATTGAGAACAAGAAGGATTGAATCTACATTGTTTACCTATCCAAGGGCTTAGAATATATTGATAAGTTTCAATTAGTACAATTACTATTTTTTTGTACATTTTGATATTTTGCTAAAATGGTAATTAATTTCAGATCTAGCATTTTTTTTTAGAGCTGTTAATGAGCAAACCGGTGCTTTAGAGCGCAAACGCACAACGTAATCCCCTTTAGGAATTATATTTGCATTTGCTCTAAATGATTCACGCACGACTCTTTTGAGGGAGTTACGTACAACTGCTCTATTGGCCATTTTTTTAGAAAAAATTAGACCAATTCTACTGGTTTTAAGCGGCGTTATATCTGCTACATTGTCGTGCAATAATGAATTAACATAAAACAATTTACCCTTAGATACTGGGTATCTGTTAATAACAGTCTTGTATTCATGAGATTTATGTAAACGAGCACCAGCAGGAAATCTAGCTCTTTTTTTGTCGTTAGTATTCAACTCCGTTATAACTAATAAATTTAATCGATATTTGAATTAAACAGATAGGCGTTTTCTTCCCTTTGCTCTACGTGCATTAATGATAGCACGCCCAGATCTTGTTTTCATTCTTATGCGAAAGCCATGTGTGCGCTTGCGGCGCAAGACAGAAGGTTGATAAGTTCGTTTCATTGGTAATCTAAAGTTAAAAGAACAATAGTAAAGTTAAACGATATTAATTCGAATAACTCAAGATCATTCTACGTTAATATACGGTTAAAGGAAAGTGTAACATTATATCTAATATATTGTAATTTTTACAATGCTAATTAAGATAGCATTTTTAGGATGTTAGATTAATAGATATATTTATTCAAGCTATTTTTATAAAATCATAATTTTGATCTATAATGTTATTATTATTGTAGGGTTTTTTATTGGTTTATAATTTGTAGTAGAATCAAGGTCTGTAAAATATATTT
>JADMLC010000002.1 GCA_019278155.1 Candidatus Kinetoplastidibacterium crithidiae
ATGCAGAACTCAATTTTCGAAAAAATTAATATCCATGATATTTGTAGCATTCCAGCGAATGAAATATTGATTCTGACTTCTAGTAAGCGCCAAGCCAATCGGTTGAAGAATGATATTATAGAACAATTAAAAAAACTGCAAAAAACACAAGAACTACCAGAAATTTTGCCATTAAATTCTTGGATTGTAAAGGTTTTTGATGACATATCTTTTCGATTTAATCATAAAAATGACATTTTTTATGTTTTAAATGAAGCTTGTGAACAAATGCTGTGGGATAAAGTAATCAAGATGGAAGAGTCTGAAAATTACTTATTAAATTTTAATCAGGCTGCTATTTTAGCTATGGAAGCAAAGCGATTAATTCATGATCTATGTTTAGATATTTCTAGTAATAGTTCAAATGAAGAATATAGAAGATTTGTTCACTGGAGAAATTGTTATTATGATGAATTAAAACAGATAAATGCTGTAGATTTTGATTATATATATGAATACATAATCAATTCTGTAGATCAAAAAGATAATATTTTGCCTAAATATGTAGTTTTATTTGGATTTATAGAAATATCTCCAAGATTATCAAGGTTGTTAAAAAAAATATTAGATTTTGGATCATTTTTAAGATTGTTTTCATATTCTGTAGTTTGTCATAACGAGAGTTATATTTGTGTGTGTGATAATGTTCATGAAGAATGGAGACAGTCAGCAATTTGGGTTTCAGAAGAACTTATGAAGAATCCTAATGGCAAGTATGCAATTGCTACTTCAAATCTTGATAAACAAGCTCCTATGGCTAAACGTATATTAGAAAATTATTTGAGTAGTAATAAATCATTGTTAGAATTTAATATTACATCAGCTAGATCTTGTATTGATTGGCCTATTATTGGTATCGCTATATCTTGGTTGGATTTTTTTGCTAATGTGTCTTTTTATAAACATTGTGAATCTAGTCTTTTCGGTTCAGTCTTATTAAGAGGATGTTATATTAATGATGTTAATTTATTTGGCCTATATTCTTCTATAGAGCTTGAAATAAGAAACAAATATTATTTAAACATTACATTAGATAATATTTTAATAGAATTACAAAATACTGAGTTAGGCAAATGTTTATCTGTCGTCTTTCCTAGATGGATTAATCAATGTTTGAGGATAGAGTCTTGGGTGAAAATAATAAGATTATCATTGGATGATATTCATTTTCCAGGTGATAAAAAAATAGATAGTGAGACATGTCAAATCATAGAAAATCTTGATGATCTATTTGATAAGTTTATATCACTAGATCATTTGTTCGGGTATTTAAATTCTATTGAAGTAATAAAATTATTTAAAATGTTTGCTAGAAATAATTATTTTCAAATAAAAGATAATTCTTCTTCTGCTTTTGAAATACTTGATATACAAGATGCTGTTAATATTCAGTGGGATGCTTTGTGGATTATAGGAATGGATCAGGAAAATTTTCCTTCCGCTCCAAGTCCTAATCCTTTTTTGCCTTTGTCTATTTTAAGAATGAATAATGTTCCCAGGTCAACTCCGGAGAGAGAATTTATTTGGGCACAAAAAATTTATAGTGGACTTGTTGCCTCATCCAATAGGATTATCTTCAGTTATTCAAAAACAATAGATGAACAAATAATGACTCCTTCATTTTTTATAAGCAAAGACTCCAAAGAGAGGGCCTGTATATCTTATAAAGATATTCCTGATAAAGTTTCTATAGATATTATTAATGATTCAAAAGGTCCTGTTATCGATTGTAATAAGACGAATGTTATTAGTGGAATTGGTGTTCTGGAGACGCAGTCACGATGTCCATTATGGGCATTTGTAAAATATAGATTAGGTGCATCTCGTTTGCCATCCTATGATATAAGTGATAGTTCTTATGGTCTTAAAAGAGGAGTTTTAATTCATGACTCTTTAGCAGAGTTTTGGAAAACAGTTAAAGATCAGTCATTTTTTTTAGAAACTCCTATACACATTTTAGAAAATATATTACTAGAATGTATCCATAATGTTTCACGAAAAAATCTATTTGTTTATGGTGCTACTTTGCTAAATTTAGAAATTGAAAGAACATTTACTATTATAAAAAGATTACTAGATTTCGAAAAAAATCGACTACATTTTAGCATTATGTTTTTAGAAAAAGATATTAATTGGCAATATAAAAATATATCTTTAAATTTGAGGCCAGATAGAATTGATTTTTTATCAAAAGGTAAGATATTAATTGTAGATTATAAGACAGGCAATTCACTTTTCTACCCAGAGAAAGATTGGGCTCGAACCAGGCCTATAAATTTGCAACTACCCATATATTCACTAGCTTGCCTGAATACATTACATTTAGATACTCAAGGATTAGCGATCTTTTTTATAAATGCTAAAGAATTATCTGTTAAAGGTCTATCTGTTGAAAACATTGGATTGCCAGGTGTTACTTTGCTTAGTGATGTTTTATGGAATGATATGATCACTAAATTATATAAAAAAATTACTTTTATTTTAGATGAATATATGAACGGAGTTGCTGATAATAACTATTTTTCTGAGGAAGACTTAAGATTTTGTGATGCTATGCCTTTTTTGCGTTTAAATCTTAATGAATAGTTTTATGTCTGAAAATATAAAAGATTTTAAAATTAGGGAGGAAGCCTTAAATATTCACAAGTCTTTCATTGTACAAGCCCCTGCTGGCTCAGGCAAGACAGAGCTTTTAACAAATCGTTTTTTATCATTATTATCAAATGTTGCTGTTCCAGAAGAAATTTTAGCTATTACGTTTACGCGTAAAGCAGCTAATGAAATGAGGCGTCGTATTATAGAAAGATTACAGGCAGCTAGAGATACAGAAATTTATAATGATGAACCTTTTAGCTTAAAATTATCTAGAGAAGTATTGAGAAGAGATTCTTTATTTGGGTGGAATATTTTACAGCATCCAGCCAGATTAATGATAAAAACATTTGATTCCTTTTGTGCTCAAATTGTTTCAAATTTGCCATGGCTTTCAAGAATGGGTGGTGCACCAATCATCTCTAGTGATATGCAGTTTCATTATGACTCTGCTGCTAAATCAACAATAGGTCTAATAGATAAATTTGATGATGTAAAAAACTTAATATTAAATTTAGATTTGGATATAAATTTTGCAACAAGACTTATCTCTGACATGCTTAAAAAACGAGACCAGTGGTTGCCAATTTTGCGGTATGGTCTTGACAAAGAATTGATGGAAAAAAATTTAAAGTTGACAATAGAGAATGATATATCGAGGTTATTGAAAGAAATGCCAGAAAATTGGCAAAGTTCAATACAGGAACCCATAAGAATAGCTGCAAAAAAATTATATGAAATTAATCCTAATAATGTTTTGGAGCCATTGCTGGACTGGGACTACCCTATTAGTAACAAAACTAGTGACTTACGAAAATGGAAGGCTATTGCTTCATTATTCTTAACAGCAAAAAAAACATTACGTAGTACAAAATCTTTCAACAAGAGTCTTGGTTTTGACTCAGGCTCTTCTTATAAAGAAATTCTAATAAATTGGTTGAATTCAATCGATCCAGATTCTTCTTGGGTTTCTCATCTTGCTATGATTAGTTATGCTCCTGATCCTTATTTTACTGATAAACAATGGACAGATTTAACTATTCAACTAAAAACGTTATCTTTGTCTGTAGCAAATCTTATATTGCGTTTTAATCATGTATCAGAAGTAGATTTTATAGAAATAACTCAAAGAGCATTGATAGCTTTAGGTAGTGATGATTATCCAAATGATCTTTTATTAAAATTAGATAATAAAATTAATCATATACTGATAGATGAGTTTCAAGATACTAGTAGAGCTCATTTTGATATTTTAAAAAAAATAATTTCTGGTTGGCAAAATAATGATGGAAGAACATTGTTTCTGGTAGGTGATCCAATGCAATCAATATATAGCTTTAGAAAAGCTGAGGTTGGTCTTTTTTTGCATGTTATAGAACATGGTATTGGGTGTATTAAACCAAAACATTTAAAACTTGTAAATAATTTTCGTTCACATCCGACAATTGTTAATTGGATCAATAGAATTTTTAAAGAAATTTTTCCTAAGAAAAACGATGAGGATTTAGGAGCTGTATCTTATACTGACTCAGTTACTTCTCTTAGTGACATGCCAGATTCATCTATCAAATTTTATTGTGTTCAAGGGATAGAAAACAGAGATATTAGGTTAGCGCAGACAACAATAAACATTATTAAAGAAACAATTAATAAATATGGGATTAATCATACTATTGCCGTTTTAGTAAGGTCTCGTAATAATATTAATCAACTAACTTCTTTAATGGCTAAGAACGGTATTAGATTTAGATCTGTAGATATTGTTCCTTTATCTAATAAGCCAGTTGTATCTGATTTACTACAGCTTATAAGGGCTTTAAAACATCCAGGTGATAGACTTGCTTGGTTATCAATATTAAGGTCTCCTTTTTTTGGTTTGACCTTAGACAATATGCATAAGTTGTTTGGTAATGATCATAGTATACAGGTTCCTTTTCTATTAAATAATTTTTTGGAAGAAAATAATTTGGAATCTGATTCATTTGATGAAAAGAAAATAGAGGGTCTTCTTAAGCTTGGTCTAACTGACTTAGATTGCATGAGATTGTTTAGATTGAAAGATTTATTATATTCTTATAGTTGTTTTAACAACATGTCATCAGCATTATTTATACAGTCTTTGTGGAATAATTTAGGAGGGTCAAGTGTTTATAGTGATAAAGATGCATCTAGTGATGCAGAGATGGTTTTTGATTTGATTGATGAAACATTTCCCTATGGAGAAATAGATGTAGAAAAGCTGGAACGTAAAGTTAATAATTTGTATGCATCATCTAATGTTGGATCTAAAGATGCGGTTGTTGACATTATGACTATTCACAAAGCAAAAGGTTTAGAGTTTGATACAGTTTTATTGTATGGTTTGCATCAATCCATGAAAAGTGATCAAGAGCCTTTAATAAGATTCGAATCAAATTCAAGTGGTGTATTATTTTCTCCAGCAAAACCAAAGATAAATATTGAACCTGATCAAATGTCTAGTTATTTGAAGTATCGTAATAAGGTTAAGATCTCATATGAATTGGATCGATTGCTTTATGTTGCAGCTACTAGATCAAAAAAAAATTTGTATTCGATCTCTAGTGTTGTAGTAGATAATAATGGAAAAATTACACCTCCTATTTCAGATAGTTTATTAAGTAGGTTATGGAATGAAATTGATATTCACAATATCATTATGAACAATGATATTGAAGATGATAGTCAAAATTCGCTTTCTTCAAAAAATACAAGACCTAAATTACTACATAGGGTTTCTATAGAAGGTATTTCTGTAGTAAATCAACATAGAAAAGATTTATTTTTGAAATATAATGAGGCTTATCATAAAGAGTGGGACCGTAAGAATGAATATAGTCCTATTTTAGGAACAGTCATGCATTTTTGGTTGAATCGCATTGGAAGTGATGGATTGAACTCATGGAGTATTAATAAATTAATATCTAATAGAGAATTTATACATAGACAGTTAACAAGGAAGGGTATTCCTTATGCTAAGGCTGGTGAATACACATCTACAGTTATCTATGCTTTAGAAAACACCCTTACAGATGATAGAGGTATATGGTTATTATCTAATCATAAGAACTCTCACAGAGAATGGTCTTTAGTAGATAGCAATGGAACAATTTCTATTCTAGACCTTGCAATAGATCTAGGAGATTATTGGTTAATTGTCGATTACAAATTATCGGATATAAAAGAAAATGAGACATATAGTAGTTTTGTTAATAGAATGAAACAAAATTACATAGGCCAGTTAACAAGGTATCGTGATGCATTGAATAAGTTTGACGGTAGAAAATCTTATGCGGCCATATATTGCCCGTTACCTAAAATATGGATTGAATGTTGTTAAATACCAGTGCTTTTTCGTACTGATTTCTGTAGTTCATGATTTGTTTTGGTTGATAGCTTTATTATGTTAGAATCCAAATGGGCGGTATTATCGTTGCATGATGATGTAGTGAACTTGGTCAGGTTGGGAACAAAGCAGCCATAACTACAGATATTTCAGTGCAAAAGATTTTACCGCCTTATTCTCTTAATTTAATTAGGCGTTAGTATTTAATGAGTTATTTAGTCTTAGCTAGGAAATGGCGACCTAAGTCTTTTGATGAGGTCATAGGGCAAGATCATGTTGTAAAAGCTTTGGTAAATTCACTGAATTCTCAGCGTTTGCATCATGCCTGGTTATTTTCAGGAATAAGAGGAGTAGGAAAAACTTCTTTGGCTAGAATATTGGCAAAATCATTAAATTGTGAAATTGGCATCACATCAAAACCATGTGGTAAATGTTCTTCTTGTAATGGAATTGATTCAGGTGGGTCATTAGATTATTTAGAATTAGATGCAGCTTCTAATAGAGGTGTAGAGGAAATGTCTAATCTTCTTTCTCAGGCTAATTATACTCCTGTTATTGGTAGATTTAAAGTCTTTCTAGTTGACGAAGTGCATATGCTTACTGGCCATGCTTTTAATTCTATATTGAAAACATTAGAAGAACCTCCAGCTCATGTAAAGTTTATTTTTGCAACAACGGACCTTCATAAAATTCCAATAACAGTGCTTTCTCGTTGCTTATGTTTTAACTTGAGAAAGATGTCAGATAATTTTTTAATAAAACAATTGTCTATAATATTATCGAATGAAAAAATATCCTTTGATGACTTATCACTAGCAATGATTGCTAGATTGGCGAAAGGTTCTATGAGAGATGCGTTATCCTTGACTGATCAAGCTATATCGTATGGAGATGGGATAATTAATGTAGATAATTTGAGAGAAATGTTTGGCATGGTTGATTCAGCGAAGGTCATTCATCTTTTGCGATCTATTTTATTTAATGATGTAAAATCATTAATAGATATAGCTGATAATGTAATTGATAGTGGTTTTTCATATGAAAATTTTTTATCAGATTTAGCAATTTTATTATCTAAAGTTGCTATTATGCAACATTTTTCAGAATCTGAAATTAATGATCAAGATTTAATTTCTTTTAAAGATAATATTTCTCCTGATTTGACTCAGCTATTATATACGGTGGTCAATCATAGTTCTCAAGAACTAACGCAATCGCCAGATCAATATACTGGTTTCCTGATGATTTGTTTTAGACTGTTATCTTTAGCAACACAATTTAGTAATGCTAATTCTGATAATGAATTACTACCTAAGTTGAATAACAATAGTGAAGGTTATAGTAGCTCTAGACAAGAATCTTATGATTCTATGTCATCTAATAAAAGTATTGTTGTTAATGACCATGATGATTTGGTTTCGTTGAAAAAAACTAAGAATCTTAATAATGTTGAAGATAAAGATTTTAAAAAAAATATGCATTTTGATTTGACCTCATTTTCTAATAATGACTGGTTGAAAATTGTGCCCACTTTATCTCTTCATGGTTTTGTTCTTGAGCTGGCTAGACAAAGTGAGTTTATAAAGGCATTTGATAATCATTTTACAATTAGAGTTTCTATTCCCACATTGGCTAGCCATGAAAACAAATTACGTTTACAGGCAGTTTTAAGTGAATATTTTAATATGCCTATCAAATTAGAGATATTGGTTGGTGCTACTGGAGATAAAACAGTACATGCTTGCTCTCAGGCAAAACAACTTTATAAAAAAAAACAGCTCGAACAAATTGTTGATGACGACTCTTTTGTAAAAGAAGTAATTACAACTTTGGATGGTGAAGTTCTTGTTGATTCTATTTCTAAGTTAGACTAATGTTTCTGTAATGGCAATATTAGCACTTCAATTTTAAGGTCCATACATTATGAAAAATCAAATTGCAGGATTGATGCGTCAGGCGCAGCAAGTACAAGAAAATATGAAAAAAGTTCAAGACTCTTTAGCAGAGATAGAAGTTGAAGGCTCCTCTGGTGGGGGGTTGGTGCTTATTTCTATGACTTGTAAATATGATGTTAAGAAAATTAAAATAGATCCCGTTTTGCTATCTGAAGATAAAGATATGCTGGAAGATTTGTTGGCAGCTGCTTTTAATGATGCTGTGCGCAAAGCAGAACAATTATCACAAGAAAAAGTATCTGCTATTACAGCAAATTTTCCAATGCCAGGGGGCATGAAATTTCCATTTTAGTAGTAATTTTTATTAATTTAAGATAATTGCATCAATTTTATGAGAGATTTATGGAAGAGCAGCAAACAGGTGAACCTGAGCCTTTAATTAATCTAATTAAGGCTTTAAAACGTCTTCCTGGAATAGGCATCAGGTCAGCTAGGAGAATAGCTTATCATTTAATGCAATATGACTTGCAAGGGGCAAATTCACTAAGCATTGCATTGTCAGAAGCTGCTAGTAGTTTACAGCATTGTGTTAGTTGTAATAGTTTTTCTGAAACAGATTTATGCGTTACGTGTTCTAGTTCTTTCAGAGATAAAAGTTTGTTATGTATAGTTGAAACTCCATCTGACCTAATAAATTTAGAAGCAAGTCATGGTTATAAGGGTCTATATTATGTATTAATGGGCAGAATATCGCCATTGGATGGTATCGGCCCAAAAGAATTAAATTTTCATAAAATTTCTGAAAGAATAAATAAAGGTGGAATAGAAGAAGTTATAATCGCTACTGGCTTTACTGCTGAAGGTGAAACTACAGCACAATTTTTAATTGATATGTTATTGCCCTTTGGTATCAAGACCAGTCGTTTGGCAAGAGGCGTTCCTGCAGGTAGTGAATTGGAATACATAGATGCAGGAACTATAGCTTGGGCTTTAATGGATCGTAAATCTAATTTATGACAACCTTCTTATTGCACAGCTTTTTTAATTATCTCTTCAAGAGCAAGAACATCTTTGATAAAGAGTCTTATTCCTTCTGATAGTTTTTCAGTAGCCATTTGATTCTCATTGAGCATTGACCTAAAGTCAATTTCAGAAATGTGTTTCGTATAAAGTGGTTTGGTAATATTATTTGATTTTAGCGTAGGAATAGTACTTCCTGGAGTATTATCTAACTTTGTAAGTAGCTCCGGACTAATTGTTAAAAGGTCACAACCAGATAAAGCCAAAATTTGATGGATATTTCTAAAGCTTGCTCCCATTATTTCTGTTTTGATTCCTAGCGATTTATAATAATTGTAAATTTCTACAACTGATTTTACTCCAGGATCATTTTGACCATGATTTTTTTCTTCATCCCAATTAGATCCAGCATGGTTTTTATACCAATCATAAATTCTACCAACAAAAGGAGATATTAATGTTACTTTTGCTTGTGCACATGCTACTGCTTGTGTTAAAGAGAAGAGCAGCGTTAGATTGCAATGTATGCCTTCTAATTCAAGAATTTCTGCTGCTTTAATACCTTCCCATGTTGCAGCAATTTTTATTAAAATTCTTTCTCTTTTAATACCGGCTTCTTCGTATAATTTAATCAAATAACGAGCTTTTTCTATAGTTTCTTTTGTATTGAAAGATAGTCTTGCATCTACTTCTGTAGATACTCTACCAGGTATTATTTTTAGTATTTCTTTCCCAAAAGACACAGTTATATTGTCAGCTATTTCCGATAAAGACATATGTTTACAATTTTTAATTGTATCTATTAATACATGATTGTATTCTTCTTTTTGTATTGCTTTTAATATTAATGAAGGATTTGTTGTTGCGTCAATTGGTTTCAGTGTTTTTATTGCCTCAAAGTTTCCTGTGTCAGCAACAACTATAGTATGTTTTCTTAGTGATTCTAGTTGAGTATGCATGATAATAAATTTCAAAAAGTAGTTTTTAAATTAAAATTAGAATAATATATAAAGCGATGTTAAAAAAAATGTTGTTTTTATAAATATTAAGTGAATGTACAACAGTAATAGCTGATTGTCGATACTAAAAATACTAGGGTTTATCGTGTTTTCTCAACTTTTTAAATATAGAAGTAAGTTTTCACCGGCAGTATTGGCTTTATCTTGCGGTGAAGTTTTTAAAGGTATATCTATAGGAGCTCCTGGATATGCAGTTGCAGAAGTTGTTTTTAATACGTCTATGACTGGTTATCAAGAGATTCTTACAGATCCTAGCTATACAGGCCAAATAGTCACTTTGACCTATCCTCACATAGGAAATACTGGAGTCAATAATGAAGATGTGGAATCAAGTCAAATACATGTTTCAGGTTTGATAATACGTAGTTGTCTAAGTAGAGTTTCTAATTTTCGATCTAATCAGTCTTTACCTGAATATTTGAAAAGCAATGGAATTGTTGCTATTTCAGATATTGATACTAGAAAACTAACTCGGATTCTACGAGATAGAGGTTCTCAAGGTTCATGTATTCTTGTTGGTGATGACGTTGACAAAGCTATAAGTTTAGCTAAGAGTTTTTCTGGTATGGCAGGCCAAGACCTGGCTAAAACTGTTTCTAGAAAAACAAAAGAGTCATGGAATGAAAGCGTTTGGAAGTTAGGAGAAGGTTTTTCTAATATCAATCAATCAAAATTTCGAATTGTTGCTTATGATTTTGGGGTTAAAAGCAATATATTGAGACTTTTGGTGGATCGTGGCTGTGATGTCACCATCGTTCCAGCACAAACTAGTGCATCAGATGTCATCAATTTAAATCCAGATGGAATCTTCTTATCAAATGGCCCTGGTGATCCAGAGCCTTGTGATTATGCAATAGAGTCAATCAAGGTCTTTCTAGATAGAAAGATACCTTTGTTTGGTATTTGCTTAGGTCATCAATTGATGGCATTAGCTTTAGGAGCGAAGACTATCAAAATGAAAACAGGTCATCATGGAGCCAACCATCCTGTTCAAGATCTGCAGTCAAAGAAAGTTTTTATTACTAGTCAAAATCATGGTTTTGCTGTTGATGCTGATACATTACCAAAAAATGCTAGAGTAACTCATGTTTCATTGTTTGACGGTTCTTTGCAGGGTTTTGAATTGCTAGATCGTCCTGCATTTTGTTTCCAAGGTCATCCTGAGGCTAGTCCCGGACCTGTAGATATTGCTATTTTATTTGATAAATTTATTACTCTAATGTCCTCAAGAAAATAAAGGTTGTAAAATGCCAAAGCGTAAAGACCTAAAAAGCATTCTTATTATTGGAGCTGGCCCTATAGTGATAGGCCAAGCTTGTGAGTTTGATTATTCTGGAGCGCAAGCTTGTAAAGCGCTTAAATCGGAAGGGTTTCGTACTATTCTAGTTAATAGTAATCCTGCCACTATCATGACAGATCCAGAGACTGCTGATGTAACTTATATAGAACCTATAAATTTTCAAGCTTTAGAGAAAATTATAGAGAAAGAAAGACCTGATGCTTTATTACCTACTATGGGTGGTCAGACAGCATTGAATTGTGCTTTAGACTTAGCACATCATGGTATTTTAGATAAATATAATGTTGAGTTAATTGGTGCAAATGCTGCTGCAATTGAAAAAGCTGAAGATCGTCAAAAATTTAAGCAAGCTATGACAAATATAGGGTTGGAATCTGCTAAATCAGGCATGGCTCATAGTATGGAGGAAGCTTGGGATATTCAACGTAATATTGCCTCTTCAGGTATTTCTGCTTTTCCTGTTGTAATCCGTCCTAGTTTTACAATGGGAGGTTCAGGAGGTGGTATTGCTTATAATGCAGAAGAATTTGAAGATATTTGTCTGAGAGGCCTAGAGGCTTCACCTACGAATGAACTTTTAATCGAAGAGTCTTTGCTTGGTTGGAAAGAGTTTGAAATGGAGGTAATTCGTGACAAGGTAGATAATTGCATAATAATATGTTCCATAGAAAATTTGGACCCAATGGGTGTTCATACTGGTGATTCTATTACAGTCGCTCCTGCACAAACATTGACAGACAAAGAATACCAAATTATGAGGAATGCTTCTATTGCTGTTTTGCGTGAAATAGGAGTGGATACAGGCGGATCTAATGTGCAATTCGCTGTAAATCCTAAGAATGGCCGCATGGTTGTTATAGAAATGAATCCTAGAGTTTCAAGATCCTCTGCTTTAGCCTCGAAGGCTACTGGTTTTCCCATAGCTAAAGTAGCTGCATTGTTAGCAGTTGGATATACTCTTGATGAATTGAAGAATGATATAACTGGTGGTTTAACTCCAGCTGCATTCGAACCGTCTATTGATTATGTTGTCACAAAAGTTCCAAGATTTGCTTTTGAAAAGTTTCCAACAGCTAATTCCAGATTGACAACACAGATGAAGTCAGTTGGTGAAGTTATGGCTATTGGTAGAACTTTTCAGGAGTCATTCCAAAAAGCTCTTAGAGGTTTAGAGGTTGGTGTAGATGGGTTAAATCAGAAAACAGTTGATTGTGAAACTTTGCAAGTAGAGCTTGGAGAACCCGGCCCTGAAAGAATATGGTATGTTGCTGATGCTTTTGCTCAAAACTGGACAGTAGATGAGGTGCATAACATTACGAAGATTGATCCATGGTTTTTAGATCAAATAAAAGAAATAGTTGATATAGAACTTTCATTAGAAAACTATAATTTAGCTGATTTAGATTATGCAACTTTATTTGAATTAAAAAGGAGAGGTTTTTCTGATTCTCGTATAGGTTACTTATTAGATTCGTCTGAATATGAAATAAGAAAATTACGTCATGAATTAGGAATTATTCCTGTTTATAAAAGGGTTGATACATGTGCTTCTGAATTTTCTACAAATACTGCTTACATGTACTCTACCTATGAAGATGAATGTGAATCTAATCCTTCAATTGATAAACAAAAAGTTATCATTTTAGGTGGAGGTCCTAATAGAATTGGCCAGGGAATTGAGTTTGATTATTGTTGTGTACATGCTTCTCTTGCTTTAAGAGAGGATGGTTACGAAACAATAATGATCAATTGTAATCCTGAAACTGTTTCTACAGATTATGATATTTCTGATAGGTTGTATTTCGAACCTTTAACATTAGAAAATGTGTTGGAAATTGTTAATAAAGAAAATCCTATTGGTGTAATAGTTCATTATGGTGGACAAACTCCATTAAAATTAGCGAAATCTTTAGAAGCTAATGGTGTTCCAATCATTGGTACAAGTCCAGAGTCTATCGATATAGCAGAAGATAGAGAAAGATTTCAAAAATTATTAAATAAAATTAACTTAAGGCAACCTCCAAATCGTACAGCTAGAACTGAATCCGAGGCTTTAGCTTTAGCTGCAGAAATAGGTTATCCATTAGTTGTTCGTCCTAGTTATGTTTTGGGAGGAAGAGCTATGGAAATAGTTCATGAGCAAAATGATCTTGAAAGATATATGAGAGATGCAGTAAAAGTAAGTAATGATTCTCCAGTATTATTAGATAGGTTTTTAAATCATGCAACCGAGGTGGATGTAGATTGTTTATCAGATGGATCTAATTTTTTTATAGCTGGTGTAATGGAGCATATAGAGCAAGCAGGTGTTCATTCTGGTGACTCTGCGTGCAGTTTGCCTCCTTATTCTCTTTCAGAAGAAATAATTTCTGAAATAAAAGCTCAAACCGGATTGATAGCTAAATCTTTAAATGTTAAAGGGTTAATGAATATTCAGTTTGCAGTACAAGATGGAGATGTTTATGTCCTAGAAGTCAATCCTAGAGCATCTCGTACAGTGCCATATGTATCAAAATCTACTGGGTTGCAATTAGCTAAAGTGGCAGCTAGAATCAAAGTTGGTAAGAGTTTATTAGAACAGAATGTATTAAATGAAATTAGACCTGATTATTTCTCTGTAAAGGAAGCAGTTTTTCCATTTGTTAAGTTTCCAGGAGTAGATACTATTCTTGGTCCTGAAATGAAGTCAACAGGTGAGGTTATGGGTGTTGGCAAAACATTTGGGGAGGCTTATGTAAAAGCTCAATTAGGTGCTGGAGTAAAATTACCTAATTCTGGAACTGCCTTTATTAGCGTTAGAGATCAGGATAAAAATATAGTTGTTGAAATTGCTAAGGGTTTGTATGAACTTGGTTTTCAATTAGTGGCTTCCAAAGGTACGGCTAAAAAAATAATTGATGCTGGTCTGCCTGTCAAAATCGTAAATAAGGTTAATGAGGGTCGTCCTCATATTGTGGATATGATTAGAAATGGTGAGATCTCTTTAGTTATTAATACTGTAGAAGAAAGAAGAAATGCTATTGTTGACTCTAGAATGATTCGTGTACAGTCGTTAGCTAACAGAGTTACTTGCTTTACAACGGTGTCTGGAGCTCGGGCTGCTGTTCAGGGCATGCATTATCTAAGAGGTTCTTCAGGAATGCAGGTTTACTCTTTGCAAGAATTACATGCTTCTTTACGAAGATAACTACATTAGTTTATACAAACCTATTATAAACAATTGATTGCAATAATATTTAAAATTGTAGATAATAGTAAACTAAAACCCCGGTTCTTATATGAGTCGGGGTTTTGTATTTATGATGATTTGTGTTCATAAGTTAATAATTTTATAGGAAAACATATTATGTCTACGATTCCTCTTACAGTTAAAGGAGCAGAATCTTTGCGTAAAGAATTACATAAATTGAAAACAGAGGAAAGACCATCGGTGATTAATGCAATAGCTGAAGCACGTTCACATGGAGACCTTTCAGAGAATGCTGAATATGACGCAGCTCGTGAACGTCAAGGTTTTATTGAAAGTCGTATTGCTAACTTAGAATCAATTCTTTCAAATGCTCAAATAATTGATCCTACAAGTATTATATCAGAAGGAAGGGTGGTTTTTGGGGCTACTGTTTGCATTGAAGATATAGCTTCTCATAAAAGATACTCCTATCAAATAGTTGGCGATGCTGAAGCAGATATTAAATTAAATTTAATATCTGTTTCTAGCCCGATGGCTAGAGCGATGATAGGTAAAGAAGAAGGAGACCTAATAGACGTAAAGGCCCCATCTGGAAATTATGAGTACGAGATTATAGAAATCAATTATGTTTAGATTTAAATCTTTCTGTGAAATTTCTGTTTATTTTTGAGGCAAAAGGATAATTCAGATTTTTAGAAAAATTCTTTTGCCCTATTTTATAGGGAAGATTGTTCTTTTAAGTTGTTTTCTCTTTCTTTGTAAATCACACAAGTTTTTCCTATCTGTTGGATTAGTTGGCATTTAATATCTTTGCATATGGTGTCTATAATTTGTAACCGTTCTATTTTTTCTTTTCCATGGATTTTTAATTTTATAAGTTCGTGTGCTTTAATCGTAAAGTTAATTTCTTTCAGAACTTCTTGTGTAATTCCTTTATATCCTATTATTACTGTAGGCTTTAATTTATGGGCAAGATTATTTAGCTTAGTTCGTTTATTGTGAATGGAATTTTTATTCATATATGTTTGAGGTCTTATAATAATGTCAAAATATAAATCATCTAAGAAATGGGTAAAAGAACATATCGCAGATCCTTATGTAAAACTTGCACAAAAGCTTGATTATCGAGCACGTTCAGCCTTCAAGCTAATTGAGATAATAGAAACACTCAAAATAAATTTTGCAAGCAATAAGGTAGTAGTAGATTTAGGTTCTTCTCCAGGTAGCTGGTCTCAGGTAATACGCAACAAGATGATCCTACCAAATGGTAACATAAATGGAAGAATTATTGCATTAGATATATTGCCTATGGAACCAATTCCTGGTGTTGATTTTATACAAGGAGATTTTAGAGATATAGAAATCCAAGAAATATTAAAAAATGCTTTATATAATCAATTAGTAGATATTGTAATTTCTGATATGGCCCCCAATTTAACAGGTATCGCTAGTGCAGATAGCGCAAGAATTCAAGATGTTTGTGAATTGGCTATGAGTTTTTCAGTGGGTCATTTAAAAAGAAGTGGTGTTATGATAGTAAAAGCTTTTCATGGTGAGGGTTTTTCACAAATTGTATATCTATACAAGAAGTTTTTTAAAAAAGTTGTTGAATTTAAACCCAAAGCTTCTCGTGACAGATCATCAGAAACTTTTTTAATAGCGCAAACTCTCAAGTGAGCATATTGATAGTTTTAAAAAAAATATTAATTTTTAATTAAAACAATTATTCCTATATGTTTTGAATGATATAATTATAATTAGTATAATATATCTTGATGTGTTTATTTCTTATTCTGCATTTAGAATAAGAATTTTTGTTTTATGTTGAATCCCTCTAAAGGGTCTAATGTAGCTAATTTTGTAATTGTAAGCAGGAGTTCTACTTTGAATAGTTCTTTTTCAAAAGTTACAGTATGGATAGGAATAGCCCTAGTGCTTTTTACTGTATTTAAACATTTTGACGGACGTAGTAGGTTTCAAGAGAACTATACCTATACTCATTTTATGGATGATGTTCGTTCAGGACATATTAAAAAAGTCGAAGTACAAGGAGATGTTTTACGTGTTTTGTCTGATAATGGACGAGTTCATTCTCTAGTATCTCCTGGAGATTTATGGATGGTTTCTGACTTATTGAAAAATAATGTACAGGTTGTGGCTAAACCTAGAGAAGAGCCTTCATTTTTAGTAAGCGTTTTTGTTTCATGGTTTCCTATGCTTTTATTGATAGGTATTTGGGTATTCTTTATGAGGCAAATGCAAGGTGGAGGTAAGGGTGGGGCTTTTAGTTTTGGTAAGTCTAGAGCGAAAATGTTAGATGACTCTAATAATAATACTACATTTGCTGACGTGGCTGGATGTGATGAAGCAAAGGAAGAGGTTCAGGAATTAGTTGATTTTTTAAAAGAGCCAACTAAGTTTCAAGTTTTAGGAGGTCGTATCCCTAAAGGTGTATTGATGGTTGGCTCTCCAGGAACTGGAAAAACATTATTGGCTAGAGCGATAGCAGGTGAAGCCAAGGTTCCTTTTTTTAGTATTTCTGGATCTGATTTTGTCGAAATGTTTGTTGGTGTCGGTGCTTCTCGTGTAAGAGATATGTTTGAAAATGCAAAAAAACATGCTCCATGTATAATTTTTATTGATGAAATAGATGCGGTAGGTAGACAGCGAGGTGCCGGTGTAGGTGGTGGTAATGATGAAAGAGAACAAACTCTTAATCAAATGTTAGTTGAAATGGATGGCTTTGAAACAGGTCAAGGTGTTGTGGTTGTAGCCGCGACTAATAGACCAGATGTTTTAGATCCAGCACTGCTGAGGCCTGGTCGCTTTGATAGGCAAGTAGTTGTCCCTTTGCCGGATATTAGAGGTAGAGAACAAATATTAAATGTTCATATGAAACAAGTTCCATTATCTGATGATGTAGATGCTTCTGTTATAGCTCGTGGAACTCCAGGTTTTTCTGGTGCTGATTTAGCTAATTTAGTTAATGAAGCAGCTTTATTTGCAGCGAGAAGAAATGCAAAAAAAGTAGAAATGTTGGATTTTGAAAAAGCTAAAGATAAGATCATAATGGGTTCAGAAAGAAGGTCTATTGTTATGCCAGAAGATGAACGTCGCAATACTGCCTATCATGAGTCTGGTCATGCAGTTGTGGCGAAATTCTTACCAAAAACAGATCCAGTTCATAAAGTGACAATTATTCCTAGAGGTCTAGCTTTAGGAGTAACTATGCAATTGCCAGAACATGATCGTTATAGCATGGATAAAAATCGTTTGTTGAATATGATTTCAGTACTATTTGGTGGTCGTATTGCTGAAGAGATATTTATGAATCAAATGACTACAGGAGCCTCTAATGATTTTGAAAGAGCTACTTCTATTGCCAGAGATATTGTTACTCGATATGGGATGTCTAAAGAATTGGGCCCAATGATATATGCTGACAATGAGAATGAGGTTTTTTTAGGTCGTAGTGTTACTAAGACAATACATGTTTCAGAAGCCACTATGCAAAAAGTTGATAATGAAATTAGAAGAATTATAGATGAACAGTACAATATTGCAAGAAGCATTATAGAGTCTAATCGTGATGTTGTTGAAAATATGGCTTTAGCCTTGTTAGATATAGAAACAATTAATGCGGATCAGATTGATGCAATTGTTTCTAGAAAGATAACCAAGGACGATAATGGCAAAATTGTATTTATTGATTCTAGTAAAGAGAATTCTTGATTATTTATATTAATCTATAGCTTTTGGTTTATTTTTATGAGTTTGAGTAATAAGAAAATTAGGTCTGGACGTTTTATTATTGATTATTCAAATCCTGTTGTTATGGGCATCTTGAACATTACCCCTGATTCTTTTTCAGATGCTGGAAAATATTACTCATATAAGAAAGCCATATCTCATGCTGAAAAAATGATTGAGGAAGGAGTCGACATAATAGATATAGGAGCCGAATCGACAAGACCTGGTTCTTTGCCTGTTCCTAAAGATGAAGAATTGAAACGTTTATTACCTGTAATTAGGTGTTTATTGAAATATGATATTCCTTTATCTGTAGATACTTATAAACCAGAAGTAATGCAAGTTGTCCTTGATGAAGGTGTTGATTTAATAAATGATGTATATGGTTTTTGTTCATCCAAGGCTATGGATGTAGTATCCCCTTATGATTGTGCTCTTTGTGTAATGCATATGAAAGGAGTTCCTTTTAATATGCAGGACAATATTCTCAATGTTGATGTTGTTAGTAATGTGTATAGTTTTTTTAATAGGATTGTTAATGAATTTGTTAGTAAAAGAATAAGTTTGGATAGAGTAATATTAGATCCAGGCATAGGTTTTGGTAAAGATTTTTATCAAAATCTTATTTTGATAAAAAAACTAGAGAACTTGCGTTATAGTAGTTTGCCTATTTTAGTAGGGTTGTCGAGAAAATCATTTATAGGTAGTATTACAGGTCGTGATCCGTCAGATCGTTTATTTGGTAGCATATCTGCTATGTTAGCATCTATTGCTCATGGAGCTAATTTCGTAAGAGTTCATGATGTTGCTGCAACTAAAGAAGCTATCAAAGTATGGCAAGCAATAAATCAGAGTTCTTGATTTATGTATAAAAATAAATACTTTGGTACAGATGGTATTAGAGGCCTAGTAGGTGGTTCATTGATAAATATTGAATTTGCTTTTAGACTAGGTTTTGCAGCTGGTATCGTTTTTGCTGATAGGTATAATAATTGTAATAAAGCAGTTGTTATTACTAAAGATACTAGATCTTCTAGTAGTATGTTAGAGTCTGCGATACAAACTGGTTTTTTAGCTTCAGGTCTAGATGTGTTTGTAGCTGATTCGCATCCCATGCCTACTTCTTCTGCATCTTTTCTTGTAAAGTCCTTAAATCTTTTAGCTGGTGTTGTTGTTAGCGCTTCTCATAACCCATATCATTATAATGGATTTAAATTTTTTTCTTATGATGGTTTTAAACTTTCTGAAGAAATAGAAATAGAAATAGAACGCAGAATAGATGAATGTGCGCCCAATTTTAATCAGGCTAATAAATTTGGGCAGTTGCGATTTCTAAAAAATTCTGTAAATCAATATATCAGATTTTGCCAAGCAAGTTTTCCTGATAATCTAAGTCTTAGAGGGTTAAAGATTGTTGTTGATGCTGCAAATGGTTCTGCTTATAGGATAGCTCCAGTTGTATTTGAAAATCTTGGTGCAGAAGTTCATTCAATAGGAGTATCTCCTGATGGTTTTAATATAAATGATGGAGTAGGGTCTTTATCTACACAACTTTTGTCCGATACAGTAATAAAAAACAAAGCAGATTTAGGAATAGCTTTAGATGGTGATTCAGACAGGGTCAAAATATTGGACTCAAAAGGAACTGAATTTGCTGGAGATGAGTTATTGTACGCGATAATCAAAGATCGTTTACTTTTTAATAGAGTGGAAGGTGTAGTTGGTACTTGTATGACTAACTATGGTTTTGAATTGCAGATGAGAAAATTAGGCATTGGATTTGCTAGAGCCAATGTTGGTGATCGTAGTATTACCGAACAGTTAAATAAGAGGGGATGGTTATATGGTGGAGAAAATTCTGGCCACATAATTTGTTTAGATTGTCATAATACTGGAGATGGTATAATAGCGGCATTGCAAGTATTGGCTGCTATAGTAAGATCACAGGAAAATTTATCAAACATGTTATCTGATTTGTGTATGTATTCACAAAAAATTATTAATATTCCGTGGGATACGACACTTGATTGGGAAGATAAAAGTTCTTTGAAATCTATTTTTGAAGTAGTTCAGAAGGAATTAGATGGGCGAGGAAGAATTCTTATAAGAAAATCTGGAACAGAACCAGTTTTGCGTGTTATGGTAGAGGCTGAAAAAATGAGTATTGTGGAAGAAAGCATTTCAAAGATCATAACCTGCATTTAACGCTATTTTAGATATGTTTTGATATTAATGATTTTAAATATCATTGTTTGGAACTTCTCAAATAAGCTATACTCATATTGAAATTGATCTTTCATGCAATGGTTGTTGTTTGTAAAAAATATATGCTAAATTCTTTTTCTAAAGATTCTTTATTTTTGAATAGAGATCTATCCTTTTTAAAATTTAATTCACGTGTTCTTAATCTTGCAGAAAGTTCAAGTTATCCTCTTCTAGAACGTTTGAAATATCTTTGTATAGTTAGTTTAAATTTGGATGAATTTTTTGAGATAAGGATAGCTTCATTAAAGGAGCAGCAAAGATTACATCCAGATTTGGATAGTAGTAGTGGATTAACACTATTCGAAGATTTTTTTAAAATACAGCAAGAAGTTCACTCTATAGTTGATAAACAATACGATATTCTTCAGAATTATATTGTGCCTGAATTACTGTCAAATGATGTATCTATTTCTTATATTCTTGATTGGAATGAAAATCAGAAACAATGGGCTAAAGAAGTTTTTATTAACGAAGTAATGCCATTATTAACTCCAATAGGTTTGGATCCTGCTCATCCTTTTCCTATGGTTTATAATAAAAGTCTTAATTTTATAGTTTCATTATCAGGAATAGATGCATTCGGTAGACAGGCTTCTATAGCTATTGTACAAATGCCAAAAGCTTTACCAAAATTAATAAAAATGCCTATAGCTATATCTGATCATAAATATAGTTATGTAATGCTAACATCTTTATTGAAGGCATTTATAGGAGAGTTATTTCCAGGGTTGGTCATCAATGGTTGTTACCAATGGAGGGTTACAAGAAACAGTAATTTGTTTGTTGATGAAGAAGAGGTGACTAATTTAAGATTAGCCTTACAAGGCGAGTTATCGCAAAGACACTTTGGAGCGGCAGTAAGATTGGAGATAGATGAATCAACTCCTGAATTTTTAAAATCTTTCTTGCAAAAAGAATTTTCTTTATTTTCATATGATCTTTATACAGTGAAAGGTCCTGTTAATATTTCTAGGCTTATTCAAATTTGTAGTATCAAAGAACTACAGCATTTAGCATTTAAGGCATATATCCCGTCTATACCCACTCCATTTCGTTTGGCAAAAGATAAGCCGAATGTATTATTCAATTTCTTGAAAAAACAAGATATTTTGCTTCATCATCCGTATCAGTCTTTTCAACCAGTTATTGATTTTTTAACTGCAGCTTCCTTAGATTCTGAAGTTGTTGCTATTAAACAAACTATTTATCGTACAGGTGAAGATTCAGAATTGATGAAAATTTTGTTGTTGGCTGCTCGTATGGGTAAGGAAGTGACAGTAGTGGTTGAGTTAATGGCTAGATTTGATGAACAAACAAATATTAATTGGGCAGCTAAGTTAGAAGAGGTTGGAGCTCATGTTGTGTATGGTGTTGTTTCTTATAAAACACATGCCAAAATGGCCTTGATTTTACGTAGAGAAAAAGGTTTCTTGAATAGATATGCACACTTGAGTACAGGTAATTATCATCCTCATACATCAAATTCATATACAGATTTTGGTATTATTACATCTGATCCTAGATTGTGTGAAGATGTTGATAAAGTTTTTTTTCAACTAACTGGACTTGGATCACGTTTGCCCATGAATTATCTTTTATGTTCTCCTTTTACTTTACATGATGGAATTATTTCGATGATAAGAAAAGAATCTGAAATATCAGGTAAAGGTAGAACGGCAAAAATAATGGCTAAAATGAATTCTTTATTGGAGCCGGAGATAATAAAAGAGCTTTATAAAGCTAGTGCAGCTGGTGTTCAAATAGACTTGATTGTTAGAGGAGTATGTGCTTTAAGGTCTGGTGTTCCAGGTTTGTCTGAGAATATAAGAGTTCGTTCTATTTTAGGAAGATTTTTAGAGCATTCAAGAGTTTTTTATTTTTATTCAGATGGGGAAGAAAAGTTATTTTTATCATCTGCAGATTGGATGGAAAGGAATTTTTTTAGAAGAGTAGAAGTCGCCTTTCCAATTATGAATGTTAGCATAAAGAAAAGGATCATAGAAGAAGCTTTTTCTTATGGATTAAAAGAGAGTGAATTTGCTTGGGAGCAATTTGATGGTGAATATTTTAAAGTCTTAAATCGTGAAAATGAATTAAGTTTTAATTCTCAGAATTATCTTATGGATGTTTTTAGATTATAATATTATTTTTTATAAAATATTTGACATTTTTATTAAATGTTGAGATAATTGTTTCTGATTAGATGATATTTTCGGGGCGTAGCGCAGCCTGGTAGCGCATCTGCTTTGGGAGCAGAGGGTCGTGAGTTCGAATCCCACCGCCCCGACCATGTTTTTAATTTGTTAAATCTTTAAAATTCTGGCCTTTTTTATCTTTTTCTGAAATGATAGGGTGCTCCTTAATTGGCCAGTTAATTTTTAGTGTTTCGTCATTCCATACAATACATTTTTCTAGATCTGGTTGATAAAACTCAGTTGTTTTGTATAGTACTATAGCTTTTTCAGATAGAACTAAAAATCCATGGGCAAATCCTTCTGGTATCCATAGTTGTTCTCTATTTGATGATTTCAATATAATACTTTCCCACTTTCCAAATGTTGAGGATTTAGATCTCAAATCTACAACAACATCAAATATCTTGCCATGCAGCACTTGAATAAGTTTAGCTTGTGGTTTTATTGTTTGAAAGTGTAGTCCTCTTAAGACATTTTTTTTTGATATAGAGCAATTATCTTGAACAAAGTTATAATCTTTAGCTACAAATTTTTGAAATTTTAATAAATTGAAACTTTCAAAAAAAGATCCTCTTGTATCTCTAAAAATTTTTGGTTTTATAATCAATAAATTTTTCATGCTTAATGATTTAGTAATCATGATATTCTTTTACTGTGCGAAATTATTTCTTCGATAGTTTCATTTAGACAATTATTAAAGCTAGGTAAGTTATTTGATAATTCATTAATCTTTTTATTCTCTAATAAATAAGAGTGTTTTGGCCTAATGGCTCCACTGTGAAAGTCGCTTTTTATTGATATAATTTTATTGCATTTTATATTAAACAATTTCTGTTTTATTTTTTTTAAAAAAAGGATGGCCAGATCATATCTGTTAATAATATTATTAATGCTTATATTATAAATTTCCACTCCATTCTTTTGATATAAATTCATTATTGCATTTACAGTTATTTCTGCTATTGCTTTTGCAGATAATGGAGATCCATATTGATCGTCTACTACTTGTATAGTTTCTTTAATTGTGGATAATTCTAAAATTTTTTTTAGAAAATTTCTGCCTTTTGCTGAAAAAATCCAGCTTGTTCTAAATATTAATGAATTACAAGAGCTATTAATAATATATAAATCAGCTGCTAGTTTTGAATGTCCATATATATTTAAAGGGTTAGTATAATCATATTCTCTATACCTTGTATTTTTTTTGCCATCAAAAACATAATCACTGGAAAAATGAACTAGTAAGGATTTTGTATCTTTTATGTATCTAACTATGCTTTTGACAGACTCATAATTTATTTTGTATGTTAATTCTATATTTTTTTCTGCCTGATCTACATCTGTATATGCTACGGCATTTATGACTATGTTTGGGCATATTGTTAGAAGTTTATAATAAATAGCCTCTGTATATATGAAATCAATATCCTTTCTATCCCAGCAAATTAATTCTATATTATCTATATTTATGAATTTATTATATAATTCTTCTCCGAGTTGTCCTTTGCTGCCAATAAGTATAATTTTCATATAATATTATTTAAATATTTCTCATGTTTTTTAAGTACCAATTTACAGTTTTTTGCATTCCAGACTCTATTTTTTCTATAGGCTTCCATTGCGTTGCTATTTGAATTTTTGTTGAATCAATAGAGTACCTAGTATCATGTCCTGGACGGTCATTTGTAAACTTAATATTTGTTTTATAGGACTCATAATTTTTTCTAGGATAGAGTTTATCTAAAATTTCACATAAAAAGAGAGCAAGCTCTAGATTGGTTATTTCATTATTAGCTCCAATGTTATAGCTTTCTCCAGGTATTCCATATTTGATTATTTTGATTAGTGCATTGCAATGGTCTTTTACAAATAGCCAGTCTCTAATTTGTTGGCCATCACCATATATGGGTATAATGTTGTTATTTAGTGCAGATTTAATTATTTTCGGTATAAATTTTTCTGTATGTTGATGTGGTCCATAATTGTTTGTGCTAATAGTTATTATTATTGGAAAACCATATGTTTGGAAAAAAGACTGTGCTATATGATTAGCTGATGCTTTGCTGGCTGAATATGGATTATTTGTTTTGTATATACTTTTTTCTGTAAAAGGTTTTTCATTTTGTTTTAATGATCCATAAATTTCATCTGTAGATATTTGTATAAATCTAAATTTTTCTTTTTTGTCTTTGTGAGTTTTTTCCCAATAGTATTTACAAGTTTCAATGAAATTAAGAAAATCCATTATATTATTTTGGGCGAATATTTTTGGATTTAAAATTGATTTGTCTACATGTGTTTCTGCTGCAAAATTTATGATTAAATCTGGTTCATACTTATATAGTATATTCTTTACAAGATTCACATTACCTATATTACCTTTTATAAATTCGTAGTTTTTAATTTTTATAGGAATATTTTTTATGTTAGAGGCATAATTTAACTTATCTAGATTTATTATTTTTCTATTTTTAAAAGTATGTCTCCAGATTTTGATAAAATTAGATCCTATGAATCCAGCTCCTCCTGTAATTAATATAGTCATATTATTGATAAATTTATATATTTTTAAAATTAAATTGAATATTTTATTTCTACAGCACTATCTTTTAATTTTTAATTTTGTTAAAATTCTAATGTTTTATCAGTTTTAATATTGATGTATGTGTATTAAAAGATTAGCGGTAGTAGCTCAGTAGGATAGAGCACGAGCCTTCTAAGCCCGGGGTCGGGGGTTCGAATCCCTCCTACCGCGCCATGTCTTATTATAATTACAAATTAGTTGTTGTATAGGCCTTTTGTAAGTTTTTGATCATATTTTTAATTCTGATAAGTGGTATTTTTGCTATCTATTGTTTTATTCAAGTTGGAATATGCTAATATTTTATTCTTGATGCAGAGGTGGTCGTAGCTCAGTTGGTAGAGTCCCGGATTGTGATTCCGGTTGTCGTGGGTTCGAGCCCCATCGACCACCCCAATTTGTATTAGAAAATTTTGGAGCCTTTGATGATGGCAAGCCATGCAAATCCTGTTTTTAGTGGTAGTATTGTAGCTTTAGTTACTCCTATGTTGCCTGATGGCACTTGTGATTTTGATTCGTATCGTTCTTTAATTGATTGGCATATATCCGAAGGCACCAATGCTATGGTTGTTGTAGGAACCACTGGAGAGTCTCCTTCTGTATCTTTTGAAGAGCATGCTGAATTAATTAAAGTTGCTGTAGAACATTCTAATGGTCGTATTCCAGTGATTGCTGGGGTTGGCGCTAATTCTACAAGTGAAGCTATTTATTTAACAGAGCATGCCAAAAGAGTTGGCGCTCATGCGGGTTTATCAGTTGTTCCTTATTACAATAAGCCTTCTCAAGAAGGGATATACAAACATTTCAAAATGATAGCAGAGTCTGTTGATCTGCCTATTATTTTATATAATGTGCCAGGTAGAACTGTAGCTGATATTAGTAATGAGACTGTTGTTAGATTATCTGAGATACCAGGTATTATTGGATTAAAAGATGCAACTGGAGATATAGCTCGAGGAGTACTCTTGTTGAGAGAAGTTCCTGATAGTTTCCAAGTTTTTAGTGGAGATGATCCTACTGCGGCAGCATTTATTATGTTGGGAGCTGCTGGAAACATTTCGGTTACAGCTAATATTGCACCTAGACTTGTGCGTGATTTATGTGATGCGGCAAAAACTGGAGATGTTGCTATGGTGCGCCAACTTAATATGAAGTTATCTTTGTTGAATAAAGCTTTGTTTGTTGAAGCTAACCCTATACCTGTTAAGTGGGCTCTGAGTGAACTTGGTCTTACACCTCTAGGTTACCGCCTACCTTTAGTTTCTTTAAGTGAAACTAACCATGCTTTTGTTAGAAAAGCAATGAAGGTAGCTGGCATTCTTTAGAAAAAAATATTTCATTAAACCAATTCTTTTTATAAAGAAACTTATGATGGTGAATATCATAAGTTTCTTTATATTATTTCTTATGTTTATAACTCATATATTTACATAATATATTACATGCTATGTATCGCTGATAATTATTTGCTGTATATTTTTTAGTGTGTTTAAGCTTTCTAATGGAGTTGTTTCATTTATGTTGATATTTAAAATAACTTTCTTGAGTTTTTCATATTGTTTTATATTATAGTTATTAGCATTTGAAATTGATTGTTTACTAGTCTTAGCAGTTGATTCTTTTATTGAATTAAGTTTTTTTATAGATTTTTGTATTACTTCCCTTGGGAGTCCTGCTTTTTTTGCAACTTGTATTCCATAGCTTTGATTTGCTGGCCCATTTTTCAGTTCATGCAAAAATACTAGGTTTTCATCTGTTTCTATAGCGCTCATGTGTACATTAGTTGCTTGTTTATGAAAATGAGGTATTTTAGTTAATTCAAAATAATGAGTTGCAAAAATAGTTAAAGATTTATTATGGTTTAATAGATAATCAGCTATACCCCATGCTAGTGATATACCTTCATTTGTAGAAGTGCCTCGACCTATCTCATCTATTAGTACCAGGCTATTTTTATTGCTAGACGAAAGTATTATTGATGTTTCTGTCATTTCTACCATGAAAGTAGATTTTCCTCCTGATATGTCGTCTGAAGCGCCAATTCTTGTAAATATTCTATCAATTTTACCAATTTTTGCCTCATATGCAGGTACGAAACTTCCTGCTCTTGCAAGAAGTGATATTAAAGCAATTTGTCTCATATATGTAGATTTGCCACCCATATTGGGACCGGTTATTATAAGCATTCTTTGCTCATTATTAAGGAAACAATCATTTGGAACAAAGGTTTCTATATGTGCTTCTACTATTGGATGCCTTCCTGATTTTATTATTATTTCATTTTCATTGCTTATAGTAGGGCATGTCCATTCATATATAAAGGCATGTTGCGCTAGGGCAGATAATACATCAAGCTCAGCAATTGCTTTTGCACATTCTATTAGATCCTTTATGTGGTTATTTAGTTTTTGTATTATTTGTTCATATAAATATTTTTCTCTAGATAAACACTTTTCCTTGGCTGATAATATTTTATCTTCCCATGTTTTCAGTTCTGGGATAGTAAATCTTTCTGCATTTTTTAGAGTTTGTATTCTTTTATAATGAGAGGGAGCTTTTTCAATTTGACCTTTAGTAATTTCTATGTAAAAACCATGTATTCTACTAAAAGATAACCTTAAATTATTAATGCCCGTCGTAATTTTTTCTTTTGTTTCTAGTTCTTGCAAATATGTATTTTCGTTATTAGAAATAGATCTTAATGTGTCTAATTCTTTATCAAAGCCATCTGCTATTACACTTCCTTCTTTTATTGAGTATGCTGGTTCAGGAGTTATTGATTCATTGATTAAGTCATATATTGATGTATCTATTATTAATTTTTCTGTGAGATTTATGATTTTTGCTGATTTTTTAATTGTAAGTAACAGTGAATTAATTCGTGGTACGAATTCTATGGTATTTTTTACATAGATTAATTCCTTAGGACGAACTGATTTTAATGCTATTCTTGAAGTTATTCTTTCTAAATCTGGTATCTCTTTTAACAGATTTCTGATGTTTTGTATAACATTGTTATTTTCTAATTTATCTTTGTTGTTCACTGATAGCAAACTATTTATGCCTTCTTGCCTTAGTTGAATTTCTTTGTTATCGATCAATGGGTTATGTAACCATTTTTTTAATAAGCGGCTACCCATAGAAGTATTACATCTATCTAGGTGTGAAAAAAGTGTTGGTGATTTTTCTCCATATATAGTTTGAGTTATTTCTAAATTTTTTCTTGTGAAGGGATCTAGAAAAACAAATTCTTTTGAATGCTCTACCTGTATTGTCTGGATATGTGATAAGTTGTAAATAGATTGTGATTTATAGGCATATCTTAGAATGGCTCCAGCTGCTCCTATATATGAAGAATTTATAGATATGCCGAAACTATCAAGTGATAATATCTTAAAATGGGACAATAGATGATTTAGGGCATTTTCATAATCAAAATGCCATTTTGGAACTCTAGTATACGCAGCTTTGAAATCTTGTGTATTAGTTAAATTATACTCTTCAGGTATAATTATTTCAGTTGGTGACAATCTATGTAGCTCTGATTTTAGTTCCTGTAAGGATTGACATTCTATTACCTTAAAATCACCATTTGCTAGGTTTAAATAAGAAAGTCCTATTTTTTGTTTGTTATATTTATATGGGTCAATAGCGACCATGGCGCTATCTGATTTTGATGGCAACAAAGATTCTTCTGTTATAGTGCCAGGGGTTACAACTCTAACTATTTTTCTCTCAACTAGATTTTTCTTAGAGTTGTTAAACTCATTTATTTGCTCACAAATAGCTACAGATTCTCCTTGCTCTATAAGTCTTCCTAGGTATTGCTCTAGCGAGTTTGCAGGTATTCCAGCCATAGGTATAGGTATGCCATTTACAAACCCTCTTTTTGTTAGATTAATATTTAATAAAATAGATCCTTTCTCTGCATCTTCGTAAAACATTTCATAAAAATCCCCCATTCTGAAGAAAAGCAACATATTTCCTGCTTCTTTTTTTAGGGAAATATATTGTTGCATTAGCGGGCTTAATCCTTCTGCTGTTGTTGGCATTTTCATGCAAGCATGTTTTTTCATATAATGTTTTTTGTAAGTGCTATTTTGTTTATTTAATAATCTGCTGATATAGACTTTTTTAACCAAGCAGTATATTGACTAACCCATGACTCTATAAAGTTTAAAGTGTATTTTTCATTAATTATAGGTAATTTTGGATCAAAAATATCGTCGTAGCATTGCAGCATCAGCTCTGGTGTTGGCATTGTGACAACACCTAATGATGATAGTATCTGTCTGAGATGGTATTGCGCAGAACATGTTCCAGATTTGCTAATAGATCCGCCAATAATAGCTGCTTTTTTATTTTTCCATGAATTTCGACCGTATGGCCTAGATATCCAATCTATTGCATTTTTTAATGCGGCTGATATAGATTTATTATGTTCAGGTGTTACGAAGAGAACAGAATCTGTATTTATCACTTCGTTTTTTAGTATTGCTATTTTTTCTGGGAAATTTTTCTCATGGTCTTCATTGTATAAAGGTAAATCAGAAATTTTTATATATTTAAAAATCAAATCTTTGCATGCAATTTGTTCTATAGTGTTAGCTATTTTAAAATTTATAGAGTCTTTTTTTAAACTTCCTATGAAGACCGCTACTGTTATTTTTTGTGAGGTCATAATTAGTTATTTAATTTGTTTTTAATGGTAATTTATTTGTATAATTTGTAATTTTAGCATGGCTATAGGTATTTCTGATAATACATGAGAAATAGATGATATATTTTGTTTTGTCAGTATGTCAGTAAGAATAATTTTCAGGAGTTTTGTATGCTTATAATCAAAGATTTTATGTTTAATTTGTTATTTTCTGGTTTTATTTTAGTTTTTGGCTGGTGGCTTTCTTCAGTGATAGGTCGTTGGTTTGAAAGAGCAGTAAATTTATCAGTTCATATAGATACTACTGTTGTTCCAATGTTAAAATCTTTGATTGTTTGGAGTATTAGAATATTTACTTCAATTGCTGTTCTTTCTAGATTTGGTGTGCAGACTGCTAGTATAATAGCTGTCTTGGGAGCTGCAGGTTTAGCTATAGGATTAGCTTTACAAGGAACATTGCAAAATATAGCAGCAGGTATTATGTTGTTATTGCTGAGACCTATCAGAGTTGGTGAACATATATCTTTAAAAACTTCTGAAGAGGGAATTATTCAAGAAGTAGGCCTATTTTTAACTAAAATTATTCAACCAGATGGGATTCATTTATCTTTGCCAAATAGTATGGTTTGGAATTCAACAATCACTAATTTTAGTCGTAATTCTACAAGGAGATTAGATATACCAGTATTTTTAAGGTATGAGGATGATATAGAGCTTGCTATTAAACTAATTATGGATGTTGTTTTATCTAATGAATATTTACTAAATGATCCAGAACCTTTAGTTAAAGTTGTAGATTTTAGAGAGCTAGTGATAGTTGTGAATATAAGAGCTTGGTCTAATGCTGCAACTTATTGGGATTTTCGTTGGAGTTTGTACAACGAAGTGTGGAAGGTCTTAGGAAATAATGGTTTTAAATCACCAATCTCCATTAAGGAATTAAGTAATTTATGATTTTGTTTTATTAATGTTATTGATAATAGACTCAAAAATACCATGTAAAATATTTATTTCGTTTTTTTTGAGATTAGATCTTAATGCTAATTGTGTCAATTTAATCATAAGATATTTGGGTTTTAATGGATTAAGGAAGTTGATTTTGATAAGGATATTTTCTAATTTCTCTAAAAGAGTGATTATTTCTGAAATTGATGCGACATCATTATTTTTGCTTTTTTCGCATAGACTTTGTTTTGTGAAGTTTATATTTTGTTCCATAATTGCATAATATGTTTCCCATGCAACTATTTGTAATGCGTGTGATATATTTAGAGACTGGTATTCTGGATTAGATGGTATATTACTAATGCAATTACATAGTGATATTTGTTGATTAGTTAAGCCATGATTTTCTGATCCAAATACAAATGATATTTCCCTATTTGAATTTATCAAATGTGAAATAGCTATTTTTATTACATCTCTAATTGGGTATAAGCGTAGATCAATTTTTCTATTATTTCTTGCTGTTAAGGCTACTGAAAAAGATGTATTTGAGAGAGCTTCTTTTAGATTTTCACAAACTGTAGTTTTTTTTAAAATATCCTGTGCATTACTTGCAAATTTAATGGCTTCATTATTTTCTGCAAGTTGATAATTGTCATGACTTACAATTATTAACTTTTGAAAATTCATGTTTTTTAACGCTCTTGCAGAAGATCCTATATTGCCAGGATGGCTAGGGTTAACTAGTATGAAATTTATTTTTGAAAACATCTCGATCATTTGTGTTATGGCTAGTTTTTTGCATATATTATCTTATTTATATATGCTTGATAGATTATTACATATATTATGTTTGTTTATTATAAAACCTATAGAATTTTCTTATAGATATTAGCATTTATTAATTTAATTATGAATCCAATTTTAAATATTGCAATTAAGGCAGCTAGAAAAGCCGGAACTATAATAAATCGTGCAAGCTTAGATTTAGAGAGAAATAATGTTTCTTCTAATTTGCTTGATGACTATGTAGCAGAAACTAGTCGTTTATCAGAACATGCAATATCAGAAGTTTTGTTGAATGTTTATCCAGATCATGATTTTATTTGTAAAAATGATAGTTTTGATCTAAATAAAGAATTCAAGTGGATTGTATGTGGACTAGATGGTTTAGAAAATTTCATTCATTGTTTTCCTTTTTATGCAATTTCTATAAGTCTTATGCACCATAGTAATGTTGTGCAATCTGTTGTGTATGATCCTGTTCGTAATGAATTGTTTACGGCAAGTAGAGGAGCTGGAACTTTTTTAAATGATAGGCGTGTTAGAGTATCAGGAAAAAATCGTTTTAATAAGTCTTTGATTTCTATTCAAGGTGATTATGTTGCTAATAATACTCTTGAATTTTTGGATAAAAATATACAAAACTTATCGATTAGAAAGATAAATTCTTGCTCTTTGGCTCTTGCTTATGTTGCTTGTGGTAGGTTAGAGGCTTTTTTAGGTTCTAATTTAAGTATTTTTGATATGGCTGCTGGTGGATTGTTATCTTCTGAATCTGGAGGGTTAGTAGCTGATTATCATGGAGAGCAAAATTGGTTTTCTTCTGGTCAAATGTTAGCAGCAACACCAAAAATATTTGCTAAAATAATTAATGCGCTACAAACACAAAATGCAAATGATTAATAAGTATTTGGTTTGTTATTTTATTATATAATTTTAGTGGAAGTTCGTATGTTAATTTTAAGGAGAAATATCTGATGGATTGGCTGCTGGATCCAACAGCATGGGTCGGCTTGCTTACATTGATAATACTAGAAATTGTTTTAGGAATAGATAATCTAGTTTTTATTGCAATTTTGGTGGACAAGTTAACGCCTATAGAACGAGATAAGGCACGTATCATAGGTCTTGGTATGGCTTTGCTGATCAGAATGATCTTCCTATCATGTATGTCATGGTTGTTAACTTTGACAAACCCTATATTCCCAAATAGTTTGTTTTCAGGTCGTGATCTGATTATGCTTATAGGTGGAATAGTTTTATTATTTAAAAGTACAATAGAGCTTCATGAGCGTATTAATGGCGATAATAATTCTTCTACTTACTCGAAGGAATACGCCAGTTTTTGGGTAATTGTTGCACAGATTGTGGTCTTAGATGCAGTTTTTTCGTTAGACTCAGTAATAACAGCTATAAGCATGGTTGATGAGTTGGCTATTATGATGATTGCTGCAATTATAGCTACTTGTGTAATGATGATTGCATCAAAACCATTGACTATATTTATAAATAACCATCCAAGTACTGTTGTTCTTTGTTTAGGGTTTCTGCTTATTATAGGTTTTTCTTTATTGGCAGAAAGTTTTGGTTACAAAATACCTAAAGGGTATTTATATGTTGCTATAGGTTTTTCAATATCTATAGAAGCTTTAAATTATGTTTCAAGAAGAAATTTTTTGATGATTAATTCCAGAAGGCCTATGAGAGAAAGAACAGCAGAAGCGGTTCTCAGAGTTTTTGGAAAATCATATTCTAATGACAATCCTAAATCTTCTGATAATACACATGTTAATGTTAAAACATTTGGTATTGAAGAAAGAAACATGGTTAGTGGTGTCTTAGCTTTATCTGATAGATCTATTTTATCTATAATGACACCAAGAACTGACATTTCATGGATTAGTGTTACTGATTCTCCACAAGAAGTACATAGGCAATTAATAGAAGTTCCACATAGTTTTTTTCCAGTTTGTAAAGGTTCACTAGATGAAGTTATTGGTATTGGTAGGGCTAAAGATTTGATATCATATCTGACAGAGAATAATGATCTATCGAAGGCTAATTTAAGAGACCCTATTATCGTTCATGAATCTATAAGCATTCTAAAATTGATAGAAATTTTAAAAGTATCAAGAGGACAGTTAGTTTTAGTTGCTGATGAATTTGGTGAGATCGAAGGCCTTGTTACACCAATTGATGTGTTAGAGGCAATTGCTGGCGAATTTCCTGATGAAGATGAATTGCCTGCAATTATTAAGGAAAATGATTTTGTATGGAAGATTGATGGTTCTGCTGATCTTCATCATGTAGAGCAATCTTTGGAAATTGAAGGTCTTGTAGACGAATCTCAAGACTATTCAACGATGGCTGGATACCTATTATCTAAATTTGGAGAGCTTCCTGAGATAGGAGATATTTGGGATCATTACTATTATGGTAGTCTATTTTGTTTTGAGGTTTTAGAATGTGATGGCCGTAGAATCTCTTTAGTTAGAGTCATTAAAAAAATTGTAGATAAAACTGATATTTCATCTAATGAGTAGTTAAATTTGGATACTATAGTGTTAAGTAATTTTTATTATTTTGTTCAAACATTTTTTTTAGGAATAATCGAAGGAATCACCGAATTTATTCCAGTATCCAGTACTGCTCATTTAATATTTTTAGGCAAACTCATAGGTTTCCATTCTGAAGAAAGTAGAATATTTGAAGTTTTTATTCAGGCTGGTGCTATGTTTGCTCTTTTGGTGTTTTTTAGAGAAAAAATAAAAGATTTAGCTTTGGGTATAATATATTTGGATTTGAAACAGTTATTATTTTTTCGTAATTTATTGGTATCTATTATTCCCTCTGTGTTGATAGGTTTTTGTTTTATTAGGACGATTAAAGATATCTTTAATTATGAAATTATTATTTCGATATCTTTAATAATAGGCGGGTTCATTATATTAATTGTAGAAAATAATTATTATTCTAATAATAATAGAGAAAGTTCAATATACAAAATATCACTAAGACAAGCTTTATTTATAGGTTTGCTACAATGTTTAGCTATGATTCCAGGGGTTTCTCGTTCAGGTGCAACAATAATAGCTGGTATTGTTGTTGGATTAGATCGTAGAAATGCTACGGAGTTTTCTTTTATGATGGCTATACCTACTATTATTGGTGCGGCTGTATACGATGTATATAGTAATATAAACCTATTGTCATCTAAACTGTTTATAGGAATGTCAATAGGTTTTATAGCGTCATATATTAGCTCCATGTTGATAATGCATTTTGTTCTTGAATTTGTTGCTAATTATTCATACAAGATATTTGGATGGTATAGAATAATCGTTGGGTTATTAATATTATTGATGATTATTATGTAATGAGTAATAGTTTATACTTAAGCAAATCTTATTTCATTAGAATCTAGTATTATTTTTCCTTGTTTGATTGGTTTGTCATTCAGGTTCCATTCTAGCAGCACCAATCTTTCGCAAAGAAAGTGTTCTTTCCAATTTTCATTGTTAGTTATGATTTTGAATTTTTGATATTCTACATCATTTGTACATAATTCATATCCGTGAGATATAATAATTGTTTCAAATTCTGTCTTTATGATTGTTTGAGGTTCTATTAATGGTATTACTGTAAAATGTGAGAATTTTTCTAGTCGCTTGTTTTATGGCAAGTAAGATTTCTTCTAGCCATTCCGGAGCGATTTTGATTATATCTTCACCGATCCATATGTCAAAAATATCACCCAATAATAACAAAGCATCTGAATCAGAAGATGCTTCATATGTTAATCTTTTGAAGGCTTCTAATGTTGCATAATGATTTTCAGAAAGATGAAAATCATTATGCAAATCATAATTTGCCTTTTAATATTAGATTACTCAATTATTTCTACCGTTTTTATGACTATATCTTCTATTGGAACATTTTGATGAAATCCTTTATTGCCAGTTTTGCTATTTTTAATTTTATCTATGGTGTCTTCTCCGGAAATTACTTTTCCGAATACAGCATATCCCCATCCATTTTGCGTAGGAGATGAGTAATTTAAAAAATCATTATCTGCAACATTTATAAAAAATTGACTAGTTGCAGAGTGAGGGTCATTAGTTCTTGCCATTGCAATGCTATATTTGTCGTTTTTTAAACCATTGTTTGCTTCATTTTCAATAGGTTTTTTCTCAGAGGTTTTATTTTCTAGATTTTTTGTTAATCCTCCACCTTGTATCATGAATCCATCAATTACTCTGTGAAATAATGTGTTATCATAAAATCCTGTATTGACATAATGCAGAAAATTTTCTACTGTTATCGGTGCTTTATCTTTATCCAATGAAATAGTAATTTCTCCGAGATTTGTTTGTATTTTTGCTTTGATCATGATGCTTTGTTTAACTCCATTTAATAAATTATAGTTCTATAACTTTCATTGAAAACATATAATTATAACGCCATTAAATTTATTTTTGCCGATCTGTTTGTGTCAATTATCAATCTATTTTATTTGTTTTGACCTCAAGGTTAAAATCTATATAATTGATAAATACTAATTGTTAATTTCATAACCTAGTTTTATTACCGCAGCATTGGTTAATGCTAAATGTCGTTAGTAATATTTTTGTATAATATCTATATTTTAGTGATTTATTTAAATAAAAAATAAATTAACTAGTAAATTTATCTATTGCCTACATTTTAATATGTTTTATTTGTTGGTGATTTTTAAGACCTTAAACCTTTGATTTTTTAATATAAATTCTATATGTTACACATATATAATACATTAACCCATACTAAAGAAAAGTTTCAACCATATCATAAAGGTTTTGTCAGGATGTATGTTTGTGGTATGACAGTATATGATTTTTGTCATCTTGGTCATGCTCGTGTAATGATTGTGTTCGATATAGTTCAACGCTGGTTGCGTAATATCGGTTTTCATGTAGAGTATGTTAGGAATATAACTGATATAGACGATAAAATAATAAAGCGCTCTTTGGACCTAAAGAAAGACATTAGTGATATTACAAATTTCTATATATCAGCTATGCATGCTGATGAGAAAGCTTTGTGGGTAAATAGCCCGAATAAAGAACCTAGAGCTACTCATTATGTAGATCATATGATTGAGATGATACAGCAGTTAGAAAAAAATGGTTTTGCTTATCAGGCTGATAACGGAGATGTTAATTTCAAGGTTAGATCTTTCCCATCTTATGGGAAGCTTTCTAGAAAAGATTTGGATTCCTTGCGTTCTGGAGAACGAGTTCCTATTCTATCAGATAAACATGATCCACTAGATTTTGTCTTGTGGAAACATTCAAAAGATAATGATCCAGATGATAGCAAATGGACTTCTTGTTATGGAATTGGTCGACCTGGATGGCATATAGAATGTTCTGCTATGAGCCATTCCATATTGGGATTGCCGATTGACATACATGGAGGAGGGCCGGATCTTATATTTCCTCATCATGAGAATGAGATCGCGCAGACTGAAGGGGCATACGGTGGAGTTTTTTCTAATAATTGGATGCATTGTGGCCCCCTTATGGTTAATGATTATAAGATGTCTAAATCACTGAATAACTATCGCACAATAAGAGAGGCAATTGGTTATGGTGATTTATCAAATGATGAATACTGTGTAAATAAAAGAGAAGCTGAGATGCTTAGATTTTTCATTGTCCGAAATCATTATAGAAGCAAACAAAATTATGTGGTTGATAATCTAATAGATGCTCAAAGTTCTTTAGATAAATTATATTCTGCTATCATTAACTTCCATTTTGATAGTGATTGCCATGTAGATTGGTCTGACCAAACTGCTAAAGAGTTTGCTGTTGCCATGAATGATGATTTTAATACGCCAAAAGCAATAGCTGTTTTGTTTGATTTGGCATCTAAAGCCAATAGAGATGAATGTGTTAAAAGCGCTAGGCAACTTAAGAGTTTGTCTAGTATTCTAGGGTTATTAAATCAAAATCCCGAGGATTATTTTAAGTCTAAAACTAGGTATGGAGCTGCTAGTGCTAAATCATCCTATTTGTCTGACGAAGATGTTGAGTTGCTAATTTCGAAAAGATTACAAGCTAAAAAAAATCTTGACTATAAAGAATCTGATTATATTAGAAGCTTGTTAAAAGAATCAGGTGTAGAGTTGGAAGATTTGCCAAATTATTCAACACGTTGGCGTCGTTTCTAATTATTTAAAGGAAAAGGTTTTTGATGCCTAGTAATAATAAAAACATAGTTCAGCCTGATTATTGGGAAGAAGCAGTTTCTCAATTGAAAAAGAAGGATAGGATTTTAAGAAAAGTAATACCACTTTGTGAAGATAAAGTTTTATTGTCTCCTGGTCCTCCATTTTTAACTCTTGTTCGCTTAATTTTAGCGCAGCAAATCTCTGTTAAAGCAGCTGCTACTGTATGGAATAAATTTATTAATTTAGTAGGTGAATCTCCTAGTCCTAATTTAATTTCTATGATATCTGATGATTTGTTAAGGAATATAGGTGTTTCTAAAAGAAAAATTGATTATTTAAAAGATTTAGCTAATTACTTTAATAGTCGTGGTGTTTGTCCTGAGAAATGGCTTAAAATGGATGATGAATCCATAATTTCAGAGTTATCTAGGATAAGAGGGGTTGGACGGTGGACAGCAGAAATGTTTTTGATATTTAATATGCAAAGACCTGACATAATGCCGCTAGATGATTTCGGTTTATTAAAAGCAATATCTACTCATTACTTTAGTGGAGAGCCTGTTTCTCGTTTTGAAGCTAGAGAAGTGTCTGTAGCATGGCGTCCTTGGCGTACTGTTGCCACTTGGTATTTATGGCGAAGTATAGAATAGGATGGCCATTTTTATAGAAAACTTATATAAAAATCGTAAATATGAGAAATAACTTTTTAGAATTTGAGCAGCCAATTGCTGAGCTTCAAGAAAAAATAGAACAGCTTAGGTATGTACAGTCTGATTCTGCTTTAGATATTTCTGATGAGATAGATAGGTTGCAAAAGAAAAGTGAACAGTTGACGAAAAAAATTTATTCTAAATTAACGCCGTGGCAAGTAGCTTTGGTAGCAAGACATCCTCAGAGGCCTTATACCCTGGATTATATTAATGAAATTTTTACTGATTTTCATGAATTGCATGGTGATAGAATGTATGCTGATGATCAGTCTATTGTTGGAGGATTAGCTAGGTTTGATGGTGTTTCTTGCATGATTATAGGTCATCAAAAAGGAAGGGATACGAAAGAAAGAGCTAGGCGTAATTTTGGCATGTCAAAACCAGAGGGATACAGAAAAGCTTTGCGATTAATGCGTTTAGCTGAGAAATTTAATATTCCTGTCTTTACTTTTATAGATACTCCTGGTGCCTATCCTGGAGTTGGTGCGGAAGAAAGAGGCCAATCTGAGGCAATAGGTCGCAATTTATACGTAATGGCAGAGTTGAAAGTTCCTATCATCTGTACGATCATTGGAGAGGGCGGATCTGGAGGTGCACTTGCTATTGCAGTTGGGAATGATGTTTTGATGTTGCAATATTCTACATATTCTGTGATTTCTCCTGAAGGATGTGCTTCTATATTATGGCGTAGCCCTGGCAAAACTAAAGAAGCAGCAGAAGCATTGGCCATAGTTGCTACTCGTTTAAAAGAATTAGGCTTGATAAATAAAATAGTTAGTGAGCCATTAGGTGGTGCTCATAGAGAACCTCGTGTTATGGCTCAAATTTTAAGAGAATCACTAGTAGAATCTTTTACCGAAATCAATAAATTAAATCCTGAGCAATTAGTAAAACAAAGGATGTCTAACATATTATCTTTCGGGTCTTTCAAAGAAGTATCTTAGGAATTAGTTATTATGAATCATTCTTTTGTTGTGTTGTATGATAGCTTTGTTAATTCATTATTTGAATTAGAGGAATTGCCTAAGAAAATTGCTATAGCTGTTAGTGGTGGAGTTGACTCTTCAACAATGGCTTATTTTGCAAAACAAGCGACAGAAAAATTTAATATTTCTATAGTATTGTTTCATGTAAAT
This sequence comes from Candidatus Kinetoplastidibacterium crithidiae, assembly GCA_019278155.1. Lineage (GTDB taxonomy): Bacteria > Pseudomonadota > Gammaproteobacteria > Burkholderiales > Burkholderiaceae_B > Kinetoplastidibacterium > Kinetoplastidibacterium crithidii_A. The sequence continues at coordinate 39,659 of JADMLC010000002.1, forward strand.
CATGGGCTTCAGGAAAGCTCTGATATCTGGTCTCGACAGGTTCATTCTTTAGCTGATTTGTTAGATATAGAAATACATGAAAAGAAAATATTAGTTGACTCTATAAAGCAGAAAGGGATTGAAGGAGCTGCTAGAGATGCAAGATATAGAGCTTTTTCTGATTTATCAAAGGAGCATGGAGTACGTCATATTTTTTTAGCTCACCATCAGAAAGATCAAGCAGAAACTTTATTGTTGCGTTTATTTCGTGGTTCTGGTGTAAAGGGTATGATTGGTATGAAAAAAATATCTAGATCTAATCACATTTTTTACATTAGACCTTGGTTAGATATAGATAAAAATGATATTGATATTGAAAGTAAAAGTTTTTCACTCAAAAATTCCTGGTTTCCTGTTAATGATCCTACTAATAAAAATCCGGCTTATTCTAGAGGAGTGATAAGATTATTTTTAGAGCCTATTCTTAATAAATATTGGCCTCAATGGAAAAAAACATTATGTAGACATGCTTCTCATATGAGAGATGCTGATAATATTATTGAGATTTTTACTAGTAACTATCTGAAAACATTGGATTTTGATGCTGAAGACTTCAGTTTTGCACTATCAAAATGGAGGTTAATTTTATCAAAACCAATACAAATGCAGATTTTGAGACATTGGATTATGTTGCATAATATCAACTTACCTAGTAACGCATTATTAAATGAAATTTATAAACAACTTTCTCAATTGCATGCATTAGGTTATGATCGTTGCATGACTGTTCATCATGATAATCATTTGATATTATGTAGAAGAGGTAGAGTATACATAGATAAATAATTACTAATGTAATATTGTTTAGTATAAAATAAAACTTGGTGATTATTTTGCAATATGATTATTGGTGTTTTTTTTTGATATTTTATTAGAGTAAGAAATGTCGTTATTCGTTCATAAATATGGTGGGACATCGATGGGCTCCATTGAGCGCATCAAAAATGTAGCTTGTCGAGTTGCAAAATGGCACAAGGCTGGCCATCAGGTTGTAGTAGTTCCTTCTGCTATGTCTGGTGAAACTAATCGTTTGTTGAGTCTTGCGAAAGAGTTAACTCCTTTTCCTGACACTAGAGAATTAGATATGATAGCAGCCACTGGCGAACAAGTTAGTAGTGCCTTGTTAGCCATTGCATTGCAGTCTTTAGGTATTTCTGCTAGAAGTTATACTGGATGGCAGGTGCCTATCAAGACTGATTCTGCTTATAGTAAAGCTAGAATTATGTCGATAGATGGTGATCATATTCTTTCTGATTTAAAGCAGGGTCGTGTTGTGGTCATAACAGGTTTCCAAGGTGTTGATCAGGAAAACAATATTACAACTTTAGGTCGTGGAGGATCTGATACATCTGCAGTTGCTATTGCCGCTGCTTTGAAAGCTGATGAGTGTTTAATATATACTGACGTAAATGGTGTCTATACAACTGATCCTAGAGTTGTTCCCGAAGCGAGATGTATGCCTAGAGTTTCATTTGAAGAAATGTTGGAAATGGCATCTCTTGGATCTAAAGTTTTACAAATACGTTCTGTTGAGTTTGCTGGCAAGTATAGTGTGCCAATAAGGGTATTATCGTCATTAACTGATGTTAATATTCCTTTAGATGAAGAAATGTATTCTGGAACACTGATAAATTTTGAGGAAAATGATAATATGGAAGCTGCTGTAGTTTCTGGCATAGCATTTAGTAGGGATGAGGCTAAGATTACATTAATAGCAGTACCTGATACTCCAGGTATTGCTCATTCTATACTTGGTCCTGTTGCTGCTGCCAATATAGAGGTTGATATGATTTTACAAAATCAATCTGTTGCTGGATGTACTGATTTTTCTTTTACTGTAAACCGTTCTGATTTTAAACGGACATTAGATCTTTTGGAAAATGATATTGTTCCTGCTGTACAAGCAAGAGAGATAAGCACAGATGACAAAGTAGCTAAAGTGTCCATAGTTGGTGTTGGAATGCGTTCTCATGTAGGTGTCGCTAGTTTGATGTTTAAAACCTTGTCTCAAGAGGGTATAAATATTAAAATGATAAGTACCAGTGAAATCAAAACTTCTGTTATAATAGATGACAAATATATGGAGTTGGCTGTACGTTCTTTACATAAAGCATTTGGTTTAGAGCATGGCTCTGACAATAGTAAGTAGTGTTTAGTGTAGTTGTTTTGGAGGCGTGCCCGAGTGGCTGAAGGGGCTCCCCTGCTAAGGGAGTGTGTGGCAAAAACTGCACCGTGAGTTCGAATCTCACCGCCTCCGCCAGATTTTTTTGTTATTATTTTTTTATTGTAATTTATTTAGTTATTGTTTATAATATGGCATCCATTAGTCTTGATTGCTATTGGTTAATTTTGAAATTAGAATTTTTTAATTTCATGTAATACAGCTAGTCAAAAGCTAGCTGTATTTGGTCTGTTTTATAGATTGCATTTATTAAATGCGCCCGTAGCTCAGTTGGATTAGAGTACTTGGCTACGAACCAAGGGGTCGTGGGTTCAAATCCTGCCGGGCGCACCAATATTTTAAGTCTAGGTGTTTGTTTTTTTACGACCCTAGGCTTTTTTTATGTTCTTTAGTTTAAAAATTAAACAGTTTATATAAGAATTTGTTATCATTGATTTTTTTTATGATGTTCAATTAGTTATTAATAAACTTATCCACAATTTATGTTAATAAGTTTATTGTAATAGATCGTCATCAAGAAAATTAGGTATAGGAATTATGTTGATTCCTTCTTCTTCTAGTTCTTTTTTTTCATCAAGTGATATAGTGCCTTTTATCGAAGTCTTTTGAGATTCTCCTGAATGTATCAATCTAGCTTCTTCTGCAAAGCTGTTTCCAACATTTTCTGCTTTATTTATAATTTGACGCAGACTTTCTATAGTTTTAGCCTGCTGTTCTAGTGATGTCCTGTTTAAATCACCATTAGATTGTGTTTTTTCTAGAGTATTTGATCTTTTTTTCCCTATATATGGAGTTGACAATAGTTTTGATATTGTTGATGAAGAACAAATAGGACATGTTATAAGATTTTTGGATATCTGTTCTTCGTATTCATTATGAGAACTAAACCACCCTTCAAATATATGTTCATTATTACAATGTAGATTAAAAACTTTTATGCTCATTATATAATACTATTTGATTAGTATAGACATAAATATATTTATGTCTATAAAGTTAATTTACTATTTTTCTATACTCATCTGTTCTAGTGTCAATTTCTATTTTATCGCCTATCTTACAGAATAAAGGAACGCTTATCTCAAAGCCGGTATTAATTTTTGCTGGTTTCATAACCTTGCCAGAAGTATCTCCTCTAACTGCAGGTTCTGTGTATATTATTTCTCTTATTAATATTGTAGGCAAATCAACTGATATCGCTTTGTTATTGTAAAAAACGACCTCAACTTGTAAATCATCTTGAATATATTTAAGAGCATTTTCCATGCATTCTTTTTCTATTTCATATTGGTTAAATTCATTATCCATAAATACATACATAGGGTCATTATAGTATGAATATACACATTCTTTTTTTTCAAGTTGTACTATTTCAAATTTTTCATCAGCTTTATATACTGACTCACTAATAGAACCAACAAGTAAATTTTTAAACTTCATTTTAACAACAGCAGAATTTCTGCCTGATTTGTTATATTCAGTGCGTTGTACTACAAGAGGTTCTCCTCCGATCATTACAACATTTCCAGTTCTTAATTCCTGGGCAGTCTTCTAATTTAAAAACTCCGATATGATAAATTTGTTAATTAAATATTTTTATGTGAAAAAATACAACATTCTATATTTTATTTAACTAGTCTTAAAAAGATTAATTTTTATTAAAAAATGCTACAAGATTTTAGCGTTTTTAAAATGTTTTGTGCAGAATTTTAACAGTCTAAAGGATAACGAGCTTTGTTGACTCAGATTATTCGACCAATTTTTAGCATGTTTTTGCCATTTTATCCAGTTTTCGTATGAAAATGATTCTTGTATGCTTTTAATCAGAAGATTTGAATTATTCTTATTCCAAGAGTACATTAATTTTTTAACAGAAATTGGAGGGTTATAAATATTTATCCAATAATCTAATTTGTTGATATGAATATTATCTTTTTGTTTATATATGTTCCAAATCATAGGGCGACCAGACCAAATGGCTCTTATGAATGAATCTTCTCCTCTAACAAAATTTACGTCCATACTCCAAAGTAGTTTATCAAAATCATTTTGGTCAATAAATGGTATTTTAATAATCTTTATCATTGTATGATCATAGTATTTAGCAAATTGAAGTATAGGATTTCCTATGTTTGCGAAAATAACTATTTCTTTATTTAGTTTTATAAATCCTTTTATTATATCTTCAATTGGTGTTGTATTATAGCAGAACAGGTAGCAAAAAATTTTGTTAGATCTTTCTTTTAATAAGTTATCATCGATCCCCAATGTTTTTAGAAAAGACATCTGAGTTGATAAAGATTCTTGAAAAACGTTTCTTTTTTTTATTAAATTAGGTTCTAAAATTATCCCGCCGGTTTTATCATTAAAACCAGGGAAGAAAAAAAATTTATTGCTGTTTTTTGATATTTTGGATGGAAGCAAATGGCAACTTTCTATCCAAGACTCAGCTGTCAAATATTCTATATTTATCCAACAAGATCTATTTTCTATGATTTTATGTATATACTCATCTGGAATTTTACAACTAAAGGTTTCTATAATTAATTCTGCAGGTTTAATTTCTAATATATAGTCACTATTCCAATCTAATATTTGTATATTGTCGATTATTTGATATTTGGAATTAGAATTTATTTTGGAGTTTATTGATGATAATGTTGTTAAATTATCTACAATCAATCTTACAATGCAATTATAATTATTAGCTAAGTCATTAGCTAATCTCCAAGAAAATCCTATATCTCCATAGTTATCTATTATTTTGCAAAAAATATCAATTTTCATTATTAACCATAATTTATATAATATTCTTTGAACGTAAGATATTGTAAATTAATATATATTGTTTACATTTTTTAGATTTATTTTTATTCTAGTTTTTTGTAGATTAGATTCTAAAATTCATAAATATATTAATTATAATACTATAATCTATTATACGTTGATTAGATCTTAAAATTATTAGTTTTGCTCTATAAGTTTTTTTAAGATATATGTGTATAGCATTATGTGCATAAATCAATGTTTCGAATATAATCTAAATTATATAGCTACTATTAAAATTTATGAAAAATGTTTTAGAAAAACTTATATTATAAGAATAGCTAAATGAATTACTCATCCGATAATTAGTCATTTAAGAGAAAAGTATAGCAATGAGCTTTTTGAACAGTCTAGCATCAATAGTTGGATCTGATTATGTATTGACAGGGGAAAATGCCCTGCCTTTTTTATCTGATTGGCGTGGTCGTTATACAGCGAATGCTATAGCCATAGTTCGTCCTAGTAGCGTTGAAAGTATTGTACATATTGTTCAATTATGCAAACAATATAACATTGCAATTGTTCCTCAAGGAGGGAATACTGGATTGTGTGGTGGAAGCATACCGAATAGCAATTCAAAAGATTCCATAATCTTATCCAGTACTAGACTTAATAAAATTAGAGAGATAGATCTGTCAAACAATTCCATAGTTGTAGAAGCTGGTTGTACTCTACAGAAGCTACAAGATATATCTTTAGCAAATAATAGATATTTTCCATTGAGTTTAGCTTCTGAGGGAACTTGTACTATCGGTGGTAATTTAGCTACAAATGCTGGCGGTACACAAGTTCTAAGGTACGGAAACATAAGAGAATTGACTCTTGGTATAGAGGTTGTTGGTCCGGATGGAGATATTGTTGATCTGCTAAGAGCACTTAGAAAAGATAATACAGGTTATAGTTTGAAGGATCTTTATATTGGGAGTGAAGGTACTCTTGGTATTATTACTGCTGCTACATTAAAATTATTTCCTATTTGTAATAAAAAATGGGCTATTTTAGTTCCTCTGTCTTCTATAGAAAATGCGATTACACTATTGATGGAAACTCGTTGTTTCTTTGATTCATCTCTAACTGCTTTTGAATTAATTAGTCAGTTTTCTTTAAAGCTGTCATTGGATTTTTTAAATGATAAAAGATATAGATTAGATAGTAATTTTATTGATCATCCATGGTTTATTTTATTGGAAATATCAGTTATTGATGGCATTAGAGAGGTTGATGATTTCATGTCCAACAGAATTAATTTTTTTATGGAGAAGTGTATTGATCTCGGATATATAGACGATGCCATTATTTCATCTGATAATTTGCATTTTGCATCCTTGTGGCATTTAAGAGAAAGTATACCTTTAGCAGAAAAAAATTTTGGTAAAGGCATTAAACATGATATATCTTTACCCATTTCTTTAATACCAATCTTCCTTAGTGATATGAAGAAATCTTTAGACGTATACTTCAATGGTGTTCGAATAGTTGTATTTGGCCATCTTGGAGATGGTAATTTGCACTATAATGTTTTTAGATCTATTAATCAGTCAGAAGAGAATCTTTTATCTTTACAGTGTCAGATTTATGATTTAGTGCATAGCAAAGTGTATGAATTGGGTGGTTCTATCAGTGCTGAACATGGTATAGGTCAATTAAAAGTTAATGAGCTACAAAAGTATAAAAATGCTAATGCATTAGGCATAATGCTTAGATTAAAGAAATCTATAGACCCAGATAATATAATGAATCCAGGTAAAATATTAGATATCTAAACAATCAGTTTTGACAATTTGGACAATAATAAGTTGATCTTTTATTTTGAAGGATTTTTAATATATAATCTTTATTACATACAACACATTTCTGACCTTCTTTATTATATACACAGGCATGTTGTTCTATATATTTGCCAGATATACCATTAGTATTCACAAAATCTTTTAAAGAGCTACCTCCTGACTCTATTGCAATATAAAGAACATTTTTTATTGTGTTTGCAAGTAGTTCACATTCTTTCAAAGAAAGCATTTTAGCCATTTTCGTAGGGTTGATTCGTGCTTTGAATAAACTTTCAGATGCATAAATATTACCAGTTCCTACTACAATTTTGCCACTAAGTAGTGCTTGTTTTATTGAACAATTACGTTTTTTGAACCTATCAAATAAATATTGTCCATTTAATTCTTTAGAAAATGGTTCTATTCCTAGGTTTTTTATTAGATCATGCTCGTAGATAGAACCATTTTGTTTAGGATGCCATATAACAGCACCGAAGCGCCTAGGGTCATTTAGCCTAAGAGAAAAATTTTCAAAAAACCATTCTATATGATCATGTTTTGCCAAAATATTATTTTTTTCGCTAAATTTTAATGATCCGGACATTCCTAGGTGTATTAATTGTATTCCATGTTCAAAATGAATTAATAAGTATTTACCCCTTCGTGTGCAATTCATAATTAACTTATTTTCTAAGATTTTATTTAAATCATGTCTAACAGGCCAACGAAAACGACTTTCTCTAATGACAACTTTTTTTAATTGTTTATTTGTAATTTTGTTGTGTAATTCTTGTCTTATTATTTCTACTTCTGGTAATTCTGGCATTTTAGTCTAATTAATTTAGGTATTATAAAAATTGATTTGTTAAGAGATAATTTATTGCTTAATGTTTTTTGCTTATAAAACAACTATTTTTTTCTGATGTTTTTAAAATAATTTTAATTCCAATATTTTTATACACCATATATTTTACTATAATCCATAGCATGTAGCATTTGCATGATAGATATAATTTATATTTTTTACGCTACTTAATATAATAGAAAAAGTAGTGCTAATTTTTAATTGATAGTAAATTTATTTATAATATATTTGTTGGCTCAGTAAAATATTTACATCAATGTAAGAAGATTTAGTCAATTTTCTTTGAAAAAAAAATTAATTCAGGTTACAATTAACGAGCTTATAAGGCTTTAAGTTCTTTTTTAGCAAGAATGATTTAGAGCATATCATTCCTAATAGTTTTTCCTGCGGCCAGAGAAAGAAAGAGCCGATTTTGTAAAAAAGTGTGGTTTTATTTGGACGTTTATTCCTAGTCATATATTTGTAAAGTATAATAACTTTGATAGTGCACTTTTTGCAGAAAGGAAAATAAATACTGTAATGAATATCGAAAGTGGAGTCTTCAAGAATTTAAAGGTTATATTTTGTTAAAGCCAATTCTAGTCTTGATATTCATCCGCTATAATAATTGGTTTCTATTTAAATTAATGGGGAGTCGCCAAGTTGGTTAAGGCACCGGATTTTGATTCCGGCATTCGAAGGTTCGAATCCTTCCTCCCCAGCCAATAAATAATTGGTCTCTAGTAGGAGCCATATTTCAAAACCTATTTCTACGAACTTTGTTATGACAAAACATAATTTTATGGTTTTTACAGGCACAGCTAATAATAAATTGGCTATGGATGTTGTTAATTACTTAGGTTCTTCTTTGGGAAATATGACAATAGGTCGTTTTTCAGATGGAGAGGTTATGGTTGAGGTAGAGGAAAATGTTAGGGGTCAGGATATATTTGTTCTGCAACCTACATGTGCTCCAACTAATGATAATTTGATGGAAATTATGGTTATTGCTGATGCATTGCATAGAGCTTCGGCTGGGCGCATTACGGCAGCAATTCCTTATTTTGGTTATGCTAGACAAGATAGAATCTCTAGGTTTGCTAGAGTAGCTATAAGTGCTAAAGTGGTTGCAAATATGTTGCAGAGTGTGGGAGTAAACCGAGTATTGACTATGGACTTACATTCTGAGCAAATTCAGGGTTTTTTTGATATTCCTGTGGATAATATTTATGCAGCCCCTATCTTAATAGAAGATATAAGAAAAAAAGATTTAACTGATATAGTTGTTGTTTCTCCAGATATAGGCGGTGTTGTTAGGGCAAGAGATTTAGCAAAGCATTTAAATGCTGATCTTGCGATTATTGATAAACGCCGTCCTAGTCCTAATGTTTCTGAAGTTATGAATATCATTGGTGAAGTTAGTAATAGGAATTGTATTCTTGTGGATGATATGGTAGATACTGCAGGAACCTTATGTAAAGCTGCTTTTGCATTAAAAGATCATGGAGCAAGTTCTGTTTATGCATATTGTACACATCCGGTGTTGTCTGGAAAGGCTACATCATTAATAGAATCATCTGTTTTGGATGAACTAGTAGTTACTGATACGATACCTTTATCTAAAGATGCAAAAGATTTTAGTAAAATAAGACAATTATCATGTGCTTCTCTTTTAGGTAAGACTATATTGAGAATTTGTAATGCAGAATCTGTTGGTTCTTTATTTTCGTAGTAAATTTTCATGGTTTTACATTTTGGTCGCGACATGTAGAATCTTTTAAATTTTTTATAAATATTTATTCGGAGTTTTTTTGTGAAATTTGATGCCACATTACGTAGCGTTCATGGTACGAGTGCGAGCCGCCACCTGCGCCATAAAGGACGTATTCCTGCAATAGTTTATGGTAAAAACTCATCGCCATTAAACATAGAACTCGATCATAATTATATATATCATGCATTGCGCAAAGAAGAATTTCATTCTTCCGTTTTAAGTATGAATATTATTGATAGCAAGAAAGTTAAACAAGTAATTTTACGCTCTGTGCAATGGCATCCTTATAAACAACAAGTTTTGCATGTTGATTTTCAACTTGTAAGTGCAAATCAAAATATAAATACTAAGGTTCCTTTACACTTTCTAAATGCAGAAATATCTCCTGCTGTTAAATTGGGAGGGGCTATAATAAATCATGTTATTACTGAATTAGAAATTTCATGCTTACCTTCAGTATTACCCCCATTCATAGAAATTGATTTGTCTAATATTGAACTAGGGAATTCTGTTCATCTTTCTAATCTTATTTTGCCTGCTGGTGTTTCTTATAATGGTAGTGATCCAGATCCTCTGTTAGCAACTGCTTTTGTTAACGAGAGTGTTGATGATGAAGAACAAAAAGCTGAAGAGAATAAGAGTGAATAGTTTTGTTAGTGAATTTACTTTTATATATTCTAAATGAATGTTACTTTACGTTTGATTGTAGGTTTAGGTAATCCTGGTCCGGAGTACCTAAATACTCGTCATAATGCTGGCTTTTGGTTATTAGATATATTTGCGGGAGCGCTAAAAACTAATTTTGTTTATGATAAATATTTTGATGGTTTAATTTCTAAGATTTATCTTAATGGTAATAATATTATATTTTTTAAACCTTCTACATATATTAATAATTCCGGGAGTGCTCTTTATAAATTAGTTAACTTTTATAAAATTAATCCAGAAAATATATTAGTTTTTCATGATGAGTTAGACCTTCCTCCTGGTGATATTCGAGTGAAATATAATGGAGGAAGTGCTGGTCATAATGGTTTAAGATCAATCCAGAAGGTTATAGGAAGTGAATTTTGGCGTATTCGCATTGGTATAGGTCATCCTAGATCTTTAAATAGTAAACAGTTGGTTTCAGATTTTGTTCTTGATAGGCCAAGTTGCTCTGAGAAAAATCAAATAAATATGGCTATGGATTGTTGCTTAAATTGTATGTTTGATATATTGGACGGTAATTTTGAAGTAGTACGTAATAAATTAAAAAATAGTTAATTGTTTATAAATTTGGTAAATGTTTGATAAAAATAGTTTGTTTTTTGAGGAAGTTATATTATTTTTTGCTTTTTTAAAAAAACCAAAGAACTATATAACTTCTTATAAAGATTGTGAATATGTTATAAACATATATCATTTCCTTCGTATTAAATTTGAAATTTTGTTGTTTTGGACTATTATATTATGGATTATTAATATCTTTTTATTAGGTCCAATATCTTATAATGTTGCCAAGATTATAGGAGCTCATCACAAAATGGAGTTTGTAAATATTCCAATATATATTGGAATATTATGGGCTCCATTAATAGAAGAAATGTTATTTAGATATATTCTTTTATGTAATCCTATTCAGTTTTTTGTAACATTACCTTTTTTTGTTTTACTATTGTTAACTGGTCCTAGTTATTATAATCTATTCTTGCTATTTTTATTAATTTTGGTTTGTTTATATTTTCGTGTGAGAAATTCCTTTTCAATTGCATTTAATTGGAATTACTACATTTTGTATTATCAAATAATTTTTTATCTATCTAGTATTTTATTTGCGTTCATACATGTTTTCAATTTTTCATTTAATAATAATAATAAATTAAATTTATTACTTATCCCATTGTTGTTGGCACCACAGTTATTATCTGGTCTAGTTCTGGGATGGATAAGGGTGAGCAGGGGGATATTTTCATCGATAATTGTGCATGGATTATTTAATACTGGAGCAATTTTATTAATATGGTTTTTTTCTAATAAAACTTGTGTTTGAATTATATTAATTGGAATTAATTATGGCGTTACGTTGTGGTATAGTTGGTTTGCCAAATGTTGGTAAGTCAACATTATTTAATGCTTTGACCAAAGCTGGAATAGCTGCTGAAAACTATCCTTTTTGTACTATAGAACCGAATATTGGAATAGTAGAAGTTCCTGATGTTCGTTTACATAGTTTGGCAGAAATAGCAAAACCCGAAAAAATTATATCTGCAACTGCAGAATTTGTTGATATAGCTGGATTGGTAGCTGGGGCCAGTAGCGGTGAAGGATTAGGTAATAAATTCCTATCTCATATACGTGAGACTGATGCTATAATCAATGTTGTTCGTTGCTTTGAAAATCCTGATATAATTCATTATGAAGGAAAGGTGGATCCTATTCATGACATAGAGGTTATAGAGACAGAGCTAATTTTGGCAGATTTAAGTACTGTTGATAAATCGTTGAGCAAGTATAATAAACTGGTTGTCAATGATAAAAGCAATGCCACCATAGTAAATGTGCTTAAGTTATGTTTGAATCACCTTAACAATGGAAAATCTCTAAGAACTTTGCAATTATCTGAAGAAGAACAAGAAATAATTAAGAAATTTTCTTTTTTAACATATAAGCCTATTATGTACGTGGCGAATGTTGATGAGAAAGGTTTTCTTGAAAAAAATAGCTTATTGACTTCAGTTAGTAATTATGCGGCTGATAATAATATTCCAGTAGTATCTATTTGCGCCTCTTTGGAACAAGAGATAGGGGACTTATCATTAGAAGATAAAAAAATTTTTTTGCAGGATTTAGGTGTAGAAGAAGCTGGTTTAGATAGACTAATACGTGCAGCTTTCTTGCTATTGGGATTGCAGACATATTTTACAGTTGGAGTTAAAGAGGTTCATGCCTGGACTATTCCAATAGGAGCTACGGCACCTCAAGCTGCTGGGGTAATACATACTGATTTTGAAAAAGGTTTTATTAGAGCTCAAACAATTTCATATGAAGATTTTATATGTTTCAGAGGAGAATTGAAGGCGAAGGAAGCAGGTAAAATGAGATCAGAAGGTAAGGATTATATTGTTCAGGATGGAGATATAATCAATTTCTTATTTAATGTCTAATGTACTAAGTTTTTTTCGAAAATATTCTTCAACAATTGGAGCTACAAACTTATTGATATTTCCACCAAGGTGGGCTATTTCTTTAACTACAGTGCTAGAAATGAATTTAAATTGATCTGAGGATGTCAAAAATATTGTTTCTGCATTATTTATTAATTGTTTATTAATACTTGCCATTTTGCATTCGTATTCAAAATCTGAAAATGTTCTGAGACCTCTTATGATTATTTTTGCTTCGTGTTTCTCCACAAAATCTTTAAGTAAACCATCAAAACTATATATGCGTACATTTTTATATTTAGCTAAAATTTTCTCAGCCATTTCAATACGTTCTTCAATAGTGAAAAGAGGTTGTTTCTTTTTGTTAAATGCTATTGCTATAAAAACTTGATCAAATATATATGAAGCTCTTTTAATTAGATCTTCATGACCATTAGTTATTGGGTCAAAAGTTCCAGGATATACAGCAATTATCATTATGATTCTTTATCCAATAGAAAAGCATAACTCGCCATTTTATGGCAAGTTATGCTTTTTTTAAAGCAAATCAAAAAAGTTAAGTAAGGGTTTTTAGAAATCCATACCACCCATACCACCCATACCACCCATACCGCCCATACCGCCAGGCATAGAAGGAGATGATGGTTTGTCTTCTGGTAGCTCGGCTATTGCAGCTTCTGCTGTTAATAATAAGCTTGCTACAGAAGCAGCATTTTGTAATGCTGTTCTAGTAACTTTAGTAGGATCAAGAACTCCTTGTGCAACTAGATCAGTATATTCACCAGTAGCTGCATTATATCCATAGTTACCTTTACCATTTAGGACATTATTTACCACTATGCTTGCTTCTTCTCCTGCGTTAGAGACAATAGTGCGTAAAGGCTCTTCTACTGCTCTTAGGATCAACTGTATACCAGCATTTTGGTCTGGAGTATCCCCTTGAAGTTTAGAAATAGCTTGTTTAGCGCGAAGTAGTGCAACTCCTCCACCAGCAACAACACCTTCTTCAACTGCAGCACGAGTAGCATGCAAGGCATCTTCTACGCGAGCTTTTTTCTCTTTCATTTCAACTTCTGTGGCAGCTCCAACACGTATTACTGCTACTCCACCAGCTAATTTTGCTACACGTTCTTGAAGTTTTTCTCTATCATAATCTGACGTTGATTCTTCTATTTGAACTCTGATTTGTTTGACTCGAGCTTCTATAGATTTAGTGTCGCCTGCTCCATCTATGATGGTAGTATTTTCTTTTCCTATCTCAACTCGTTTGGCTTGACCAAGATCATTAAGTGTAGCTTTTTCTAGAGTCATTCCAGTTTCTTCAGATATAACTACGCCACCTGTAAGAATTGCAATGTCTTCCAACATAGCTTTTCTACGATCTCCAAAACCAGGAGCTTTAACAGCAGTTGTTTTTAGTATTCCTCTAATATTGTTCACCACTAAAGTAGCTAAAGCTTCTCCTTCCACATCTTCAGCTAGAATTAGCAATGGCTTGCTAGATTTTGCAACTTGTTCTAATAATGGCAATAAATCGCGAATATTACTAATTTTTTTGTCATATATGAGAATATATGGCTCATCTAAAGCTGATACTTGTTTGTCTGGATTATTAATGAAATAAGGTGATAAATAACCTCTGTCAAATTGCATTCCTTCTACAACATCCAGTTCATTTTCCAATGATTTACCATCTTCTACTGTTATCACACCTTCTTTACCAACTTTATCCATAGCTTTTGCTATTATGTCTCCTATGGAGCTATCGCTATTGGCAGAGATAGAGCCTACTTGTGCAATTTCTTTATTTGTAGTTATAGGTTTCGATTGTTTCTTCAATTCTTCTACAGTTGCAGCTACTGCTTTATCTATTCCTCTTTTTAGGTCAATAGGATTAAATCCAGAAGCAACATATTTTAGACCTTCTTGTACTATGGACTGAGCAAGAACTGTTGCGGTAGTTGTACCATCTCCAGCGCTATCAGAAGTTTTTGAAGCAACATCTTTTACAAGTTGAGCTCCTATATTCTCTATCTTGTCTTTTAGTTCTATTTCTTTCGCAACCGATACACCATCTTTGGTGACAGTAGGTGCTCCAAATGAGCGTTCAATTACAACATTTCTTCCTTTAGGACCTAAAGTTGTTTTTACAGCATTAGCAAGAGTATTGACGCCGCGTACAATTCGTACTCGAGCATCATCACCAAATAAAACTTGTTTGGCTGTCATTTTAAGCTTCCTTGAATATAAGTTATAAGTTATAAGTTTATCTAATGTTAAAGTTAACTATCAAATTAATTAATTACTGCTAATACTTCATCTTCGCGTATTACAAGTAATTCTTCACCGTCTACTTTAACTGCTTGACCGGCATATTTTCCGAACAAGATTTTATCTCCAACTTTCAAATCTATTGGTAATATTTTACCATCTTCAGTCTTTTTACCTGGACCTACAGAAAGTACTTCACCTTGATCAGGTTTTTCTGCTGCGCTTTCTGGAATAACAATACCAGATGCAGTTTTTCTTTCATTGTCCAAGCGTTTGACGATTACACGATCGTGCAGAGGACGCAAAGTCATAAGAAACTCCTGTTTTAAATTACTATAAAAATAAAAACTGGTTTATAAAAGCACATCATACCAGCCGTTGTTAAAGATATATATGGTCTAAATTTTTCTGTTCAAGAGGGTCTAGAAAAATAATTAATAATAAAAATATATTGTTTACAACAAAACATTACAACTATATATGTATAGATGTTATGATATAATAAAAGTTTATGGGTTGTTAGCTCAGTTGGTAGAGCAGCGGACTCTTAATCCGTAGGTCGAGTGTTCGAGTCACTCACAGCCCACCATTTATTGTAACTTATTGCAATAAATTGGATCTTACCAAAAATTATATAGATATGTTACGTATAATTAAATTGTTAAAAATTTGGTTAATATAGCATATATTGATTGTGCATAACTGTATGTATACATTTGTTTTTAAACACTAGGGTAGCTTTTTAGTTGTAGAGTTTCCAATATTGTTGGCGATAGAGGATGTGTGCACAATTACTTGGTTTTTCTAATATACACATTGCTTTCTTTTTATAGTGGCAGTGTTCTATCTTTATCATTTGACGAGAAGATAGCAATTGATTTCTATAGATCCAATATATCCAAGCATAATCAATTAACATTAAATTTCCCAAACGAATTACATAAACAGTCTATTTTAATAGAAGCCGATGATGTAGTTGTAGATGATACTTATTTAACTCTAAAATCTAATGCTAAAATTACTAGTAATAACAATA
This sequence comes from Candidatus Kinetoplastidibacterium crithidiae, assembly GCA_019278155.1. Classification (GTDB taxonomy): domain Bacteria; phylum Pseudomonadota; class Gammaproteobacteria; order Burkholderiales; family Burkholderiaceae_B; genus Kinetoplastidibacterium; species Kinetoplastidibacterium crithidii_A. The sequence continues at coordinate 55,546 of JADMLC010000002.1, forward strand.
TTTTTACGGGAGATATAATTACTATCAATAGGTTAGATCACAATATAAAGATATATGGGTTTTCAAATATTTTAAATAGAGGAAACCTTTTTATTGGCCGTAATCTTTTTTTTAATCTTAAGAAACCTGTCGGTAGATTAGAAGATATAAAATTATGGTTAGAATCAAATAAAAGTTATGTTGAATCTACTCAGATTGAGTTCCTTGCTCCTTCAAAAATTAAACTAAGTAATCCTATATATACAAGTTATTTTTGTAGTAAAAGAACTTGTTATACAAAGTCTGATTCTATTTATTTGAATTTTCAAAAAAATGAGGCAATATCTAGAAATAGTTTTTTATATTTTTATAATACTCCAATTTTATTTTTTCCTTATTTGAGTATTCCTTTAAATAAGGAATCAAAATCAGGTTTTTTATTTTCTACATACGGTATTACATCTGTTCATGGATTAGATATTAGTTTGCCATACTACTTTAGCTTTAGTAATAGATATGATATGACAATAGGGCCAAGAATTATGTCAAGAAGAGGTCTAATGTTTGAGAGTGAGGCACGATATTTGTATAATGGCATATCAGGTTATTTTACTGGTAATTACATGCATTATGATAATTTTATTCATAAACAGAGATGGTTTTATAGTTGGAAAACTGATGTGGTTTTTTCCAAATATGCGAGTTTTGGTGTCAATCTCTCAAGAGTTTCAGATTCCGATTATTTTAATGATTTCGATTATATATGGTCAAATAAAATTTCAAGAAGTTTATTACAAACATGTCAGTTGAACTTAGATGCTAGTAATTTTCAAGGGAAGATTAGGTTTCTAAAACATCAAACTTTAGAAAATAAAGGATCATCTAATACATATTTATTTGATAAATTACCAGAAATTGTTTGTTGGGGAAGTTTAGGCAGTTATAAAAAAAATACTATTAAAGTTTATTCTAATATGGCAAATATTAGAATAGTTAATTCTAACAGAAGGGATTGTGGTGCTACAAGGTTGCAAATATATCCTTCTATTTCTTGTAACATAACTAAAAATGAATACTATCTTAAACCTAAAATAGGAATGCATCTTTCTAGGTACTGGGTTAGTAAGGATGTTGATGTAAAGCACAGGGTAATATCTAGAAGTCTTCCAATTATTTCTTTAGATGGAGGAGTTAGTTATTATAGAAATATTTTTTTATTTGGACAGGATAATAAACAAATAATAGAACCTAGATTTTTCTATTTGTATGTGCCATATAAGAACCAGTCTAACATACCATGTTACGATACTTTTTTGTTGAATTTTAATTTTTCTAGTTTATTTAAAGAAAACATATATTCTGGAGGCTGGGATCGCATACCTAACGCTAATAATGTAACAGTTTCTATTTCAACAAAGTTTTTAGAGTCTAAAAATGATTTAGAGAGAATTTCTTTTTCAGGGGCAAGAATATTTTTTTTAAAACCAAGAAATATTTTTATTCCTAGTGAAAATATTAATCATGATTATGAGAAAACATTTTTATCATCTATCAGAATTTTGTTAGCAGATAATCTGCGATTGGAAGGACAAGTTCAGTATGATTATGTTAATAATAGTTTAGGTGAATTATCGGTGATAACGAACTACTTTCCTAGTGCTCTAAAAAATATATATCTATCTTATAATTACAACTTAAATAGAATAGATTATAGACCGCATATACATCATATAAAGAATAATATTAGTTTAGCTTTTCAATGGCCTATAAATGAATCTTTTTATGGCATTTGTAGGTTTGATTACTTATTCTTTTTTGAAAAAAATAATAAGACTAATTTCCATAAATTTTCTTCTGAGATGATACAATCAATACTGGGTATTGAATATAAGAAAGATAACTGCTGGGTCGGTAGGGTAGTTGCTCATTCTAAAAAGCATACTACTAAATACAATACGGCTTTATTTTTACAAATAGAATTTAGGGGTTTAGGCTCTTTAGGTTTGGATCCTATAAAATTATTGCGGGAAAATATACCTGGTTATAATGCTACGAGCTATAAGAATAAGAGTAGTGATATTTTTGAGATACATAATAATGCATAAAATAAAAAAATCGGTTGTTTTCTATTTTTGTATAATGTTTATTACTTTCGTAAGCCATTTTGCTGCGGCAACAGATAAAAGTAGTGATTGTGAAATTCCTTTTTGTGACAAGATAGCACTTGTTGTTAATAATCAAACATTTACTTTGAGAGATTTATTAAATGAAGAGCATAATCTTTGCAGAGAGTTAGAAAAAAAAGGAATTAAGAAAGACCAGGAAAATCTTAGAGAAGATGCCATAAATAGGATTATTGAAAAAGTCTTGATAATTCAGGAAGCTAATAAAAAAGGTATTTTTGTAAATAATAATGATCTTAATAGTGTTATAGATAATATACTTATAAATAATAATATTAATTTAGATCAGATGCGTTTGCAGTTGGAGAGAGATCAGATAAGCTGGGGCTCATATTTAGAAATGTTGCGTTGTGACATATATAAAAACTATTTATGTCAACATATTATGGATGAGAAAAGAATTATTACTAATAGTGATATAGATATTTTTTTAAACAAATCAAAAGTTGTTAATAAAAAATATCTAGGTATTGATAATAAGAATAATCAAGTGCTTTCTTTAGCACAAATTTTAATCAAAGTGCCAGAAAATGCTACATCTGAAGATATTCAGGCTTTTTATAATAAAGCAGAATCGTTAAGAAATAAATTACTTATTGGTGATAATTTTTCTGATGTTGCTAGAGAATTCTCAGATGGATCTGAATCTTATATCGGAGGTTTTTTAGGAAAAAAAACTTTAGATTCTTGGCCTGATTTGTTTGTTGAAAATATTAATTTTTTGTCTGAAGGTCAAATTAGTCAAGTTTTTCGTAGTAAAAATGGATTTCATATACTGAAGATACTTGGCATATATCTTGATTCTGATATGGAAGCTGTTATTTCTAGTAATAACTTGGAAGAACAAGTATATCTAAAACAAATCCTAGTAAAGAAATCTTTTGCTATAGTTGCTTCGGATGCTATTTCTTATTTGTCTAATATACGCGAGGCAATCATATCAGGGAATATAAGTTTTAAAGATGCAGCACAACACTATTCCCAGGATATTAATGCTTCGCAAGGTGGTGATATTGGTTGGGTTGGCGCAGATAGTTTAATTCCAGAATTTAAAAACGCTATCAAAAATTTAGGTGACAAGAAACTCACAGATGTAATCACTTCATCTGAAGGTTATTGTTTGCTAGAATTATGTGATAGAAGGGTATTTGATTTTACGGAAAAAAAGAAACGTAATTATGCTTATCAATATTTATTTGATTTGCAAGTTGATTCTGTGTTTTCAAATTGGTTAGAGTTTATAAAATCAAAGTCACAGATAGATATCAAATTTTTATAATTAATACTTAGTTTAATATTATAATTATGTTTTTTCATAAAGCTAGGAAGAGATTCGGTCAGAATTTTTTGGTTGATGATGGTGTAGTACATAATATTATATCAATTTTTAAACCTATGACGCATGATTATGTTGTTGAGATTGGCCCTGGTTTATCAGCGATAACAGAACCATTGGTGCATTCTGTAGATACTTTATTATGTATAGAAATAGATCGTGATTTAGTGAGAATATTAGAACACAAATTTTCTAGGTATAACAATGTTAGATTCATTGAATCTGATGTTTTGAATTTTGATTTTAAAACTTTGAATATGGGCATAAGACTTATTGGTAATTTGCCTTATAATATTTCAACTCAATTGCTATTTAAAATTATGGAGTTTAGTGATCAAATTATTGATGCTCATTTTATGTTACAGAGAGAAGTTGTTGATAGAATGGTTGCTCAACCATCTAGTTCCAATTATGGTCGTTTGTCTGTTATGTTACAAGAGCGTTATGAAATTGAGAGATTATTTGATATTAAACCTGATTCATTTAATCCTGTCCCTAAGGTTTTTTCATCATTTGTTCGGATCAAACCTTTGCCTTTTGATAGAGTTAAACCCAAAAATTATGATTTATTTAAAAAATTAGTCACTAGAGCTTTTTCACAAAAAAGAAAAATTTTGAAAAATTCTTTAGGAGAATGGTCTAATTATCTTGATTGGGAAAATTTAGATCTCAACTCTCAAATAAGAGCTGAAAATCTTTCTGTTAATAAGTTTATAATGATTTCAGATTTTTTGGATAATAAGGGTATTATATAATTAATAAGGTATTTATTTTTTATATGAGAAAAATAGTTGATAAACCTAAGAATATTAGAAATCCTAAAGAATCTGTTGCAAAAGTTAAAAGTACTGATGATCCTATTGCTGGATCTTTTCCAAAACGAGACCTTAGTATTGGCACTAAAACTCCAACTAAGGTGCCTATCAAAACATTACATATAATAGCGCCCATCATTACTAAGGCAATCATTATTGATTTAGACATGGACCATGCAAAAATAGCAGCTACTATACCTCCACAGCTTCCTACTAGTGAAGCTACCAGCATCTCTCTTTTTAGTAATTGCCAAAGATCTCTTTCCGTAATATGACCCGTAGCTATTGCTCTTATTACCATTGTCATTGTTTGATTGCCAGAATTTCCACCTATTCCTGCTACTATTGACATAAGAAAAGCTAATATCACTAGTTTGCTTACAGTCTCTTCAAATCTAGATGCTATGAATGAAGACACAGATGCTGTAAATAAGTTAGCCAGTAACCAAGGAGCTCTATTTATTAAGGCTGTAGTTAGATTAGAAAATATATCCTCTTCTTGTAACCCAGCTCTAGATAATTCTTGTACTTGTGAGTTTTCTTGTATTACATCGACTACATCTGCAATAGTTACTCTGCCAATTAGTTTCCCTTTTTCATCTATTACAGGAGCGGATACAAGATCATATCTTTCAAAAGCTCCAGCTGCATCTATATCAGAATCTAATGGGTTTAATGTTAGAAAATCACTACTCATTAATGTTTTTACTTCTGCATCAGGCTCGCTTACTAATATGGTAGTTAGTGCCAAAACTCCTTGTAATCTATCTTGTCTATCTACAACAAATATTTGGTCTGTATGATCTGGTAGTTCTTGTAGTCTGCGTAAATATCGTAAAACAACTTCCAGAGTTATATCTTCCCGAACCTTTATTAATTCGAAATCCATCAAAGCGCCAACGCTTTCTTCTGGATAACCCATAACTTTTATTAGTTGTGAGCGTTCGTAATCATTCAACTTTTTTTGAATTTCAGCAATTGCTTCCGGAGGTAAATCAGGAGATATATAAGCCAACTCATCAGTATCAAGATCGCTGATAGCTGAAACAAGGCTACTTATAGACATAGTTTCTATGAGTGAGCTTCTAACCCAACTTTCTACTTCTATAAGAATATTTGCGATATAATCTTTTCTTACTATAGACCAGATTAGTTGCCTTTTATCGGTAGGTAATGATTCTAATATAAAGGCGATGTCTGCTGGGTGTAGATTATTTATGAAATTTTCTAAATTATTGATATAATCTTTCTCTACAGACAGAATTGCTTTGTCTGATTCTACTTCTGATATGAATGAGTGTTTCTTTAAGTATTCTTGAATCTTTAATAATGCTTTTTGTGCATCTTCTGTATCAAGTCGGCGTAATGATGCATCATTAGGAGTTCTATTGCTTAAATTATTAGTTTGTGTCATTTTGATTTTCAAATGATGGTAATATGCGACTTTTACCATTGTTATCTGTTGCTACAAATGTTAACACGGCTTCAGCTGCTTTAATTAGATTATTTTGAAAGGGTCTTTTTTCTGTATAAACAGTTACTGATACCGTGATAGATGTTCTTCCTGTTTTTATAATGCGAGCAAATATATTAACGAGGTCGCCAATTTTTATTGCGCTGATGAATTGCATGGAATTTATCGCAACGGTTGCTACTCTTCCTGATGCTACTTTAGTAGCTGGTACGGAAGCAGCTAAATCTATTTGTGACATAATCCATCCTCCAAATACATCACCGTTAACATTAGCATCAGCAGGCATGGGCATAATTTTTAAAATTAATTCTTTATAGTTGATTTGTTCTGGTTTTAATGTTTCCATAATTTCAATATGTAATAGTTTGTTTTATAAAAATTATATAATATGTTCATTTTTTATGTTTGAATTATAAAATATCAAAAACCAAGGTATTTCATTTTTTTATGAAATATTATAATATGATTTATAGCATAATATGTCTTGTAGTTCTTCTGTGATGTTTTCATATAATTTAGAATTGCTTGCTAAAACCCATCCATTACTTGGCCATGGTTTTTGTTGTAACATATCTTCGCACATACCATTTGCCTCTCTTAGTATAATAGTTCCAGCAGCCGTATCCCAAGGAGACAAATCTAATTCTATATATCCATCATACCTACCACAAGCTACCCATGCTAGGTCTAAAGAAGCAGAGCCCATTTTTCTAATGCTACTCGCTTGTTTTGTAATTTTTCTAGCTATTTTTGTTTGAATTGTTTGATTTGTATAATTATTAGAAGGTAATCCTATAGCTATTATGGATTTGTTTAAATTATCTTTATTACTACAAAATATTTTTTGTTTATTAAGACAAGAACCAAAGCCAAATAATGATGTAAATAATTCTTTTCGACATGGGTCATATATTACACCTAAAATTGGAGTTTCTTTTGATAGCACACTATTATTTATGGTAGTGCCTTCTTTAGCTACCAGGGCTATTGAAATTGCGTAATGTGGTATTCCATGTAGAAAATTAGTAGTTCCATCTAATGGGTCTATGCACCATATAACAGATGTATCATTAGATTTACCAGACTCCTCAGCTAAAAAACCTACATAATATTCAGTATTTGATTTTAATTTATTAATTATAGCTATTTCTGATTCATAATCTGCTTGGGTTACTATAGCATTATTCTTCTTAGTGATGATCAGTTCTGTTTTTTTTAAAGAATAATTTCTTAAAATTTCTGCTCCTGCTAATGCAGCTTCAATAGCTAAGTTAAGTAGTTTGTTAAGATCTGTTTCTTTGAAAATTAAGCTTGTTTTATTGGTATGATTATGCATATACGAGGTTTATTATTTTTAGATATTTTTTGAAAGCTTATCTTGAAATTTTTAGATATAAAATAAATATTTACCATAATTATATATGAGATTAGGATATAGTAAAGTGAGTCTTATGTTGGATATTAATAAGGAATTATCGATTTCTTATCATGTGTTTATTGTTGGGAATAAGATTCCATGGAGATGGCAATTTAAGGATTCTTTTACAATATGCCAGACTAGTTTTAATAATGGATTAGATTTTCTAGTCACATGGGATACTTGGAAAAATGATACATATAGATGTTCTCGTTTACATTATGTTGTACTTGAGTCAAATAATTATTGCAAAGAACATTTGAGAAATATTTATTCTAGTTTACCAACTGAATTGCTTAACTATGCTGATTCTTTGTTATGTAAGTTACCTAATTATTGTTATGGAATTTATAGACTAGAATTTGAAGATTGTAATTTAACTTTAACTTTGTTTCTTGGAGTTAGACATTTACTTTCTCAACAGATAGTTGCAGAATTTAATGCATATTTTTTAAGTTATCCAACTATAGAAGAGCAAAAATATTTTAAGAGAACAGTCTTAAATTTATCTAAATTAGCTGCTAAAGAATCTACTATATCGATCATTAAAAGAGATAATTATATATTAAACATTTTGTATGAAATTGGTTTTAGGGTTTTTATAGAAGGTAGTAGCATTCGGGATTTATATAGAATTGTTGGGGTATGGTCACGTATATGGTCATCAAAATATAGATCTTTGATAAAAAGTAACACCAATATTGTTATTGTTGGAGCTGGGCTGTCAGGCATTGGTATAGCTCATGCTTTGAGTATTAGAGGTATGGAATCAAATATTATAGATATTGATGTTAATGGTGATTGTCATATAGGTCATTTAGCAGCTTCTTTAAGTCCTTCTATATCAGTTGATGATAATGTTTTATCTCGTTTGGTAAGGTTTGGTATGGATCGATCCTGGGCAAGATGGTCTCCTTTAATGTCGAAAGCTTTTTTAGATCGCTGTGGTTCATTGCAATTAGATATAAGGTTTAAAAATGATAAGATATTAGATGTTATAAATAATAATTCTTCATTAAGTAATCTATACAGATATGTTGATAGGAAGGAAGCAAGCGATATAGCAGGTATAGAAGTTTCCAGTGGTGGTATTTTTTGTAAAAATAGTATAGTAGTCTCTCCCAGAGTTCTCATAAATAGAATATTAAAATTATCAAAAATTAATGTCATTCAACAATTTGTAACAAAGTTAGATAAAAGAGAAGATAAGTGGGTTATCTTTGGTAGGGATGGTAAACAATTGATTAGTGCTGATATATTGATACTAGCAAACTCATACAATTCTTTGAGTTTATTAAATAGTATTAAAGCACATCATTCTCTCAGATATTTATTCGAAGCAAAAAAAATATTAGGAGAAATAGCATTAATTCAAGATATTGATTTGCAAGGTGGTCCTAATTGTATCGTAGAAGGGCAATGTTATATTTTGCCATCGAAGAATGGATATTGTGTTGTAGGTGGTACATATTTAAGTGATTTTAGAAATGATACTTTGGTAAAGAGATCAAGATTAAATAATTTGTCTAATTTAGTAGAATCAGTAGATGGCATACATGATATTTATCATAAGTGTATATTTTATTGGAATGGAGAAAGGATGATTTTGCCTAACAGAATTCCTATCATAGGTAATGTTGTTGATAATGACAATCTTTTTCTGGCTATTGGATATGCATCTAGAGGTTTGTGTTGGTCATCTCTTGGGGGTGACATAATAGCTTCCCAAATTTGTGGTGAGCCATTGTTAATAGAAAAACAAATGATGAAAATTTTGAAACCAAGGTGAAATTATTATTGATATTAATTTACTTAATATGATAGAATAAACCTTGTTTTTGATAATGGGGTGTTAGCTCAGCCGGTAGAGCAGTTGACTTTTAATCAATTGGTCGTGGGTTCGATTCCCGCACACCCCACCAGCCAACTCTGTTTGAGAGTTTATTATAGTGCTCAATGACTTAAATAATTTGCAAAATTTTTATTTCTAGCTTTAAATAACAAGATTATTCTATCCAAATATTTTCAATTATTTGAATATCCATTGGTATACAGTACAGTTGATGCCCAGAATATGTCAACTCTTCTGGTTGTGGCGGAGCGGACGGGACTCGAACCCGCGACCCCCGGCGTGACAGGCCGGTATTCTAACCAACTGAACTACCGCTCCGAATTATTAATTCTCTGGCGTCCCCTAGGGGATTCGAACCCCTGTACTCACCGTGAAAGGGTGATGTCCTAGGCCTCTAGACGAAGGGGACAAATAATTTGGTGGAGATAAGCGGGATCGAACCGCTGACCTCTTGCATGCCATGCAAGCGCTCTCCCAGCTGAGCTATACCCCCTACACAAATTTTTGTATACATATCTAAAAATTATTTTTGTATTATGACTTATATTTTATCTATATGCAAGCTTATAAATTAAATATTTATTTTTTTATTGAATATTTTTTTACATATTCAATTATTTTTGAGTGCGTTTTACTCTAAGCCATAAAGCTTTTCTTGCATTTGCTCTAATAACTTCTAATTGTAGATCTTCGTATACAGCCTTATCACCACATTGTGGTATTTTATTTAATTCTCCTACCAACCATCCTCCAACACTATCATAATCATTATTTGGCAAATTTGTTTTTATATAATCATTAAAATGATTTATATCTGTAGAAGCCATTACTATCCATTGATTTGGTCCTTCTGCAAATATTGAATTATTTTCAGTATTATCAAATTCATCTTCTATATTTCCAACTATTTGTTCTAGAACATCTTCCATAGTAATCAGTCCTGATATTCCACCATGTTCATCTATTACTATAGCCATATGGTTGCGACTTATTCTAAATTCCCTTAGAAGTATGTTAAGCTTTTTTGATTCTGGAATAAAAACGGCAGATCTAATTAATGATTTTAATGTTATTTCTGGATCGGAAATATAACGTAATAGTTCTTTTGCTATAACTATTCCTATAACATTATCACGTTCTCCTTCAAATACAGGGAAACGTGAATGAGTACTTTCTAGTATTGTATTAACCATTTCAGATATTGGTGTAGAAACTTCTAACATATGCATTTTAGAACGAGGAACCATTATTTCTCCGCTTGTTTTATCGGATAATAATAAGCTACCATCTATTATCGACAATACGTCACAGTCTATAATTCCTTTTGTATTTGCTGAAGCTAATATTTTCTTTAGATGATCTAAGTTATTAGGTGCATGTCTAAATTTAGACATAAGTAGTTCTATCATAGACTTTATAGAAAATTTATTAATTCTATATTTTGTTTTAATATAATCATTCACTTTTATGGTACCAAGTTTTATCTCATAGGATGATAAAATCGTAGAAAATTTGTTGAGGTCAAAATTTAATATTTATAATATATTTTATGTGCATAATAAAATCGGTATGTTGTATATTATAGGAGGTTATTGTTCATAAGGATTTTTTATTTTTAGACTTTCAAGTATTAAAATTTCAATATTTTCCATTTCTAGTGTTTCTAAATGTTCTTTATGATCAAATCCTAACGCATGTAATACCCCATGTATAACTATGTGAGCAGCATGTTCAATTTTGTTTTTATTTTGCTCTGCAGCTTCTTTATATATAATGGGAAGACAAATAACTAGGTCAGCAGTTAATAAATTTTCACTTACTCCATACTCAAATGTTAAAACATTTGTTGCATAATCTTTATTCCGGAAGGATTTATTTAATAATCTACCTTCTTCTTCCTCTACTAGCCTAACTGTAATTATAATTGATTTTATTTCTTTTGATATGAAATTAGTGGTAAATTCAATTGATCTGGAAACCCATTTTCTAATTTTCCATCTAGGGATGTCACAATCTTTAGTAGCATATTGTACAGATAGAGAAAGTTTATATGTTGGTTTGATATCAACTTTTCTCATAAGCTTCTACTATTTTTGATACCAAAGGATGTCGCATTATATCTTTTTGTGTAAATCTTGTTATAGAAATTCCATCTATATTATTTAAAATTGATATGGCATGATTCAAACCACTTTTTTGTCCTTTTTGTAAATCTATTTGTGATGGATCTCCAGTAATAACGGCTTTGCTATGGAATCCTATTCTTGTAAGAAACATCTTCATTTGTTCTGGAGTAGTATTTTGAGACTCATCTAATATTATGAAAGAATTATTTAATGTTCTACCTCTCATGTATGCTAGGGGAGCTATTTCTATAATTTGTTTTTCTATTAGTTTTTGAACTTTTTCGGCTCCAATAAATTCATATAAAATATCATATAATGGTCTTAGATACGGGTCTATTTTCTGCGTTAAATCTCCTGGTAGGAACCCTAATCTTTCTCCTGCTTCTACTGCTGGACGTGTTAATAGTATTTTTTTTATTATTCCTAGTTCTAGATACCTTATTGCACAAATTATTGCTAACATCGTTTTCCCAGTACCTGCAGGTCCAACGCTAAAATTAATAATACTTTTATAAATATTTTCTAAACATTTATGTTGTTGATTGCTTTTAGGTTTAAATTTGCTAAAGTTGAGAAAATCATTATAAGCATTTTGGTCGTTTATTTCTGATTTCTTATTTGTAGATTCATTTTCTCTAATTTCTTTTATGCCTAAGAATATATCTTGTTCCATTATCTCCCGTTTTTTTGCTTGCTCATAGAATGAATATAAAGCTTTTTTTACTAATAAGGAATCTTGTCCTTGTATTTTGAATATATTTCCTATTCTTGTGATAGATGTATTTGTGTTTTCAGATAATATCCTAATGTTTATGTCTAAAGGACCACATAGTTTTGATATAACAAAATTAGCATTTGTTTCATCAAAAATTATTTGATCAAAATTTGTTTGTTGTTTGATTATATTATTTTGCATTATTTCAATTAACTTGTTGCAGTGCAGTTAATTTCACCTCTTAATGTATTACTGTTTATTTGTGTTATTTTTATGTCTACTAAGTCGCCTATGTTGTTACAATTGCCGGCAAAATTAACAACCCTATTATTTTCAGTTCTTCCCATTAGTTCATTCGCATTATTTTTTGAAATTCCTTCTATTAAAACTCTTTGCATAGAATTAAGCATAGATTCGGATATATTTCTTGCCTGCTCATTTATTAATTTTTGTAATTTTTGTAATCTTTGTAACTTTATTTCATGACTATTGGTGTCAGGTATATTAGCTGCTGGAGTACCTGGCCTTGGTGAATATATAAAAGAAAACGACGTATCAAACCCAACATCTTCTATTAATGCTAAGGTTTTTTGGAAATCATCTTCAGTTTCCCCAGGAAAACCAATTATAAAATCTGAGGATACTTTTAAGCCTGGTCTTGCTGATCTCAAATTTCTAATAATTGATTTATATTCAATAGAAGAATATCCTCTCTTCATTGCAGATAAAATCCTATCACTACCAGATTGAACTGGTAAGTGTAGAAATGATACTAATTTTGGCAAATTAACATAGGCATCATATATTCGTTTGGTCATTTCTCTTGGGTGTGATGTTGTGTATCTAATTCTTTCTATACCTGGTATTTCATGGATATACTCTAAAAGCATTGCAAGGTCTGCTATTTCTTTGCTATTTCCTTTTGTACCTCTATAGGCATTCACATTTTGTCCAAGCAGAGTAACTTCTTTGATTCCATTGTTTGCAAGATCTGCTATCTCTAATAATATGTCCTCAAATGGCCTTGATACTTCAGTTCCTCTAGTATAAGGGACAACACAAAAACTACAATATTTGCTACATCCTTCCATTATAGAAACGAATGCTGTTGGTTTAGTTATTTTTGGCAGCGGTATAGAATCAAATTTTTCAATTTCTGGAAAGCTTATGTCTATTTGTGGTTTATTATTTAGAATTCTTGAATCTATTAACTTAGATACTTTATGGATAGTTTGTGGTCCAAAAACTATATCTACATAAGGAGCTCTTTTTATTATTTCATGACCTTCTTGACTAGCTACGCATCCTCCAACTCCTATAATAAGATTTGGATTTTCTTCTTTTATTTCTTTTATCCTTCCTAAATCTGAAAATACTTTTTCTTGAGCTTTTTCTCTTATTGAACAAGTATTTAATATGATGATATCAGCTTTTTCAGCTTGTTTTACTATTTCAATTTGCTTTTTTGTTTCTAGTATATCAATAATTTTTTCTGAGTCATACTCATTCATTTGACAACCAAAAGTTTTAATATATACATTATATTTTTTTGTTTTTTTGTTTTCTAAGTCTTTGTTATCCATTGGTTTTGATTAAGAATTAAATAGTTGTATTTTATTATATGCAGACTAATCACGTGGTTCTGCATATAATGCTTTTTTCCCAAATCTCATCAGCAAAGCTAGTGAAGAAGAAACAAATATAGAGGAATAAATACCAAACCAAATTCCTATAGTGAGAGCAATAGCAAAATAATGCAAAGTTGCGCCTCCAAATAGTAATATCGATAAAACCATGAATTGGGTTGAACCATGCGTGATTATTGTTCTAGATATAGTTTGAGTTATTGATATATTGATTATATTTCTTATGTTTCTTATGTTTTTAGGGCCTGTGTATTTTAAATAATTCTCTCTTACTCTATCCATTACAATTACTGATTCATTAACAGAATAGCCCAATGCAGCGAGTGTTCCTGCTAATACAGAAAGGGAGAATTCCCATTGAAAAAAAGCAAAAAAACCCAGAATAATTATTACATCATGCAAATTTGCCATTACGACAGCAGCAGCGATTATCAATTCAAATCTAATACTTAAATAAAATATTATGCCTATGACTAACATAATTAAAGATATCAACATATCTTGTAGTAATTTTTCTCCTACTTGTGGCCCTATAAATTCTGTTTTATTTATGTTAAATGAATGATCATATTTTTGCAGTTCATTTAATATGTTAAATGTCGTAGTTTCTAGGGAGAAATTTTCTAAATTTGGTAATTTTATTATTATTTCTTTCGAAGACCCAAGATATTGAACTTGTGTATGTTCCATATGTGGAATATTTAATAGAGATGATTTGATGTCATCAAGTTGTAGTATTTTTTCTCCAGAGTAGCTTGCCTCTATAATTGACCCACCAGTAAATTCAGTGGATAAATTAAATCCTTTATGAAATATAAAGAACACAGAAATAGAAAATGTTACTAAACTTATGATATTTAGTAAAACAGCATATTGCATAAAATGTATAGTTTTACTAATGCGGAACAGTTCCATTATATATACCTAATAAAGCTTATTAATTAATAATCTAAATTTCGTGGTTTCCAAATTTGGCCAATATATATTTTTTTTATATTTTTTTTATTTCCATAGAATAGATTAATTAAAAATCTTACAAATATTACAGAAGAAAAAATTGATGATAATATGCCAATGCAATGTACTACGGCAAAACCTCTTATAGATCCTGACCCTAAGATTAATAAAGATAATCCAACAATAAAAGTAGTTAGATTTGAATCTAGTATAGTATTCCACGCTTTTTCAAATCCATCTTCTATAGATTTTTTTGGTGTATTTGATCCATTGCGTAATTCTTCCCTTATGCGTTCATTTATTAAAACGTTGGCATCTATTGAAATTCCTATTGTTAGTGCAATGGCTGCTATTCCTGGCAATGTAATCGTTGCTTGTAATATTGATAATGATGAAATTAATAAAATTATGTTTAATGCCAATCCAATGGAGGCAAATATGCCAAATATTTGATAATATAATATCATGAAAATTACTATGGCAGAAAAGCCATAAAACACAGATTTTATTCCTTTCTCTATATTATTAGATCCTAAGCTTGGCCCTATGATTTTTTCTTCAATTATGCTCATAGGAGCAGATAATAATCCTGAACGAAGTATCAAAGATATATCAGCTGCCTCTTGATAGTTCATAGATCCAGTTATTTGTATATTTCCATTAGGAATTTCACTTCTGATTATTGGTGCTGTGACAATTTCTCCTTTGCCATCTTCATATATTAGTATTGCTAATCTTTTATTTATGTTATCTCTTGTTATGTCTTTGAAGATCCTTGCTCCTTTATTATCTAAAGTCAAATTGACAGATGGCTGACCAGTTTGTGGATCTCTTCCAGGTTGTGCATTATATATGTTGGCACTATTAATAATAGATTGAGCATGTACTACTATCCTATTATTATTTTTATCATAAAAGAGTTCTTTGCCAATTGGAACTATTCCTTGAGATAGTGATAATTGTGTTGATTTTGAATCGTCTACTAATCTGAATTCTATTGTCGCAGTTCTTCCTAGAATTTCTTTAGCTTTCATAATATCTTGTAAACCTGGCAATTGAACTATTATTTCATCAGATCCTTGTTGTTGAATTATAGGCTCAGATACTCCTAAAGCATTTATGCGGTTATTCAATGTTAGTAGGTTTTGTTGAATAGCTCGTTTTTTTATTTCTGATATTTTAGAAGGTTCAAATTTACATTCGAGGTGATCATCTACTATATTAGTAGTGATTCCATATATAGAAGAGTTTATTTTTTTGTTAAATTCACTAATATCATGGTTGTTTGCTAGATATATATGAATGCTTTTGCCGTCATTATGTATTTTTCTAATGTTTAACTTATGTTTTTTTATTATTGTTTTGATATCCATTACTAAATTATCATAACTAGAAGATATTGCTTTATCTATATCAACCTTAATCAAAATATGAATGCCACCTCTTAAATCTAAGCCAAGTACGATTGGTTTAGGTGTGAATGGTCCTAGTTTCATCATCCATTTTGGAATATTGGAAACTATATTAGGTGTAACAATATAGGGATTGGATTTGTATGTATTATTTAGTAAATTTTCTATTATGTTAGTGGATATTATTTGATCATCAGGATATAACAACATAATATCTATAACAGATAGATCTCCTTTTTTTACAAGTGAACATTTTTTATATGGAATATTCACTTGTTTTATTGCAGCTTCAATTTTATTTGCTAACAAATCATCAACTTGTATATTTTTCTTTGCACTTCTAACCTGAATAGACGGAGACACTCCATATAGGTTTGGTATGAAATACAGCACCCCTATAAAAACTATTAGTAATATAAGAATGTTTTTCCATCTTGGGTAGCAGTTCATATGCATTTATATAAAGTTAATAATGAAAAAGTATCAAACTAGATCTTTGATTATAATGATTTTATTGTTCCTTTAGGCATTGTACCAATAACAGCATTTTTTTGAACAATTATTTCTACTACTTGATTATTTGAACGGGAAATTTCAAGAAATATATAATTATCTTGTATTTTACTAATTATGCCCATTATTCCTCCAGAAGTAGTAATTTCATCACCTTTAGATAAGGATGCAATTAAATTTTTATGTTCTTTTTGGCGTTTTATTTGCGGTCTAATCATTAAAAAATATAAAACTACAAACATTATTATTATAGGAAACATACTTATTATTGTATTGTTTTCTGCAGATGTTGCATTTGCAATAATGAAATTGGAATAGTTTATAAAATTCATTTTAAATTCCTTTAACGATTGTTATCTTCTAGATTGCTGATATAACAGCAAATTGTTTATTTTATAGTGATTTACTGCGTCTATTGTTTATAAAATTTATTCGCCATTTATCAAAATTTTCATTACTTATTTCTTCTCTAATTTCTTTCATCATTTTTAAATAGAAGTATAAGTTATGTATGGTATTTAATCTTGCTCCGTTTATTTCTTTTGTTATTTGTAAATGATGCAAATAAGAACGTGAGAAATTTAGGCAAGTATAGCATTGACAAGATTCATCTAAGGGTGTTGAGTCTTTTTTGTATTTGCTATTTCTTATTTTAATATCTCCATATCTTGTAAATAACCAACCATTACGGGCATTTCTTGTTGGCATTACACAATCAAACATATCTATGCCATTGGCAACTCCATGTACAATATCTTCAGGGGTTCCCACACCCATTAGA
Source organism: Candidatus Kinetoplastidibacterium crithidiae (assembly GCA_019278155.1). Lineage (GTDB taxonomy): Bacteria > Pseudomonadota > Gammaproteobacteria > Burkholderiales > Burkholderiaceae_B > Kinetoplastidibacterium > Kinetoplastidibacterium crithidii_A. The sequence goes on from JADMLC010000002.1 coordinate 72,752, forward strand.
TATTTTGGTGCTTTTGCTGGTAGTCTGATAGCAGTGTGTTCTAATATTCTTTTCATATCATCTTTTGGCTCTCCAACAGATAGTCCGCCTATAGCATATCCATGAAACCCTATTTGGGAGAGTCTATCGATTGATTCCTGTCTCAAATCCTCATGCATTCCTCCTTGGACTATGCCAAAAAGCATGTTCTGATTTCCTTGATTTTTAAATTCAATAGAAGATCTTTCTGCCCATCTAGCTGACAATAGCATTGAGTCTAGTACTTCTTTTTTGCTTATAATTCTTTCTCCAATTTTATAGGGAGTACACTCATCAAAGACCATGGATATATCAGATCGTAAATAGTGTTGTATTTGAATTGATTTTTCAGGTGTTAAGAATAATTTCTCACCATTTATAGGGGACGAGAAAGATACTCCACTTTCCGTAATTTTTCGGTTTTTGCTCAAACTGAATACTTGAAATCCTCCAGAATCTGTCAATATAGGCTTATTCCACTGCATAAAATTATGTAGTCCATCATGGCTATTTATTATGTCTATACCTGGTCTTAGCCAAAGATGAAAGGTATTAGAGAGAATTATTTGAGTTCCTATACTCTTAAGTTCGTATGGAAGTATCGATTTGACACTGGCATATGTCCCAACAGGCATAAAAATTGGAGTTTGTACTATTCCATGTTTAAGTCTTAGATAACCTGTTCTTGCCATTTTGTCATTTTTAATGATCTTAAATTCTGTTGTATTCATTATATTGGTGATTCTATAAACATAGCATCGCCATAACTAAAAAAACGATACTTTTTTTTAATGGCATGTTGATAAGCTTCATGAATAGTGTCTTGTCCAGTTAGGGCTGCTACCAATAAAAGTAGAGTTGATTTTGGCAAATGAAAATTTGTGATCAAATTATCAATTATGCGAAATTTATATCCTGGCCTTATATATAGTTGTGTTTCACCTTTTGTTTCTTCTAAAATAATTCTATTTATACAGTCATAGTTATTATTAATTAATGATGCTGATTCTAAAGCTCTTGCAGTAGTAGTTCCTACTGCAGTTATTTTATTGCCTGTAGATCTTGCTATTTTTATTTTTTCTATTGTGTTTTGTGGAACATGATATTGTTCTGAGTGCATAATATGTTTTTCAATACTATTTGTTCTTATAGGCTGAAAGGTTCCGGCACCGACATGTAGTGTTATGAATGATGTCTCTATGCCAAGAGTTTCCAAATCATTTATCATATTGTTGTCAAAATGAAGACCTGCTGTTGGAGCTGCTACAGCTCCTGATAATTTTGCATATACCGTCTGATACCTTAACTCGTCAATTTCATCAGTGTTTTTTTTAATGTAAGGTGGCAAAGGTATTTTGCCATATTGATCTAATATTGTGTGTACATAGTTTGAGAATTTTAATTCAAAAAAATCATTATGACGTTTATCAACAATGGCATACGTATCATTAGAAATGAATATCTTTGTATTATTCCTTATGGGTTTGTTAGATTTTATTTGCGCCAAAGCTTTATCGCTATCTAATATACGTTCAATCATTATTTCTATTTTGCCACCACTTTCTTTATGACCAGATAATCTTGCTTTAATAACTTTTGTGTCATTAAATATAAGAAGATCTCCTTTCTTCATTAAGTTAACTATGTTGTAGAAGTATAAATCATGCATTTTTTTATTATGGTCTACGTATAATAATTTGCTAGAAGACCGTTCTTTAGAAGGGTTTTGTGCAATAAGGTCTTCAGGTAAGATATATTCGAAGAATTTTTTTTCTAATGATAGTGGCTGCATCTTGAGGTGTATTAAACTAATAAAATTAACGTTATTATATTCTAGCTGTTATTTGAGAAATATTTCAAACTTATGAAGTTATTTTTTCTACTCATACCAATTCATCAGGCTAATAACAGCTGCTACTATCGTTATGCCTGCAGTTTCTGTACGTAAGATTCTATTACCAAAATTAACGAATTTGATATCATTTATTTTTTTTGCTTGAGCATACTCACTTTCAGTCCATCCTCCTTCAGGTCCTATCATTATAGATAATTTCTTTGTATCAATTTGTGTTTTTAAAACTTTGGTTAAGTTTTGACTATGAATTGGATGACAAAATAGATGTGTCTGATTTGATATTGTTTCTAAGTACTGATCAAATGACATTGGTTTTTCTATGGTCATAAGTTGGTTGCGACCACATTGTGCACTAGCAGATCTGATTATTTTTTCCCAATGTATTGTCTTATTTTGTAATTTTTCATTAGTTAATTGGACTATGCTTCTGTTTGTTTTTATGGGAATTATTTTTTGTACCCCCAGCTCAACAGCTTTCTCTATTATAAGATCCATTTTATTGTTAGTGGTTAAAGACTGTACAAGTGTAATAGATCCTTGAAGTTCAATTTCCTTAGAGTTGAATGATGTTATTTTTGCGTAAGCAGACCCTTTAATAAATTTTATTGTCGCATTATATTCTCCATTTCTTCCATTAAACAATATAATATCATCGTTGTTTTGTAGTCTTAAGACTTGTTTCGCATAATGTGTTATTTCCTTTGGTAATAACACATCTATATCTGGGGATAAATGATTTTCTAAAAAGAAACGAGGTCGACGCATATTTATTAATTTCTAAGTAAGAATGAACCATTTTAATACAAACTTACTGGTTTTTTAAGATATTTTATAATGGTAATAGATATTTATTACAAGAATTTTATCTTTATCTTTTTTCTAAGTGTTAGAATTATAATTTTTAATCAATAAATCAAAGAGTATTTATATGAACAAAGACATATATAAATCTAAGGTTGTTTTGGCTGATGCCATTCGATTTTTAGCAATGGATGCAGTGCAACAAGCTAACTCTGGTCATCCTGGTGCGCCTATGGGCATGGCAGAGATGGCACAGGCGATATGGAAAGATAATTTAAAACATAACCCCAACGACCCTGGGTGGATTAATAGGGATCGTTTTGTTTTATCAAATGGTCATAGTTCTATGTTGCTTTACGCTGTCCTACATTTAACTGGCTATGATGTTTCTATGAATGATATAAGGAATTTTCGTCAGTTGCATTCTAAAACCCCTGGGCATCCTGAGGTTGGAATTACTCCAGGTATAGAAACAACAACAGGTCCTCTTGGTCAGGGATTAGCAAATGCGGTTGGTATGGCCTTAGCAGAATCTTTGTTAGCGGAAGAATTTAATAAACCAGGTTTTGATATCATAGATCACAATACATATGCAATGGTAGGAGATGGTTGCCTCATGGAAGGTATTTCTCATGAGGTTTGTTCTCTTGCTGGCACTCTAAAATTATCTAAATTAATAGTTTTATATGATGATAATGGTATTTCTATAGATGGAAATGTAAAACATTGGTTTAATGATGATACGGCTGGACGATTCAGAGGATATGGTTGGAACGTTATCACAGATATAAATGGCCATGATGTTTCTGCTATAGATGCAGCTATAAAATTAGCTCGTTCTGAATCTACAAAACCAACAATAATTATTTGTAAAACGACTATTGGCAAAGGCTCCCCAAATATGGCAGGTACTCATAATGTACATGGATCTCCATTAGGTAAGGATGAAATATTAGCATCCAGAGCATTTCTTGGATGGTCTCATGATCCATTTGTGATTCCTCAAGAAATGTATGATGCTTGGGATGCTAAGGAATCAGGTGAGAAAGCACAGTCATTATGGAAATCTAAATTTGATTCGTATGCAATTGAATATCCAAGTTTTGCTCATGAACTTAAACGTAGAATGAATGGTGAGTTGCCATCCAATTTTGATGAATTTGTTAAAAATTTTATAAAAACAACAGCTAAAAAAGCAGAAACTTTAGCTACTAGGAAAGCTTCTCAACTTGCAATTGCAGAAATAGCTAATGTACTACCTGAGTTTTTAGGAGGTTCTGCTGATTTAACGGGTTCTAACTATACAGATTGGAAAGGAGTTGTTCCTGTTAGAGCCGGTAATGATAGAGGGATCTCATTTGGAAGGCATATTAATTACGGTGTTCGTGAATTCGGTATGGCCGCTATTATGAATGGTATTGCATTGCATGGAGGTTATTTGCCTTTTGGTGGAACATTTTTAACTTTTTCAGATTATTCTCGTAATGCCATTCGTATGGCTGCCTTAATGAAACAAAGGGTTATACATGTATTCACCCATGACTCTATAGGGTTAGGAGAGGATGGTCCAACTCATCAGTCTATTGAACATGTTGCTAGTTTGCGTCTTATTCCAAATTTATCAGTATGGAGGCCTTGTGACACTGTAGAAACTGTAGTGGCTTGGGCATATGCAATTAATAGACCAGTTAGTGTTGGCATGGATGTTAGAGATGGTGGTCCTACAGCATTATTGCTTTCCAGGCAAAACCTGCCTTTTGTCGAGCGTGATTCTTCTACAATTAGTTCTATAGAGAAAGGTGGTTATATACTAAAAGATGTTGATAATGCACAAGCTATAATTATCGCTACAGGCTCAGAAATTGCTATAGCTTTAGATGCCCAGAATAAATTAAATGAATTAGGCATTGGAGTCAGGATAGTTTCTATGCCTAGTACTGATGTTTTTGATAAACAAGATAATAGTTGGAAAGATAAAGTTTTGCCAGGCAATTTGCCAAAGATTGCAATAGAAGCTGGAGTAACATCTGGATGGTATAAGTATGTTGGCCTAGATGGTTTGGTTTTAGGAATAGATCGTTATGGAGAGTCGGCTCCAGCTGGAGAATTATTTAAATTTTTTGGATTGACATCAGATAATGTTGTTATGTCGGTGAAAAAGATTTTGTCATTGAAAGGGGTTTAGTTATGTCTATCAGAGTGGCTATTAATGGTTATGGACGAATAGGTCGAAATATTTTAAGAGCTCATTACGAAGGTGGAAAAAAACATGGTATAGAAATTGTTGCTATAAACGATATGGGTAATGTTGAGTCCAGTGCTCATTTAACTCGATTTGATACTGCTCATGGAAGATTTACAGGAACAGTTTCTGTAGAGAAAGATTGTATGATAGTGAATGGCGATAGAATTAGAATGTTTTCTAATAGGAATCCCGAAGAACTACCTTGGAGAGAGCTAGGTATTGACGTTGTTATGGAGTGTACAGGTGTTTTTACATCTAAGTCAAAGGCTATGGTGCATATTAATAATGGAGCTAAGAAAGTGGTTATATCTGCTCCAGGCGGCAATGACGTAGATGCAACTATTGTTTTTGGAGTTAATGATAATTTGCTTAAAGCAAATCATACAATTATTTCTAATGCTTCTTGCACTACAAATTGTTTGGTTCCTTTAGTTAAGCCTCTTCATGATTCTATTGGTATAGAAACAGGTCTTATGACAACAGTACATTCATATACCAATGATCAAGTTCTAACAGATGTTTCGCATAATGATTTGCGTAGGGCAAGATCTGCAACTATGAATATGATTCCGACAAAAACTGGAGCAGCAGCTGCAGTTGGTCTAGTACTTCCTGATTTAAAAGGTAAGTTGGATGGATATTCAATAAGGGTGCCGACCATTAATGTTTCATTGGTAGATTTATCTTTCGTTGCGAAAAGAAATACTTCTGTTGAAGAGGTTAACGAAACCATTAGGTTAGCATCTGAAGGTTATCTAAAGGGTGTTTTAGAATTTAATAAGGACTTATTGGTTTCTAGTGATTATAATCACAATGCGGCTTCAAGCATTTTTGACTCTACATTGACAAAGGTTTCCGGAAGACTTGTTAAAGTATTTTCCTGGTATGACAATGAATGGGGATTCTCCAATAGAATGTTAGATACTACTATGGCATTAATGCTTGCTAAATAGTTCTTTTTAATTTTTATGGGCATATTAGATTGAGAGTTGTTTATAATGACTCGGGATATGCCCATTTAATATGTATAAGGTTATCAAGGAGATTTTTAGATGACCAAAGTAAAAACTCTAAGAGAGTTATCAAAGTCAGGTTTTTTGCTAAATAAAAAGGTCTTTATTAGGGCGGATTTGAATGTGCCTTTTGATAGTGAAGGTCATATAACAGAAGATACTAGGATCAGAGCTTCAGTACCAGGAATTAGAATGGCTTTAGATGCAGGTGCTGCTGTAATGGTTACATCTCACTTAGGTCGTCCTAAGGAGGGTATATTTACTAAACAAGATTCTTTAGTAAGGGTTGCTCAACGTTTATCGGAAATTTTAGGTATGCAGATTGAGCTACTTAAAGATTGGGTTGATGGCGTTAAGGTTGCTCCTGGTCAGGTTGTTTTGCTAGAAAATTGCCGTGTAAATGTTGGCGAAAAAAATAATGACACAGAACTATCACGTAAAATGGCTGCATTATGTGACGTTTATGTGAATGATGCGTTTGGAACAGCTCATAGGATTGAAGCCAGTACTTATGGCATCGCTAAATTTGCTCCTGTGGCGTGTGCAGGTCCATTATTAGAAAAAGAATTATATGCCCTTGGAAAAGTATTTGCACAGCCTAAAAAACCACTGGTTGCTATTGTAGGTGGATCAAAAGTATCTACAAAGTTGTCTGTTTTAAAATTCCTATCTCAAAAAGTAGACTGCTTGATTGTCGGAGGTGGAATAGCTAATACTTTTATGATGGCTGCAGGACTACCTATTGGAAAATCATTAGTGGAGCCTGGTGAGTTGGAGAACGCTAATATTATAATTAATAGTATGAGGGAGAGAGGAGCTGATGTTCCAATACCAGTGGATGTAGTATGTGCCAAATCTTTTAGTCCAGAATCTTTAGGTATTCTAAAAAAGGCAGAAGATGTAGTAGAAGATGATATGATTTTAGATATAGGACCGAAAACATCTGAGATGTTTGGTTCTATTTTAGAAAAAGCCGGCACTATAGTTTGGAATGGGCCAGTTGGTGTTTTTGAATTTGAGAATTTTGCTAGTGGCACAGAATTCATATCAAAAAAAATAGCAAAATCTAATGCCTTTTCAGTTGCTGGAGGAGGAGATACCTTGGCAGCTATAGATAAGTTTGGAGTTCTCAATGAAATTGATTATATTTCAACAGGTGGTGGAGCTTTTTTAGAGTTTCTAGAAGGCAAGAAGTTGCCTGTTCTGTCTATATTAGAAGAACGTGCTAACGACTAGAGTTTTGTTGCAAATATTCCAAGTAAGAATAATATAGCAGATAAAGAAATTGCTGCTGGCAAAGTTAAAATCCATGCCAGCAGTATTTGTTTGACAGTATTTTTTTGCAGAGCAACTTTATTAGCAACTATTGTTCCAGCTATGCCTGACGATAGTACATGTGTAGTTGAAACTGGTAGATTTAATAAATTAGCTGCTCCTATAGCTAAAACAGCTGTAACTTGGGCAGATGCTCCTTGAGCATAAGTCATTCCTTGAGTACCTATCCTTTCTCCAACTGTCATTACAACCCTTTTCCATCCTATCATTGTGCCACATCCAAGGGCTGTTGCTACAGCAACGACAACCCATAATGGTGCATATTCAATTGTTGATGTTATATCAGCCCTAAGTCTTTCTAAATCCTCTGCTTCTGATATTGGCAATTTTTGTTCTCTCATGATATTTTTAGCTATGTCATCAAGGCAAAGTAAATTTTTTCTGGTATCTATTCTTTGTTTAACAGATAAAAGCTCATATTTAGATAGATTTTTCAGAGTTGTATCTATTTCATTGATTGTTATTTTTGTCATTTTTGGATTGCAACTTAATTTTGTAGTTATGTCAGTGTTGACAATCTGATTGTTTATATCTAGATATTTATTGATATAAATATAATTTCTATTGTAGAAGTCATTTAAATGAAGAGTTGCATTCCTTGTTCTATCTATTTGATATGATGTACTGTTTAAGTTTAAAGCATAATTTGCTGGTACTATTCCTATTAATAGCAACATTACTAGCCCTATTCCTTTTTGTCCATCGTTGGATCCATGTGCGAAACTAACCCCCATGGCAGATATAACAAGTATTAAACGATTCCAGAATGGAGGGTGTTTTTTGGCTTCTAAAAGTCGTCTTTGTTTAGGAGTATAATGCATATTTGAATTAGGTCTCCAGCTTTTTAGCATGAAAAATATCCATCCTGCTAATATGAAACCTATGATTGGAGATACTATCATGGATAATCCTACATCTATAGCTTTATCCCAATTGACTCCATCTTGTATTGGTATACTATTTTCCCATGCATTTGCTAAACCAACACCTAGTATTGATCCAATAAGAGTATGAGAACTAGAGGCTGGTATGCCAAAAAACCATGTTCCTAGATTCCAGATTATCGCTGCAGATACCATAGAAAAAATCATTATTAGGCCGCGTGTGCTATTTACATTTAATAATAATTCTACAGGAAGCAAGTGTACTATGGTGTAGACTATTCCTACTCCTCCAGTTAGAACCCCTAAAAAATTAAATATTCCAGCAGATAGAACGGCTAGTCTAGGAGGCATAGCTTTTGTATATATTACTGTAGCAACAGCATTTGCTGTGTCATGAAAGCCATTTATAAATTCATAAATGAGTACAAATGCTAAAGCCATAATAAGGCCAAAACAAACCCAAACACTTAAACCAGAGAATATATTTAGCATAGGGGACAATATTTTAAAATTGGCATTTTAAATTTTATTCATAAATAAAGATAACAGAATACTCGTTATAATACATAATATAAAGCTATAGTAATGGATCTATAAATTTTATAATAGGAAATTTAGATTGCAAAATCATAATAAGCTTGATTAGTATGAAACAAATTATGTTTTTTTTAAAGAATTAAATAAAGTTTTTCAACTAAAATAATTTTACCACTATAAAAGTGGTAATATTAAAAAATGATATTTTAAAATATAGATTGTGTATATGTTTGATTTGATCTTATGAGGAGTTAGCTCTTTATGTCTTTGGTATCTATGCGTCAATTGCTTGATCATGCAGCGGAGAATTGTTACGGCATTCCAGCTTTCAATGTTAACAATTTAGAACAAGTACAAGCTATTATGGAAGCTGCTCATGAAACTAATAGTCCAGTAATAATGCAGGCTTCTGCTGGGGCAAGAAAGTATGCAGGCGAATGTTTTTTGAAAAATCTTATAAAGGCAGCAGTTGAGTCTTACCCTCACATACCAGTGGTGATGCACCAAGATCATGGGCAGTCTCCTAGCATATGTGAGAGCGCTATAAATATGGGTTTTTCTAGCGTGATGATGGACGGCTCTCTTCAAGAAGATGGGAAAACAGTTGCTGATTATGACTACAATGTTAGGGTTACAAAAAAAGTTGTAGAGATGTCACATAAGAAAGGTGTTACTGTAGAGGGAGAGTTAGGATGTTTAGGCTCATTAGAAACATTAGAAGGTGATAAAGAGGATGGTCATGGAGCTGATGGTAAATTAACCATCGAACAATTATTGACAGACCCTAGTCAGGCTGTGGATTTTGTATCTAAGACTCAAATTGATGCCTTAGCTATTGCTATAGGTACTAGTCATGGTGCTTATAAATTTAGTAGAAAACCTACTGGAGATATTTTATCTATTGAGCGCATAAAGGAAATACATTCAAGATTGCCTAATACACATTTAGTTATGCATGGTAGTTCTAGTGTCCCACAAGATCTTTTGGCAGAAATAAGACAGTTTGGTGGTGATATAAAGGAGACATATGGAGTGCCTGTAGAGGAAATACAGGAAGCTATAAAATATGGTGTTCGAAAAGTTAATATAGATACTGATATTAGGTTGGCTATGACTGCAGCTATACGAAGATTTTTCATAGAACATCCAAGTAAGTTTGATCCTCGTGAATATTTGAAACCAGCTCGTTTTGCTGCTAAAGAAATATGTACAAAAAGGTATGTACAATTTGGGTCAGCAGGTTATGCTGATAAAATAACTCCTATAAGCTTGGAAAAAATGGCTAGGAGTTATATGAACGGAGATTTAAATCAAAAAGTTGGGTGAGTTTTTTTATTATAGAGGTTCATTATGGATGCATTATTGCAATCTGGTATAAAGTCATTACCATTGATTTCTAGAGGCAAGGTACGGGATATTTATGCTGTTGACGATGATAAATTATTAATTGTTGTAACTGATAGAATTTCTGCTTTTGATGTTATTTTGGATGACCCTATTCCTGGTAAAGGTTTAGTTTTAAATAAAATGACGGAATTTTGGCTTAATAAACTACAGCATATAGTACCTAATCACTCTACTGGAATTTCTCCAGAAACTGTTGTTTCTGTTGATGAGGTAGATTTTGTTAAAGATAGGGCGGTGGTAGTAAAAAGATTGAAGCCAATAATGATTGAAGCTGTTGTTAGAGGTTATTTGATTGGTTCTGGTTGGCAGGAATATCAAAAAACAGGATCTGTATGTGGAATTAAACTGCCTGGGGCCCTAAGTCAGGCAAGTAAACTTGAAGAAGCTATTTTTACTCCTGCAGCAAAAGCGGAGCAAGGTTCACATGATGAGAATGTAAGTTTTAGCTATGTTAAAAGCTTAGTTGGTAATGATCTAGCTAACAAAATTAAAGATATAAGTATAAAGTTGTACCAAGAGGCTTATGGATTTGCAATAGCTAGAGGTATTATAATTGCTGATACTAAATTTGAGTTTGGATTGGATGAAAATGGTGTTTTGTACTTGATGGATGAAGTATTAACACCTGATTCTTCTCGTTTTTGGCCTCTTGATAGTTATGAAGTAGGTTCTAGTCCAGTTTCATTTGATAAGCAATTTGTGAGAGATTGGTTAGAGTTGCAAAATTGGAATAAAATTGCTCCTGCTCCTAAGTTACCCAAAGATATTATTGAAAAAACTTCGGAAAAATATTATGAAGCTCTTGATAGGTTTACTAGTTAAAAAATTTTGAGTTTATTTCATTGAGATATTTTATGCAAAAATCAAATGCTCCTGTTGTTGGATTAGTTATGGGCTCATCAAGTGATTGGGAAATCATGAAACAATCAGCGAAAATTTTGGATGAGTTTAATATATTGTATGAGGCTAAAGTAGTCTCCGCTCATAGAATGCCTAAGGAAATGGTAGATTACGCAGTTTCTTCTGCTAATAGAGGTTTGAAAGGAATAATTGCTGGTGCAGGTGGTGCAGCTCATTTGCCTGGGATGATTGCTTCTTTGACAGAGTTACCTGTTTTTGGTGTTCCTATACCATCTAAGTATCTATTAGGAGAGGATTCTTTGCTATCGATTGTTCAGATGCCCAAAGGTATTCCAGTAGCCACATTTGCTATCGGAGAAGCAGGGGCAATAAATGCTTCTCTACATTTGATAGCAAATTTATCTGTGAATGATGAAACATTAAGGAATCAACTGAAAAAATATCGCCAACATCAAAATGAATTGGCATGTAGCATGAAACTATCTTTTTAAATTTTTTAAATACTTATAAGTTGTTTTTAGGAAAAATGTGATATGGCTTTATTTGATTCTAATGGTTTTTTTATTAAACCTGGTGCGTGGCTTGGTTTGTTGGGTGGTGGTCAATTAGGGAAAATGTTTTGTAATTCAGCACAGCAGCTAGGTTACAAAGTAGTTGTCATTGATCCTAGTAATGATAATCCAGCATCTTCTGTGGCTGACTTACACTTACAGTCATCTTATGATGATGAAGATGTCCTTAATCATTTTTCCTCTATATGTAAAGCTGTAACTGTAGAGTTTGAAAATGTACCGGTTCATAGTTTGAGTTTTTTAGCTAAAAAAAAAGTTAGAGTTTGTCCCTCATACGAATCAATTGCTATTGCTCAGAATCGTATATTGGAGAAGGAGTTTATAAGTTCTTTAGGTATTGATTTGGCCCCATACGCAGTTTTGTATGATTATGAGGATTGCGATAATATAAGTGATAATTTATTTCCAGGAATTTTAAAAGTTGCTCAATTGGGATATGACGGAAAAGGTCAGATTAGAGTTAAAGATAAAGGTCAGTTAAAAAAAGCCTTTGATGATTTAGGCAAAGTTCCATCGGTTTTTGAAAAGATGTTGTCTTTAGACCAGGAAGTATCTATTGTGGTGGCTAGAGATTTGAATGGGAATACTAAAGAATTTCCTCCTTCTATTAATTTTCATACCTCAGGAATTCTTTCTAGTTCTATAATCACCAGTTCTAATCATGAAATATATAGTAATATTGATATTTCTAGAGTTAGTTTTATTGCAAAGAAAATTGTTGAATCATTAAAATACAGTGGTGTTTTATGTATTGAATTTTTTATTATCGGCAATAGAATTATAGTTAATGAAATAGCTCCTAGACCTCATAATAGTGGACATTACTCTATAGAGGCTTGTATTACAAGTCAATTTGAACAGCAAGTTAGAGCAATGGTTGGATTGCCATTGGGAGATACATCATTGATGTCTTCTGCCATTATGATTAACCTATTGGGAGATGTATGGTTTGATAAATCTAATGGTTTGCAAAGAGAACCAAATTGGGTGAAGGTACTAAATATCTCAGGAACTAAGTTGCATTTATATGGTAAAAATGAGGCAAGAATAGGTCGTAAAATGGGGCATATTACTTTGTTAGGTAATGATGTATATGAGTTGAATAAGAGAGCTTATGATGTATGTTCTGTCATGGGAATAAATTATGAAAGTGTTGAGTCAAAAAGCTGGTAGAATGGATGATAAAAATTGGATGTTATAGATAGAGCATTACAATATCTTCTAGCTAGTAAGGTTATTGTTTTTCCTACAGAGACTGTATATGGACTTGGTGCTGATGCTGAAAATGTAGAGGCTGTTAGGAGGATTTACTCTATTAAAAATCGTCCATTAAATCATCCTGTGATTCTTCATATACCTACAATAGATGATATTTCTTATTGGTCAGATTATATTCCTGATGAAGCATATAAATTGGCTGATATTTTTTGGCCAGGACCTTTGACTTTAGTTTTAGAAAAATCTTCTAATGTGCCAGATATAGTCACTGGTGGTCAAAGTACGGTAGGAATAAGGTGTCCATTGCATCCAGTTGCACAAGAAATTCTTATTGCTTTTGCAAATAGCAAAAGCAATAAGAAAGGCGCTTTGGCAGCTCCTTCTGCCAATATGTTTGGTAGGATATCGCCTACTTGCTCTAGTCACGTATGTAGCGAATTCAACAAAGAATATTTGAAAGATATTTTTATTGTGGATGGCGGAGTTTCAGATATAGGAATTGAATCTACGATTATAGATTTATCTGGTATAAAAGAAGGAAAAAAACCATCAATATTGAGACCAGGTCATATCACAGAAATGAATATTGCGAAAATTATAGAATTAGAGTCGAGAGATTTATATAACAACTCAATTGTTGTTTCTGGCTCTCTAAAATCACATTATGCTACTAACACTCCTCTAACTATTATTGATAATGATTCATTTTTTAAAAACTCTACAGATTTTGCGAAAAAATTTGATAAATTAGCTGCATTATATTATGGAGATAAACCAGTTCATGTTGAAAAAAATATAGATTTTTATCATATGTCTTCTGACCCAGTAGTTTATGCCAAGCATCTATATTATATTTTGAGGGAAATCGATTCCAAAAAATATTCTAGAATCTTTGTTAAAGAACTACCTTTTTTGCCTGAATGGGACGCTATCAGAGATAGATTATATAAAGCAGCTGCAGCTTTTAATTAATATTTGTTACTAAATTTTATTAGTATGAGCAATCAAACAAATGAGTTAGATATTTCTTTTAGTTTTATATCTAAGTTTTTAAATTCAATATGGCTGGAGGAAGGTTTATCTGATAATACAATTGTTTCTTATAGAAATGACTTGAATTCATTTGCCATCTGGATAGAAAAAAAATCTGATAAGAATATTGTTGATAATATTAGTATTGATAGAATTGAAGAATGGTTTGCTCACGATCTTTCAATGATAAAGTCATCTACATCTAATAGACGGTTAGCTTCTTTAAAGCGTTTTTATTCATGGGCTGTGAGAGAAGGGTTGGTTTTATGCAATCCTTGTTTAAATATAAAAATGGCTAAATCACATAGGAATATTCCTAGTACTCTATCAGAGGAAGAAGTAGAAAAATTGATAACATCTCCAGATGTAAATAATGCTAGAGGTCTAAGGGATAGAGCTATGTTGGAGATGTTATATTCAACAGGATTAAGGGTATCAGAGTTGATTAGTTTAAAACTAAGAGATATTAATCTAGATGATGGTGTCGTACATGTGGTGCTTGGTAAGGGTAGTAAAGACAGATTAGTTCCTTTAGGGGAGGAATGTGTTTTCTGGATATGTAAATATTTGCAGGATTCACGTAGTCATATTTTAAACCATAAAAACAGTGAAGTTTTATTCGTTACAAATAAAACAACATCAATGTCTAGACAGGCATTTTGGCAATTAATTAAAAAATATGCTTTGTTGGCACAAATTAATATTCCAATTTCTCCCCATGTATTACGTCATGCCTTCGCTACTCACTTATTAAATCATGGAGCTGATCTAAGGGTAGTTCAACTGTTATTAGGACATTCTGATATTTCTAGCACACAAATTTATACACATGTAGCAAATGAAAGATTGAAGACTTTGCATTTAAAGCACCACCCTCGTAGCTAATTTTTGCTCAAAAGCTTTTATTATATGGCACTAAAGATTTGTTATACATGGCCTCGCCGAGTGGAATTGAACCACTAACTGACCCTTAGGAGGGGTCTGTTATATCCATTTAACTACGGCGAGAGTATTTTTTATTAAAACTAGAAATATAGTTTGCAGTCATTCTGGCAAGACGATATTTCTTTTTTTGCTACTAATTGCCTTTATTTGTATGTTTATCACT
>JADMLC010000006.1 GCA_019278155.1 Candidatus Kinetoplastidibacterium crithidiae
ATGCAAATGATAGATATAACCGTTAATGGTGAAAAAGTACGAGTACCAAAGGGAAGTAGCCTTATTCAAGTTACTGAAAAACTTGGTTGTTATGTTCCACATTTTTGCTATCACAAAAAATTGTCAGTTGCTGCAAATTGCCGTATGTGTTTAGTAGAGATAGAAAAAACACCTAAACTCATGCCTGCTTGTTCCACTATAGCAAGTGAAGGAATGGTTATACATACTAATTCCAAGAAAGTTAAAGAAGCGCAAAATTCTGTTATGGAATTTTTGCTAATTAATCACCCGCTTGATTGTCCTGTATGTGATCAAGGAGGTGAGTGTCAGTTGCAAGATTTGGCCGTTGGTTATGGCAAGAAAAAATCTCGTTATTCCGAAAGGGAAAAAAGAGTAGTTTTTCATAAAAATTTTGGTCCTTTAATATCTGCTGAAGAAATGAGCCGTTGTATACACTGTACTCGTTGTATACGGTTCGGGCAAGAAATAGCAGGGATACAGGAACTAGGTATGCTTGGTCGTGGTGAGCATTCAGAGATATCAACTTTTTTAGGTGATTATATAGAGTCTGAATTATCAGGTAATATGATAGATATATGTCCAGTTGGAGCTCTGACTTCTAAGCCTTTTCGGTTTAAGGCTCGTACTTGGGAATTAGCTAGGAGAAAATCAATTAGTCCTCATGACAGTGTGGGTACAAATTTGATAATGCAGATTAAGAATAATCAGGTTATGCGGGTTGTTCCATTCGAAAATAATGATATTAATGAGTGCTGGATAACAGATAGAGATCGTTTTTCTTACGAAGGATTAAATAGTCCTGATAGATTATCTTCTCCTATGTTTAAGGATAGTAATGGTAATTGGAATGAAGTATCTTGGGAGGAAGCTTTAGAAAAAATTGCTGACAATCTTAACTATATAAAAAATAAATATGGTGATCAACAAATTGCTGGTATAGCTTCTGAGTATTCGACTCTAGAAGAGTTTTATTTATTTAAAAAGTTATTGAATAATTTAGGCTCTGAAAATATTGATTTTAGATTGCGGCAAAATGATTCTAATTTAGATAGAGTTTTTAATGGGGTTCCTTGGTTAGGATTTTCTTTAGAAGAGTTAGAAAAATTAGATGTTTTAGTAATAGTAGGATCTGATTTAAGAAATGATCATCCATTAATAGCTCATAGACTTCGTAAAGCTGTTAAGCATGGAGCAAAGATTTTTATATTAGATAGTTACCAGTCGAATCAATTTATTAATGTTTCAGGTAGAATTACTGTTATTCCTTCACAACTTCATTCATTATTAGCAGAATTATGTGTGATTTTATCAAAGAGTATGTCTAAAAATATTCCAAGAGAATTTGAGGAGCTGTGTCTTACAGATAACAAAATTTTGTTTGAGATTGCAGAAAAGTTATTAGATAGAAATAATAAGTCAGCTATTTTATTGGGCAATATGGCTTTATCAGTGCCTAATTCATCAAAACTAGTAGCAAATGCAGGCTATATTGCTAATATTGTAGATTCTAGTATCGCTGTTCTTGGTAATGGGGCTAATACTATTGGCGGTTATGTATCTAATTTTCTTCCTCAAAAAGGAAAATTAGTAAATGATATTTTTAATAGTTCTTTGAAATCATATATAGTCCTGCATTCTGATCCATATCTAGATTCTGACAATGGTCTAAATGCTTTAAAAGCTATAGAGAGTTCTGAGTTTTCAGTTGCATTAACTCCTTATTTTTCTTTTGCCAAAAAATGGGCTAATATAATACTTCCAATATCTCCTTTTACTGAAACTTCAGGAACATATATAAATTCTCAAGGTGTTGTTCAAAGTTTTAAAGGTGTAGTTGTGCCTTTCGGTAAAACTAGACCTGCGTGGAAAGTTTTTTGTGCTTTAGGTAAGCTATTAAATATCTCGGGATTTAATTATGAAAGTTCTGAGGAAGTTAAACAGGCTATTCTAAGTTATGACTTGAAAACTAGGCTATCTAATAGTGTTGATCTTTCTTTTATAGGAGTAGATAATTCTTCTAGTAAGTTTGAAAGAATTGCTAATGTTCCAATATATAGGTCAGATATTATGGTAAGGAATTCTGACTCTTTGCAAAAGACAAAATATTCACAGCCTCCAGTTTTAAGGCTTAATAGTTGTTCCTTAAAGCAATTAGGTATTTCTGATGGTGATATGGTGAGAATATCTAGTAGTAATAATAGTATAAACTTAGTTGCTGTAAATGACGATTTTGTTCCAAATCAAGGCTTATATTTACCAGTCGCATTTGAGGAAACAGCTCCTTTAGGTTGGTCCTTTGAAGATATTATTGTGGAGAAATTATGATATCACCATTGATCTTTATAAATTTCTTTAATATTAATATATCTTTAGTTTTATATACTATTTTAAAAATATTTGCCATTATGCTTCCTGTAATTATTTGTGTGGCTTATCTAACATATTGGGAACGTAAAATGATCGCAGCAATGCATGTTAGACTTGGTCCTAATAGAGTTGGATATGGAGGGCTTCTTCAACCATTTGCTGATGTGTTTAAATTATTAACTAAAGAAGTTATCATACCTAGTGCATCTAATAAGGTTCTTTTTTTAATCGCACCAGTTATTACTCTTATGCCAGCATTGGCTGCATGGGCTGTTATACCTTTTGGCCCTGATATTGTTTTAGCAGATATTAATGCCGGTCTTTTATATGTTATGTCTATAACTTCTTTAGGTGTTTATGGTGTTATCATAGCTGGATGGGCATCAAATTCAAAATATGCTTTATTAGGTGGCTTAAGAGCTTCTGCTCAAATGATATCTTATGAATTAGCTATTGGATTTGTTTTGGTTACTGTTTTATTAGTTTCCAGAAGTTTAAATATGAGTGATATCGTTAATGTCCAAAATAAAGGCTTTTTTTATGATATAGGATTATCTTTTTTATCTTGGAATTGGTTGCCACTATTGCCATTATTTATTATATATGTTATCTCATCTGTCGCTGAAACAAATAGGCATCCTTTTGATGTTGTAGAAGGAGAATCAGAGATTGTTGCAGGTCATATGGTTGAGTATTCAGGGGTTTCATTTGCAATATTCTTTTTAGCTGAATATGCAAATATAATTTTATTATCGTGTATGGCTTCAGTAATATTCTTAGGTGGATGGTATTCTCCACTTAATTTCTTTCCTTTCTATTTAATACCTGGATGGATTTGGCTTTGGATAAAAACATTCTTTATAGTATGTCTGTTTATATGGTTTAGAGCAACTTTTCCAAGATATAGATATGATCAAATAATGAGACTTGGTTGGAAAATATTTATACCAATTACTGGAGTATGGTTTTTGGTAGTTGCTATTTGGGTTAGAACACCATGGAATATATGGTATTAGTTCTTTTACGATAAGAGGGATTTAATGAAGTCTATAGGAAGGTTTTTACGTAGTCTCATGCTTGTTGATTTCTTGAAAGGAATGTTTATAACAGGTAAATATTTTTTTAAAGGTAAAAATACGTTAATCTACCCATATGAGAAGACTCCTATTTCACCAAGATTTAGAGGATTACATGCTTTAAGGCGCTATCCAAATGGAGAGGAACGTTGTATTGCTTGTAAGCTATGTGAGGCTGTTTGTCCAGCTATGGCTATAAGTATAGATTCTGAGCAAAGGGAAGATGGTACAAGACGTACTACTAGGTATGATATTGATCTTACTAAATGTATTTTTTGTGGTTTTTGTGAGGAAAGTTGTCCTGTTGATTCCATAGTAGAAACGCATTTTTATGAATATCATGGAGAAAAAAAGGGGGATCTTTATTTTACAAAAGAGATGCTTTTAGCTATTGGCGATAAATATGAGTCTGAGATTTCATCTAGAAAATCTCAGGATTCTTTTTATCGTTAATTATTTTCAGGATTTTAAAATGAGTTTTATTGATTTTCTTTTTTCTTTTTTGTCTGTTATTGCATGCTTGTCGGCAATTTGTGTCGTAATAGTTAGAAATCCTATTTTTGCTGTTATGAATTTGATATTGGTTTTTATAAATGTTTCAATGATGTGGATGCTATTAGGTTCAGAATTTTTATCATTGATACTAATATTGGTTTATGTTGGTGCTGTTATGGTTATGTTTTTATTTGTTGTGATGATGATTGATATTCATAAGATTAACGACAAATTTAGCCTAAACAGATATATTATTTTTGGTTTTTTTGTTGGATTTGTTTTGGTTATAGAAGCAGCTATGATATTATTTGCGACATGGAATCAAGATTTTGATATGTCTATGAGTAATTGTTCTTCTAGCATAACTAATTCTTTTTCTATTGGTTATGCTATGTATTCTGATTATTATATATTTGTCGAAATAGGTGCTGTAATATTATTGGTAGGTATGATATCTGCGATTGCTTTGACAATGCGTACTAGGAAGGACAGAAAAAGAAATGAAGTTGATGTTGCTTTAAAGGCAGATCCATCTAGTAGATTGATTATGGTAAAGTTTCCTAAAAACATAAACAATTATTATGCTAATACTGTTTCTTCTAAAGAAGGAAATGAATAATGTTAACCTTATCATATTGTCTTGTTATTAGTTCTATTATTTTTTCTATAGGGTTAGTTGGAATTTTTATAAATAGAAAAAATCTAATTGTTTTGTTAATGTCTTTAGAATTATTATTATTATCAGTTGATTTTAACTTGGTTGCATTTTCTAGATTTAACAATGATATATCAGGTCAAGTTTTCGTTTTTTTTATTTTAACAGTTGCAGCTGCTGAAGCAGCTATAGGATTGGCATTGTTAGTCTTATTATTTAGAAATTCAGGTGTTGTAGATTCTAATGCAATTAGCAATCTTAGAGGATGAAAAATAAAAGATGCATATTTTTTCATTAAATCCTAATATTTTTCTAATTATATCTTTATCTCCTTTATTTGGATCAATATTATCTGGTTTGTTTGGAACGAGTTTCTTTGGCAAGCCTGTTTTAAATAGAACAATTGTCCATATTATTACAATATTCGCAGTTTTTATTTCTTTTATTGGTTCTGTGATTGTAATAACTGATATTGTTAATAATCGTAGTTGTTATGAACATGTTTTGTATACTTGGAGTGTAATAGATGATGTTGAATTGGAAATAGGTTTTCTAATTGATACATTATCTGCATTAATGATGTTGATAATAACATCAATCTCTCTGATGGTTCATATTTACTCAATAGGTTACATGTACGATGATGAGAGTTATCAGCGTTTTTTTTCCTATATTTCTTTATTTACATTTGCAATGTTAATGTTAGTTATGTCTAATAATATGCTGCAATTGTTCTTTGGGTGGGAAGCTGTAGGACTAGTCTCTTATTTGCTAATAGGTTTTTGGTATAAGAAGGAGTCTGCAATTATAGCAAATATGAAGGCTTTTTTAGTTAATAAAGTAGGTGATTTTGGTTTTATATTAGGTATAGGTTTATTATTTTCTTATACTGGCACAATGAATTATTATGAAATTTTTGATAAAATAAACGGTCTGGTTGGCAAAGTTATAGAACATGATGTTATTTTTTCTGAATGTTCTATTATTACAGTGGCCTGTTTTTGTTTGTTTGTAGGAGCGATGGGAAAATCAGCACAAGTTCCATTGCATGCTTGGTTGCCAGATTCCATGGAAGGCCCTACTCCAATTTCAGCATTAATACATGCGGCTACTATGGTTACTGCTGGTATTTTTATGGTTGCTCGTTTTTCTCCTATTTTTGAATATTCTTCGTTTGTTTTATCCTTTATAATTTTCGTAGGATCTATTGGGGCCTTATTTTTAGGTATATTAGGTATTGTGCAGTACGATATTAAAAAGGTTGTTGCCTATTCTACATTATCGCAATTAGGTTACATGACAGTTGCTTTAGGAGTGTCTTCATATTCTTTAGCAATTTTTCATTTAATGACTCATGCATTTTTTAAAGCTCTTTTATTTTTAGGAGCTGGTTCTGTTATATTAGGTATGCATCATAATCAGGATATTAGATATATGGGCGGGTTATATAAGCATATGCCTATAACCTGGATAACTTTTCTAATAGGAACTTTATCTTTAGTTGGTACTCCTTTCTTCTCTGGTTTTTATTCTAAAGAACTGATATTAGAAGCAGTTAAGAATTCTGATCTTTATGGATCATCTATTGCATATTATTTTTTGCTTATTGGTGTTTTTGTTACATCTTTATATTCTTTTAGATTATATTTCCTGGTTTTTCATGGTTCTCCTAAGGCAAAAAATAACTATTTAGATGAAGGTAAAGTTATTAGTCATAATCATAATATAGATGATCATCATCCAAAAGAGTCTTCTATCGTTGTAACTATGCCTTTATTATTGTTGTCTATCCCATCTATATTCATAGGATATATTTTTGCTGATAGATTTTTGTTTAATGGATTATTTGATAATGTTATTACTATAATTCCAGATCATTTATCTTTTTATAAAGTTTCATTGAACTGGCATGGTAGTTTAAATTTTGCTTTACATTCTTTAACGTCAATACCGGTTATATTAACTGTAAGTGGCGCTATTATTTCATGGTATTTATTTTTGATTAATACAAATTTGCCTGTTGTAATTAAGGATAGATTTTCATTGATTTATAATGTGTTACAAGAAAAATACTATTTTGATTTTTTATATGAGAAAATTGCAGTAAGTGTATATTATATAGGATTATTTTTTTGGCGATTTATTGACCAGATATTAATTGATAAGTTAATTGTGAATGGTTGTGCAAATGTTGCATGTTTTTTCTCCAGGATTAGCAAGAAATTACATTCTGGTTTTATTTACTATTATTCTCTTTCAATGACTATGGGTATTGTTTGTTTGGTAACATTTTTTGTATTTATTCGATGATTACAATGTCTTATACATCTATTCCTTGGCTTTCCTTATCTATTTTTACGCCAATATTTTTTGGTTTTATTATTTTGGCTGCAGATAGAGGTAATCAGCTTTATATTAAGTTGATATCATTATTTGGTTCTCTAATCAGTTTTTTTATTGTTATATATATATATCGATTATTTGAAATAGATAGTTCTTTGTTTCAATTCGAGGAAAATTATTCCTGGATAGAAACATTTAATATAAATTATCATTTAGGTATAGATGGCATATCATTATGGTTCCTAATATTAAATTCCTTCATGACAGTTATAGTAATTTTATCTTCGTGGGAGTCTATAAAGAATAATATTTCACAGTATTTTGCAGCATTTCTGATTTTATCAGGTTTGATTAATGGAGTTTTTTCTTCACTAGATGGCATATTATTTTATGTGTTTTTTGAAGCCACATTAATTCCTATGTATCTGATTATAGGTATATGGGGAGGACCTAATCGTTTTTATGCTTCTTTTAAATTTTTTTTATATACTTTATTAGGTTCTTTGTTAATGTTTGTTGCGTTAATTTATTTGCGTAATATTTCTAATTCTTCTGAAATTACTAATTGGTATTCAATAAATATTTGTTATGTTGATCAAATTCTTATTTTCTTAGCTTTTTGGTTAGCTTTCGCTGTAAAAATACCTATGTGGCCAGTTCATACATGGTTGCCTGATGCTCACGTAGAAGCTCCTACTGGAGGATCTATCATCCTAGCTTCTATTATGCTTAAATTAGGGGCTTATGGTTTTTTACGTTTTTCACTACCTATATTACCTGATGCGTCTAAAGATATGTCTATGTTGATGATATCATTATCTTTGATAGCTATTATATATATAGGATTTATTGCAATAGCACAAAGAGATATGAAGAAATTGATAGCTTATTCTTCAATTGCTCATATGGGTTTTGTTACGTTGGGGATCTTTATATTTAATAAGGCAGGGATGGAAGGTGCTATTTTACAAATGATTTCTCATGGTTTTGTTTCTACTGCTATGTTTTTTTCTATAGGAGTTTTGTATGATAGAACTCATTCGAGATTGATATCTGATTATAGTGGTCTTGTCAATGTCATGCCTACATTTGTAACATTTTTTGTATTCTTTTCTATGGCAAATTCTGGCTTGCCAGCTACTAGTGGTTTTGTAGGCGAGTTTTTTGTTATTATGGGTTCGATAAAATATAATTTTGTAGTTGGTATACTAACAGCATTATCTTTAGTTCTTAGTGCATCTTATTCTTTATGGTTAGTTAAAAGGATTGCTTTTGGCAAAATTAATAGTACCATTGTTTCTAATAACTTATCAGATGTTAATAAAAGAGAATTTTTAATATTTGCTTTATTAGCAATATTAATTTTATTTATGGGAATTTATCCAAAAATATTTACAGATGTAATTCATCTTCCAGTAGAAATTTTATTAGATCAATTATCTACAACAAAAATATAACAAAATTTTAAAATGAATATGATTAACTATAATAGTTTTATTCTTATCCTACCAGAGATTTCATTGCTCTGTTCTACTTTAATAATACTTCTGATAGATATTTTCAAAAGAAATCAAAATTTTACATTTATCATAAGTTTGTTGGCATTATTTATATCAACTATTTTTCTTATAGTGATACAACAGTTTGATTTTGTTGATAAGATATTTAATGGGTCATTGGTAATAGATAATTTTTCTCAATATTTAAAAATATTGCTTTGTATTATTACTTTGATTTCCTTCATTTATAGTAGATCATATGTAGAAGATTTTAAAATTCTATCACAAGGTGGTGAGTTTTATTATTTGGCTTTATTTTCTCTACTTGGTCAGATGATTATGGTTTCTTCTGGAAATCTGTTGTCTATTTATTTAGGTTTAGAATTAATGTCTTTGCCTCTATATGCAATGATTGCTATGCGTAGAGATTATTCTAAATCAATAGAGGCTGCTTTAAAGTATTTTATTTTAGGTTCTATTGCGTCAGCTATTTTATTATATGGTTTTTCATTAGTTTATGGTATTTCTAATACTTTAGAATTAGTTGATCTGTCTGCATATGTTCACGGTACAATCAGTATAAAAATTGTCATTTTCTCTTTAATATTTATATTAGCTGGTCTTTCTTTTAAGTTAGGAGTTGTTCCTTTTCACATGTGGGTTCCTGACGTTTATCAGGGTTCTCCTACTATAATTACATTATTGATTAGTACAGCACCAAAAATAGCTGCTTTTGCTGTTATGATAAGAATTTTATTTAATTCTTTTGTTGCATTTTATTTAGATTGGCAATCTATAATGATAATATTCTCGATTTTATCATTAGCAGTAGGAAATATAGCTGCTATATTGCAAACTAATTTTAAAAGAGTATTGGCTTATTCTACTATATCTCATATGGGTTTTGTCTTGTTAGGACTTATAGGTATTGAGCCTTTAGAAGGATCAGTTGCATATATAGACGCTATTTTCTATATAATAAGTTATGTTCTAACTAACATTGCTATTTTTGGCTTGTTAATGTTTTTTTCACGCGCTAATTTTGATTGTGATAATTTAGATGATTTAAAAGGTTTAAATCAGGTAAATCCGATAATGGCTTTTTTGATGTTGGTTTGTATGTTATCTTTAGCAGGTTTACCTCCTTTTTTAGGGTTTTACGCTAAATTTTCTATTTTGAGGAATTTAATAAATTCTAATCATTTATATATTGCGATTTATGCTGTTTTATTTTCTTTAATCGGAGCTTTTTATTATTTAAGAGTTATTAAAATTATTTATTTTGATAACTGTAATAATAATTTATCTTTTATAAAATCAAATAGTTTCTATAGCTCTATGATTTTTAAAAATTTGTTAATTTTTAATGTGTTATCTATTATGATTATTGGTTTTTTTCCAGATATTTTATTTGATTTATGTGCTCAAATGACTATTATCTAATCTAATTATTATTTAAATAATTTAATATATTAAATAATTCATTGATTTTTGATTTGAAATCCTTATTGTTTAGCAGAAAGATTTTATTATCAATACCAAGCTTTATGTTGGAATTAGTTTTTATTAGAGATATTATTTTTTGTATGTCTGTATTTGTATTATTCTCAAAAATTAAAATAATGCGACTGTTTTCTATGATCAATTTTTTTATGTATAATTTATCAGCTAATATTCTTAGCTTATGAGTGATAATGAGATTTTCTGCCGAATCTGTTAATTTCCCAAATCTATCTTCTATTTCATATTGAATTTTAAGTATATCATCTTCACTATTAGCATGAGATAATCTTTTATATAAAGCTAACCTAGCTGATATATCAGGACAATATTCAGACGGCAGAATAGATGTTACACCTAAATTTATTTCGCAAGACGATGGTATAACTAAATTTGTTAGGTTTATTTCTTTTCCGTCTTTTATTTTTGATATAGCTTCAGATAGCATTTCATTATATAACGAATACCCTATTTCTTGTATATTTCCAGACTGTGATTCTCCTAGAATTTCTCCAGATCCTCTAATTTCTAAATCGTGAAGAGCTAAATAAAAACCTGATCCAAGATCTTCCATATTTTGGATTGCATTGAGTCTTTTTTTTGCTTGGCTAGTTATTGATTCTTCATTAGGAATTAATAGATAAGCATATGCTTGATGATGAGATCGTCCGACTCTACCTCGTAATTGATGTAGTTGTGCTAATCCAAAAGCATCAGCTCTGTTAATTATAATAGTATTAGCATTTGGTATATCTATCCCATTTTCTATTATGGTTGTACATAGTAAGACATCATATTTTTTTTGACAAAAATTTTTCATAATGTTTTCAAGATCTCTTGCTAACATTTGACCATGGGCAATAGCAACTTTTATTTCTGGTAATAATTGTTCTATTAAGTTTTTTTTGTTATTTATAGTAGAAATTTCATTATGTAGAAAATAAATTTGTCCTCCTCGCCTTACCTCGCGTCTGATAGCTTCGATAATAATGCTATTATCTTGATACCTTATAAAGGTTTTTATTGGAAGCCTTTTTTGGGGGGCTGTTGTAATAATTGAAAAATCTCTTATTCCTTCTAAAGACATACTTAGAGTACGAGGAATAGGGGTTGCAGTTAGTGATAAGACATCAACTTCAGATCTAATATTTTTAAACAGTTCTTTTTGTCTTACACCAAATCTATGTTCTTCATCTATTACTACAAGACCTAGATTTTGAAATTTAATTTCAGATGACAGTATCTTATGTGTTCCTATAACTATATCTACTAGACCTTTGTTTATTTCCGAGATAGTATGAAATATTTCTTTGCGTGATTTCATTCTAGATAATTCAGATATTTTTATTGGCCAATTTGCAAATCTTTTACTGAATGTTTGGGTATGTTGTTCTGCCAATAATGTTGTAGGACAAAGTATAATTACTTGTTTATTATTTGAAACAGCAATAAAAGATGCTCTCAAAGCTACTTCTGTTTTTCCAAAGCCCACATCTCCGCATACTAATCTATCCATTGGTTTTTCTAAGGACATATCTTTTAAAACAGACTGGATTGCTTGCTCTTGATCAATAGTTTCTGTAAATTCAAAATCTTCTACAAATTTATTATACTCTTCGTTATTTACTGAGAAAGCATATCCTTTTTTTATAGATCTTTTGGAATATATGTCTAATAATTCAGCTGCTGTATCATGTATTTGCTGAATTGCTTTTTTATATTTTTTTTCCCATATATCTGATCCTAGTTGATGTAAAGGAGCATTTTCCGGGTCAATTCCTATGTATCTAGAAATTAGATTTAAGTTAGTAATAGGTACATATAGATTGGTTTTTTTTGCATATTCTAAATGTAAGAATTCCATTTGATCTTGTCCTACATTCATATTAACTAATCCCTTGTATCTGCCAACACCATATTGATAATGTACAACAGGGTCATCTATGGATAATTCAGCTATGTCACGAAAGTTAGCTTCTTGATTTTTCTTACTAATCTTATTCTTTTTGTAATTTTTCTCATTATATGTATTGGGATACAAATCATTTTCTGTGATAACAGTTAAATTTTCTGGGATATATTTGAAGCCATAATTTATAGGTGCAATTGTTATGCCTATTTGGTCTTGTGAATCAAAAAAAGATTCAATACTTGTATGAGGTACTATGTTTATTTTTGAATTTGTTTTTAATATATTTGTTATTATTTCTTTTCTAGCATTTGAATCTACGCATATAATAATTTTTGATTTTGTGTCTATAATAGTTTCTTCTATATTTGCTACTATATTTACATTATTTTCTAATATAGAAATATTAGGTATTTTTTCGAATTCGTTATTTTGTTTTAAATTAATAGATAAATGTTTGAAATTATTGATTTTTTTGTAAAAATTTTCTTGATCTAAGAAAAGATCTTCTGGTTTAAGAATAGGTCTTTCGATATCATGTTTTAAAAAATTATAACGATCTTGAGTGTCTCTGGAAAATTGCTCTATAGTTTCATTGATATTTTCTAACGTTATAAATAAAGATTCTTTTTGTATATAATCAAAAATAGTAGATTTTTTTTCAAAAAATAATGGTAAATAGTATTCAATTCCTGGAAATATATTTGCTTGGCTAATGTTTTTATATATTGAATATTTAGAAGGATCTCCTTCAAAGTATTCACGGAATTTTGAACGAAAGGAATTAATTGATTTTTCATCTATAGGAAATTCTTTTCCTGGGAGTATTTCTATACTGTCAATGTAGCCAGTACTACATTGTGTCTCTACATTAAACGTCCTAATAGATTCTATTTTATTGTCTAATAAATCTAATCGATATGCTGTTGATGAACCCATTGGAAAGATGTCTATAATACTACCTCTGATACAAAATTCACCAAAATCTGTTACTTGGCTAACTTGCTTATAATTAGCAATTCTAAATTGATTAAGTAAATTTTCTTCATTAATTAAATCATTTTTTTTATATATAAAACTATATGAAGCTATAAAATCTATAGGAGAGATATAATTAATAACCGCATTTATAGGTATAACTAAAACATCAATATTGTTGTTTAGTAATTCATAGAGAGTTTTTAATCTTTCAGAAATTAAACTTTGATTTGGAGAAAATATATCATAAGGTAATGTTTCCCAATCTGGCATATTAAATACGCGTAGCTTGGGGCAAAATATACGGATTTCTTCGGTTATTTGTTGAGCTTCTAAAGAATTATGTGTAACTAGTGCAATTGGATATTTATAATATTTTTTGATATTTCCTATTAAAAATGATAAACCTGAGCCATGAGGTTTTCCATATTGATATTTTTTATGATTATCTACTTTAGATAGTAATTTTTGAACTATAGCTGTAGTATTTTTCGTATTAGAGAGATTCACTTAATTAATACCAATTTATTAATAATAGATTGAAATATGAAATCCAATTTCTTAGCTATTAATATCTATTTATAAAAATAGTATTCTATTTGCAACATATAATTCTTTAATTATTGGATTTACTTATGAAAACTCATTATAAGAGTTTTATGGTTTTTTTATTAGATAATGCACAATTCAATCTTTGCAATTTATAAAAATAAATTGCAAAGATTGTTTTATTTTATAATGTGTCTCCACCTATTTCTCTATTGCAAGCACACAATTCTTTAGTTTGAAAGCCATCTAATAGTCGTAGTATTTCTTCAGGATTGCGTCCAACACTTAGATTGTTGACAGAAACATGTTGTATAATATTATCTGGATCAACTATAAATGTAGCACGCAAAGCAACGCCAGCATTTGGGTCTCTAATTCCTAACTGATCTATTAGTGAGCCAGTCATATCAGCGAATTGATAATGACTAAGTTTGTTAAGTCCTGGATGTTCTCTGCGCCATGCTAATTTGACGAATTCATTATCTACAGAACCACCCATAAGTACTGTATTTCTATCTTCAAATTCTTTAGATAATTTGTCGAATCCCATTATTTCTGTAGGACAGACAAATGTAAAATCTTTAGGATAGAAATATATTACTTTCCATTTTCCAGGAAATGAACTTGCTGTGATTTCTTCGAATGCAGAAACTCCATTTTCTTCATGTTGTGTAAATCCTGGTTTTACTCCCATTACTTTGAATGATTCTAATTCTTCTCCAACTGTCTTCATAAAAACTCCTTTGAATAATAAAGATTTTAATTTTTAAATTATTTTAATACAAGCATTAATTAATTTTTATATCATATAAAATAATATAAGTGATAAATTATTATTTTAGTTACTAAAATTCTAGAATAATATCTAGTATTATTGTCCTGATTTAAACCTATTAATTTTTTTCATACGGCAATCTAAAATAAATTATTATGAATAATAAGATTATTAATTTGTTAGCTATAGAATCCTCTACAGAAATTTGTAGTGTCTCTATAATATCTTTCAATTTAAATGGGGTTATTAAAGATCTAATTTCATCAAAAATTTATAAAGAAAACCTGCCTTCTGAACATATAATACCTACTATAGAATCTATTCTATCAAAAACAAAGTTAGATAAGAGTGAGTTAAATGCAGTTTCATTTGACCAAGGCCCTGGTAAATTTACAGGTATCAGGTTATCTTGTAGTATAGCAAAGTCTATTGGAATGTTTCTAAATATACCAATCATACCTGTAATTTCTTTATATTCTATGGCTTTTCAAGCACAAATGGAATCCTCAAACGATTATGATATCATAGTATCTTCTATTGACGCTAGAATGAATGAAGTATATATAGGAGCTTATTTAATAGGAGCTTCTAACGGTAGTTGTAAAATTTTGTTTGAGCCTATTCTTATTTCTGTTTCTGATCTATCATTATGGTTAACATTCCATACTAATCAATGGAAATCAAGTTATAAAAAAACTAATATAATATTAGTTGGTGATTCTTGGTATGTTCATAAATCAGAATTAATAATCCCAAGAGGTATTATTAATTCTGGGATTACTAATCCAGCTTCGCATATTCTAGCTATGATAGCTAAGAACTATTTCCTTGATACATCAAAAATATTTGATGATGTTGAACCTGTTTATATAAGGAATAAAGTTGCTTTTACAAGAAATGAATTGTTTTATAATAATGGGGGCAATCCGAGAACAAGTTCTTTTCTTTCAGAAATTGATATAATTCAAATGGCCATTAGTGATATTAATGATGTTGTATCGTTAGATACCAAGGTGCAATTGTCTTCTTGGAGTTATGGTAATTTTCAAGATTGTCTTGATGCAGGGTATATTGCTTATGTAGTTAAGTATAAGGAAAGTTTATTAGGTTTTTTTGTTATGATGCTTGCGCCTGATGTTGCTCATTTATTGCGCATTGCAGTTCATGAGGATATGCAAAATATTGGTATTGGTTCTAAATTATTAGATAAATGCATCCAAATTTCTAAAGAAAATAAATTGAATAGTATTATAATAGAAGTTGGAGAACATAATATAAATGCTGTAAATTTTTACAAAAAACATGGTTTTGCTAAAATAGGTAGAAGAAAGAATTACTATGTTCTCAAGAATTCTAAAACTGAAAGTGCAGTTGTGATGGAAAAAAAACTATTAGAATAAAATTATTATGCTTTTTCACTTAAAGAATAAAAATTCAGTTAGCTATATACAGCGTATCTTATTGAAAGAGATAGGAGTATATGTTATTTCTAATAAGTCTAGTCTATATAGGTCAAATAATAACGAAGATTTTTTTAAAATAAATGATCAGTCTATAGAACAAAATAGAATCCAAGATAATCAGCCTTATAAAATAGAGTCTAATACTTTTGATATACTGAAAAACGTAGTAAATAATTGCAAATTATGTGATCTATGTCACTATAGAAAGAATGTAGTTTTTGGTTCGGGAAATATATCTGAAGGCTCATGTCTGATAATAGGTGAAGCTCCCGGAGAACAGGAAGATGCTACAGGAATTCCCTTTGTAGGAAGGGCAGGTAAACTTTTAGATCAAATGCTTAATGCAATTGAGATTCATAGAGATAGAGAGACTTTTATTACAAATATAGTTAAGTGTAGACCACCTGCTAATAGAAATCCAAAAATTGAAGAATTAGAATTGTGTCGGCCTTTTTTATTAGAACAAATTGATTTTTTGAAACCAAATAAAATTTTGCTTTTGGGAAAATTTTCTGCGAACGCAGTTTTAAATAACAGTTTGAGCATAAGAGAACTTAGAGGCAAAGTTCACTATTTTTCCACTGGTAATCAATCAAATGATATTCCTGTTGTTGTGAGTTATCATCCTGCATATTTATTACGAAAGCCAGAAGAAAAATACTTGGTTTGGGATGATCTTTGTTTATTAAAAAGCATATGTAACTAATTTTGTTCTTCTTTATCTAATTTTGCTAATAATTTTTTATATAATTTTTTGTTTGTATGTATATATAATAGACAATAAGACATTGATATGCTGACTATCATTCCGTATATAATAATTATGTTATCTATATCTACATTAAACCAAACAAGAATAGTATAAAAACTTATCATAATAAGTATATTTAACTGTTCATTAAAATTTTGAACAGCGATAGAGTGACCAGCGGATAGTAACTTATAACCCCTATGCTGTAGTAATGCATTCATTGGGACAACAAAGAAACCAGCTAGTATTCCAGTAATAATTAATAGTAGGTAAGCATTGGTTTCTGTTTGTATAAAAGGCATTAATAACATCAATAGCCCCATCGTTATTCCTATAGGAATAGTTGATAGTGCTTGACTTAATCTTAGATATTTTGCTACTGCTGTTGCTCCTATTATTGTTCCTATTGCTACAATACCCATGAGTATAGAAGTTTGATCTATAGAATATCCAAGATGAATTTGTCCCCATTTAATAACTATTAATTGTAAACTTGCACTCGCTCCCCAAAAAATAGTTGTAACAAATAGGGATACTCTACCTAATTCATCTTTATACATTATTAATATGCTTTTATAAAAATTTTTAAAAATTTCAATTGTATTGTTGTTCTGTATTGTATATACAATATTTGTTTTTTTTATCATTAGATTAAATATAGAAGCAGATATATATATGTGTAATATTACAAATACTGCCGTTTCTGATGCCGAACTAGTAAAATAGGATAAGTATGCCTGATTAATTAAAAAACTCGAAGTGTTAGGAGTAATTAGGTATCCACCAAGACAGGTTCCTACTATTATTGATAATACTGTTAGACCTTCAATCCAACTATTACCTTGCACAAGCATTTTCGGAGGAAGTATTTCAGTTACTATGCCATATTTTGCTGGTGAATATATTGCTGCACCTATTCCTACTAGACTGTATGATAATGATACTAAATATATTTTTACATCTAAATCAAAATCTAGTGTTGGAATAAAAATTACTAATAAGCAACCTAGTATTTTAATTAAATTTGAATAAAACATAACATGGCCTTTTGGAAATTTATCAGATATTATGCCAACAAATGGAGCTAGGACGACATAAGATAAAGCAAATGACCATTTCATAAGTGGGATAATCCAAGCAGGGCCATCTAGTTCAATGATTAGTGATATAACAGCTATGAATAAAGCATTGTCTGCCAATGATGAAAGAGCCTGCGCAGCCATGATAATATAGAATTCTTTTTTCAAAAATTTTCCTCTAATTTTTTAAAGTTAGATTATATAGTATATTTCAAATAATTATTTTTAGGTTTAAATAATTATTTGAAATATTGCTCACAAATTTTACTATATATTGCGATTAAGACTTAAGATGATCTTTAATTTTATTAAAGAATAACACTAGTTTAATTTTATGCTTATAATGTATACGTGTAGTCAATGTTGTATTTGCTTTATTCAAATACAGAATTTAGAATTTGAAATTGTTAATTACTTAGCTTATTTATAATTTATTTTATCATTTTATTTATCTTATAAGATTTAATCAAAAATATCAGAGATGAATCATAATTTTTTACAAACTATAAAATATTTTATTAACAATATAAAACTAATGATTAATATAAACAACTCAAAGGATATTAGTCATAATTCTGATCGTATTGACCCAGTGATTTCAACATCTGATTCTATTTTAAGTGAAGATTATAACAATTATTATTCTAATATTGATACTGAGATTGAATTTTCAATAGATATTGTTTTCGATTTGCCTGTTCTTGGTTCTGATATTAAGAAAATATTGCCTGTTAGTTATGAAGAAGATATAAGATATTTGGTAGAATCAGTATATAAAAGAAAAGAATTATATATTGCTGATAACAATTCTTACAGTTTGTTAAGGATAGTAGTTCTGTTAGCAAATAGAGAAGGTCCTATAAGTAAGTCAAGGTTTTTCAATGCATATAAATTAGCTAAGGATATAACATCACATATTAATGCTACTATCATTTGTCCTGATTATCATTTTATTGTTCACAAAGCTATTTTCTTAGATAGATTATGTATTTCTTTAGATTCTTGTATTAGTTTGAATTTAATTTTAAATAAAAAATTGGATAATGGAGTATTATTAAATATTGCTAATATATTTAGTTTTGTATCTTCTTATAAAAACACTCTATTATTGGATAATAATGAATATTATATTATTTTATCTCGAAATGATAATTGTTCTTTGGAAGACTCTTTAAATATAGGAGATGTAATTAGTTTTATATTAGATATTCCTCGTTCTAATTCTGATAAAAATTTATTTTCTATTTTTTTTAGTTTTATAAAAGAAATTGCAGAATATATAGATGCTAAAATAGTTGATAAGAATGGTCTTATGTTATCGTTTGATAATATAAGTTCAATAGAAGTACAAGTGCAAAAAATTTTGAATTCTTTAGAAAAGAATGGTTTTAAAGCTGGTAGCTATCGTGCAAGAAGAATTTTTAAATAAAAAATATAGTATTAATGAATTGAAACAAATAATTCTTTCCTTAAGAAAAGAAATTGATTTTCACAATATAAATTATCATTGTTATGATTCTCCTGTGATTAGTGATGCTCAATATGATGCATTGATGGATAAACTAGTTAAACTGGAGTTATTGCATCCTGATTTAATAGACGCTAATTCTCCAACACAGCGTGTAGGCTCTTCACCTTTGCCTTATTTTAATCAAATTAAACATGAAGTGCCCATGTTGTCATTGTCTAATGGATTTAAAGATGATGATGTTATTTCTTTTGATGCTAGGGTAAAAAAGATATTATATGATAATAATTTGATTGGTCTTAAAGAAGATGTTTGCTATTTTTGTGATTTGAAATTTGACGGTCTTGCCATTAATATTCGTTATGAGAAAGGTTCACTAGTAAGTGCATCAACAAGAGGGGATGGCAATGTTGGAGAAGATGTTACATCTAATATAAGAACTATAAGGTCTGTGCCATTAATTTTACATGGTGTAGTTCCTGATATCTTAGAGGTTAGAGGCGAAGTCTTTATGAGGCATGATGATTTCGAAAGATTAAATAATTATCAAAGAATGAATGGTGATAAACTTTTCATGAATACTCGTAATGCTGCTGCTGGTAGCTTAAGAAATTTAGATCCTAGAGTAACGGCTTCACGTAATTTGAAATTTTTTGCTTACGGTTGTGGTAATATTCAAAATCTTTTTCAAGAAGAAAATCTTATATTAAATAATTATCATAGTTCAGTTATAAATTGGCTTTCATCTATAGGATTCCCAGTTAACAGGACTTATCAGGCAGTAGTAAACAGCTGTAGTGGCATGCTGAGTTTTTATGAAAAGATTAGAACAATCAGAAATTCTTTGCCTTATGATATAGATGGTGTTGTATATAAAGTTAATTCTTTGGTTTTTCAAAAAATGCTGGGTTATTCATCTAGAGCTCCTAGATTTGCTTTAGCACATAAATTTTCTCCAGAAGAGGCGGTAACAAAATTACTTGCTATAGATGTTCAAGTAGGTAGAACTGGAGCTATAACGCCAGTGGCCAGGTTGGAGCCTGTTCTTATATCTGGAGCTACTATATCCAGTGCTACTTTGCATAATGAAAATGAAATAATACGTAAAGACCTAAGGATTGGTGATTTTGTAAGAGTCAGAAGAGCAGGGGATGTTATTCCAGAGGTCATTGAAACAGTTAAAGAATTAAGATCAAATGCCGTTAGTAGTTTTAATATGCCAGTTTATTGTCCTATTTGTAATTCTTTACTTCGTAGAATAGATGGTGAATCTGTAACTCGTTGTACTGGTGGTCTGTTCTGTTCTGCGCAATTAAAGCAGAGGTTATTACATGCAGTAGGTAGAAAAGCTTTGAATATTATTGGTTTTGGCGAGAGTTTGATTTATAAATTGGTAGATAGCAATAAAATAAAGTCTCTGGCTGACATCTATAGCCTAAATATTGAAACTTTATTAAACATAGAAAATATAGGATCTAAATCTGCTAATAATATTATTGAAGCTATAGATAAGTCTCGTTCTCCAAAATTAGATAGATTTTTATTTTCTTTAGGTATAAGACATGTAGGTGATAGAACGGCAAACATTATTGCAAGCAAGTTTATTTCTTTAGATAGAATTATGAGTTGTAGTAAAGAAGATTTTATGGAGTTGCCTGATATTGGGCCAAAAATAGCTTCTTCAGTCGCAATCTTTTTTTCGGAACAGCAAAATATAGATTTATTAGATAAAATGAAGAAAAATGGCTTATATCCTGAAACTTTTGAGGTGAATAAAAAAGTTGCACCTTCATTAGAAGGTAAAACTTTCGTATTAACAGGAAAGCTAAAAAGATTTTCCAGAGATGAGGCTACAGAGTATATAACTAAGAATGGTGGGAAAGTTTTAAATTCAATTTCATCAAAAGTAAATTATTTGCTCGTTGGTGATGAGCCTGGAAGTAAAATTTCCAAGGCTCAACAATTTCCTAATTTGATAACTATAAATGAGGAAGACTTTCTATATTTAGTTGAGAAAACTTATCCCGCATAAAAACTTTTAAATAATTATTTAATAATAGACTTTGAACGTAATTCTTTTTGCAAATTTGAAAGTATTTGTTGTTTTAACATTTCTTCTATTTGTGGTCGTACTTGATTTAGTTCTGGAAACTCTATATTTCTAGTATCATCTAATTTGATGATATGCCATCCAAATTGTGTTTTTATTGGGTTTTGCGATATTGTTCCTGGTGTAAGATTTTTAACCGCATTTGCAAATTCTTCTACATATTCTTCAGTATTGCTCCATCCTAATAAACCACCATTGATTCTACTGCTTTCATCTTTGGAGGTTTCTTTTGCTATTTCAGTAAATTTTGATACATCTTTATTTAATTTTTTAATTAAATAAACGGCATCATCTTTATTCTCTGTAAGTATATGTCTTATTTTATATTCTTTTTTAGAAGATTGATCTTTTTTCAATTTTTCATATTGTTTTTCTATTTCATCATCCGTTATTTTATTTTTTTTCAAAAAATCTGTTAGAAAATATCTTACTATTATGCTTTCTTTTGCAAGTTGTATTTCAGTTTTGACAATGGGATTGTTAATAACACCGTTTTTTTCAGCTTCTTGTAATAGAATTTGTCTATTTATTAGTTCTTCTTTTATCTGTTCCCTTAGTTCCTTTGAATCAGAAGCACCTTGATTGACAAGTAAGTTAACAAAATTTTCTAAATTTTCTTGTGTAATATTTTGACCATTTACTGATGCTATATTCTTGGCAGAAGTTACATTTGACATTAAAAGTATAGCTATAAACATTACGATTTTTTTCATATTTGGCCTTTATCATTTCCTATATGTTAAATTCTTGTTTCTAAAATAATAGCATGTATTGGTGAGGGTATTAAATCGTCTAGGCATTTATAGACCATTCTATGTTGTTCTATTTTAGATAGTTTGAGAAACTTATTAGATTTTATGATTACTTTATAATGCCCAGAATTATCTGGTTTATTATGATTTTTATGTAAATCAGAGAGATCAATTACCTCTAAAAAAATTGGTTGTAAAACAGTCAACCTATTTTTTATTAGACATACTAATGTATTTTCATTTTGTTTTTTCATGTTTTCTTATTCTTTATTTGTTAAACATTCATATTTTATATGTTTTTTTATTAATATTAATTGTATAAAAGCATATACCAGTAATATTAATAATATTCCAAATGTTCGAAAATTTACCCATGCTTTTTGCGTGAATATACCGGAAAAAGCAACAAATGCATTTAATAGACTAAGCATTATAAAAAAACAAATCCATGAAATATTCAGATTATTCCATATTTTAATTGGCAATTTAATTTTCTTATGTAAGATTATATAAACTAAATTTTTTTTAAAAAATATATTTGCTATTAATATTGCCATAGCAAATCCTAAATATATTATGGTTGGTTTTAATTTTATAAATAAATCATTTTTGCATAGTACTGTAGCTGTACCCATTATTATTACCAATAATGTTGGTCAATATTAAGTGTAGATTTCTTTACATTGTTTCTTGGCTAATAAAACTCATAAAAGATAGAAAGATAAAAAAGAATGAGAGTAAAAATGATTTTTTTTTAACTAATGAATCAAATGCAATTGAACGGGTGGACGATAAAATTGTTAGAGATATAGGAAGTATTTCGAGTGATAATAGCAATACAATTGCATATATTAAAAAAGATCTTGAAGAAAAAACAAGTGAGAATAAAGCTTCAGATTCTAAAAATAAGATAAGTGTTATAAAAAAACATAAAGATAAAAATCCTTATGAAAGCAAGTGTCCAGATCTCAGTTTATTAGATATACCAGATAATAACCCATGTTATGTTACAGATGAAATAATAGAATCCACTTCCAAATTAATAGAAAAAAAACTTTCTGATTTTGGAGTTTCTGTAAAAGTAGTTCTTGCAAAGGCAGGTCCAGTTGTAACAAGATATGAAATTGAGCCGAACATAGGTGTTAAAGGCAGCCAAATTGTTAATTTGTCCCGTGATTTAGCTCGTGCTCTTAGTGTAGCAAGTATTAGAGTTGTAGAAACAATACCAGGAAAAAATTTGATGGGGTTAGAATTGCCTAACCCAAAGCGTCAATCTGTTAGTTTGCATGAGATTCTAGAATCTTCTTTATATCAAAATAGTAATTCTGTATTAACCATGGCTCTTGGTAAAGATATTGCTGGGAATCCGGTTATAGCTGATTTAGCGAAAATGCCGCATTTATTGGTTGCTGGAACAACAGGATCAGGAAAGTCAGTTGGTATAAATGCTATGATCATATCCTTGTTATATAAGTCTGATGCATCTAAAATTAGATTGATTCTAATAGATCCTAAAATGTTAGAAATGAGTGTTTATGAAGGGATACCTCATTTGTTGACTAATGTTGTTACAGACATGAAAAAAGCAGCTAATGCTTTAAGATGGTGTGTAGGAGAAATGGAAAGAAGATATCGATTAATGAGCAAATTAGGAGTTCGTAATTTATCTGGTTATAATGAGAAAATTATAGCTTCTTTTAGCAACGGAGATGGTATAAAAAACCCATTTTCTATTAGTGCTGATAATCCAGAGTTTTTACAGGTTATGCCATCGATAGTTGTTGTTATTGATGAGCTAGCTGATTTAATGATGGTTGTAGGAAAAAAAATAGAAGAATTAATAGCTCGTTTGGCACAAAAAGCTAGAGCAGCAGGCATACACTTAATTCTTGCTACACAAAGACCTAGCGTTGACGTTATTACAGGATTAATTAAGGCAAATATTCCTACACGAATAGCTTTTCAGGTGTCTTCAAAAATAGACTCACGTACTATTTTAGACCAGTCTGGAGCAGAAAATTTGCTTGGTCAAGGGGATATGTTATATCTACCTCCTGGGATAGGTTTTCCAGTTAGAGTACATGGTGCTTTTGTTAGTGATAATGAAGTTCATAGGGTAGTTGAATATTTTAAATCACAAGGAGAAGCTAATTATGTTGAAGGAATTCTTGATGGTGAGCCTTATGATAATAACTCTGACTCTACAAGTAGTATAACAGGTATAGAAGATAATGATTCTGATCCAATGTATGATAGCGCTTGCGATATTATTATAAAACATAAAAGAGCTTCTATATCTTTAGTTCAGCGTCATTTAAGAATTGGTTATAATCGTGCAGCCAGATTGTTAGAGCAAATGGAAAAAGCAGGTATGGTTTCTAAAATGCATCCAAATGGAAACAGAGATATATTAATTTCTACAGATAGTAAGGATGAGTGAGATTTTGTATATGTTTTTATTTTAATCTTATCAAAATGCTAAAAATATTATTATTCATGAGTTTTTTATCTTTATATTTTTCTAATTATAAAGGACGTATTTTAATTTTTAAGGATATGTAAATAGAAATTTACTTTTTTCTTATATTGGGGCAAAACAATGTGTTTTGATAATAACTTTGAAAATAATAGCCATACTCCTCTTTCAGAAATTATGCGTCCTACTAGTTTAGATGATTTTATAGGGCAAGGTCATTTGATAAATAAAGATAAACCACTGAGGCTATCTTTAGAAAGCAAAAAACTTTATTCTATGGTGTTATGGGGGCCACCTGGAGTAGGCAAAACTACATTAGCCAACCTAATAGCAAAATTGTCTGGTTATAATTTTGTATCAATATCTGCTGTTTTGAGTGGAGTGAAAGAAATACGTAATGCTATTGATAATGCTAAAGAATCAAGAGATATTGGGGTCAATACTATTATATTTGTTGATGAGGTGCATCGTTTTAATAAATCTCAACAAGATATTTTTTTGCCATATATAGAAAAAGGATTATTTTGTTTTATAGGTGCAACAACAGAAAACCCATCATTTGAGCTGAATTCTGCATTGCTTTCAAGAGTCAAGGTTCATATTTTAAATTCTTTGACATATGAAAATCTAGAAGAAATCCTGTCAAGGACACTATTTTTTTTAAATAAAAAAATAGTAAAGAATATTATTACATTTGAGTCGGAGGTTATTAATAAATTAATTATATTTGCTGATGGAGATGCTAGAAGGCTTATTAGCTTAGTAGAAACGTTATTTAATTCTGCTCTATCTTTAGAAGTGTTTGATGTAAAGCTTGATTGGTTTGAGAAGATAATTTCTAGAGATCTTAGACTATTTGATAAATCTGGTGATATTTTTTATGATCAAATAAGTGCTCTGCATAAATCGATAAGAGGATCAGATCCTGATGCTGCTTTGTATTGGTTTTTTTGTATGATTGATGGAGGTGTTGATCGTTCCTATTTAATTAGGAGGCTTTTAAGAATTGCGACTGAAGATATAGGGTTGGCTGATCCAAGGGCTATAAGTTTAGTTGTTGATTGCGCCAATGCTTATGAGCGTTTAGGTTCTCCAGAAGGAGAGTTGGCACTAGCGAATGCAGTTATTTATATGTCTTGCGCACCTAAATCTAATTCTGTTTATAAAGCATATAATGAGGTTAGTAAATTTGCAAAAATTCATGGAAGTCAACCTGTTCCTATTCATTTGCGTAATGTTTCAAGTAGTCTTGATAAGAAATTGGGTTATGGAAAGTTATATAGTTATTCTCATGATGAACCAGAGGCATATTCTGCATTACAAGATTATTTTCCAGAAGGGTTAGATGCTATTTTTTATAGGCCTACTGATTTTGGTTTGGAAATGAAAATAAAACAAAAATTAGAATTTTTAAGAAACCTAGATGATAAACAGAAAAAGGAAAATAAAAGATAGTTTTTATTATTTTTTAACTTTTTAAAATTATGTTAGATATAAATATTATACGGAAAGAACCGCGAAAATTACTAGAGAGATTATCTGCTCGTGGTTATAAATTAGACATTTCTTATTTTGAAGAATTAGAACTTAGTCGCAAAAAACTTCAGAAGCAGACTGAAGATATGAAAGCGAAGCGTAATTCTTTAGCAAAGAAAATAGGTTTTTTAAAATCACAAGGATTAGATGCAAATGATTTAATTCTTGAATCTCAATCTATACCGGAAGACTTAAAAGATCTAGAACAAAAACTTGCTTATTATCAAGAAGAAATTAATAAAATATTATTTTCTATTCCAAATATTCCTCATATCAGTGTTCCTGCTGGGTCTAATGAGCAAGATAATATTGAGATTCGTCGATGGATCTCCGATAAAATGGATATGGATGCAAGTTTTAATTATAAAGATCATGTAGAAGTAGGTGAGCCTCTTGGTCTTGATTTTTCTACTGCAGCCAAAATGTCTGGTTCTAGATTTGTATACATGACTGGTGGTTTGGCTCGTTTACATAGAGCATTGACACAGTTTATGTTAGATGTGCATATTAATAATGGTTATGTTGAATGTTATACTCCTTATATAGTGAATGCCTCAGCTTTGTTTGGAACTGGTCAGTTGCCCAAGTTTAAGGAAGAAATGTTTGCTATTAAAAAAGGTTCATTTAATCATGGAAATAATAGTGTTGATGAACAGTATTTAATTTCTACTTCGGAAATTACTTTAGTTGGTAGTGTATCTAACACTATATTAGATATGAAAGATTTGCCTATCAAATTAACTTCTCATACTCCTTGCTTTCGTTCCGAGGCAGGAAGTGGAGGTCGTGATATTAAAGGAATGATAAGACAACATCAATTTGATAAAGTCGAATTAGTTCAAATTGTTCATCCTAGTAATTCTTATGATGCTTTAGATTCTGTTTTATCTGATGCAGAAAGAATATTGCAATTATTAGAACTTCCTTATAGAGTAGTTTTATTATGTTCTGGAGATATGGGATTTTGTTCAGCTAAAACTTATGATCTAGAAGTTTGGTTACCATCTCAGAAGAACTGGCGTGAAATATCATCTGTTTCTAATTGTGAAGATTTTCAAGCAAGGAGGATGAAAGCTCGTTTTCGGAATGATCAAGGCATGCTTGAATATGTTCATACAATCAATGGATCAGCTCTTGCGGTAGGTAGAACCTTAGTAGCTATTTTGGAAAATTATCAACAAAAAGATGGTAGTTTAATTATTCCTGAAGCTCTTCGTTGTTATATGAATGGTAGCAGTATTTTAAGGTCATAAAAATATAAAAATATGTATATTTATATTCTTGTTATGGCGGAGAGAGTGGGATTCGAACCCACGGTACAGTTAATTCTGTACTCCTGATTTCGAGTCAGGTACATTAGGCCTCTCTGTCATCTCTCCCAGACTTAGGATTATACATGTAATTTTGTTATATTTGTTTTTATTGTTTTTGTTTTTTTACATTTATAGTTTTAGATGTTTTAACTATTCAGGATTTTGAAGTGTTATTTTTGCTCTCCCCATCTAAAAAAATTAATCAAAGAAATAGCAAATATTCTTTTGATATAGAGCCTATTTTTACAGAACGAGTTTCTGTTTTATTAAATGAACTACAAAGAAAAAGTGTACATGAATTATCTAGTCTGATGAAGATTAGTAAAAAACTTTCTGAGTTGAATTTCAATCGTTATTTGAATTGGGAAAATAGTAAGAATTGCTTGGCAAGTGCTTTTTTCTCTTTTAGTGGTGATGTTTATAAATTTTTAGATCCATATTCTTTTGATCTTGATGATCTATATTGGGCACAAGATCATTTTATTATTCTTAGTGGTTTATATGGGTTACTTAGGCCATTAGATTTAATGAAACCTTATAGGTTGGATATGGGAGTTAAGATTAGATTAAGTTGCGGTAGAAATTTATACGAATTTTGGAAAACTGAAATTGCCTGGTACATCAATAGACAGCAAAAAAAAATTAATACTAATGTAATCTTAAACTTATCTTCAAATGAGTACTTTAAGGTTATAGATCCTAGTATTTTGAATGGAAAGGTTGTTAATTGTATTTTTCAAGATTTTGTAGGTGATCAATGGAGAGTAGTAGGAGTTAATGCAAAACGTGTGCGTGGTTTAGTAGCTAATTTTATTATAAATAATAGGGTTGTAAGTTTAGATGAATTAAAAAAAAACACATATAGTGGTTATAGATATATTTCATCTGAATCAAAGGAAGATTGTTTGGTTTTCAGGCAACAAATATAATTTTATTTATTTTTTGTTAATATCTAACTTCATTGAGTTGCTAAAGTAGTTTATACTTATGAACTGAACGTAGCAAAGCGTTGGTTCTCATATGGCACTGATTTGTATATTCTTGACTCAGTGTTTTTAATATTATATTTATCGGT
Organism: Candidatus Kinetoplastidibacterium crithidiae; assembly: GCA_019278155.1. Lineage (GTDB taxonomy): Bacteria > Pseudomonadota > Gammaproteobacteria > Burkholderiales > Burkholderiaceae_B > Kinetoplastidibacterium > Kinetoplastidibacterium crithidii_A. The sequence goes on from JADMLC010000006.1 coordinate 28,191, forward strand.
ATATCATTTATATGGGGTAACAATAACTGCTTTTGGTCGCATCAAAAGTGCGGGTTACCAGGGCTTTCGTTTCGATCTTATTCGTCTTTTAGAGACGTTTGTTCTGTGATCATGATGAACAAAGATAACTTTTGTTGCTGTGATTTTGTGGAATAACTCTATGAGTTTTTAAGCATTTATCATAGTTATTTAAAATTGTTTTAGTTCTGTTATTATATAATTATGACAATCATGAGGAAAAAGAGCTTGTATTGAAAGGAAATAAATAATGGAAATGAATGGTGCGGATATACTTGTGCATTGCTTAGCCGAACAAGGGGTGGAACATGTTTTTGGCTATCCAGGTGGTGCAGTATTGTATATATATGATGCAATTTTTAAACAGGATAAATTTGAACATATTCTGGTTAGACACGAACAAGCAGCAGTTCATGCGGCTGATGCATATTCTAGGTCTTCAAAAAAAATAGGGGTTTGTCTAGTAACTAGTGGTCCAGGTGCAACCAATGCTGTTACTGGTATAGCTAATGCTTATATGGATTCTATTCCCATGGTTATCATAAGTGGGCAGGTTTCTACTGAGGCTATTGGAGAGGATGCTTTTCAAGAATGTGATACTATAGGGATTACTCGTCCATGTGTTAAGCATAATTTTTTGGTAAGAGATGTAAAGAATTTAGCGGAAACTGTTAGAAAAGCTTTTTATATAGCACAGACCGGTCGTCCTGGACCTGTTTTGATAGATATTCCAAAAAATGTTTCTGCTGCCAAGTATAAATATGCACCTGCTAAGAGTGAAGTTGTTATGAGGTCATATTCCCCTGTTGTAAAAGGGCATCAAGGACAGATAAAGAAGGCTGCTCAAATGTTATTAGCTGCCGAGCGTCCAATTATTTATACTGGTGGTGGTGTTGTTTTATCTAATGCATCAGATAATTTGAGATCTTTATTAAAAATAACTGGTTCTCCTTGTGTAAATACATTAATGGGGTTGGGTTCTGTTGCATTTGATGATTCACAGTATCTTGGTATGCCAGGAATGCATGGGACTTATGAAGCTAACTTTGCTATGCAGCATTGTGATGTTATGTTAGCAATAGGCACTCGTTTTGATGATCGTGTTATTGGTAATGTAAAGCATTTTTCTCAGAATACTAGAAAAATAATACATATAGATATTGATCCTTCTTCTATTTCTAAAAGGGTGCGGGTTGATGTTCCAATTGTTGGAGATGTGAAAGATATACTAGTTGATTTAATTGATCATATTGAACAATTAAAACTTAGTGGTTTGAAACAGTCATCATTAAAAAAATGGTGGGATCAAATTGGCATATGGAAAGACAAGAATTGTAAGAAATATTTAAATTCTGAGGAAGTTATAAAACCACAATATGTTATTGAAACTTTATGGAAAGTTACCAATGGTGATGCTTTTATAACATCTGATGTTGGTCAACATCAGATGTGGACCGCCCAGTATTATGGTTTTAAACAACCAAGAAGATGGATCAACTCTGGAGGTCTTGGCACCATGGGTGTTGGTTTACCGTATGCAATGGGAGTACAAAAAGCTAATCCAGATGCTGATATTGCTGTTATTACGGGTGAAGCCTCAATACAAATGAATATTCAGGAATTATCTACGTGTTTTCAGTACAACCTAACACCAAAGATTATATGTTTAAATAATCGTTTCCTTGGAATGGTACGTCAATGGCAGCAAATTGATTATGGTTCAAGATATTCTCAGTCATATATGGAGTCTTTGCCTGATTTTGTCAAATTAGCAGAATCTTATGGCCATGTAGGTATTCGTATAGAAAATCCATCTGATGTTGAGCCTGCTTTGAAAGAGAGTTTTTCTAAATATAAGAATAGATTAGTTTTTATGGATTTCATTACAGATCGTACAGAAAATGTATGGCCGATGGTAAAAGCAGGCCGTGGTTTGACTGAAATGTTGCTTGGTTCTGAAGACTTATAGGATCGTCATTATGAAACATGTGATTTCTGTGTTAATGGAAAATGAGCCGGGTGCACTGTCCAGGGTAGTTGGTTTATTTTCTGCTCGTGGTTATAATATTGAGTCATTGACAGTTGCTCCTACAGAGGATTCGACTTTGTCTAGGCTTACAGTAGTTACTATTGGTTCTGATGAGGTAATAGAACAAATTACTAAGCATCTTAATAGATTAATAGATGTTGTGAAAGTTGTTGATTCAAATGATGGAGCTCATGTTGAGAGAGAGCTTTTGCTAATTAAAGTAAGGGCTATAGGAAAAGAGAGAGATGAAATAAAACGTATGGCTGATATTTTTCGTGGTCATATTGTTGATGTTACATATAAATCATATACAATTGAATTAACTGGAACACAGTGTAAAATACAGGCTTTTATAGAAGGGTTGGATCGTAGTTCTATTTTAGAAACTGTTCGTACTGGAATTTCTGGTATAGGCAGGGGAGAAAGGATACTTAAGATTTAATTCTATAGAAATCTTAAAAGTGTTGTTTTATATCTTGTTTCATGTGGTTATATAAATTTAAAATTAATGGAGCTTTTTAATGAAAGTTTTTTATGATAAGGATTGTGATTTATCTTTAATTAAAGGTAAAACTGTTGCAATAATTGGTTATGGATCTCAAGGTCATGCACATGCTTTAAATTTGCATGAGTCAGGTGTTAAGGTTATAGTTGGTTTACGCAAAAATGGAGCTTCTTGGAATAAGGCTGCAAATGCAGGTTTGCAAGTTAAAGAAGTTGCCGAAGCTGTAAAGGCTGCTGATGTGGTAATGATGTTATTGCCAGATGAAAATATTGCTAATGTTTATAATAATGAAGTTCAAAAAAATATAAAATCTGGTGCTGTTTTAGCTTTTGCTCATGGTTTTAATGTTCACTATGGTCAAGTAGTTCCACGTGATGATATTGATGTTATTATGGTAGCCCCTAAGGCTCCTGGTCACACAGTAAGAGGTACTTATAGGAATGGTGGAGGTGTTCCTCATTTAGTTGCTGTATATCAAGATAAATCTGGTTTTGCTCGTGATATCGCTTTATCGTATGCATGTGCAAATGGTGGCGGTCGTGCTGGTATTATTGAGACTTCTTTCCGTGAAGAGACAGAAACAGACTTATTCGGAGAACAAGCTGTCTTATGTGGTGGTACAGTTGAACTTATTAAAGCAGGTTTTGATACTTTAGTTGAGGCTGGATATGCTCCAGAAATGGCATATTTTGAGTGCTTACACGAACTTAAATTAATAGTTGATTTAATTTATGAAGGTGGTATAGCTAACATGAACTATTCCGTTTCTAACAATGCAGAATTTGGTGAGTATGTAACAGGTCCTAGAGTTGTTACTGATGAGACACGCAAAGCTATGCGTCAATGTTTGACAGATATACAAACTGGTGAATATGCAAAGAATTTTATTCTAGAGCATGTTGCTGGTGCTCCTACATTAACTTCTCGTCGTCGTATTAATGCCGATTCTTTAATTGAGAAAGTTGGTGGACAGTTAAGATCAATGATGCCTTGGATAACTGCTAATAAGTTAGTAGATAAATCTAAGAACTAAGATTTCTGTATATTTATTTGCAACGGTATACTGTAAAAAGTATGCCGTTTTTTTATGTTTTTACTTTTGGGTAGATGAACTGTGGGTGATCTTGAAAATCGTCATCGTAGTATATATCTTTTGCCTAATATATTTACTACGGTGTCATTATTTGCAGGATTTTATGCGATAGTTCAATCAATGAATAATAACTTTGAGATTTCTGCTATTGCTATTTTTGTTGCTATGGTGTTCGATGGTGTAGATGGTAGAGTAGCTCGTTTTACAAATACTCAATCTCCTTTTGGAGAACATTATGACTCATTGTCAGATATGGTTTCGTTTGGCGTTGCGCCAGCTTTAGTTGTCTATGAGTGGATTTTGCATGAAATTGGTCGTTGGGGGTGGATTGCAGCTTTTGTTTATGTTGTAGGTGCTGCTTTAAGATTGGCTAGATTCAATACTAATATAAATAATATTGACAAAGTCTTTTTTCAAGGATTACCTACACCTGCTGCTGCTGCTTTAGTAGCTGGATTTATTTGGCTGGCTGTTGATAATAAAATATCCATTCATGATTCATATGTTATTTGGGTTGCTTTTGTGCTAACTATGTATTCTGGCATTGTCATGGTTACGAATATTCCATACTATAGCGGAAAAAATTTTTCCTTAGGAAACAGTGTCCCTTTTTGGGTAATTCTTTTAATGGTAGGAATATTTGTATTTGTTTCTAGTAATCCGCCTTTGATGCTTTTTTGCTTGTTTATTATATATGGATTATCTGGATGGATAATATTTATGTATAGATGTCATAGAGCTTATAATATTAAAAAAAATCGTCATAAGAACTAAAATATCTTCAGTATTCGTTAGTTATATTTGTAATACTTGTTAAATTGTATATAATCTTATTATTGCTATCGTAGTAGCATCTTTTATTTTTCACTTCAGAACTCCTCAGTTCTGAAGCATGTTTTAGAGGATTTTGATTATGGCTGTTGCCGATATAAATAAAAATGAAATCGTTTCTGCATTTTGTCGTTCCGATAGAGATACTGGTTCTCCAGAGGTTCAGGTTGCGTTGTTAACTGCTAGAATTAATGACCTTACTGGGCATTTTAAAAAGCATTTAAAGGATCATCATTCTCGTAGAGGTTTACTAAAAATGGTTAGTAGACGTCGCAAACTTTTAGATTATTTAAAAAGTAGAAATCCTAATTCTTATAAGATTTTAATAGATAGATTAAATCTACGTAAGTAGTTTTATTATATATGACATATAGTACCGTGGTTAGAGCGATTTGTTTGTGATCGTACTGGCCACGGTTTTTTTTTAAGGAATATTTGTGTTTAACAAAGTAATTAAGTCATTTAAATATGGTTTGAATGATGTAGTCTTAGAAACTGGAGAAATAGCAAGACAATCTTCTGGAGCGGTTCTCGCTTCTATGGGAGATACAGTTATTTTAGCTACAGTTGTAGGTAGCCAAGAAGCTAAAGACGGACAAAATTTTTTTCCACTAACAGTAGACTATATTGAAAAAACATATGCCGTAGGTAAAATACCTGGAGGTTTTTTTAAAAGAGAAGGGAAATCATCTGAGAAAGAAATATTGACAGCACGTTTAATTGATAGACCTTTGAGGCCTTTATTTCCTAAACAATTTTATAATGAAGTTCAAATAATTATTCATGTATTATCTGTTGATCCAGAAATTGATCCTGATATTATTTCTATAATAGGATCTTCTGCAGCATTAGCATTATCTGGAATTCCATTTAATGGTCCTATTGGTGCAATTAGAGTTGGTTTTATAGAAAATGACTTTGTAATTAATCCGACCAAAAGTCAATTAGAGAAATCTTCTTTAGATCTTGTTCTGGCTGGATCTTCGGAAGCAGTCCTTATGGTTGAGTCTACAGCTAAAGAATTAGCTGAATCTACAATGCTTGATGCAATTGATTTTGCTCATCAACAGATGCAAATTGTCATTGATAATATAATAGAGTTAGTGAAGGAAGCTGGGAAGCCAGAATGGAATTGGAAACCAAAACCATGTGATCAGTTTTTAGTTGATCTAATAAATGAATTTTCTAATGAAAAATTATTATCAGCTTATAACATCAAAGAAAAACAAGATCGTTCTTTGGTTCTTAGAGAGATTAGGCTAGAAATCAAAAATTTTGTTAAAGATAAAGTCGGTGATTCTGATGGCAGTCCATTGGATAGTACTATTGATGATATTATTTTTAACTTAGAATCTAAAATTGTTAGAAATAGGATATTATCGGGAGAGCCTAGGATAGATGGTAGGAATACAAGAACAGTAAGACCTATAGATATTAGGCTTGGTGTTTTGCCAAGAGCTCATGGTAGTGCCTTGTTTACAAGAGGAGAAACTCAGGCATTAGTTATAGTTACATTGGGAACTAAGCAGGATGAACAAATTATAGACTCTTTATTGGGAGAATATAGAGATAAATTTATTTTTCATTATAATATGCCTCCATTTGCAACAGGAGAAATCGGACGCATAGGAATTCCAAAAAGAAGAGAAGTAGGACATGGTTATTTAGCAAGAAGGGCTTTAACACCAATGTTACCTGACCCTAAGGATTTTCATTATACTACGAGATTAGTATCTGAGATAACAGAATCTAATGGTTCTTCTTCCATGGCATCTGTTTGTGGAGGATCTTTAGCAATGATGGATGCAGGTGTGCCTATAAGCAAACATGTTGCAGGTGTTGCAATGGGTTTAATACTAGAGGATGATAAATTTGCTATTTTAACTGATATTCTTGGAGATGAAGATCATCTTGGCGATATGGATTTTAAAGTAGCAGGAACTTCTGATGGTATAACTGCTTTGCAGATGGATATTAAAATTCAAGGAATCACCAAAGATATAATGGAAATTGCTTTGTTGCAAGCTCAGGAAGGCAGACTATCTATTCTTGAAAAAATGAAAGATTCTATAAATATTTCTCGTGAAGAATTATCATCATATTCACCAAAGATAATAACACTCAAGATTAATCCAGATAAAATACGTGATGTTATTGGCAAAGGAGGGGCAACAATCAGAGCAATCACAGAAGAAACAGCCACTCAGATCGATATATCTGAAGATGGAGTTGTTTCTGTTGCTGGTGTTGATAATAATAATGTACAAATTGCATATAATAAAATATTAGAATTAACTGCTGATGTTGAAGTAGGTAGTGTGTATGAAGGTAAAATTTTGCGTATTCTAGATTTTGGTGCTATTGTTCAGTTGTTTCCAGGAAAAGATGGTCTTCTGCACATATCTGAAATATCCAATAATAGGATACAGAATATAAGTGATGTTTTATCTGTTGGTCAAAGAATAAAAGTCAAAGTAATAGAGTCTGATGATAAGGGTAGATTCAGGCTTTCAGCTAAAGCAGTGCAGGAAGATTTATAAAAAAGTTTTGGTGCACCTGGCCGGAGTCGAACCGGCATGCCGTTAGGCGAGGGATTTTAAGTCCCTTGCGTCTACCAATTTCGCCACAGGTGCAAATGATATATTTGTTTTCCACAACAAATATATCATTGCTTTTATTTATATCCAAGAATAATTTTTATAAAATATAATTTATTATCAAAAATACAAATTTTACAACATTGATAGTTAAATATATTATATAATACGAAGAAGCTGGAAGTTTGGCAGAGTGGTCGATTGCACTGGTCTTGAAAACCAGAGATCCGAGAGGATCCCAGGGTTCGAATCCCTGAGCTTCCGCCATTTCGTAGTTTTCTTGCTGTCATAAAATTCTCAATGTATACCATCTCATGTCGTATATATCTTTTTTGTATAATAACATACAATATCTAGTATTTTTATTGTTTATATTGATTTAGTTTTATCAATTTTATTTGCTATTTTATTATCTTTGCTTTTGGATTTTTGATATGAAAGTTATAGAGGTTAATGGTTATGGCAATATTAATGTTTTGTCTGTTGGTAATAGAAATATTCCAAAGCCTGGTAAGCAAGAGGTTTTAATTAAAGTAATAGCTGCTGGTGTCAATAGGCCTGATATTTTTCAAAGAAAAGGATTTTATGATCCACCTGCTGGAGCTTCAGATATTCTTGGTTTAGAAGTTTCTGGAGAAATTATTTCTGGTGATTTAGGTAATAGTGATTTTTCTATAGGGGATAAGGTTTGTGCATTGTTATCTGGGGGCGGTTATGCTGAATATTGTATAGCTCATGTTTCTCATTGCTTGCCAATTCCTAAGAATGTTACTGTTGAAGAAGCTGCTGGTCTTCCTGAAGTTCTTTTTACTGTATGGAATAATGTTATTAACATAGGGAAGCTATCAGGTGGTGAATCTTTTTTAGTTCACGGAGGTTCTAGTGGTATTGGAACTATGGCTGTACAGTTAGCTAAATCTATGGGTTGTTTAGTTTATTCCACTGCTGGTAGTGATGAGAAAGTAAGAGCAGTAGAATCTTTAGGGGCTTTGAAATGTATTAATTACAAAAAAGAAGATTTTGTAAATCAGATTTTAAATTTGACTGATATGAAAGGGGTAAATTTCATATTAGATATGGTAGCTGGCGATTATCTGCAAAGAAATACAAAAGTTCTATCTTATAATGGTAGAATGGTTATAATAGCTTTGCTTGGTGGTTCTCGTTCTAATCTGAATTGTGTTGATATTTTAACGAAAAACCTTACTATTAGTGGTTCCACGTTGCGTTCTAAATCTAATTTATTTAAATCTAGAATAGCAGATGCTTTGCAAGAAGTTGTTTGGCCTCTTTTAGAAAAAAAAATTATTAAACCAATTACTTATGCTTATTTTCCATTTGATAAGGTTTCTCAAGCTCATGCTATGATGGAGTCCGGAAAACATATTGGTAAGATAATTTTAAAATTATAGCTGAATTGCTAGGTTTATTTCATGATGATTTTATATATTGGGTTTTGCTACTGTTATGGGTTATAAAAAATCTGCACGTCTTGTTCTGGGCAACTGGAAAATGTTTGGTAGTTTTTTTGAAAATGCACGCTTATTAAAAGGTCTAAAGTCTATAGATGATTCTCTTTATTGTGAAATAGGAATTTGTATTCCTTTCCCCTATTTATACCAAGCGGTTTTAGGTTTACAAGGTAGTAATTGTTCCTGGGGTGCTCAGGATATCAGTATGCATTCTTCTGGAGCATATACAGGAGAGGTGTCTGGTGTTATGTTGAAAGAGTTTGGTTGCAAATGGGTTATAGTAGGACATTCTGAAAGACGCATGTTTCATGGAGAAACTGATCTTAATGTTTTAAGAAAAATGGAAGCTGCAATAAACAATGACATAACTCCTGTAGTTTGCGTAGGAGAAACTTTAGAGCAATATAAATCAGGCATTTCTTTTAAAATAATTGAAAAACAAGTAAGCTCTATCTTGGAGTTGAAACATTCATCATTATCAAAAATTGTAATTTCATACGAGCCTATTTGGGCTATAGGATCTGGAATTGCAGCAAATCCTGATTATGCGCAAAATATTCATTATATGATCCGTAAAATGTTATCAGATAATGGTGTTCTAAATGTTAAAATACTATATGGCGGTAGTGTGAAACCAAATAATGCATTTGATTTTTTTTCAATGCCAGATATAGATGGTGCTTTAGTAGGTGGTGCTTCCTTGATTCTCGAAGATTTCTTGGCTATATCTTCTATAAAATTTTGATTTGAGGGTATTTAAAATGTCTTTATTCTTACTAATAGTAAGTCTCCAAATAATTTCAGCTTGTGCTATCATCGTGTTAGTTTTGTTGCAAAATGGTAAAGGATCAGATATTGGTGCTTTAAGTGGAAGTGCCTCATCTCTTAGTGTTTTTGGTGCTTCTGGATCTGCTAATTTTTTATCCAAATCTACTAGGTATTTTGCTATTGTCTTCTTTTTAACTACAGTTAGTATTTCCTATTTAAATAATAAGGCTTTTATTAGGTCTTCAGAATCTAGTGTTATGTACACTGATGACAATAAGATAGATGCTTCAGTTCCTAGTTTTGATCATGTTAATAGTAGTAAAGATAAAGAGTTTGTTGAAAAAAAGTTGGATAAAAAACAATAAGATCTAATTTATATTAGATAGTCTTGTTTATATGGTACAATGACCGTCATTATTTTGTTCATAGCCGACGTGGTGGAATTGGTAGACACGCTATCTTGAGGGGGTAGTGGCTAATTGCTGTGCGAGTTCGAGTCTCGCCGCCGGCACCATAGTACCAATTGCTTAATTGGTTTTATTTATATCAAGAATAGTAGCGTAATAATTTTGTATACTTTATCTCTTAGCTAGTTGTTTTTAACTATTTAGTATTTTTTCTTTTTAGTTATTATGTTATTGTAGGTTTGTAACACTTTTGTATTTTTGTTGTTTTTTATTGGTGAGTTTTACTCTATGGAGATTATAATATCTCCTGATTGATTTAGTATAGGATGGGTCACTTTGTTAAAAGTACTGAATATGTTTTAGAAGATGGAAGTTTTGCTTTTTAAACGAGTTGTTATTTTGCAACGCATTTTGTCTTTTTATTGTACTTATTGTGGTCATTTGAGCTAAATTTTTAATACAACGCTTATAACTTCTATTTTGAAGTTAAAGAGTTTCGTATTGAGTATATCTCACTCTTGTTATTCAAATTATTGGAGATTTTTTAAATGAAAAAAACTCTGCTTGCAGCTGCTTTGGTTACCAGTTTTGCTGGTGTTGCCCAGGCAGAAACAGCTGTCAATTTATATGGATTAATTGATACAGGTGTTAATGTAAATACTGTAGAAGTACGTGATTTCCGGAGAGTAAAACACAAGATTAGTCGTGTTGGTCCTGTGTCTGGAGCTCAAAGTGGTTCTCGTTGGGGTCTTAAAGGAACTGAAGAGATTGGAAACGGTTTGCGTGCTGAATTCGTTTTAGAAGGTGGTTTTAATTCTGGAAATGGTGATGCCGCTCAAACTCAACGTATCTTTGGTAGACAGGTCACTATTGGTGTAGCAAATGATGCTTGGGGACGTTTGGATATTGGTCGCCAAACTAATGTTGCTAGCAAATATTTTGCAGATATAGATCCATTTAAAGGTGGTTTCGAACAATCAGCTATCGGAATGAGTATTGGTTCTACAAATGTTCGTTACGATAATATGATTATGTATCAAACACCTTCTTTCCGTGGAATTGACATCGGAGTTGGTTATTCTTTCAGCGTTGATACTAAGTCTGCTAAATCTGAACATGTTACTGTTAATAACGCATTTTCAGCAGAAGAAGCAGCAAACTGGAGAACAAATGAAAACGATCGTGCCATTACAACAGGTATTCGTTATTCTAATGGTCCTTTAGTTGCTTCTGCATCATTTGATTATGTTAAAGGCTCTAAACGTAGAGTAGAGCGTGATGCTTATTTTGATGTAAGTCCTTGTTCCTACGCTGTTGGTGGAGCTTATGATTTTGATGTAGCTAAAGTTTCTGTAGCTTATGCAAGAACCATGGACGGATGGATTGGAGCATTGAATGTAGATGGTTATAGAGATCTAATAGGCTTAAGTAGGTTAATAACAGAATATGCTGATGGATTCCGTTCTAGTTCATATGTTGTTGGAGTAAGCGCCCCAATTAATGAATCTAGTAATATTTTTGGATCTTGGCAACGCGTTTCTGTAAATGCAAAACCAAAAGGAGCTAGATTAACTGGTGATAATGACTCCATGAATGTATATAGTGTTGGTTATACACAAGATTTGTCTAAACGTACAAATTTATATGCTTATGGTTCTTATGCTTCTGACTATGCTTTCTTGTATAGTGCAAAAAGTAAAGTTGTTGGTTTTGGTATGCGTCATCGCTTCTAAGCCTGATGGCTCGATTGATTTAAGGTATGTTACGTAACTATACTTAATAATATTAGATATTTTTCTAATACTAAAAGCCACCTTCTTGCAATAGATAGGTGGCTTTTAGTTTTTATATTGATTTAATTTAATCTTGATATCATAATTTTGATTATATGATATATAATCAACAAATTTGTTTAGTTATCATTAGGAATTAATGTCTATGAATTTGCAGCAATATTTTCCTGTATTCCTTTTTATAGTAATAGCAATAATTATGGGTTTTGTATTGCTATTAGTGGGTTATTTACTTGGTTATAAATCACCTTATTCTGCAAAAAATTCTCCATATGAATGTGGTTTTGATTCATTTGGAGATTCTCATATGCAGTTTGATATAAGATACTATTTAGTTGCAATATTGTTTATTCTGTTTGATCTGGAAATAGCATTTCTATTTCCTTGGGCGATAGCACAAGATGTTCTAGGATTAAAGGGCTTTATTTCAATGTTAATATTTATATCTATATTAGTTATAGGTTTTGTATATGAGTGGAAGAAAGGTGCTATAGAATGGGAATAAATCTTAATAAATATATTATTTTTTCTTTTAGAGAATAGAATTATGTCTACAGATGGTATTCTTAAACAAGGTTTCATAACTACTAATGCTGATAAACTTCTTAAGTGGGCTCAAACAGGATCTATATGGCCAGTAACTTTTGGATTAGCTTGTTGTGCTGTTGAAATGATGCATGCTGGTGCAGCTCGTTATGATTTAGATCAGTTCGGTATTATTTTTAGGCCAAGTCCACGTCAATCTGATCTAATGATAGTAGCTGGCACATTATGTAATAAAATGGCTCCTGCCTTGCGAAAGGTTTATGATCAGATGCCTGAGCCTAGATGGGTTTTATCTATGGGATCTTGTGCTAATGGTGGTGGTTATTATCATTATTCTTATTCTGTTGTCAGGGGGTGTGATAGAATTGTTCCTGTTGATGTTTATGTTCCTGGATGTCCACCTACATCTGAAGCTTTGATTTACGGTCTTTTTCAAATGCAGAAGAAAATTTTACAAAAGAATAGTATTTCAAGATAATTCTTTAATGTTTTAGAAAATATAAAATTTGCTGCCTATTAAGGATATAAATGTAGATGAATCAAATAGAAATTCTGAAAGATAATTTAAAAGAGGTGCTTGTAAATTATAATTTTAACTTGTTGCACGGTAGAACTAATGAGTTAACCTTAGAAATTTCTTCCGACCAATGGTTGGATATTTGCAATATTTTAAAATTGGATAATAGTTTATATTTTGAAACTTGTATCGATTTATGTGCTGTAGATTATTTGTCCTGGGGTAAGTCTAGTGTTCATGATGGTAATACTGTACCTGAGGGCAGGCGTTTTGCCGTAGTAATTCATGTTTTATCCATAGTTAACAATTGGAGGCTTAGGGTTAGGACATGGGCAAAAGAAAATGATTTGCCAGTTATTCCTTCTTTAATAAATTGCTGGCCTAGTGTCAATTGGTTTGAAAGGGAAGCTTTTGATTTATTTGGTATAGTTTTTCATGGGCATAAAGATTTAAGAAGAATAATCACTGATTATGGCTTTGTGGGCTATCCTTTTCGTAAAGATTTTCCTTTATCTGGTAATGTTGAAATGCATTATGATGAAAGTCTTAAAAAAGTTGTTTATAAAGAAGTTAGCATTGATACTAGAGAAATTACTCCAAGAGTTATTCGTGAAAACTCTTATGGATTGGAATTGTAGTAACCATGGATATTAAAACTTATACTTTAAATTTTGGTCCTCAACATCCTGCTGCTCATGGTGTTTTGCGTTTGATATTGGAATTAAATGGTGAAGTAGTTCAAAAAGCAGATCCACATATCGGTCTTTTGCATAGGGCAACGGAAAAATTAATAGAAAATAAAACATATATACAGGGTCTACCTTACATGGATCGTTTGGATTATGTTTCTATGATGTGTAACGAACATGCTTATGTTATGACTATTGAAAAACTTTTAGGAATTGAAGTTCCATTAAGAGCCCAATATATCAGAGTAATGTTTGATGAAATTACGAGAATATTAAATCATCTTATGTCCTTAGGGTCTCATGCATTGGATGTTGGGGCCATGGCAGTATTCTTATACGCATTTCGTGAGCGTGAAGATTTAATGGATTGCTATGAAGCTGTTTCTGGTGCAAGGATGCATGCTGCTTATTATAGGCCAGGGGGTGTATATAGAGATTTACCTAACTCTATGCCAATGTATGGAGATGCTTCTAGAGAGATCAGGAATAAAAAAGATTTTGATAAAATGAATGAAGCCCGTTCTGGTTCTTTATTGGATTTTATATATGATTTTACTGAAAGATTTCCAAAATGTATAGATGAGTATGAATCTCTATTGACAGACAATCGTATTTGGAAACAGAGGCTTGTTGGTGTTGGAGTGGTCAGTCCTGATAGAGCTAAGGCTTTAGGTTTTACTGGTCCTATGTTACGAGGATCAGGTGTTGTTTGGGATTTGCGTAAAAATCAGCCTTATGAAATTTATAATAATCTTTGTTTTGATATTCCTGTTGGAGTTAATGGAGATTGTTATGATAGATATTTGGTTCGTATGGCTGAAATGAGGGAAAGCAATAAAATTATCAGACAATGTGTCAACTGGTTACGTGATAATCCAGGTGCTGTTATATCAGATAATTGTAAATATGTTCCTCCTAAAAGGACAGATATGAAAACAGGAATGGAAGATCTGATTCATCATTTTAAGTTTTTTAGTGAAGGTTTTTGTATACCAGTTGGAGAGGCATATTCTTCAGTGGAACATCCTAAAGGCGAATTCGGAATATATATATTGTCTGATGGTGCTAATAAGCCGTATCGAGTTAAAATTCGTGCTCCAGGTTTTGCTCATCTACAGTCTCTAGATGAAATGTCGAAGGGGCATATGATATCAGATGTTGTAACTATTATAGGGACACAAGATATTGTGTTTGGTGAAATAGATAGGTAAATTTTTTATATTGACATTATATAAATTAAGGTTATTTAACTCTAAGACAGGCAAAGTATGTTGCTTTCTAAAAAATCATATCAGAAAATAGATACGGAATTGGCAAAATTTCCTGCTGATAGACGTCAATCTGCTTTAATAGCAGCTTTAACAATTGCTCAAGAAGATAAATCTTGGTTATCTCCAGAAGTTATAGAGGATGTTGCTAATTACATAGGTGTTTCCCCTATAGCGGCTCAAGAAGTTGTTACTTTTTATAATATGTTTAATACTAAACATATGGGTAAAAATAAAATTTCTGTATGTACTAATCTTTCATGTTCATTTCGTGGTAGTAACGAAATTGCTTCATATTTAAAAAGAAAATTAGGTATAGACTTTAACGAAACAACCGATAACAAACAGTTTACTTTGATTGAAAGTGAATGTTTGGGAGCTTGTGGTGATGCTCCTGTTCTGTTGGTTAATAATAAACATATGTGTGCCAGAATGACTGAAGAAAAAGTTAATTCTCTTATTGATATTCTTTCAAAAGAAGATGGGGAATAATACATGAATTTAAAAGAATTTGAGATTAATTTTGATGATGGTTTAAAACCATATCCTAGTGGTGCGATAGAAAGCAGATCTACATGTTTCCATGGTAGGCATATTTCTCCTCAAATTTTTGCTGGAATTACTGGTTGCAATTGGAGAATAGAGGACTATTTAACTAGAAATGGTTATGATTCTATAAAAAAAATTATACACTCTAAAATGTCTCCTAATGATGTAATAGAAGAGATTAAATCATCTGGATTGCGAGGTAGAGGAGGAGCAGGATTTCCAACTGGTCTAAAATGGAGTTTTATGCCAAAAAGTTTATCCACTCAAAAATATCTTGTTTGTAATTCTGATGAAGGTGAACCTGGAACATTTAAAGATAGAGACATATTAAGGTTCAATCCTCATCTAGTTATAGAGGGGATGCTTATAGCAGCTTATGCTATGGGCATAAGTGTTGGTTATAATTATATTCATGGTGAAATTTTTGATGTTTATAAGCGTTTTGAAGAGGCTTTAAATGAAGCTATGTCATATGGTTTTTTAGGTGAGAATATATTAAATTCTAACTTTAGTTTTCATTTATATGCGGTGCATGGCTATGGTGCCTATATTTGTGGGGAAGAGACTGCTTTATTGGAGTCCTTGGAAGGCAAAAAAGGAAGGCCTCGTTTTAAACCTCCATTTCCTGCTAATGTTGGTTTATATGACTGTCCAACAAATATTAATAATACTGAAACATTTGCTGCTGTTCCTTGGATAATATTGAATGGTTCAGAAAAGTATTTAGAATCTGGAAAAATTAATAATGCTGGAACTAAGATATTTTCTGTTAGTGGAGATGTAGAGTTTCCTGGGAATTATGAAATTCCACTTGGAACACCGTTTTCTGTTCTTTTAGAGCTTGCTGGTGGTGTTGTTAACGGCAATAAATTAAAAGCTGTGATTCCTGGAGGATCAAGTGCACCAGTCCTTCCAGCTGACATAGTTATGAATTGTAGTATGGATTATGATTCCATATCTAAGGCCGGATCTATGCTTGGTTCTGGTGCAGTTATTGTTATTGATGAAACCAGGTGTATGGTAAAGTCTCTGCTAAGATTATCATATTTTTATTATGAAGAAAGTTGCGGACAATGTACTCCTTGTAGAGAAGGGACAGGTTGGATATATCGCATCTTGTCTAGAATTGAAAAAGGTGATGCTAATGTTGAGGATTTAGAATTATTGAATTCTATTTCTCATAATATAATGGGTAATACCATTTGTGCTCTAGGGGATGCAGCAGCTATGCCTGTGATAAGTTTTTTAAAACATTTTAAACATGAATTTTTGTATCATATAACACATAAATCTTGTTTAGTAAAAAAATATTTGTAGAGTCTGAAA
>JADMLC010000007.1 GCA_019278155.1 Candidatus Kinetoplastidibacterium crithidiae
ATGAGCAATATTAGAAAGGCTATATTTCCATTAGGAGGTGGAATGGGAACAAGACTTCTACCAATAACAAAAGCACTTCCAAAAGAAATAATTCCAATAATTGATAAACCTTTAATTCAGTATGCTGTGGAAGAAGCTATATCAGCAGGAATAACTGAATTAATTTTTATTACCAGTCGCAACAAAAGAATCATAGAAGATCATTTCGACTCGTCTCCAGAATTAGAAAAGTATCTAATTGACAATAATAAAACTGAAATGCTCAGCATAATAAATAATATTGTACCAAAGAATATAAAATTTAGTTTTATAAGACAATCGAAACCATTAGGTCTTGGTCATGCTATATTAAGTGCTGAGCACATTATAAATAAGGAAGAATTTGCAGTGATATTAGCAGATGACCTAATAGATTCGAAAACACCTGTTATTAAACAATTAATCCTCATCTTTCAACAAACAAATTCTAATGTTATTGCTATTCAAGATGTTTCATTAGAAGAAATAGAAAAATATGGTATAGTTGCCACGCAAAAATACCATCAAATAAAAAATACTGAAGAAATTACTAGCATTGTAGAAAAACCTACTCAAACAAATGCTCCATCTCAAACAGCTATTATTGGTAGATATATATTTAAACCTGATATTTTTGATCATCTACGCACTATTACACCAGATATAAAAGGAGAAATTCAATTAACTGAAGCTATGATTTCTCTTTTAAAAGAAAAAAAAATCTTAGCCTATAGATATGAAGGAGAAAGATTTGATTGTGGGACCAAGCATGGACTATTCTATGCCAATATATATTTTGGAGAAAAATATCATGGATTCAACACAATAAGATCATAGAATGAAGGTAGGCTGTAATGAAAACAATGTCTGTAACACAATTTCAAAAACGTAGAAATATACTAATAAAAAAAATAAACGAATTAGGTGGTGGAATAATAATTATTCCTAATGCTAAAGAATTTTATAGAAATAATGGCAACAAATTTCAATATAGGCATGATAGCAATTTCTATTATTTATCAGGATTTACAGAACCAAATTCATGTATAGTATTAGTGGCTGGCAAACAAAGCAAATCGTTTCTTTTTTGCTTGTCAAAAAACAAAGACAATGAACTATGGGATGGTGAAGTATATGGAAATGAAATAGCAAGTAGCATATTTAAATTCGACTATTCATATCCAATAGAAAAATTCGATGTGGTAATATCTGAGATCATAAAAAATCATATGTCTAATAATTCAATATATATAGAAATAAACAAATATATAGAAGACCAAAAACATGAAATCTTTGATTCTATAAAAGAACAAATAAAAACAACAAAAAAAATAAAAAATATTTGTGATTTATCTGATCTCATCAATGAGATGAGGTTAATAAAAGATAACTCAGAAATAAAAACAATGAAATTAGCAGCTCAAATCTCGGCAGAAGCACATCTAGACCTTCTAAAATATTGTAAAGTTGGGATGTATGAATATGAGCTAGAATCTAGAATTTGTTACAATTTTAGAAAACAAGGTGCGCAAGCAACTTCTTATAATAGTATAGTTGCATCTGGCAAAAACTCTTGTACACTTCACTATATTAAAAATAACCAAAAAATCAAAGATGGAGATCTAATCCTTGTAGATGCAGGATGTGAATTAAATAGTTATGCTTCAGATATAACAAGAACATTCCCTGCTAACGGCAAATTCAGCCCCCCACAATTAGCAATATATAACATAGTACTAGAAGCTCAAAAAGCTGCTATATATGCTTGTAGGACAAACAATAATTTTAATGATCCTCATCAAGCTGCTCTAAATATCTTAGTACAAGGATTATTAGACGAAAAAATTCTTGTTGGAAATAAAGATGAAATAATAGAAAATCATAAATACAAACAATTTTACCCACATAGCACAAGCCACTGGATTGGTCTCGATGTACATGATGTTGGTTCGTACTATTCTTTAGAAGATAATATTAAACATTGGACAAAATTAAAAAATGGCATGTTACTTACAATAGAACCTGGCCTATATATTAAGCCATCCCAAAATATACCAAATCATTTCTGGAATATTGGAATACGAATAGAAGACACTATTCTTATTAAAGGCAATACATGTGAAATTATTACAAAAAACGTTCCGGTCAAAGCTCATGAAATAGAAGAAATAATGCAATTTAGCAATAACAAGATTATAAATTGTGATTTCTGTAAAAAACAATAAATATAAACCTAATAGAAATCATTTATTTACATATAATGTATAAAACACATATATAGTATATGATTATATAACTACATAATAACAAAATATTTAAATTTAGAAATGCTGAGTTTTTTATAAAATGAAAAAAGAAGATCTTTTTGAGGAATGTATAAGAATAAGTCTCTCTCGCTATCTAGCGGATTTGGGGGATTCTGAACCTTGTAATATGCTAAAAATGGTTATGTTATGCGTTGAAAAACCAGTTATCGAGGTTGCTCTAGAAAAATCCGGTAACAACCAATCCAAGGCATCTGAAATATTAGGAATTACTAGAAGTACTTTAAGAAAAAAATTAATTGTCCACAATATATAAATTTAGGTCTTTCATAAAACCAAGAATTTTATTTATTGTGTTTTTATAATATTTATAACATTTTTATTATTATGAAAATTGAAACTGCACTACTCTCTGTATCAGATAAAGAAGGAATCATTGATTTTGCTAAAGCCTTAGAATCAAGAAATATTAGAATATTATCTACTGGAGGAACATCTAAACTTTTAAAAGAATCTGGAATAAAAGTTACTGAAGTATCAGAATATACTGATTTTCCTGAAATGCTAGATGGCAGAGTAAAGACTTTGCATCCTAAAATCCATGGCGGACTATTGGCAAAAAGAGATAAGCAAGATCATTTGGATATTATAAAAAAATATAATATAGACAAAATTGATATTTTGGCAGTAAACCTCTACCCTTTCTATGAAACAGTTTCAAAAGATCATTGTACTTTTTCTAATGCTATTGAGAATATAGATATTGGTGGCCCAGCCATGTTGAGATCAGCAGCAAAAAACCATGGAACTATAAATGGAGGGGTTACTGTAATTGTTGATCCACAAGATTACAAAAAGGTCATTAATGAAATAGATCTATCTGGCAATACCTCTTATAAATTAAGATTGGAACTTGCAAAAAAAGTATTTGCACATACTGCCTTATATGATGGTATTATCAGTAATTATTTAAATAGCATCATAGATGAAGAGCCAGATTATAATATGACTCCATCAAAACAAAAATGGCCAGATGTCATAACTATTCAAACAAACAAACAACAATCATTAAGATATGGAGAGAATCCTCATCAAACAGCTTCTTTTTATGTAGATAAAAAAAACATACTTGGCTTACTAGGTTCTTATAAACAAATACAGGGAAAAGAACTATCTTTTAATAATATAGCTGATGCTGATGCAGCTTGGGAATGTGTACGTAGTTTTAATAATGCAATAGCTTGTGTTATTGTAAAGCATGCCAATCCTTGTGGAGTTGCAGTTGCTCAAGACACTTTAGAAGCATATTCAAAAGCATTCCAAACAGACCCAACATCAGCATTTGGTGGTATTATTGCGTTTAATAGTCGTGTTAATGGCAAAACAGCCAAGACAATCATAAACAACCAATTCTTAGAGTTGTTAATAGCTCCTTCTTATGATGAAGAAGCTATTAATATCCTATCAGAAAAACAAAATATCAGAGTATTAGAAATACCAGTTGGATATTCTCAGAATGATTTTGATATTAAAAGAGTAGGAGGAGGATGGTTGATGCAATCACCAGACACCTATAAAACTAACTTGGATAAGATAAAAATTGTTACAAAAAGAAAACCAACAGAACAAGAAACCAAAGATATGCTTTTCGCATGGACAGTGGCAAAATTTGTAAAGTCAAATGCAATAGTATTTGCTTCCAATGAAATGACTTTGGGTGTTGGCGCCGGTCAAATGAGCCGCATTGATTCAGCCAGAATTGCTTCAATAAAAGCAGATAATGCTGGCCTTAGTCTTAAGAATTCTGTAGCTGCATCAGATGCATTTTTTCCTTTCAGAGACGGTTTAGATGTGATCGTACAGTCTGGAAGCAGTTGTATAATTCAACCTGGTGGTAGCCTAAGAGACAATGAGGTAATTGAGGCAGCGAATGAACATAATATAGTTATGGCAATTACAGGAACTAGACATTTCAAACATTAAAACAAAACTATATAAATGAGCATAAGAATATTAGGCATAGATCCAGGATTAAGAAAAACTGGATTTGGAGTCATAGATAAACATGCCACTAATATATCATACATAACAAGTGGTACCATATTGGTACCACCTGTTATGCCTATGTCTGAAAGACTAAAAGTTATTTTTGATAATTTGAAACAGGTCATAGATGAGACAAAACCAGATGTCGCATCTATTGAAATAATATTTATGAATACAAATCCAGCTACTACCTTATTGCTTGGTCAAGCTAGAGGAGCAGCTTTTTGTTCAGTTGCTAGTAATAGCATACCAATTTATGAATATACAGCACTACAAATAAAAAAAGCAGTAGTTGGCACCGGAAGAGCTGCAAAAAGACAAATGCAAACAATGGTACAACATTTGCTATCATTAAATGGTATGCCAGCATCAGACTCCGCAGATGCACTTGCGTGTGCTATTTGTCATGCCCATGTTAGTTCTTTACAAAATAAAATTTTAACTATAGAAAAATTATTAGATAGCAATAAGAAAGTTAAAAATGGTCGAATAATTATATAACATGGCTAATTATTGTATTAGGTTGCATTCCATATGATAGAAAGAATATCTGGCTTATTGTTAGAAACATGGTCGAACAGTATTTGTATAGATGTGCATGGAATTGGTTACGAAATAGAAATACCAACAAGTCTCTTGCCAAGATTACCCAAGGTTGGGGAAAAAGTTACATTATTTACTTATTTAGTAATAAGAGAAGATGCTCACATATTATTTGGATTTGATAAACAACAGGATAGGGTTATATTTAAATCTCTTATGAAAACAAATGGCATTGGAACAAGAACAGCTTTATCGATCTTATCTAACATGACTGTTAAAGAAATAATATCAGCAATTACATTACAAGACACATCAATTTTAACTAAAATACCAGGAATAGGACAGAAAACAGCAGAAAGACTAATATTAGAAATGAGAGATAAAATAAAATCTTCACACATTGAAGATAATCTTTATGAATCAGACAAAAAAACAGACATAATAGAAGCCATGACCTCTTTAGGATATTCATCAAAAGAGATTATGTCTATAATTAATTTATTACCTGATCAACTGACTCTGCCAGAAACTATAAAATATGCTCTTAGGCTATTAAACAAAAACTAAAACATATATTAATCACAACATTCTTTTTAATTCCATGAATTATGGATTAGAATAACAACTTAATAATATATTGAGAAGAAATAAAATATATGGCCATAAAATCTGACCATCTAAAATCAAATGCCACTAGAAGTATTCTAGAGCCAGCAAAATATACTGTAGAAGAAAAAGTCGAAAAGGCCTTGCGTCCAAAAAGTCTATCGGAATATATTGGACAAAAAAATACATGTGAACAATTAAATATTTTTATAAAAGCTGCTACTCAAAGAAACGAGGCTCTAGATCATGTATTGTTATTCGGACCTCCAGGATTAGGAAAGACTACAATGGCTCATATTATTTCTCATGAAATGAAGGCTAATTTAAGACAAACATCAGGACCTATACTAGAAAAACCTGGTGATTTAGCAGCTATACTTACCAATATGGAAAAAAATGATGTGCTATTTATAGATGAAATCCATAGACTATCATCTGTTGTAGAAGAAATATTATACCCTGCTCTAGAAGATTTCCAGATTGATATTCTAATAGGAGAAGGACCATCTGCTAAAAGCGTAAAGCTAGATCTACAACCATTTACTTTGATAGGAGCAACTACTAGAGCAGGAATGTTGACAAATCCTTTAAGAGATCGCTTTGGAATTGTTTCTCGTCTTGAATTTTATAACCCCAAAGAATTAACTCAAATTATTATGCGCAGTGCAAAGTTACTTAATACAAGCATTACAAATGATGGAGCAAATGAAATAGCTAATAGATCAAGAGGCACACCTAGAATTGCTAATAGATTACTACGAAGAGTAAGGGACTATGCTGAAGTAAAAGCTGAAGGAAACATAACTGCAGAAATAGCAAATCAAGCTCTAACTATGTTAGAAGTAGATCCTCATGGTCTTGATTTGATGGATAGAAAATTACTAGAAGCCATAGTGTATAGATTTGACGGAGGACCAGTAGGGATAGATAGCTTAGCTGCTTCTATAGGAGAGGAAAAAGATACAATTGAAGATGTTATTGAACCTTATCTTATTCAACATGGTTATATACAAAGAACACCAAGGGGAAGAATTGCAACATCGATAACATTAAATCATATTGGCTCGACAGATATCATCAATAATAGACAAAAAAACATTCAATTTGATGAAAAGCGTAAAGACTCTAACTATAAATAATTGTTTATTAGTAAATAATATTAACTAAAATAATCATAATAGCTATTATTATATAATCTTAATAATTTTGTTTATTGTTCATTCTAAATATCGAATAACTCAAAAAAAATCAAAAACATTTATGGATCCATCTAAAATAAAACCAACTATTCAAAATTTTTTATGCCGAATTATAGATGATGATATAAAAAATCATTGTTTAGAAAATAGAATATGGTCAGGAGTACCAGGAGATGCTAAATTTCAAGAATTAGCAAACAAGATTGATACCGCAAAAATTAGGACTAGATTCCCACCAGAGCCAAATGGTTATTTACATATTGGGCATGCTAAAAGCATATGTTTGAATTTTGGATTGGCAGAACAATATGGCGGTGCATGTCACTTAAGATTTGATGATACTAACCCGGCTAAAGAAGAACAAGAATATGTAGATTCTATCATTAATGCTGTAGAATGGCTTGGATTTAGTTTTATAGAAAATAATAAAAATAATCTATATTTTGCTAGTGATTATTTTGATTATATGTATGATTTTGCGAAAGCACTAATTATCTCTGGATACGCATACGTAGACGAACAAACTTCTGAGCAAATAAAAAATACAAGAGGTTCTTTAACAGAACCAGGCATTAATTCACCATGGAGAAATAGACCTTATAAAGAATCTCTGGAATTATTTGAAAACATGAAAAATGGAAAGTATACCGATGGGCAACTTGTTCTAAGAGCTAAAATAGACATGGAATCTCCAAATATAAACATGAGAGATCCTATAATGTATAGAATTAAACATGTGTCTCATCATAGAACTGATAATAAGTGGTGTATATATCCAATGTATAATTGGGCCCACCCTATAGAAGATGCGCTAGAAGGAATTACTCATAGTATTTGTACGCTAGAATTTGAGGAT
Organism: Candidatus Kinetoplastidibacterium crithidiae; assembly: GCA_019278155.1. GTDB lineage: Bacteria > Pseudomonadota > Gammaproteobacteria > Burkholderiales > Burkholderiaceae_B > Kinetoplastidibacterium > Kinetoplastidibacterium crithidii_A. Next base: position 7,533 of record JADMLC010000007.1, read on the forward strand.
ATAAGACCACTATATGATTGGTTCTTAAATAAATTAAAAGAGCTAGGGAAAATAAGAGAGCCTTTACCAAAACAATACGAATTTGCAAAACTCAAACTCAGCCATGTTGTAACAAGTAAAAGAAAACTCTTACAACTAGTAAAAGAAGGATTTGTTGAAGGATGGGATGACCCTAGAATGCCAACCTTGCTAGGCTTGAAACGCAGAGGATATACTCCTAGCTCTATAAAATTATTTTGTAATAGAATATCAATATCTAAATCAGAATCTATAATAGATTATTCTATTCTAGAACAATCTTTAAGAGATGATCTTGACCCTATTGCTCCCAGAGCAATATGTATTATTGATCCCATAAAACTTATAATAACTAACTATCCTGAGAACATAAAAGAAAATTGTTATGCTCCAATTAATCCACATGATAAAAATATTGGTACTCGTGAATTAATTTTTGAAAAAGAAATCTGGATTGAGAGAGATGATTTCCGAGAAATTCCTCATGAAAGATACTATCGTCTATTTCCAGGAAACATAGTAAGGTTAAAATATGCTTATATAATAAAATGTACTGGTTTCTTAAAAAATGAAAAAGGTGAAGTTATTGAGGTATATGCAGAATACTTACATGATACAAAAAGCGGATCTCCTGGATCAAATAAAATAAAAGTAAAAAATACCATAACATGGCTTTCTACTTCTCAGACACAATCTGTCATTGTTAATTTATATGATCGATTGTTTTACGACCCAGAACCAGATTCAGGCAACAAAGATTTTTTAAAACTTATAAATAAAAATTCAAAAAAAACTACTACAGCTTTATTAGAACCAAATTGCTTCATTAGAAACGACAATAATTGGCAGTTTGAGAGATTAGGTTATTTTGCTTTAGACAACAAAGAAAGCCAAAATAATTGTTATGTACTAAACAGAGTTGTAACCTTAAAAGATTCTTGGTCAATTTAAAATATGATGAACAAATCCTTAGTTGAATTTAAAAGTACCAGTTTCAATATATATGCCCCGAAAATTATAATTCATACTGCTAATATCAATGACTTAAGTATTTCCATAAAAAAACATATACATAATTCTGGGAATTTTTTTAAAAATGAATACGTAGTGATAGATGCTAATCAGATAGACCAAATTATAGACTGGGATATGCTGATTAAAATTCTTAAAGAACACGAGATTAATATATTAGGAATCATAGCTAATAAAATTAATATTCAAAATGCAATCAAAGCCGGATTATCTCCATTGGATGTTATAACTAATAAAAACATTAAAATCGAAACAAACGCTACACAATTACCAACTATGCTAATTGATAAGCCATTGCGCTCTGGGCAAAAAATATATGCTGATAAATCTGATCTTATTGTAATTGGAATGGTTAGCCAAGGAGCTGAAATTATAGCTGATGGAAATATACATGTGTATGGCCCATTAAGAGGAAAAGCAATGGCCGGAGCGCAAGGTAATAAAGAAGCTAGAATATTTACAACACAACTAAATGCAGAATTATTAGCTATATCAGGTGTATATCAAGTAATAGAAAATGATTTAAAAGATACAGTGCTGAATAAATCAGCTATAGTGCAACTAATAGATGAAAAATTAACAATAATTAGCATATAACTCTTATTATGAATAAAGGATATACTTATTACAATAATAGTGGAAATTATCAAGATAATAAAGTATTATTATCAAACAATATTGACATTATAAATTATTTGTAGTAGCAGTTTAGGTGATATATAAATATCACATATTAATTTTAAAACTTTGAACATTCATAAGGATTTACACGTCGTGGCGCGAGTTGTTGTAGTAACTTCTGGTAAAGGAGGCGTGGGTAAAACCACTAGCAGTGCTAGCTTTTCTGCTGGATTAGCTTTGCGCGGCTATAAAACTATCGTAATAGACTTTGATGTCGGATTACGTAATCTTGATCTTATTATGGGTTGTGAAAGACGAGTGGTCTATGATTTCATAAACGTAGTACAAGGAGATGCCAATCTCAAACAAGCTTTAATAAAAGATAAAAACACTGAAAATCTGTTTATACTTCCTGCTTCGCAAACAAGAGATAAAGATGCATTAACACAATCTGGAGTAGAGCAAGTTTTAGAAGATCTAAAAAAAATGGGTTTTGAATATATAGTATGTGACTCTCCAGCTGGTATAGAATCTGGTGCTTTAATGGCAGCATATTTTGCAGATGATGCTATTATTGTAACAAATCCTGAAATATCTTCTGTAAGAGACTCTGATAGAATTTTAGGTATACTATCTTCAAAGTCAAAACGTGCTATAGAAGGCCTGGAACCTATAAAAGAATTCTTGTTGATAACTAGATATAACCCAAAAAGAGTTATTAATGGCGAAATGCTTTCAATATCAGATATAGAAGACATTTTGCGTATTAACTTAGCTGGGGTTATACCAGAATCTGAATCAGTTCTACATGCATCTAACCAGGGGCTGCCTGCTATTCATCTTAGTGAAACACCAGTATCAATAGCATATAATGATCTTGTTTCTCGTTATTTAGGTGAATCCATTCCAATGAAATTTACAGAATATGAAAAACCTAGCTTTATCAAACGACTTTTTGGAGGTAGATAAAACATGTCATTTCTGTCGTTTTTATTAGGAGAAAAGAAAAAAACTGCCTCTGTTGCTAAGGAAAGACTACAAATCATTCTTGCACACGAGCGTTCAAACAAAAATTCACCAGACTATCTAAACAAATTACAACAAGAACTTATATCAGTTTTATCTAAGTATGTTGTAATAAACCCTGATGATATTAAAGTTAATATTGAAAGTCAGGGTTCTCTGGATGTTCTTGAAGTAAAAATAGAGATGCAACAAAAAACATAATAACCTAAGTGATTTATCAACATGAGCATAATTTCTGTTAATTGATATAATGCTCATGTTAAATTTTGGTTCTATCTTAGTGATTTGAATTTTAATCTCTTCGGAATCAGATCATGAGCTGCCATTAATATTTTTTTATTGGCTTCATATTCACTATAATTGCCGTTGAAGAAAACTACTTTTGAATCACCTTCAAATGCTATTATATGCGTAGCTATCCTATCTAAAAACCATCTGTCATGACTAATAACTAAAATTACACCTGCAAACTCGATTAAAGCATCTTCTAATGCTCTCAATGTCTCTACATCTAAATCATTTGATGGTTCATCTAATAACAAAACATTTGAGCCGTTTAACAGTGTTTTAGCTAAATGAAGTCGCCCTCTTTCACCTCCAGACAAGAACCCTATTTTCTTGTTTTGGTCACTACCCTTAAAATTAAATCTACTTAGATAGGCTCGTGTAGACATTAAAAATCTACCGACAGTAATATTATCAGCACCTTCAGATATATAATTAAACACGGTTTGGTCAGATAATAAATCATCCCTTGATTGATCAACATAGGATATACTAACTGTCTTTCCTATAGAAACAGAGCCGTTATTAATACCCTCTGATCCTGTAATAATTCTAAACAAAGTAGACTTACCTGCACCATTAGGTCCTATTATACCAATAATGGCACCCTGAGGCACATTAAAACTCAAGTTATCTATTAATAATCTATCACCATAAGATTTGCTTACATTAATAAATTCTATAATCTCATTACCTAATCTCTCAGCAACAGGGATAAATATTTCTTGTGTTTCATTGCGTTTTTGATATTCGTAAGAAGACATCTCTTCAAAACGTTTCAAACGAGCTTTTGATTTAGACTGCCTTCCTTTGGCATTACTAGAAACCCACTCTAACTCTTTCTTTATAGTTCTTTGTCTAGCTGACTCTGTACTTTCCTCACTCAACAAACGCGTTTCTTTTTGTTTTAACCAAGAGCTATAGTTTCCTTTCCATGGTATGCCATAACCTCTATCTAACTCTAATATCCACTCTGCAACATTATCTAAAAAATATCTATCATGAGTAACAGCAACCACCGTACCACTAAATTTATGTAAAAACTGCTCTAACCATTCTACACTTTCAGCATCTAAATGATTAGTTGGTTCATCTAGTAAAAGCATATCAGGCTTAGATAAAAGCATTCTACATAAAGCAACTCTTCTTTTTTCCCCACCTGAAAGATCACTTATTCTAGAATCCCAGGATGGGATACGCAAAGCCTCTGCAGCTATTTCAATTTGAAGATCTAAATCATCAAATCCACTAGATGCAGATGCAGTAATTATAGCTTCTAACTCAGCCTGTTCTAATGATAATTTGTCAAAATCAGCATCAGGTTCAGCATAAGCTGCATATACTAACTCTAAACGTTTCTTTGCAACATAAACATCACCTAACCCTTCTTCTATTATTTCTCTCACTGATAAATTAGAATCAAGTATTGGTTCTTGAGCAAGATAACCTATCTTAAGACCAGGCATGGGAGTGGCCTCTCCATCAATATCATTATCTAAGCCAGCCATAATTTTTAACAATGTTGATTTTCCAGAACCATTTAAACCAAGAACACCAATTTTGGCACCAGGAAAAAATGACAGTGAAATATCGCGAAGAATATTTTTATTAGATGAAACAGTTTTACTAACTCGATTCATCGTATATACATACTTAGTCATTTATATATTATTAAATATTAATTAAATCAAAGATATAAGTTTTATACCTTTAAAAAAGTTATACAGTAACCTTCAAAACGAATTACTGTATAAGCTAATAAACTCTAATTGAAAACATTAATTTCAGCAAAATAATATAAATCAGGAATATCCTTATATAATGCCGTAACCAATCACAATCATAGAAAGAACCATTTCGTGGTCACAATAATCTAAAATCAAATTTTCTTTATTTTTTCTAACATCTTAAATATATCTTTTGATAAATTTACAAATAGTCTTTTATAAATTTTACTAAGACAACGACGTTCAAGTGTATTGCGTCTAACACGCTTACGTTCTGCCACAATAGTCTCCTTAAGGATTAAAAATAATCTATTTATTAAATAGGCTCAATTACTATATAAATATGCTACCAATATACTATAATTATAAGAAAAACTGTACAACCTTTAGCTATTAAATAGAAACAATAATTTTAGTTTACGTTAACCTGGGATTATATGAGTGCAAAAATCAAAATATCAGGAGCATTACAGAATAACCTCAAAAACATAAATTTAGAAATCGATACAAATGAATTTGTAGTTATCACAGGGGTATCTGGTTCTGGTAAAAGTTCGCTAGCCATAGACACTCTATTCTCTGAAGGCCAGAACAGATACCTAGAAACATTCTCAACATATGCAAGACAAATTCTAAATTCTGCAAATAAGCCAATGGTGGATAAGATAGAGGGCATATTACCTGCTATCCTTATTAATCAAAAAAACACCATAAAACATTCTCATAGCACCGTTGGAACTATTACTGAAATATGTGACTATTTAAAATTATTCTTTGCAAATAACTCTAAGTTATTTTGCAAAGAATGCAATGATTTAATACAAAAAAACAATCCTGAATCTATATTTCAGAATGTTTTATATAGAACAAAAAACATAAGCAACCCAAAAATAATTATATCTTTCGATTTCTTAACTTCCGAAGAAATAAAGGATGATATATTAAAATTCTTAGCTAGTAAAGGATACTTAAATATACATCAAGACAGTGTCATTAATCAAAATAATGGAATAACTTACGTTATATTAAATATTATACAAGATAGATTAATTCTAGCTTATAAAAATAAAAATAGATTCCTAGAAGCAGTAAATACTGCCCTATCAATGGGTAAGAATATGGTCAAAATCCAATTGATGGAGAAAGATGAAATTATTGATACATGGAAATATAGTGACTCTCTATATTGCACGAATTGCAATATACCATATAGCGATATTACATCTGATCATTTTTCATTTTCATCTCCATTAGGAGCTTGTGTTGAGTGCAATGGCTTTGGCAATAAAATAGTTATAGATATAGATAAAGTAATTCCAGACAACTCTATTTCTTTGTTAGATGGTGCAATAAAACCATGGAGGACAAATACTTTTAAAAGTTGTCAAATGGATTTACAAAAATATGCTGCCAAGCACTCAATCCCATTATCAAAACCTTGGAAAAACTTGAGTGAGGATGAAAAAAATTGGGTTATTAATGGAGATATGTCTTGGAAAAATAATGATTATTCTTGGAAAAATATATGGTATGGCATAAAAAATTTTTTTGAGTATCTAGAATCAAAATCATATAAAATGCATATTCGCATATTACTCTCAAAGTATAGAAAACATATTATATGTCCAAAATGCAATGGAAACAGATTAAAAGAAGATTCTTTACTATGGTACATGTGCTCAAAGATAGAGCATAAAAATAATACAATACCTAAGAAACAAATATATAAAAAAGAATTTAATATCAGCGATATACTAAATTTTCCATTAGAAAAAACTCTCATTTTACTTAAAAAGTTTTCTAAAAATCCAGATCTTAGTGAAACATCCACAATAAGAGAGATTATTAAAAGAATAGAGGCACTAAACAACATTGGAGTTGGATATCTAACTCTCAATAGACAAAGCAAAACACTCTCTGGCGGAGAATTACAAAGAATTAATTTAACTACAGCAATTGGGTCTTCATTAATAAATACTCTTTTTATAATAGATGAACCAACCAATGGTCTGCATTATTGCGATGTTCATAAAGTTATTCAAGAACTTAAACAACTACGCAACATTGGAAATTGTGTAATTGCAATAGAACATAATAAAGAAGCAATATTATCAGCAGATAGATTGATAGAAATGGGTCCGGGATCAGGGATAAATGGCGGAAATATTATCTTTGACGATCATCCATCGAAGATAATACAATCAAACACCATAACAGGCAAATATATACAAGAAAAAAATCAGCCATATAAATCAAATTTCCAACAAAACAATCAAAAAAATATAATAAATATCATAGGAGCACATGCTAATAATCTCAAAAATATTAATTTAAAAATACCATTAAATAATTTTATCTGCATTACCGGAATCTCAGGATCAGGAAAAAGTTCCCTTGTCAAAGAAATCATTTATAACTCTATAGTTGACTTTAAAGAAACAGGTAATAAAAAGATAAAAACAGCAAAAAACATAACAGGAATAGAAAATATAATAGAAACATATCTGATAGACAGTAGCCCTCTTATAAAAAGCTCCAGATCTACACCAGCCAGTTATCTTGGAATATTTGAAATAATTAGAGATATTTTTGTAAAAACAGATCTCTCTATAGAAAGAAATTATAAACCTAATGTCTTCAGTATGAATAGTGGTTTAGGTCGATGTCCTGAATGTGAAGGCAAGGGGTTTAAAAAAATTGAAATGCAGTTTATTTCTGACCTATATATAGAATGTGATGAATGTGAAGGAAAACGTTTTCGCCCAGAAATATTGGAAATTAAGATTTATAGGAACAACCAACTATATTCTATAGACCAAGTATTAGATATGACTATACAAGAAGCAATGATGATATTTGATAATGATGCAGTGCTCACAGATGCTCTTTCTTGTATGGTGTCATTAGGTTTAAATCACATAATTCTAGGTCAAACAATATCAATAATGTCTAATGGAGAAATTAGAAGATTAAAACTTGCAAAATACTTAGTCAAATTTAGATCTAAGAATACAAATAAAAACTCTCTATTGTTATTGGACGAGCCTACCGCAGGCTTACATATTAACGAAATTGATTTGCTAATAACTGTCTTAAAAGATGTGGTAAAATCAGGGAATACAGTAATAGCAGTCGAACATAATTTGCAATTAATCAGCTCCTCTGACTGGATATGTGATTTAGGACCAGGTGCTGGAGAAAAAGGAGGGGAAATAGTAGCATTAGGTACTCCAGAAGATATTAAAAAAAATAATATTTCTTTGACTGGAAAAGCATTAAGAGAACAAGACGTTATATCAAATACTATACAAAAGCAATTTTTTCATAAAAATACAATAAGAAAAATAAGCAAAAACAATAAAATTAAAATATTTAATGCATATGAAAATAATCTCAAAAATATTAATCTAGAATTACCATTAGGGAAGTTTATAGCCATCACTGGTGTATCTGGATCTGGAAAATCAACTATAGCATTTGATATATTATTTAATGAAGGTCAACGAAGATATCTGATGACTATGAATGCCTATGCTCGTTCAATCATACACACAGCACACAAGCCACATGTTGATAAAATCATTAACTTACCACCAACTGCTGCTATATCTCAAAGATTAAATAGCGCAGGTTATAAGTCAACTGTTGGGACTATATCGGAAATAAATAATTTCCTAAGATTACTATTTTCTAAAGTGGGACAACTATATTGTTATAAATGCGGATTGAAAATAACTTCCCTTACTATAGAACAAATCATTTCTCGCATAAAAAATATTTATTATAATAAAATTGTAACTATCGCAACTCCCATAAAAACTACCGATAAGACCTTGATAAAAAGCCTTATTAAACAATTAAACATATCTATAGATAGAGATAAACTCAAGGAAAATATAATTATATATTTGCCAATAGAAGAAATAAAAATCAATAAAGAAAATGAAATACTATTAAATAAGACAATAAAAAATGCCTTAGAATATAGCAATGGATTCGTTCAGATAAGTGAGAAAATAGAATCTACATGTCTTAAACTGGAGTATAAATCAATTGTTTATTCAACAAAGCAAACATGTTTACATTGCCAAATCGATTACCCAAAAATAGATTCTCAATTATTCTCATATAATAATAAAAAAGGATGGTGTGATACCTGCCAAGGCACAGGTATGCTAATAAAAAATCAAGAACCACAAAAAACAACGCATCCTAAACAATATGACAATGATTTGAAATGCAATATATGTTATGGGAAAAGACTGAATAAAATATCTCTATCTGTATTATGGGAAAACCTTAATATTAATGATTTAATTTCAATGTCTATAGATGATCTAAGAGCTTTTTTTAAGAAAAAAATTCATGAAATCTCAAAAGATAAAGTAGCTAATGAAATTATAAAAGAAATTATAAAACGTTTAAATTTCATGACTAACCTAGGCATAGGTTATCTTTGTCTAAATAGATCTGAACCAACTCTATCAGGTGGAGAGTCACAAAGAGTGCATTTATCATCACAATTAGGCTCAGAATCTCAAGGAATATGTTATATATTAGATGAACCAACTATAGGGTTACATCCACGTGATAATAAAGCATTAATCAAATCACTAATAAATCTTACAAATAATGGCAATACAGTTATAGTCGTAGAACATGACCCAGAAGTCATTAAGAGTGCTTCTTACCTTATAGAAATAGGACCAGGAGCTGGGGTTAGAGGAGGTAGAATTATTAACCAAGGGCCAATGAAGACAATTATAAAAGATGATCAATCTTTTTTTACAAAGCACTTAACGCTTCCAGATGTAAACAAGCTAATTTTCAAGAAAAAAATTCCCTCTAAAAATAATTTAGAGATTAAAAATGCATCACAAAACAATTTGAAGAATATAAGTACAAAATTCCCTCTGGGTTTTTTAAATGTAGTTACAGGAGTATCCGGATCAGGAAAATCAACTCTAATACGAAATATCCTTTTTAATAATATAAAATCTAGACTTGATGATAAATCATATGTCTGGGAACACTGCGAAAATATTAAGAATTTCGAAAACATAAGTAAAATACTATCTGTGGATCAAACACCAATAGGGAAAAATTCTCGTTCTTGTCCTGCTACATTTATAGGTTTTTGGGATGAGATTCGTAAAATTTTTTCTAATTCTAACGAATCAAAAATTAGAGGATGGTCAACATCAAGATTCTCATTTAATTCTAAAGAAGGAAGATGTGAAGAATGCAAAGGTACTGGCATAAAAACTATTGAAATGAACTTCATGACTAATTCTAAGAGTCAATGTGATTTGTGTAATGGCAGTCGATTCAATAGTGAGACAAAAACCATTGAATTTTCAGGATACAATATTGGTGAAATTTTATCTATGAATGTAGATGAAGCTTTAAAAACTTTTGCGAATTTTCCTAAAATTAGTCGTCCACTAGAGCTAATGCAAGAAATTGGACTTGGCTATCTACCTATTGGGCAATCATCTTCCAATTTATCAGGTGGAGAGGCCCAAAGAATAAAAATAGTAACTGAATTATCAAAAATGAGAGATTTTACAGACAATAAAAAAAATACCCTATACATATTGGATGAACCAACTATAGGATTATCATCTTATGACATAAAAAAATTGGTCCTAGTATTGCGCAAATTAACAGAATTAAACAATACTGTCATTGTTATAGAACACAACTTAGATTTCATTATCCAATCAGATTGGATAATAGATATAGGACCAGAAGGAGGACAAAATGGAGGACAATTATTATTTCAAGGAACGATTAACAATTTGTTAAAAGAAAACATAAATTCCTATACAAAAGAAGCAATTATCGAATATATACAACAACGATAGTTTTTTAATTAACTGGATTTTTTACACGAAATTCCTCTTCAATAATATTAATAGCTATACTAGCAGCAGCAAAACCCATAGAGGCTGTTGATGTCACTATAGAACCATATCCCGAACATGCAAGTCCATGCTGAAAATCAGTTTTAGAACAATTATCAGGATATACAGTATGCTGTTCAAACCATAAAGCATTTAAACCAATTCTCCTAGGAGATCTATTATTACTATTTTTCATTATATTCAAAAACTTAATATCTTTGCGAATTTTATATCTTAATGATGATAAAAGAGAGTCATATTTAGCCAAAGAAATATCTCCATACTTAAGAGAAAATGGATTTGTTTTGCCTCCGGCTGCTCCACATACTAATAATGGGCATACTTTATTCATTGAAAAATATACTATCGCTAATTTTGCTGCAACCTGATCTATACAATCTACGATAACACTATATTCATCTGACAAAATACTATCAATATTATCCGATGCTACAAATTCCTCTTTGCAAACTATATTACAAGATGGGTTTATTTCTGATATACGCTCTGCCATTGTAAAAATTTTTGTTTTCCCTATAGTAGAACTCAATGCATGAATCTGTCTATTAATGTTAGATTCTGATATATTATCTAAATCTACCATAGTAATATTCCCAATACCTGTCCTAGCTAAGGCTTCTACAACCCATGACCCTACTCCTCCTACACCTATAACAGCAACATGAGATTTCCTCAAAAAATCAAAAAAATTCTTATTATATAATCTAACTATACTGTTAAATCTTCTAGTCAAATTAACATCAATATTTTCTTTCATAAATAATTATCTATATAAAATGTAATGATTTAAGATAATCTTATCTTAAATCATTACATAACTATTGTTAAAAACATATCTTTAAATTACTATTAAATTTTAATTTAAAATTATTTAAAGATATAAACAATTATGTCAGATATATCAAACTTACGCCAAAACTATTACAAAGATCAAATAATAGAAAAAAATTTATTACACTCTCCTTTTGATCAATTTAGTTTATGGTTCTCAGATGCTGTAGACAATAAAATATATGAACCTAACACAATGATTTTAAGCACAGTAAATGAAAAACTACAACCATCTTCTAGAATATTATTATTAAAAAACTTTGATAACGATGGCTTTGTTTTTTATACTAACTATAAATCTCGCAAGGGGTTAGATTTAATGAACAATCCTAAGGCTTGTCTACTCTTCTTTTGGCCAACTTTAGAGCGTCAAATTAGGATAGAAGGAATTATTAATAAAGTTTCTTCTAAAGAATCTGATGAATATTTTAGAAGCCGTCCATTAGATTCTAAAATCGGAGCATGGGCTTCTATTCAAAGCGAACAAATTGAAAATCGCAAAATACTCGAAGACAAAGAAAAATACTTTCAAAAAAAATTCGGTGATAATCCTCCAAGACCTGACTATTGGGGCGGATATAATCTCAAACCATCATATTTTGAATTCTGGCAAGGAAGACCTTCTAGATTACATGATAGAATTACATATGTTTTGGAGAATGATAATTGCTGGAGCATAAAAAGACTATCTCCATAAAACATCATAAAAATAATAAAAGTACAAACATAATATATATCACTATGGAAGAAAAATTACGAAAATCATTTGGCAGATATGTTACTGGAGTAGCTATTGCAAGCACAAATTATCTCAGTGATAAAGCTATCGGATTAACTATAAATTCATTCTCATCATTATCTCTTAATCCAGCAATGGTAATCTGGAATATTTCTATTAAATCATCAGCAAAAAATATATTTACAAATTGTAATAATTATGTAATACAAATCTTATCTAATAAACAAGCTAATCTTGCAAATATGTTTTCTAAAAAAAATCTTTTTGAAAGATTTGATGAAGTAACAAAAACAATGTCACCAAGTGGCACTTTTATGATAAATGATAATTTTACTGCATGGTTTGATTGTTACAATTACAAGCAATATGTTGAGGGCGATCATATTATAATGATAGGAAAGGTCGAACATTTTTTTTATTCAGAAATTAATCCTTTAATTTTTTATAATGGAAAACTGAATGAAAATTTCAATTTTTAATGAATTATTTAAAATATGTCATAAAAATTTAATAATGACTCAAGAAAAACAAACCAAGAAAAAGAAAAAAATAAGCTAAATCCTATTAACAGCAAAGCAAAAAAAAATAACTTTGTAGATAATAATCCGAATGAAAAATAAACATAATTCGTTATTAAATTACCTAATAAACAACCAGAAATACAAATATCAATAAATGTTGCCGGCATATATGAACAAAAAAAAGTTACATATAACGATTCTATGCCTAAAGACCCTAATAAAATGAAGATAAACCCAATCATTTTTTTTAAAAAATCATTTTTTTCAACATTAGATAAGTTAAAATATATCAATCTATATAACTTAATAATAAAATAAGATAATAAAAATATAAACCAATAAGAAGAGAAACCAAAAAATTTTAATAAAAAATTAGAAAAATAGAATCCTACAATACCACCATGATTTTTCAAAGCAAAATAAAGATTATCTGATATCAATTTATGATCTTCAGAACTCCAGGTAAACAAGCTTATTGATAACCAAATAGTTAAAATAATCAAAGAAATAACACAAACTTCATATATAGTAGTGGAAATTTTTATCAAAGAAATTTTTTTTCTAAAACTATCTAGCACTTGCAAAAACATATTAAATATTTTATATCGTCGAAACATATGTAAAATTATGATTTATATAATTGTTGAAACTTAAAAAGGTAATGCCATGTCTACAAATACTAAAAATACTAAAGTTCTAATAATTGGCTCTGGACCTGCTGGATATACTGCAGGTCTCTATGCAGCAAGAGCAAATCTAGACCCGATAATTATTACAGGCTTAAATAAAGGAGGTCAACTAATGAACACGTTAGAAATAGAAAATTGGCCAACTATAGAAAAAATAGATGGACCTGGACTTATGGATCTATTTTCAAAACATGTCAATAAATTTAATGTTAAAGTAATTTCCGACATTATGATAGATGTCGATTTTTCAAAAAGACCTTTTATAGTAAAAACTGAAAGTGGATGTAATTATGTTTGTCAAACAATCATTATAGCAACAGGAGCTTCTGCAAAAAAACTTAATATTGAATCAGAAGAAAAATATAGTGGTTTAGGTGTATCATACTGCGCAACTTGTGATGGACCATTTTATAAGAATAAAAATGTACTGGTAGTAGGAGGAGGAAATACTGCTATAGAAGACGCCTTATATTTATCTAAAATATGCAATAAAGTAACCTTAATACACCGTCATGACAAATTTAAAGCCGAAGCCATACTCCTTGAAAAACTTCTAAAAAAATCACAAGAAGGCATAATAAATGTAAAAACATTTTTCAATATCAGTGAAATAATTGGAGATAAACATGGTGTGACAGGAGCAAAAATAATAAATTCAAAATCAAATAAACAAGAAGAGTTAATATTAGATGGAATATTTATAGCAATAGGACATAATCCAAATACTGCAGTTTTTAAAAACAAAATTGAAATGGTTAATGGATATTTAGTAACAAAAAAAGGATCTGACAATTTTCAAACAATGACTTCAATACCAGGAATCTTTGCCGCAGGAGATGTACAAGACAGCATATATAGACAAGCAATAACTAGTGCAGGAACAGGTTGCATGGCAGCTTTAGATGCACAAAAATGGCTAGAAAATAATGGGTAGAATAAAATTATTAAAGATAGAAGATTTTAAAAAAAAATATCTAACAAAAACTAAAAACTCAGATAAATATTATTTAAAAGAAAATAAAAGCAATAAATTTAAGTCTATTATTAAGAATAAAATAACTAATTATGATATAATTGGGTGTGATATTTCTGATCAATTGGAAATGTCTCATGTGTTATCTGATGATGGAAAATCTTTTATTAGGAACAATTCAGACCCTAATATTGCAAAAAACTTAAAAAATGGCAAGTGGCCTATAAAAGCAATATTAGACTTACATGGTCTAAAAGTAGATAGCGCAAGAGAACTTTTAAATAAATTTATTCAGGAATGCTATCAAAAAAACATGCGATGCATAAAAATCATTCATGGAAAAGGCTATGGCTCTAATAGCAATATAGGACCAGTTTTAAAACAAAAAGTGCCATCATGGCTAGTTCAAATAGAAAAAGTTCAAGCATTTTCAGAAGCTTCTAAACATGAAGGTGGTACCGGAGCTGTAGTAATATTAATACAACAAAAAATAAGATCTAAATGAAATTTATCTATTTATCTATTGCAATTATTACTGAATTAATGGCAACAATAGCACTAAAAAACTCTATCGGTTTTACAAAACTTTGGCCTTCTTTATTTACTTGCACATTCTATTTTATATCAACCTACTTTTTATCACTAACTCTTGAGGAAATACCAGTAGGAGTTGCTTACGCAATATGGTGTGGAGTTGGAATAGTTCTAGTTTCAATAATAGGAGCCTTTTTTTTCAAACAAAAACTCGACGCCCCAGCTATCATAGGAATATCGATGATAGTACTGGGGGTAGTAATAATGAACTTATTCTCTAAGGTTAGTGTATAAAAAACTAATTAAATACCTATATAACTATATTACCATTTACTAAACTAAATATAGCAATGAAAGCACCTATCATTGCTATGGAAAATATCACAAGCTCACTAGTAGAAAAAATTTTATTTATTTTTTGTTCTCTCTTGGTTAAAATAAAAAAAATTGTACCAGGTCCATATAAAACAGCAGATAAAAGAAGATATTTAAGACCTCCTGCATATATTAACCAAGTTGTGAATATAGTGGCCAAAGCCCCGCAAATAATATCAAACTTTCTTTGTTTATAATCTTTTGCAAGATAAGTTTCTCCCGTAAAAGAAAGTTTAAATCCATAAGCTGCAACCAAAAGATAAGGGATAAGATTCATAGAGCTAGTTAGCTCTCTTGCTAAAACAAAAGCTTCTTGTGCTAGAACAGTAATAATAAGAAAAACCTGTATGGTTATATTTGTCATCCATAGTGCGGCAGATGGAACTTTATTTTTATTTTCTATCATTAAAAACTTCGGCATTGTACCAGATGCAGCTGCAGTATATAAAACTTCTGCTGCTAATAAAGACCAAGAAAGATAGGCGCCTAATACAGCTATTAACAAACCAAATCCTATTAAAACAGCTCCCCAATCACCAACAACTGCTTGCAATACGCCAGACATAGATGGATTTCTTAGTCCAGCCAGTTCATCACGATCCATAACACCATATGAAAGCATGGTAATTAAAATTAATATAATTAAAACACTGATGAATCCAAATAAAGTTGCCACTCCAACATCTTTTCTATTTTTTGCATAACGAGAATAAACACTTGCACCTTCTATCCCTAAAAATACAAATACAGTTACAAGCATTGTTCCTCTAATCTGTTCAAAAATACTAGACCAACTAAATTCTCCTCCACCCCAAAAATTTTTCATAAAAATTTCCGGTTTAAATCCAATAGCGACTAATATCAAAAACATAATTATTGGAATAATTTTAGAAATTGTGACTATATTGTTAATATAATCTGCTTCTTTAATTCCCCTTAAAATCAAAAAATGAAAGGCCCATAACACTAATGATGATAATAACACTGCATATATTGTAGTTCCATCATCTAAAACAGGAAAAACCGCACCCATTGTAGAATTTATGATGATAAGATATGTTACATTACCTAAACAAGTACCAGCCCAATATCCCCAGGCAGATGAGAAACCTAAATAATCTCCAAAACCAGCTTGTGCATAAGAGTGAACTCCAGAATCTAAATTTGGTTTCCTACAAGACAAACTCTGAAAAACAAAGGCCAACATTAGCATGCCAAAACCAGAAATAGACCAGGCAATCAAAGCTCCAAATGGACCAGTTACTTGACCAAAATGTTGGGGTAGAGAGAAAATACCTGCACCAACCATAGAACCTACAACCATAGCGGTCAGTGTCATAACAGAAAGTTTCTGAGTACTGGACTCACTCATATAAATATACTCCCATTTGTCTATTACAAAATCTTATTCTAAATAATATTCAAGGAAAAGCATCATAAAAACCATAATAAAATATAACTATAAAAGCTAATATGATGAATTAAATTATTTCAAATATTGAAAAGTATCATTATATAGTCTTTAGCAAAGAAGTATATTATAATGATACTAATTATAATTTATTGAATAAAAAAACGATTATAAATCAATTGCAAAAATATATGCAAAATAACTCTATTCTTAGTAAACAAATTAGTTTTTTATGTTTAATCCTTCCATAGAACAGGTCAGGTTTTTTTTTATTGAGGCGTGGGGAAAATTCAACAACCCCAAAACTCAATTGCTCTTATCTCCAATAGAATTATTAGCCACAGAGGCGATAAAAGAACATCCTGAATATCATAAGTTTTTGAAAGATAGAGACTCTGTAAAAAAAGATTATAATTTCAAAGAATTAAATCATAATCCATTTCTACATTTATCTATGCATCTTGCTATATCTGAACAAATAATTATAGACCAACCTTTTGGCATAAAAGAAGCATACGTAAAATTATCAGAAAAAACCAATAAACACAAAGCAACTCACGACCTAATAAAATGTTTAGAAACTGTAATGCATGAAAGTCGTATAAACAAATACCAAATCAACCACACAAGATACATAGAACTTATAAAAATAATATCATCAATCTAAACAAATCATTATTAATCAACTAAAAAATTCTTTAACCCTATCTGTCCATGATTTACTGTTTGGTGAATGACGACCACCAGTATCTTTAAGAGACGCCTCAAAATTTCTTAATATTTTTTTCTGCTCTTCATTGAGTTTAACAGGGATTTCTACTATAACATGGCAATACAAATCACCAGTATGACTAGATCTCATGCTCTTTATGCCTTTTCCTTTTAGTCTAAAAATCTTACCAGATTGAGTTCCCTCTGGAATAGAAATTTCAGCCTTGCCATTTAGAGTAGGGACTTGTACAGATCCACCTAAAGCAGCAGTAGTAAATGGTATTGTTAGTTCACAATGCAAGTTCTCAGAATCTCTTTGGAAAATTTTATGTTTCTTAACATGTATTTCCACATATAAATCACCTGGTGGACCTCCATGCAAACCAGGCTCTCCATTACCAGCCAAACGTATCCTCATTCCATCATCAACACCAATAGGAATGTTCACTTGCAAAGTTTTTTTACTACTAGTCTTCCCTATGCCATTACAAACAGTACATGGATCACTTATTTCTTCACCAACCCCACGACAAACATGACATGTCTGTTGAACGCTAAAAAAACCTTGCTGCATTCTTACAGAACCTTTTCCTCCGCATAAAGAACATTTTTTTGGAGAATCTCCAGACTTAGATCTTTTCCCATTACATCCTTTACAAGTATCCCAACCAGGAACGCGAATATCAACATTACAACCGCTAGCAGCTTGTTCTAGAGTAATTTCTAGATCATATTTCAAATCAGATCCACGAAAACGACTGCTATCATCTCTTTTCCCGGAAGAACCAAATATCTCACCAAAAATATCGCCAAAAGCATCTGCAAATCCACCTTCCATTCCTTGCCCAGCAGAGAATCCATTTTGACCAGACCAGGAATGCCCGAATCGATCATAAGCAGATCTTTTATCTGAATTACCAAGAACTTCATAGGCTTCATTTATTTCTTTAAACTTATCTTCAGCTTCTTTATTATTAGGATTCCGATCAGGATGATACTTCATAGCTAACTTACGATAAGCTTTTTTTATTTCTTCTTCAGAGGCATTTCGCTTTAAACCTAATACTTCATAAAAATCACGTTTTGACATATCCAACACACAATTTGAGTTCGTTAAAAAGAAATTTTCTACTAATACGAAAAAAGCCCGAGAAAACTCGGACTTTTAATTTAAACAAAGAAAATTAATCTTTCTTAACTTCTTTAAATTCGGCATCAACAATATCTTTATCAGAGGTTGCTTCACCAGCTGTTTCATTAAC
Organism: Candidatus Kinetoplastidibacterium crithidiae; assembly: GCA_019278155.1. Lineage (GTDB taxonomy): Bacteria > Pseudomonadota > Gammaproteobacteria > Burkholderiales > Burkholderiaceae_B > Kinetoplastidibacterium > Kinetoplastidibacterium crithidii_A. The sequence goes on from JADMLC010000007.1 coordinate 26,215, forward strand.
ATCATTGTGACTTTCTGATTTATTATCAGAATAAATCTTTTCACCTAACTTCTGAGTAGCAATTGAAAGAGCTGTCATTTTAGAATCTATCTCTGATTTGTCTGATCCTTTTAATGCATTTTCAAGATCTTTAATCGCATTCTCTATATTTTCTTTCTCAGATGATTCTAATTTTTCCCCATTTTCAGAAATAGATTTACGTGTAATATGAATCAAACTATCAGCCTGATTTCTTGCTAATGCCAATTCTGCAATACGATGATCTTCTTCTGCATTTGCTTCTGCATCCTTAATCATCTTTTGAATTTCTTGTTCAGATAATCCTGAATTAGCCTTGATGGTAATCTTCTTCTCCTTACCTGTTCCTTTATCTTTTGCAGAAACATGTAAAATACCATTAGCGTCAATATCAAAAGTAACTTCTATTTGTGGAACACCACGAGCTGCAGCAGGAAGACCCTCCAAATTAAATTCGCCAAGAACTTTATTAGCTGAGGCCAACTCTCTTTCTCCCTGACATACTTTGATTGTTACAGAAGGTTGATTATCTTCTGCTGTAGAAAACACTTGAGAATACCTAGTAGGTATAGTCGTGTTTTTCTGAATCATTTTTGTCATAACCCCACCAAGGGTTTCAATTCCAAGAGACAATGGAGTAACATCTAATAAAAGAACATCTTTTCTTTCACCAGACAAAACAGAACCTTGTATAGCGGCGCCAGCAGCTACAGCCTCATCAGGGTTAATATCTTTTCTTGGCTCCTTACCAAAAAAACTCCTGACCTTCTCCTGAACTTTTGGCATACGTGTCATGCCACCAACCAAAATAACATCATCTATATCAGAAGCAGAAATACCTGCGTCTTTAATAGCTATCTTACAAGGCTCAATTGTACGATCTATCAAACCTTCAACCATAGACTCCAACTTAGCTCTAGAAATTTTTACATTTAAATGCTTAGGACCAGAAGAATCAGCAGTTATATAAGGCAAATTGATCTCAGTTTGCTGGGATGAAGAAAGCTCTATTTTTGCTCTTTCTGCAGATTCTTTTAACCTTTGTAAAGCTAGTATATCTTTAGAGAGATCAAGACCTTGATCCTTTTTAAATTCAGCTATTATATATTCAATAATACACTGATCAAAATCTTCTCCACCTAAAAAAGTATCCCCATTAGTAGATAATACTTCAAACTGTTTTTCCCCATCTACTTCTGCTATTTCTATTATTGAAATATCAAAAGTTCCTCCACCAAGATCATATACCGCTATCTTCTTATCACCTTTTTCTGCTCTATCAAGCCCAAATGCTAAAGCTGCAGCAGTTGGTTCATTAATTATTCTTTTTACGTCTAAACCTGCAATTTTACCTGCATCTTTAGTAGCCTGCCTTTGACTATCATTAAAATAAGCTGGCACTGTTATTACAGCATCAGTTACTTCCTCGCCCAAATAGTCCTCAGCTGTTTTCTTCATCTTTCTTAGAATTTCAGCTGATACCTGTGGAGGGGCTATTTTCTTTCCACGAATTTCTATCCATGCATCATTATTGTCAGCTTTAACAATAGAGTAAGGCATAAGAGAAATATCTTTCTGAACAGCCTTTTCCTCAAATTTCCTTCCAATTAAACGCTTACTTGCATACACAGTATTCTTCGAATTTGTAACAGCCTGCCTCTTTGCTGGAGTACCAACTAAAATTTCACCATCTTCCATATAGGCAACTATAGATGGTGTAGTACGAGCACCCTCGGCATTTTCTATTATTTTTATTTGGTTTCCATCCATAACAGCTACACAGCTATTTGTAGTACCTAAATCGATACCTATAGTTTTTCCCATAGCGTCTTTACCTTGAATAAATAATACTGATTAATGTTGTAAAACAAACTTTCCTGATCTTTAATTTGGGGTTAAAGAATATTTTTCAAGATCAATTGTTAGAAAAAACGATTATCTATAATAATTCTCAAAAATACATCAATCATTTGAAGAAGCGACAATAACCATAGCTGGACGCAAAACTCGCTCACTTATAAGATAACCTTTTTGCAAAATTTCTATCACCGAGTTAGCCGGGTAATCAGATTTTACAGAAGAAATAGCTTGATGTAATGTTGGGTCAAATTTATCACCCAAAGCAGGACTAATTTCTTGCAACATATTACTTTTAAAAACTGAGTCCAGTTGCTTCAAAGTTAAAGAAACTCCTTCAGTCAAACTATTGATATTTTGATTTTTTTGCAATAAAGCGGCTTCTAAACTATCTTTTACTAACACCATGCCTTCTGCAAAAGATTCAATAGCAAATTTACGAGTTTTAGCTAGTTCTTCCTGAGACCTTTTCCTTATATTTTCCATTTCTGCAGAAATTCTCAAAATTTTATCATTCTGATGATCAATAATTGATTCTAATTTTTCTAATTTCTCCTGCAAACAAACATTAAGTTCCTCAGGTGATAAATCTTCAGCAGACTTCTTATCTACATCTAAATCTTGACCAGCATCATTAGAGTTACCCTTCATATTCATATCATTACCTCCAATTTGAAAAACATAATCCAATATAATGGACTAAGCAAAAATTCTTTAAAATAAAAACATACACATTTTTAGCAAAAATAATTTGATATCCTATACCACCCCCCAATCATATATATGGGTTTTAATGAGATTTTCTAGACCAGTTATCCATTCTTCATTATCATTTAAAGCATTTATATAATGAAAATCTTTTCCACCTGAACTCAAAAACAAATGGCGACACTGATCATTTATTTCCTCCAGTGTTTCTAGGCAGTCTGAAATGAAACCAGGACACACAACATCAACCCTGGCAACCCCTCTCTTAGCAAGGTTTACTAATGTTTCTGATGTATAAGGTTTTATCCATTTTGAGTAGCCAAATTTACTTTGAAAACTTATATATATAATGTTTTGGTCAAAATTGAGTTGATTTGATAATAATTCAAAAGTTTCAATACAATCCTTATAATAAGGATCTCCTTTATCAATAGAATACTGAGGTAATCCATGAAAGCTTACTACAAGAGCATCTGGTAATCCATGCTTATTCCAATAGTTATGAATATTAGACACCAAAGAATCTATATAAAACTTAGATGAATTAAATCTTTTTATATACCTAAATTCCGGAATATCTCTCTTACAAATCAAATATCGGCTTACATACTCCACTATACTTCCAGTAGTGCTAGAAGAATACTGAGGAAACAACGGAAATAATAGAATTTTTTCACAAGGTTCAAATATTAAACTATCTAAAGATTCTTTAATATTTGGATAACCATATCTCATGCAAAACTTTATTTTAATATTAATATTTTTTTGTAAAAATATTCTCTCTAATTTCAACGCTTGCCGTTTACTGTACACATATAAAGGAGAACCTTCTGTCATCCATATTTTTTCATAAAGTTTCTTTAATTTTCTAGGTCGAGTTCTTAGCACTATAGTACGTAATATTATTTGCCAAATAAATCTAGGTAACTCAACAACACGATTGTCAGATAAAAAAGATCTAATATATTCTTTAATATCGTTAATACCTGTCGATTTAGGCGTGCCCAAATTAACCAATAATAAACCTACATTGCAATTTGATTTTTTTAAGCAATGACAATCATTATTAGTATCTAATGCAACAGCAGCATTATCTTTTTTAAAGCTTTCATTCATTGATAACAAAAAGATTAAACTTCGTTTATAATTAAAAAAATAGAGACACTTCAATCGGTCAGGATAATCTAATATTGCTTGCTAAGCAACTATATATGAGTACCTATTAGTCTTACTAATTTACGACTATTTTCTAGCATAGAGATATTAGTTAGAATAATTTGCTATAATGGACAGATTATAGACAATTTAATCGACTACATTTGCAAGTATAGATAATAAAACATCAAACATTTTTTAGTTAAATAAATATTAGTGAACTTCATATGCATTTCCCCACTATTGCTCTTATTGGGAGATACCAAGATACTGGCCTTGATACTCCGTTAAAAGCTATTGCTAAAACCTTAAGTAATATAGGCAGAAAAATACTAATAGAATCTACAACTGCCTATAACACAGGAATTAATGAATATGATATTGCAAGTATCAACCAAATAGGAAAGCAAGCATCTCTCGCTATAATTACCGGTGGAGATGGTACCGTCTTAAGCGCAGCAAGACATTTAGCCAAATATAATGTTCCTATTCTAGGTATTAATCATGGAAGATTAGGATTTATAACTTCCCTATCAATGGATGAAACATTTAAAGCAATTATTCATATAATGGAAGGAAATTATGTATCTGAAAATAGAATGCTATTAGAAGGAATTGTCTGGCGTGATAGTCAACAAATTTACTCAAACTGTGCTTTAAATGATGTAGTCTTGAATAGAGCAGGTCTAGGTGGCATGATAGAAATAAAAGTAGAATTAAATAATACTTTTATGTATACGCAAAGAGCTGATGGGCTAATCGTAGCAACACCAACTGGTTCCACAGCATACTCTTTAGCTTCTAATGGTCCAATACTTCATCCAGAACTAAACGCTATGGTTTTAGTGGCTGTCGCCCCTCAAACTCTATCTAACAGACCAATTGTTATTCCTTACAATGGAATATTAAAAATGACGTTAACTGCGGTAGGAAGAACAGATATAGGAGCCAGTGTACATTTTGATATGCAAACACTATCTGAACTACATCCTGGTGATTATATTACAATACAAAAGTCACAACATAATGCAAGATTTATACATCCAAAAGGTTATAGTTTTTTCTCTACTCTAAGAAGAAAACTTCACTGGAATATTATGCCTATATCTTCAGATGTTATAGAATAATAATTATGATACGTAATCTATTTATTCAAAATTTCATAATAGTAAAAAACGCTAAAATTATTTTTAGCAACGGATTTACAGTGTTTTCTGGAGAAACAGGAGCAGGAAAATCTATTATAATAGACGCTCTATCATTTGTATTAGGCTTCAAAGTATCAAATATAGATAATATAATTGGTAAAAATACTATTAACACTGAAGTAACAGCTTCTTTTGATATAACAACTAATACAAAAGAATGGCTTCAGAAACACGCATTTAGCATAGGCCATGAAATTAAATTAAAAAGGACTATAGATAAAGAGAATAATAGCAAAGCTTTCATCAACAACGCCCCTACTACAATTTCAAATCTAAGAGCAATAGGTTCTATGTTGGTGAAAATTTACGGGCAACATGCTTATCAGGATTTGTTAAATACAAATTCTCAAAGGTCACTTCTAGATGTATATGGACAGTTAGATATTCCTTTGATAAGAACAAAAAAATTTTGGAAAATATGGCGCTCTATAAGAAAAGACCTGGATAACGCCACACAATTAGCAGAAAACCTAAAAGAAGAATTACATATTTTAAAATTACAAGCAGAAGAAATCGCAGAAATAAAATTCTCAATGGATGAATGGCAAAAAATTCAACACGAGTATAACAAACTATCCAATATTGAAACTATAATCGATACATGTGATTTTCTTCTTAAAAACTTAGATGGGGAAGAATTTTCTGTATATAAAACGTTGAATACCCTCATTCAACGAATAAACAATATTTTGATAAAAGATCCCAGCCTACAAAACATATACGAGGAATTAAACTCGGCACAAATAACAATAAAAGAAGCAATTCATGATTTGAATAATTATATAGGTAAGATTGAAGTTGATTCAAATAAGTTAGAGTATCTTGAATCAAGAATGACTCTAATTACGGATACAGCTAGACGTATGAAAATACCACCAAATGAGTTAAAGCATTTTCATGACACCATAATAAACAGAATCAATTCAATACAAAATATTACAAATATTGATGAAATAAGAATAAAAGAACAAGAAGCTCAAGAAAACTATCTACAAGCAGCAAATATTCTTTCTGAAGAAAGAATTAGAAAAGCAAAAGTACTTAGTAATGAAGTTACTAAGATTATGAAGAAACTATCTATGGAAGATAGCAGTTTTGATATTAAAATTACAAAATCCAAAGAACATAACCATGGCATAGATAATGTTGAATTCTTAGTATCTCATTCTGGAACTGAGTCTAAAAGCATTTCAAAAATTGCTTCCGGAGGCGAACTATCACGTATATATTTAGCAATATCGGTCGTAACAAATCATAGCAATGTACCAACAATAATATTCGATGAAGTAGATAGCGGAGTAGGAGGAGCTGTAGCTGAAACCATAGGTAAATTATTAAGTAAGTTAAGCAATCATAATCAAGTTTTATGCGTGACACATTTACCGCAAGTAGCTTCCTATGGTAAAAATCATTTCTTAGTATGTAAACAGCAAAAAAATCAAGATATTACTTCAGAAATAAAAGAACTATCTTATGATGACAGGGTAACAGAAATTGCTAGAATGCTAGGTGGAATAGTAATAACACCAACAACAATACATCATGCAAAAGAAATGCTTATTAACGCGATAAAAAATTTTCAAAATGCATAAATCAGAGATACTAGAAATGTTTTATAACACTATTAGAAGCATCTTAATAATCTCACTTCTCGCATTGTTAGAAGGATGTTCATTTGTTAATCAAATATCGATTCCTTATGACCAAAACATAAAACAAGGTAATGTTATTAATATAGAACAGCAGAAAATGCTAAAAATAGGAATGACGAAAAAACAAGTCCTATCTATATTAGGGACTCCTATATTAAAAAATATTTATCAATCAGAACAGTGGACTTATATTCAATATAATAAAACAAATAAAGAAAAAAAGAATATATTACAATTCACCGTGTTTTTTAAAAATGACAGACTAATTAAATGGTCAGGAGATGAATTTCCAAGACAGCGAGAATATAAAATTGATATAATAAAAAAAATAATAATAGATCAAACAGAATAAGAGTTGAAATACCTTAATTAATATGCAAGGAGTAGATATGAATATAGCCATCACTGGCATCAGTGGAAAAATGGGACAGACATTAGTTAGGGCATCTCTAGAAGATAACTCTGTTAAACTAACAGCAGCTATCGATCGTCCTGGCAGCCCTTTAATTGGAAAAGATGCGGCTATTTTATTAGGGAAGAAAACTGAAGTAATAGTTAGCGACGATATGGATGAAATAAAAAAAGCTGATTGTTTAATAGATTTCTCAAGACCACATGGAACACTAACGCATTTAGAATACTGTTTAAAACATAAAATCAATATTGTTATTGGAACAACAGGATTTAGTAAAGATGAACTAAATACCATAAAAAATGCTTCTACAAAGATAGCTATTGTTCATTCATCAAACATGAGTATTGGAGTAAATGTAACATTCAAACTGGTAGAAATAGCTGCTAAAATGTTAAATTCTGGATATGATGCAGAGATATTTGAAGCTCATCACAAAGATAAAATAGATAGTCCATCAGGAACATCAATCACTATGGGTGAAGCTATAGCATCATCTTGGAATGTTTCATTGTCAGATGTAGCAACTTGGACACGCCATGGTAATATAGGCGCAAGAAAACCAGGAACTATAGGTTTCTCTGTTCTAAGAGGGGGTGACATTATAGGAGATCATAAGGCATATTTCTGTGGCAAAGGGGAAACTATTGAAATTTCTCATCACTCTGGTAGCAGAGATGGCTATGCAAGTGGAGCTTTACTTGCATCAAACTTTTTGAAAGATAAACAATCTGGCTATTATAATATGGCAGACGTATTAAATTTGAATAGTTTCTAATTATTAGAATATAATAGGCTCTATTTCTAATGAAATGCCTGTTTTGTGGCGCACGTCTTCTTGAATAGCGTGCGCTAATACTAATACATCACTTGCATTTGCATTACTGATATTTACTAATATTAGAGATTGTTTTTTATAAACAGCTACCGGACCCATAGTCCTGCCCTTCCAGCCACATATATTGATTAACCATCCAGCAGAGATTTTACAAGATACACCTGGAATGTAATTCCAGAACACAATGTTTGGAAAAAGTAACTGAAGATATTCTAATTCTGCTATTTCCAAGATTGGGTTTTTAAAAAAACTACCTACATTACCTAAAATTGTCACATCTGGAAGCTTACTTCTTCGAATAGAACACACAACATCAAAAACATGCTCAGGAGTTAATTTTGCTACACAATTAGTAATTTGCTTTTTTATATCATGATACCCTATTCTAGGGATCCATATTTTATCCAAAAGCAAACGAACTGATAGTATCAGATAATCATTATGATTTTTCTTAAAAATACTTTCTCTATATGAAAACAAACAATCTTGAGCCTTTATTTCAATGAAACAACTATGCCTAAAACTCCAAGCAAAAACACTATGGCAGTACTCAGAAAACTCTAAACCATAAGCCCCTATATTCTGAACAGGAGCTCCTCCTACTGTACCTGGAATTAATGCCAGATTTTCCAGTCCATACCATCCTTTTTTTAAACAAAAAACTACTATGTCGTGCCAAGATTCACCAGCTCCAACATCTATCAAAACATGATTGCTATCATTAGATATAATATTAATGCCAAGAATATCTATTTTTACTACTAGAGCATCAATAATATTTGAAGACAGAATGACATTACTACCACCACCAATTATAAATATTTTTGAATAATTCTTACTTATATTTATTAAGTGTTCTAAATCTCTATAATTAGAAACACGAAAAAAATTTTTGGTATATATATCTATTCCAAAAGTATTAAATCTTTTAAGGTTTTGATGACAAGGTTTCTTCAAAGCTATAATAAAAAATAATTATTTAGATAAAAATAAATTTATTATATAATATATAGATAATTAACTACTGTATATAAAAAATTATTTAGTCTATTATAAAAAATACCTAGAATATATCTTTGCAAAAATATTTTTTAGATATATAATACAATTTGTTTTATGTGCTTTTTGTAAAGCATGGTTCTGCTTTTATCTATAAAAGTGCGGGAATAGCTCAGTTGGTAGAGCGCAACCTTGCCAAGGTTGAGGTCGCGAGTTCGAGACTCGTTTCCCGCTCCAGTTCTTATAACCTTAATAATGGCGCAATGGCAGAGTGGTCATGCAGCGGATTGCAAATCCGTGGACGGCGGTTCGATTCCGTCTTGCGCCTCCAATTGAATATAAAATACTACATTGATTTATCAATAAATATTTTTCTTGAAATATCAATGTTATAATTTGACACTAATCATAAGTCGTAATTAACGTACAATATTCCAAAGACTATTATCATGTCTATAATTTCTCGTTCATACCCAATAATAAGAAAGATTTTGTTTTCTATAGATGCAGAAAAAGTCCACAATCTTACATTGTCTATTCTAAATAAAACATATAAATATAATTTTCTTCGAAAATCACTACACTCTTCTATAAACTTACCAAGCAAAATAATGGGGTTAGATGTTAAAAACCCTATAGGTCTAGCAGCAGGCCTCGACAAAAATGGAGAATGTATTGATGCACTGGGAAATTTAGGATTTGGATTTATAGAAATAGGAACTGTAACCCCTTATGCTCAAAAAGGAAATCAGAAACCAAGAATATTTAGGTTACCTAAAGCTAATGCTATAATAAATAGATTAGGTTTTAATAATCAGGGGATAGACAAAATTTTAGATAATATTCAAAATAACGAATGGCAAAAAAATAATAATTTATTAGGAATAAATATTGGGAAAAATTTTAATACAGAACTAAAAAATGCTGCTGATGATTATACTTATTGTCTAAAAAAAGCCTATCCATATGCAGACTATATAGCCATAAATATTTCTTCTCCAAATACTAAAAATCTTCGTGATTTACAAAATAAAGATTATTTAGAAAATCTTTTAACTAAAATTAAAGAAACACATAAAAAATTAGCAGATAATTACAGTAAATATGTACCTATAGCGTTAAAGATATCACCAGATTTAATAAATGAAGAAATAGAAGATATATCTAAATTACTCTTAAAACATAGAATTGATGGAGTAATAGCAACCAATACAACAATTTCAAGAAAAAAAATAGAAACATTAAAAAATCATGACCAGTCAGGTGGGCTATCAGGAGCACCTTTACATGAACTATCCTTAAATGTTATTAGAAGATTAAAGTCATTAATAGGACAAGAAATAACCATAATAGGAACAGGCGGTATAATTTCAGGACAACAAGCAAGGGAAAAAATAGAAGCAGGAGCGACTGCTATACAATTATATACTGGACTAATATATAAAGGCCCCGGAATTATAAAAGAATGCTTCGATATGATTAAAGAAAACATTAACACTGATTAATTTAATAAAATATTTTTATGATATTGATACCCGAAAAAAATATAGTGAAATCTTCATATAATTCGAATAACTATATTATAGCCTGTTTCTGTGCAGCGTGGTGTGGCACATGTAGGGACTACCAATCTAAATTTTCTGAAGTATCAGAGAATTTTAGAAACTACAACTTCTATTGGATAGATATAGAAGAGAATGAAAACCTTCTAGATGATGAAGATATAATAAATTTCCCAACTATATTGATTCAAAATAAATATAAAACACTTTTTTATGGTGTTATAAACCCAAATATTAACTACCTAACAAAAATAATTAAAGGTATAGACACTATGAACAATTATTATATATCTACCAAAGCACCAAAATTATGGGAAAAACTAAAAAAATAAATCATTATTTATTTTTTTCCAGTCCCACCTAACAATATAGCGTAATTATCTTTAGACATTTTTATACCATGACTGATTTTAATTTTATTAAAATTGTCTTTGTGATAAGAAGAAATGAGGTTCCTTGAGCCTAAAAGAACAGATTTTTTATTTTTTAATTGATATTCTTCTGATTCTAATAATTTATTGTCATTAGAAACTAATTTCATATTATTTAAAGGTAACCGTAATATTGTACTATCTGTAAATCTTTCGATACTTGATAACAAAACATCTTCTTCATCATTAGATATTAAGGAAATAGCAATTCCAGTATTATTTGCTCTACCGGTTCTTCCTATTCTATGAACATAATCTTCAGGACTATGTGGAATATCGAAATTTATAACACATGAAATACCAATAACATCAAGTCCTCTAGCAGCAACATCTGTAGCAACAAGAATACGCAAAATACCATTCCTAAAACTTTCCAATACAGATGTTCTCTCTAATTGACTTTTATCACCATGAATAGAATCACACCGAATATTATTCGATCGCAAAAAAGATGTAAGTTTTATAGTAGATAACTTTGTATTGGTAAAAATTATGATAGTTTCTAGAACTCTAGCTTTAAGGATAGATACAACTGCTTCCATCTTAAATTTATTAGGTACAATATATGATAATTGCTCTACATTATCTGCTATAGAATTAGGGCTTGTAATATCTAACTCCACCGGATCTTTTAAATAAGACATGCCTATTTTACGCATAAATTTACTAAATGTAGCTGAAAAGAAAAGAGTTTGTCTATTTTTAGGCAATTTACTTATGATTTTATCTATATCTGGCATAAATCCCATATCCAACATTCTATCAGCTTCATCAAGAACAAAAATTTCTATATTTTGTAGATATAAATTACCTTGCTCTATATGAGCTATTAACCTTCCTGGGGTTGCTACAAGAATCTCACACCCTAGTTTCAAATTATTTTCTTGATTATAATGATCTGCTCCCCCAAACAAAACAACAGATCGCAAATTGGTATTTTTACTATAAGTGACAACACTATCATAAACTTGATTTGCCAACTCACGCGTTGGAACTAATATTAAAACACGCAATAAATGACGAGCTGGAGATGCACTAGAATTAGCATACGGCAATATTTTGTTAATAATCGGCAAAACAAAAGCAGCCGTTTTTCCCGTCCCTGTCTGTGCTGCACCTAGAACATCTCTTCCATTCAGTATAAAAGGTATAGCTTTTTCTTGTATTGCTGTTGGAATTTTATACCCTATAGAGTTTATACTGTTTAGTAAAAGTTTATCTAAACCAAAACTATCAAATAAAATCTGCTTATCTTTATTTTCACTTTTTTCTTTCATAACTATGTATATATCTTCCTTATATAAACATACAAGTATTAATATTTAAAAATACAAATATGTAACAAATAATATTGTTACATATTTGTCAACTAGAAGAAACGTCATATATAATTAGCAACTACAACTTATTTAAATAGTAGTTTTATTGCAAAAACTAATTCATATATAAGAGTTATCTAATGAAAACAAATTATCTAGAGTTTCAGAACCACCATAATAAAAACATATTATCCTGCCCAGATCATGAAACAGAAATCTGGAATATGCATCCCAGAATATTTCTAGATTTAACGAATAAAAAAATAACAATTTGCCCTTATTGCGGAGCAAAATATCAAATTAATAAACAAGAATCAATATAATAAAAATATTATCATTAAATTTTATAGATAGTGATTATATATTATAAATACTATCCAAATTACATTACCACCTCAAAACATTGATGATTTTATAAAAATATTAACAATTAGTAACCACACTTATATCCAATA
>JADMLC010000013.1 GCA_019278155.1 Candidatus Kinetoplastidibacterium crithidiae
AATATCATAGAGATTAATTTTAGATACAAAAATACCCTACAGACTTTTATCTGTAGGGTTTTAAATAATAGCCTGACGATAACCTACTTTCACAGACTAAAAGTCTACTATCATCGGCGCAAAGGCGTTTAACTGTCCTGTTCGAGATGGGAAGGAGTGGAACAACCTTGCTATAGTCATCAGGCATAACCTGTACGCTGTTTGTCTAAAAAATAACAAACATAAAAATAATCTAAGAAGAAGCAACAAAATATAAATTAGGATGTAACCACATCAATTAATATCATAACATATAATTATCTTAATAACCTGTAGAGTTATAGGATCAAGCCTCACGGGCAATTAGTATCGGTTAGCTTAATACATTACTGCACTTACACACCCGACCTATCAACGTCCTAGTCTTGAACGACCCTTTAGGGGGATCTAGTCCCCGGGATACCTTATCTTCAGACGAGTTTCCCGCTTAGATGCCTTCAGCGGTTATCTCTTCCGTACTTAGCTACCCGGCGATGCCATTGGCATGACAACCGGTACACCAGAGGTACGTCCACTCCGGTCCTCTCGTACTAGGAGCAGGCTCTGTCAAGTATCCAACGCCCACGGCAGATAGGGACCAAACTGTCTCACGACGTTTTAAACCCAGCTCACGTACCTCTTTAAATGGCGAACAGCCATACCCTTGGGACCGACTACAGCCCCAGGATGAGATGAGCCGACATCGAGGTGCCAAACACCGCCGTCGATATGAACTCTTGGGCGGTATCAGCCTGTTATCCCCAGAGTACCTTTTATCCGTTGAGCGATGGCCCTTCCATTCAGAACCACCGGATCACTATGTCCTGCTTTCGCATCTGTTCGACGTGTCAGTCTCACAGTTAAGCACGCTTATGCCATTGCACTAACAGCACGATTTCCGACCGTACCTAGCGTACCTTAGAACTCCTCCGTTACTCTTTAGGAGGAGACCGCCCCAGTCAAACTGCCCACCATGCACTGTCCCAAATCCGGATAACGGATCAAGGTTAGAATCGCAAACAATCCAGGGTGGTATTTCAAGGTTGGCTCCACATAACCTAGCGGTTATGCTTCAAAGCCTCCCACCTATCCTACACAAGATTATTCACAACCCAATGCAAAGCTACAGTAAAGGTTCATGGGGTCTTTCCGTCTAGCCGCGGGTAGATTGCATCATCACAAACACTTCAACTTCGCTGAGTCTCAGGAGGAGACAGTGTGGCCATCGTTACGCCATTCGTGCAGGTCGGAACTTACCCGACAAGGAATTTCGCTACCTTAGGACCGTTATAGTTACGGCCGCCGTTTACCGGGGCTTCGATCAAGAGCTTGCACCCCATCACTTAACCTTCCGGCACCGGGCAGGCGTCACACCCTATACGTCGACTTTCGTCTTTGCAGAGTGCTATGTTTTTAATAAACAGTCGCAGCCACCGATTATCTGCGGCCTCTTCATGCTTTGAGCGCAAGCTCATCACAATAATGAGGCATACCTTCTCCCGAAGTTACGGTATCAATTTGCCGAGTTCCTTCTCCTGAGTTCTCTCAAGCGCCTTAGAATATTCATCCCGTCCACCTGTGTCGGTTTGCGGTACGGTCTTGTACAGCTGAAGCTTAGAGGCTTTTCTTGGAACCACTTCCAATCACTTCGCGAAATATATCCGCTCGTGCCACACCCTTGAATTACGTGACCGGATTTTCCTAATCACCTTCTATAATGCAGCAACAGGGATGTCCAACACCCTGATGATTTTCCACGATCCGTCCCCCCATCGCACTGTACAATGGTACTGGAATATTAACCAGTTTCCCATCAGCTACGCATCTCTGCCTCGCCTTAGGGGCCGACTCACCCTGCGCCGATGAACGTTGCGCAGGAAACCTTGGACTTACGGCGAGGAGGCTTTTCACCTCCTTTATCGCTACTCATGTCAGCATTCGCACTTCTGATACCTCCAGCAGCCTTTACAAGCCACCTTCACAGGCTTACAGAACGCTCTCCTACCGCGTGTAATAAAACACGCCCGCAGCTTCGGTTTATTGCTTAGCCCCGTTACATCTTCCGCGCAGGACGACTCGATCAGTGAGCTATTACGCTTTCTTTAAAGGATGGCTGCTTCTAAGCCAACCTCCTGACTGTCTATGCCTTCCCACTTCGTTTCCCACTTAGCAATAATTTGGGACCTTAGCTGGCGGTCTGGGTTGTTTCCCTTTTGAGTCCGGACGTTAGCACCCGGTGCTCTGTCTCCCACGCTGTACTTGTACGTATTCGGAGTTTGCCATAGTTTGGTAAGTCGCCATGACCCCCTAGCTATAACAGTGCTCTACCCCATACAGTAATACGTGAGGCACTACCTAAATAGTTTTCGGAGAGAACCAGCTATTTCCAGATTTGTTTAGCCTTTCACCCCTATCCACAGCTCATCCCCTAATTTTTCAACATTAGTGGGTTCGGTCCTTCAGCACGTGTTACCGTGCCTTCAACCTGGCCATGGATAGATCATCTGGTTTCGGGTCTACACCCAGCGACTAAATCGCCCTATTCGGACTCGCTTTCGCTACGCCTCCCCTATTTGGTTAAGCTTGCCACTGAATGTAAGTCGCTGACCCATTATACAAAAGGTACGCAGTCACGGAATAAATCCGCTCCTACTGTTTGTATGCATACGGTTTCAGGATCTATTTCACTCCCCTCCCGGGGTTCTTTTCGCCTTTCCCTCACGGTACTGGTTCACTATCGGTCGATCACGAGTATTTAGCCTTGGAGGATGGTCCCCCCATATTCAAACAGGATTTCGCGTGTCCCGCCCTACTTTTCTTACGCTTAGTTCCACATCAAAGATTTCGTCTACAGGGCTATCACCTACTATGGCAAAGATTTCCATCTTTTTCGACTATCAATAACGCTATAACGTAAAGGCTGATCCGATTTCGCTCGCCACTACTTTCGGAATCTCGGTTGATTTCTTTTCCTCGAGTTACTTAGATGTTTCAGTTCACCCGGTTCGCTTCTACTGACCTATATATTCAGTCAGTGATACCCTCTTGAGAGGGTGGGTTTCCCCATTCGGATATCTGCGGATCAAAGTTTGTTTTCTAACTCCCCGCAGCTTTTCGCAAGATACTACGTCCTTCATCGCCTGTGATCGCCAAGGCATCCACCATATGCACTTATTCACTTGATCCTATAACACTAAAGGCTATATGAATTAAAGTTAACTACATGTTTGTGCTGTTCATAAATATTCCCAAGATTTTACTCTTAAAGAACATAATTATAATTAATGCAATCACAACCCTAATCGTATAGATTATACAAAATGTAAAATCCATACATATTTATGTTGCGTCTCTTCTAGATTTTTAAAGAACAATCAGCTAATAAAACTTAGTTTTTAAACTTGTTGAAACAAGCCTAAAAATTAAATTCTAACTTGGTGGAGGTGAACGGGATCGAACCGATGACCTCCTGCTTGCAAAGCAGGCGCTCTCCCAATTGAGCTACACCCCCATAGTACTACAGAAAGGTATTACTCAAACAGATGGTGGGTCTGGTTGGACTTGAACCAACGACCCCCGCCTTATCAAGACGGTGCTCTAACCAGCTGAGCTACAGACCCATGCATTTATAGGGTTAGCATAACTCTGGGCAAACCCCAATGAAGAATCTGTCGCAACCCTGCTTACTACCAATCTCAGCTAAATAACAATCGATAATTGTAGGTACTTAATATGTAGTTCATATGCTCTTAAAGGAGGTGATCCAGCCGCACCTTCCGATACGGCTACCTTGTTACGACTTCACCCCAGTCATGAATCCTACCGTGGTAATCGCCCTCCTTACGGTTAGGCTAACTACTTCTGGTAAAACCCACTCCCATGGTGTGACGGGCGGTGTGTACAAGACCCGAGAACGTATTCACCGCGACATGCTGATCCGCGATTACTAGCGATTCCGACTTCACGTAGTCGAGTTGCAGACTACGATCCGGACTACGATCGGGTTTGTGGGATTAGCTCCCCCTCGCGGGTTGGCAGCCCTCTGTCCCGACCATTGTATGACGTGTGAAGCCCTACCCATAAGGGCCATGAGGACTTGACGTCATCCCCACCTTCCTCCGGTTTGTCACCGGCAGTCTCATTAGAGTGCCCTTTCGTAGCAACTAATGACAAGGGTTGCGCTCGTTGCGGGACTTAACCCAACATCTCACGACACGAGCTGACGACAGCCATGCAGCACCTGTGTTCTAGTTCTTTTGCAAGCACTCCCAAATCTCTTCGGGATTCTAGACATGTCAAGGGTAGGTAAGGTTTTTCGCGTTGCATCGAATTAATCCACATCATCCACCGCTTGTGCGGGTCCCCGTCAATTCCTTTGAGTTTTAATCTTGCGACCGTACTCCCCAGGCGGTCAACTTCACGCGTTAGCTGCGCTACTAAGATCCGAAGATCCCAACAGCTAGTTGACATCGTTTAGGGCGTGGACTACCAGGGTATCTAATCCTGTTTGCTCCCCACGCTTTCGTGCATGAGCGTCAGTGTTACCCCAGGAGGCTGCCTTCGCCATAGGTGTTCCTCCGCATATCTACGCATTTCACTGCTACATGCGGAATTCTACCTCCCTCTGGTACACTCTAGTTCGGTAGTCAAAAATGCAGTTCCAAGGTTAAGCCCTGGGATTTCACATCTTTCTTTCCGAACCGCCTGCGCACTCTTTACGCCCAGTAATTCCGATTAACGCTCGCACCCTACGTATTACCGCGGCTGCTGGCACGTAGTTAGCCGGTGCTTATTCTGCAGGTACCGTCATTCACATCAGATATTAGCCAATGCTATTTCTTCCCTGCCAAAAGTGCTTTACAACCCTAAGGCCTTCATCGCACACGCGGAATGGCTGGATCAGGGTTTCCCCCATTGTCCAAAATTCCCCACTGCTGCCTCCCGTAGGAGTCTGGGCCGTGTCTCAGTCCCAGTGTGGCTGGTCGTCCTCTCAGACCAGCTACGGATCGTCGCCTTGGTGAGCCATTACCTCACCAACTAGCTAATCCGATATCGGCCGATCCAATAGCGCGAGGTCCGAAGATCCCCCGCTTTCCCCCTCAGGGAATATGCGGTATTAGCCACGCTTTCGCGTAGTTATCCCCCTCTACTGGGCACGTTCCGATATATTACTCACCCGTCCGCCACTCGCCACCAAACCGAAGTTCGTGCTGCCGTTCGACTTGCATGTGTAAAGCATTCCGCTAGCGTTCAATCTGAGCCAGGATCAAACTCTTCAGTTTAATCTCTGCATTCTACGCAAATTCAAAATAATTTGAAAATACGATTCACTCAAAAAAATAAACAGGTTTCTCAGATCTCTCTGAGAAAAAAATTATAATTTAATGAGTACTTACTTGTTTGTTTTTAGCACGACATATATAAATATGTGCCTCAAAACTACCATCAAGTACCCACAATTATCGATTGTTCAATTGTTAAAGATCACTTAAATCCACAAACTCAATTATTTGCGAAACAGAAGATCATTATCTAATATAAAATAGATAATGTCAACATTATTATAAATAAATAAAACATCCTAATAATAAC
>JADMLC010000003.1 GCA_019278155.1 Candidatus Kinetoplastidibacterium crithidiae
ATGAGATTTGACAAACTAACTGCAAAATTTCAACAAATATTTGTTGAGGCTCAAAGTCTAGCAATAGTAAATGAACATCAGTATATAGAACCCATGCACATATTAAGAGTTTTGTTGAATGATTCTGATGGAACTAGTAAAAGCCTGATTGCTAGATCAGGGGCATCGATTGACAAGCTTAATAAGCTGTTAGATGAATCATTAAATTCATTGCCTAAAGTACAAAATATAGACAATATCCAAATAGGAAGAGATTTACAGAGTCTAATGATTCGCATGGAAAAAGAATCTTATAAATTAAAAGATAGTTATATTTCTAGTGAGATTTTTCTATTAGTAGCTTCTGTAGATAATGGTGAAATAGGTCGTATTCTGAAAGAATCTGGGTTAAACAAAAATTTATTAGAAACTGCGATCAAGGATTTGCGAGGTTCAGACAATATAAATAATAGTGATGATGAATCCAATAGAAAATCTCTATCTAAATATACCACGGATGTAACAGCTAGAGCTAGTAATGGGAAATTAGATCCAGTAATAGGAAGAGATGATGAAATCAGAAGAACAATTCAAATTTTACAACGTAGAACTAAAAATAATCCTGTTTTAATTGGCGAGCCAGGTGTCGGGAAAACTGCGATCGTAGAAGGTTTAGCTCAAAGGATAGTAAACGGAGAGGTTCCTGACAACCTAAAAGGTAAAAAAGTATTATCTCTAGATATTGCTTCTTTAATAGCTGGTGCTAAATATCGTGGAGAATTTGAGGAAAGATTAAAATCTGTTTTGAAAGAGCTATCTATTAATGGTAACGACAGTATTTTATTTATTGATGAATTGCATACTATTATGGGTGCTGGTAAAACTGAAGGTTCTATGGATGCCGGTAATATGCTGAAGCCAGCTTTGGCAAGAGGTGAATTACATTGTATTGGTGCAACTACATTAGATGAGTATAGAAAATATATAGAAAAAGACGCTGCTTTGGAAAGGCGTTTTCAGAAGGTATTAGTGGAAGAACCAGATGTTGAGTCGACTATAGCTATTTTGCGAGGTCTACAAGAAAGATACGAAATTCATCATGGTATTGAAATTACTGATCCAGCAATAGTTGCAGCTGCTGAATTATCTAACAGATATATTACAGATCGTTTTTTGCCTGATAAGGCAATAGATTTGATAGATGAAGCTGGAGCTCGTATTAGAATGGAAATAGATTCTAAACCAGAAATAATGGATAGGTTAGATAGAAAGATAATTCAATTAAAAATAGAAAAAGAAGCTGTTAAAAGAGAGAAAGATGAAGCGTCGAAGAAACGTTTTATTTTAATAGAAGAAGAATTAGACAAGCTACAAAAAGAGTATCATGATTATGATGATATTTGGAAGTCAGAAAAAGCAATTGTACAAGGGACTCAAGCTATTAAAGAAGAAATAGATAATGCAAAAATAAAAATGTCAGAATTACAGAGAACTGGGCAATATGATAAGTTAGCAGAAATTCAGTATTCTACTTTGCCTGAATTAGAGTCTAGACTAAAATTTGCTGAAGGAAATATAAATAATGATGGCAAACAACATAAGTTTAAGTTACTGCGTACACAAGTAGGTGCTGAAGAAATTGCTGAGGTTGTTTCTAGGAGTACAGGTATACCTGTATCAAAAATGATGCAAGGAGAGAAAGATAAATTGTTAAATCTTAGCAGTTTCTTGTCATCTCGTGTTATAGGCCAAGAAGAGGCAGTGCAAGCTGTTTCTGATGCCATTATACGTTCTAGAGCCGGTCTTTCTGATTCAGCAAGACCTTACGGTTCTTTCATGTTTTTAGGTTCTACTGGAGTTGGAAAAACAGAATTAGCTAGAGCACTTACTGAATTCTTATTTGATGCTAGTGATCATATGGTTCGTATAGATATGAGTGAATTTATGGAAAAACATTCTGTATCTAGATTGATAGGGGCTCCTCCTGGTTATGTCGGATATGAAGAAGGTGGGTATTTAACTGAGGCTGTTCGCAGAAAACCTTATAGTGTAATTTTATTAGATGAAATAGAGAAGGCTCATCCTGACGTTTTCAATATATTGTTACAAGTATTAGATGATGGGAGATTAACAGATGGACAAGGTAGAACTGTTGATTTTAGGAATTCTGTAATTATTATGACATCTAATCTTGGTTCAAGTGAAATTAATAATATGGAAGATAAGCCATATGACAAAATTAAAGAAATTGTTCTGGGTACAATACGTCAATTATTAAGGCCAGAGTTCTTAAATCGTATTGATGAGATTGTTGTATTTCACAATTTAGAACAAAGACATATGGAGTCTATAGTTAAAATTCAGTTGGATAGGTTGAAACATCGTATTCAGCAAAAAGATATGAGTATTGATGTAACGGATGAAGCTATTAGAGCTTTATCTCATATTGGTTTTGATTCTAATTTTGGAGCTAGACCTCTTAAAAGATTAATTCAACAAAAAATTGAAAATCCATTAGCTAAATTAATCTTAAGAGGGGACTATTCAACAGGTGATACTATTTGTGTAGATTATAGAAATAACGAATTTTCTTTTAATAAGTAAATTTTATATATTTTGTTTGTTATTTAAGTAGTCATGGTTATTACATAATAACCATGACTACTTATCTAGTAATTTATTTTATCTAATTTTCTTAATAGATTCCTACCATGTGTCTTTTTAGAGAACCATGAAATCCAAAACTTTCTAAATGGAGATAGGGTAATATACTGGTTTAATATTAATTGTTTGTTTTTATTTAGTTCTTCTAGAAGTTCATAATATACAGATGCAGTTGATATATAGAACTTGTTTTTATCTATTTTTGAAGATAATAGGATAGTGGGTATTTTTTTATATAATTGATATGTTTTTTTTATTTGAAAAGCTATCAATTCTAACATTGAATTTGATTTATCTGGTTTTAGAAAATCTTTTGCATTGATATTAAATGATTTGAGTTCGCTAGTTGGTATATAAAATCTGCCAACTCTAGCATCTTTCCCTATGTTTCTTATTATTTTTGTCATCATAATAGCAGTACTAATTTCTATATCTGATGTTGTATATTGATACTCTATGTTATTCATTTCTTGATATATCTTGTGTATTAATCTATCTGATTGCCAGTATAGTTTATTAAGTTCATCATAATTATCAAATTGTGTTTGTTCTATCATAATCTCATTATAATCAATAAAATTGATAATTATATTTTGTATTTTTGGATATGTATTTATTGGTGATTTTAATGCTTGTATTATTGGGTGATTAATAACATTATTAGTATTCATAATTTCAGTTATTTGATAGCGCCACCAGGATAACTGGGCGTATGCTGCTATGCTATTTTTTGATTCTGATACTATATGTTCTATTTTTTTACTGAAAAGATATACGGCAGCCAATGTATTCTTTTGAGTTTTTTCTAGTGATAGAATGTTATAGTACAAGCTGGAATTGCTTCGTTTTAATTGCATAGTGCAATATTTATTTGGGTTCATACTTCTTCATCAATATAAATTTTT
This sequence comes from Candidatus Kinetoplastidibacterium crithidiae, assembly GCA_019278155.1. Taxonomy (GTDB): domain Bacteria; phylum Pseudomonadota; class Gammaproteobacteria; order Burkholderiales; family Burkholderiaceae_B; genus Kinetoplastidibacterium; species Kinetoplastidibacterium crithidii_A. Next base: position 3,549 of record JADMLC010000003.1, read on the forward strand.
AGTTTGATTAATATGATTATAAATAAAATTATTACTTCATTTTGATTATTTGAAAATTTTCTTATATATAAATTATTTATTTTTAAATATATAAAAATGGTTAAATCAAAAAATACATATATATGTTTGCAATGTGGTGTAAAAAGCTTGAAATGGCATGGAAAATGTTCATCGTGCAATTCTTGGAATTCTCTTTCTGAAGACCCTATAGAAATTGTTGATAGCAATTCTTTTCAAGAATCATGGGCTACTCCATCTACGGTTAAAAGTCTTTCAGAAATAGATGCACGCGAAGTTACTAGAATTCCGACTGGCTTTAATGAATTTGATAGAACTTTAGGAGGGGGGTTAGTTATAGGCTCAGTAATTTTATTGGGAGGTGATCCAGGTATCGGTAAGTCAACGTTGTTATTACAATCTTTATCAGTTTTATCAAATCAGTATAATGTTTTATATGTTACTGGTGAGGAGTCTGCAGAGCAAGTCGCTCTAAGAGCCACAAGGCTTGGATTAACATATGATAATCTAAATTTGCTAGCGGAAACTAAACTTGATGAAATTATAAATGTTATTGTTTCTCATAAGCCATTAGTAGTTGTAATCGATTCTATACAAACAATTTATAGTGCTATTTTGAACTCATCACCAGGGTCTTTATCTCAGGTTAAAGAATGTGCTGCACAGTTAACTAGAGTTGCTAAGAGATTAAATACTATTATATTTATGATCGGGCATATGACTAAGGATGGATTGATTGCTGGACCTAGAGTTTTAGAACACATGGTGGATACAGTTTTATATTTTGAAGGTGATCATAATTCATCATTTCGTTTAATAAGATCGTTTAAAAATAGATTTGGATCTGTGAATGAATTAGGTGCTTTTGCTATGACGGATAAGGGGTTGCGTTGCGTAGCTAATCCATCAGCATTATTTTTATCTAATCATAATAATAATGTCTCAGGGTCTTGTGTTATGGCAACACAAGAGGGGTCAAGGACATTGCTTATTGAAATACAGGCTCTAGTCAACAAATCATATAGTTCTACACGTAAAGTATTGTCTGTTGGGATAGATGACAATAGACTAGAAATGTTATTGGCAGTGCTTCATAAACATGCTGAGGTTCCAACCTTCGATAAAGATATATTTGTTAACGTTGTTGGTGGAGTGAAAATATCAGAACCAGCTTCAGATATAGCTGTGTTGTTAGCTATATTTTCTTCTTTATTAAACAAAGCAATACCATCAAAATTATTTGCGTTTGGTGAAATAGGTCTTTCTGGCGAAATTAGGCCGTCAATTAAAGGCCAAGAACGTTTAAAGGAGGCAGTGAAATTAGGATTTGAAATCGCTTTGATCCCTAATCAAAACGTTCCAAAACAAAAAATACCAGGTCTAAAGACAATCAAATTATTTACATTAAAAGATGCTTTAGATGCAGTCAAGAAGTTATTTCAAAATTTATAAAAAAACACCCACACTATTATCATAAAACTTATTATATCAAAATAGGATGGGTGTGTCTTTAGAAGAAATTATTCAAAATTTCTTTGGAATGGTATTGCGTCTATTATTTTTCTATCAAATTTTTTATAGTATTCTGAATAGACGGGAGCCATTGCTGTGGCAAAATCAGCCCTATCAACTTCTGCTACTTGAATACCACATTCTCTTAGTTTTTCAACGCCATTTTTCTCAACATTGTCTACAAACTCTCTCATTTTAGTGCTAGCTGCTTTGCCTGCTTTATCAAAAAATGTTCTATCTATTTTAGGTAGTTTTTTGTAAAGTTTTTCAGATGCAAGTATTAATGCTGGAGCATATACATGTCCAGAAAGAGACAAATATTTTTGTGTTTGGGATAATTGGGTTAACAAAATAACTGCTAAAGAGTTTTCCTGTCCATCTATCTCTCCTTTTTTAATAGCATCAAAAGCTTCAGTAAGTGTCATTGGTACAGGATCTATTCCAATATATCTAAAGCCATCTATATGAATGGAATTTTTAGGTGTCCTTATTCTTAATCCTTTTGCATCTTCTGGTGTTAGTACAGGTTTAACGTTATTTGTTAAATGACGAAAACCTTGTTCTCCCCACGCTAGAGCCACTAGTCCTTTTGACGGAAATTTTGCTAATATATTTCTGCCTACAGGTCCATCTAGAACATTCCTAGCATGAGTTAAATCATGCATTAAAAATGGAATATCAAACATCCCTACTTCTGGAATGATATCCATAATAGTGCTTGTAGATACAATAGCTAAATCAATTGTGCCTGCTTGAAGGCCTTCAATAACATTCCTTTCAGATCCTAATTGATTATTTGGGAATGTAATTACTCTATATTTACCCTTGCTACAGGTTTTTAGAGTTTCAGCAAACGCATTAGCTGCTGTGCCGTAGTGTGATTTGCTGTGAAGAGAGTGAGCCATTCTCAAATGAATATCAGCTGGCGCTGTAATATTCTCAGCCAATGCTGGGACAGATGCTGTTATTGCTGATAAGGCTAACGCAATACTGGCAAGCCAAACATTACGCATTCGTCTACTCCTGAAAAATCAAAAGAAATATTCTAAAAATAATCAAATATAATTAGAAGACATATACTAATAATTATGCAAAGCAGGGTTGTTAATCCAGTTATGCATTTAAAATTAATTATAAATTAACAAATATATATCCTTAAAATTTTGCTATATGATTTAGAATTTTACAAGTTTTTTTAGAAAGTCTTAAAATCAATGTGGATTTTTAAGAAGATATTTTTAAACATTCGATGATTATAAACTATAAAACGTCGATAATTTTAAATTATTTGTTCACTATGGTATATCGTTATTCTAAAATAGCCAACCAAAAAATCTTTTATGTTTGGTCATAATTTTATATATTAGGTATTGATTTTATTATTTTGGAAAATATTCTTCACATCAAAACTAGCATGTTTAAATAACTATATTTGTAATTTAGCTGTTGTTTCTGTATTTAGAAATCAGCTTAATTCAATTTCATAATACATATATGTTATGTTGTAGGATAGCAATTAGTTATCATTTATTGAAAAACGAATATATTGATATATAGTGTTGTGTATTAATACGAAAATATTTTTTTCATATTATGGGTTGTTAGAACATTATGGTATTAATAGATTTTAATTATCAAAAATATATTAATTATAGTATTTATGCCTATATATTTTATATTTTTCAAAGATAGCCAAATATTTTTATTGTATAAGATATAGAATGTATTTTTGTTTTTTTGCTTTTGCATATGAGTGATGATTATAGGAAATATTGTGTTTATTATTTTGATTTTTGGTTTTCTTTTATCTATTTTTATATTAAACATCTTTATGTTAAATATAATCAGAAAGAATAATCACAAGGATAGTTTGAATTCTTATTTAGATATTTTAAATGGAACAGAATTAAAAATACATAATGATATTATTGAAACTCAAAAGATTCTTCGTAGTGATTTTTTAGATTCAATTCGTTCATTTCAGATAGAGTTAAAGGACTCTCATGATAAACTTAAGGACTCTTTAACCAGAGATTCTTTTAATAATCGTGCTGAACTAGCATCTTCTCTAGCAAGTTTTTCTAGTGGTTTTAGTGACAAACTACAAGGGCTGATAGAGATTAATGATAGGAGATTGTTAGAAATCAGAAACACCTTGGAGAATAGATTAGATATTTTGCAGACTAATAACGCTTCAAAATTAGACGAAATGCGTTGTATGGTTGAAGAAAAGCTACATGCTACTTTGGAGCAAAGATTAGGAGAATCTTTTAAAATTGTTTCTGAGAGATTAGAAGCTGTACATAAAGGGCTGGGTGAAATGCAAACCTTAGCAGTTGGTGTAGGGGATTTGAAGAGAGTTTTGAGTAATGTTAAGTCTAGAGGTACATGGGGTGAGGTACAGCTTGCTAGATTGATAGAAGATGTTATGACTGAAGATCAGTATGGAAAAAATGTAAAGTTGATACCTAATAGTGACTCAATAGTTGAATTTGCTATTAAATTACCAGGTAGAAGAGATGATAATGATCCTGTGTGGTTGCCTATAGATTCTAAGTTCCCTAAAGAGGAGTATGAAAGATTAATGGAGGCTAATGATGCAGGTAATATTGAATTATCAAAAGCTGCTTCTTCATCATTAGCCAAAGCAATAGAATTACAGGCTAAAATGATATCTTCCAAATATATATCTCCACCGTACACAACTGAGTTTGCTATTATGTTTCTTCCTACAGAAGGATTATATGCAGAGGTTATGAGATATCCAGGTTTGTTTGATAAATTACATAATTTACGTATAACTGTTACCGGTCCTAGTAATTTATCTGCCTTACTTAATAGCTTGCAAATTGGTTTTAGAACAATAGCAATTGAAAAGAGATCTTCAGAGGTATGGAACATATTGCGTGCAGTAAAAACTGAATTTTTTAAATTTGGTGAGTCCTTGGCTAGTGTAAAAAAAACATTGGATAATGCTAGTAATAAGTTGGGGCAAACAGAAGTTAGATCTAGGGTTATGTTACGTAATTTAAAATCTTTGGAAGTTCTTCCTGAGCAGGAATTAGAAAAAATCTTGCTAGAGGATGAGTAAATAATATTTATACCTTAACATATGGTTTCATTTATGAAAAAACAAAATGAATTAAAAAAAATGGTGGCTGTAGAGGCAATGAGTTTTGTAAAAAACATTATTTCAAAAAAAAATATAATAGGAGTTGGAACCGGATCTACAGTTGATTATTTTATAGAAGAGTTGTCCCATTTTAAAGAGAATTTTTTAGGAGCTGTAGCTAGTTCAAAAAGAACAGAGTTATTGCTATCTAAACATGGAATAAAACTATTTGATCTAAATGAACTAACAGAATTAGAAGTGTATATTGATGGTGCTGATGAAGTAGATTATTCTTTATCCATGATTAAAGGAGGAGGAGGGGCATTGACAAGAGAAAAAATTATAGCTTCTGTATCAAAAGAATTTATATGTATTGCTGATGAATCGAAATTAGCTGAAAATAATTTAGGGAAATTTCCTCTGCCTGTAGAAGTTATACCTATGGCAACATCAGTTGTATCTAGATTTTTTATGGATTTGGGTGGCAGTCCTATTTTGAGAAAAAATTTTGTAACAGATAATGGTAATTATATTTTAGATATTCATAACTTTAAAATTGAAAACTCAGTAGATATGGAAAAGAATATAAATAATATACCAGGTGTTGTAACCTGTGGTTTATTCGCTATTAGAGGTGCAGATAAACTTATTATGGCAACCTCAAGAAGCGGTATAAAATATTTTGGAAAATAATTCATAAGAAATAAATTATTTTGAATATCTATTCTTTTGTGTCATCAAATAGGAATAATTCCATTTGTTCTTTTAGATATTTTCTTGCTTTTATATCTGCCAGGTTTAATCTTTTTTCATTGATCAATATGGTTTGTTGTTTCATCCAATCTTCCCAGGCATTTTTCGATATATTATTCCATATATATATACCTAGATTTCCCGGGAATGGAGGTTTATCTAATTTTTCTAATTCACGTTTTAGTTTCATGCAATAAATTTTTTTTGACATTTTCAATCCTGTGCAAATTAATTGTTACTTTATGTTTTTTATAAAAATCAGACTATTTCTAGATCGGTTATAGTTAACTTGTTTTTCTTTTGGCAAGTCTTGAACCGTCCCTCTTATGAATCCTCTTTTTAAAAACCAATGTGATGTTTTTGTCGTTAATGCAAATAAACGATCTATTTTCATGTTTTTAGCGCGAGATTCTATATGCCTTAAAAGCAATTCACCTTCACCAGAACTTTGCCATGCTGGATGTACAATCAAGCAAGCTAACTCAGCCATTTTTTCTATTGGGAAAGGATATAAAGCAGCACATCCATATATTACTCCATCATGTTCTAGGACTGTGAATTTTTCCAAGTCTCTTTCTATTAAGCTTTTTGGTCTTGGCACGAGAGTTCCATCAGATTCGAGTGGCTCTATGAGACTAATTATTGCACCAACATCATCTATAGATGCCTCCCTTAGATCATCTAATTTATCTTCGACAACCATGGTTCCGATACCACCATGTGTAAATATTTCTAATAATACACTTCCATCTATTCCGTATGGCAAAATATGAGTTCTAGCTACACCTTTTTTTACAGCTATTACAGAATTTTTTAGAAATTTTTTTGTTGTTGTATCGATATGACTATCTTGTAATAAAATTTCAGCTTTAGCTCTAGCTATTTCTGGATTTATTGAGCCATCTGTATTTTTAACTCCTTCTGATGCTGAAAGAAATATTAATTTTTCTGCTCCTATAGCGATAGCTGTGCTTGTAGCTAAGTCTTCCATTTCGAGATGAAAAGCATCTCCTGTTGGAGAGAATCCTATTGGGGATAATAAAACCACGGAGGTCCCTTTTTCTATGGCAAATTTAATAGCTTCTGTATCTATTTTTCTTACTTTTCCTGTTAGTTGAAAATCAATGCCATTTAAAACACCAACAGGGCTAGCAGTAATAAAATTGCCTGATATAACTTTAATCTGAGAATGAGACATCGGTGTGTTAGGTAATCCCTGACTAAATGAGGCTTCTATATCTAATCTTATTTCTCCGGCAGCTTCTTTTGCACATTCTAGCGCAGCGTTGTTAGTTGGAATTACTATTCCATTATTAAAATTTTGAGGCAATCCCTTTAAACGCAATTGTTCATTAATTTGAGGTCCAGATCCGTACACTAATACCAAACGAATACCAAGAGCTGATAACAATGATAGATCTTGCACTAAAGTATTTAGTATCCCATCCTGTATTAACTCACCTCCGAAAGCAACTACAAAAGTTTTCCCTCTAAAAGCATGCACATAAGGAGCTACTTCACGAAACCATCTAACAAATTGTGATTTCGAATTTTCATGTTCTTCAATAGAAGAGGTGTCTATTTCCATATGCTCTCAAATATTCTAATAATTAACAATTACTAATAAATTAACAAGAAGATGAATTTAGCTATACTTGTTGTAGCTAAACCTAATTTAATGATTATATATATTATAATAGTAAGTTAAAGTGATTATTTACAACTATTAGTCATGTATTTTTGTAATATTAATTCTTCTTTTACTAGAATATATGTTATCCAAGATATAAAACTACAAATTTATTATTTATGACATCAATTTCAAATAATTCTCCGTCTTTTATTAATTTGCGAGTTCATTCAGAATTTTCCATAGCAGATGGATTAATAAGAGTTAACGATCTTGTAGATAATGTTATTAAGCTACGACAGCCTGCTGTAGCATTAACAGATATGTCGAACCTTTTTGGAATTCTAAAATTTTATAAATATGCTCGTGCTAATGGCATAAAACCAATTATTGGTTGTGATTTATGGTTATCTAACGATGATGATTTAGATCATCCATTTAGAATATTGATTTTGGTATGTAGTGAGATTGGGTATTTAAATTTATGTGAGATTATCACTAAATCTTACTTAATAAATCAGAGAAATAATAGACCTGAAATACGTAAAGAGTGGTTAGTTTCTAAAAAAGGTTTAATAGTGTTATCTGGAGGTATAAATGGAGATATTGGTTATGCATTAAAACGAGGTAAGATAGATGTTGCCCTATCTTTGGCCAAGGAATGGAAAGCGATGTTTCCGGAATCTTATTACTTGGAGATTCAAAGAGCTGGATTTGATGGAGAAGAAAATTATATAAGAGCTGTATTACCTATTGCTGTTGATGCAAATATTCCAGTTGTTGCAACACATCCTGTTCAATTTCTTAAGAAAGAACATTTTCAAGCCCATGAAATTAGAGTTTGTATTTCCGAAGGGAAGCATTTAACAGATATTCATAGGAAACATAATTTTACAAAAGAACAATATCTAATTAGTTCTGAAGAAATGGCAATATTATTTGCTGATATACCTTCTGCTTTGTCTAATACTATTGAAATAGCAAAACGTTGTAATCTAACCATAAAAACTGGGCAAGCAATGCTTCCAAAGTTTGATATTCATGAAGAAATTTCTTTGGGGGATTACTTAAGAAAATTATCAAATGAAGGCTTATTTAATAAAATTAATAGTCTATATCCTGATTCAGAAGAATTATTTAAATCAAAATATTATGAACGTTTGGAGAAGGAGTGTAAAACAATTATACAGATGGGATTTGCTGGATATTTCCTGATTGTTCAAGATTTTATTAATTGGGGTAAAAACAACGGTGTTCCTGTAGGCCCTGGACGTGGGTCAGGTGCTGGTTCGTTAGTTGCTTATGCACTTGGTATAACTGATTTAGACCCAATTAAGTATGATCTTCTTTTTGAGAGATTCTTAAATCCTGAACGTGTTTCAATGCCTGACTTTGATATTGATTTTTGTCAAGATAACAGAGATCGCGTTATAGATTATGTAAAGAATAAATATGGTACTGAATCTGTTAGTCAAATAGCAACTTTTGGAACTTTTGGTGCCAAGGCTGTAATTCGTGATGTTGGTAGAGTTCTAGGTTTGCCTTATTCTTTGTGTGATTCTTTATCTAAATTGGTTCCTTTTAGCCCTGTAGAACAATGGACTCTAGAAAAAGTATTGAATTCTGACCCTATCTTTAAATCTCGTTATGAGCAGGAAGAGGAAGTAAAAGTATTAGTGGATTTAGCTAGGCATTTAGAAGGATTAGTCCGAAACATAGGAATGCATGCAGGTGGAGTTCTAATAGCTCCAGGAAAATTGACTGATTTTTGCCCTCTTTATTGTCAGCCAGGGCAAGAAAATACGTTAATTTCTCAGTTTGACAAAGATGACGTCGAGTTGGCCGGTTTAGTAAAATTTGATTTTTTAGGTTTGAGGAATTTAACAGTTCTTGATTGGACTGTGCGTTATATTAAGCGTTCTAGCAAAGAAAATGAGTTTTTTAATCTTTCTTCTTTACCATTAGAGGATGAAGAAACATTTAAGTTGTTGTGTTCTGGTAATACAACTGCAGTTTTCCAGCTAGAATCAAGAGGCATGAAGGAATTATTAAAAAAACTACAACCAAGTACTTTTGAAGATATTATTGCTGTTTTAGCCTTATATCGTCCTGGGCCTTTAGAGTCTGGAATGGTGAATGACTTTGTGAATCGTAAACATGGGCTATCAAAAATAAATTATTTTCATCCTGTGCTGGAAAGTATTCTAAAAAGTACTTATGGAGTAATAGTTTATCAGGAACAAGTAATGTTGATTTCTCAAGTAATTGGAGGCTATTCTTTAGGTAGCGCTGATTTACTTCGTAGAGCAATGGGCAAAAAAGATCCTGATGAAATGTCTAAGCATAGAGTTTTATTTGAGAAGGGTGCTGTTAGTAAAGGTTATAGTTCTCAATTGGCTATTAAATTATTTGATTTGATGGAGAAGTTTGCGGGTTATGGTTTTAACAAGTCTCACTCTGCCGCTTACGCCTTAATAGCATACCAAACTGCATGGTTAAAGGCTCATTATTGCGCAGAGTTTTTTGCTTCAGCTATGTCTTCTGACATGGATGATACTGATAAGATACAGATTTTGTTTAACGATGCTAAGTATAATAATGTAAAAATTTTACCACCAGATATTAATTTATCTAACTTTAGATTTGAGCCTGTAATTTCGGAAATAAACAATCGTAAATCACACGAAATTAGGTATGGATTAGGAGCAATAAAAGGAACAGGCAAAATTGCTATAGATGAAATTGTAAAGATAAGAAATCAAGGTGGTCCTTTCAAGAGTATTTTTGATTTTTGTTTCAGAGTCTCAAAATTGGTTAATCGAAGAACTATAGAGTCACTAATAAAATCAGGTGCTTTTGATTCCATTGAATTAAATAGAGCATATTTATTATTTTCTCTTAATAAAGTTATTGATTCAGTTGAACAGAAACAAAGAGATATTTATCAAACTTCTTTATTTAGTAATAATGAAGAATCTTCTTTTTTAGGTTCTTCTACTGTTGATGAAGTTACAGTGTCATGGGATTTACATAAAACACTTATAGAAGAAAAATCCGCACTAGGTTATTGCTTTAGCGGACATCTGTTTTCTTGCTGGGAAGATGAAATCAGAAGGTTATTTCCTAAAAAATTAATTGATATAGATCATAATAGTAAATCACAATGGATTTGTGGGGTTTTAGTTCGCATGCGTAGTGTATTTACTCGTCGTGGGAAAATTACTCTCATCATGGTAGATGATGGCAGTAAACAGCTTGAAATTGTTGTTCAAAATGATCTTTATACAGAAGTAAAAAATTTTTTAAAAGAAGATAATCTATTAATAATCAAAGGAATGGTTAGTAAGGATGATTATTCTGGTAATTTAAAGATTATTGCAGAACAGATACATGATTTGCAATTTATAAGGCAAACCATGGCTAAGTCTTTAATATTACATATAAATAACGGTGATGTTTCTTTATCTTCTCTTAAAGAGATATTGCAAAAGTCTAAGAATTATTCTGATGTAAGATTTTCATCAGTGCCATTATTTATTTTTTATAAGAATAAAGATAAAAAAATTTTTTGTAAAATTAAATTAGATGATAAATGGAATATTGTTATTACAAATGAGTTGATATTAGAGCTGCAAAAACTTATAAGTGAGAATGGTTCAATAGATGTTGGATATTGATATGTTTACAAAAAATTGTTCAAATTTTTTATTTTAATCATATTGCATTATTATTTTGAATCTAAATATTGATTAGACTAATTAAGATAAATGGTTTATAGAATTGTATATTTGATCATTTTAAAACTAATGCTTATTTAGAGTTTACAAGAGTGCATACTTATTTTAGTAAATCATTTAGATATATATTGTGCATTTATAAAAAACAAAAATTATTTTCATAATAAGAGATTCTTATTATGAATTTTTCGTAGTGTAAAAACATATTGGTTGATTATGTTTTTTGCAATTACTTTAATGATTTGCGGCGCTGCAACGCAACCAGCATTAGCATTTATTATGAAGCCGTTACTAGATAATGGTTTTTCTTTAAATAATGATAATAATAATTGGTTCATGCTGCTGATTCTAGTAATGCTAGCTATTCTTAGGAATGTTTGCAATTTCTTTGGCGATTATATGTTTGCATTAGTATCAAATGCCATTTTGTTTAATATTAGGGCTGATATATATAGGAAATTGTTAGGACTTCCTGATTTATATTATATAAACGTGGATACTGGGAAGTTGTTAAATAAATTCACAATAGATGCAAATAATATTACAAATTTGTTTGCCGAAGTTCTAACAATTTTAATCTGATAGTCAATAATTGTTATTGCTTTATTAGGAGTATTGTTTTACATATCATTGTTATTAACTCTGATTATTATTATTTTGTCCTTTACAGTTGTTGTTGCTAGATTTTTTATAAATAGAATACGAGTTACAGGTAAAGATATTTTAAATATGAATTCTGAGCTTGCTAAAGTAGTTAGTAATTCTATAAAAGATCAGAGCATTATTAAATTATTTAATGCTTATGATATAAGAATATAAGAAAAAGAGCATTTTGCTTTTGTTAATAAGAGTCTCAAGCATTTTAATACGAAAGCTTCTTTGGCTGATTCTGCACTTTCTCTATTAGTGCATTTTTGTATTGTTTCGACACTTTCTATTGTAGTGGCAGTATCTTTAGTAAATCTATTGACATGATGTTAACAATAGTTGATTTTGGTGTGTTTATAGCCATATTAGCGCAGATTCCAGATCCTATAAGAAAACTGACTAATGTCCTTGGTAAATTACAAAAAGTCTTAGTTTCGGTAGACAGTGTATTTTTTTGATTGATAATGAAAGAGATAATGATTCTGATTCAAACATAATGAATTATTAAGCAAAAGGGAATATAGGTTTTTTAAATGTGAAATTCAAGTTTTCTGAAAACGGTTTTATAAAAAAATATCATTTCATATAAAATCAGGAGAATTTGTGGCTTTAGTCGGTCGTTCAGTTAGTGGAAAAAGTACGTTAACAAATATGTTGTCTAGATTTATAATTCCTGATTCAGGTAAAATCTTGCTGGATGGTTTATATACCAAAAAGTAGGAGCTCTGTATTTGTATATAGTGGTCAGCGTCAATGGTTAGTAATAGCTAGAATTCTTATAAAAAATTCTCAATAGTGCTTTATGAGGCCAGATCTTCTTTGAATAATGAATCAGAATATTATGTGCAAGATTCTTTGGAAAAATTAATACATGGACATACTGTTTGGATTGTAGTTCATTGTTTATCTGCAGTAGGGAAAGTGAACCAAATTTTTGTTGTAGATTCAGGAAAAATTCTAGAATCAGGTTCTCACAATGATTTGTTAAGTAATAAAGGTTTATGTTCGTCTTTTTATAATATTCAATATAGAGATTAATTATAAAAGTGCTATATCATATTGTTCTTGATAATATCCATTTTCTACTATTAATGATATTGGCTTTTTTATTTGATCTTCTATAATCGTCAAATATTGGCTTTCTTCTAGAAACATATCTACTATTTTCTGAGATGCTATTATTCTAAATTCTTTTGGATTAAATTGTTTTGATTCTTTTACTACTTCTCTCAAAATTTCATAGCATATTGTTCTAGATGTTTTAATCATACCTCTAGATTGGCAAATATTACAAGGTTCACATAGTTGATTTGTTAGTGATTCTCTAGTTCTTTTTCTTGTCATTTCAACTAAACCTAGTTGACTAAATTCACTTAAAGTAATTTTTGTCCTATCTTTTGATATAGATTTTTGTAATTCTTTTAGTACAGCATTTTTATGATCTTGGTCATCCATATCTATAAAGTCAACTATTATTATACCCCCTAGATTTCGTAAGCGTAATTGTCTTGCGATAGCTTGTGTTGCTTCAAGATTTGTTCTAAAAATTGTGTCTTTAAAATTTTTTCCGCCAACAAAACCACCTGTATTAACATCGATGCTAGTTAATGCCTCTGTTTCTTCTATTATTAGGTATCCACCTGATTTCAATTCTACTTTTTTTGATAATGCTGTGTTTATTTCTTGATCTATGTTTGCGGCTTCAAATATAGATCTTTCTTTATCATAGTGATGAATTTTCTCTGTAATGGAAGGGTTGAATATTTTAGCCCAATTTAGTAGATTTTTTGCAACATGATATGAATCAATATTGATTGCTCTTGTTTTTTGGGTAACCATGTCTCTTAATGTTTTGTGAGGCAGATCTAAGTCTTTATATATTAAGGATGGAGACCTATTGCTTTTAGCTGTTTCAATTATATTTTCCCAGAGTTTATTTAAATATTTTAAATCAGTAGATATTTCTTCATCAGTTGCTTCTTCAGCTTGGGTTCTAATTATGAAGCCTCCTCGATTATAATTGATTAGGGATTGAACTCTTGTTTTTATTTTTTCTCTATCTGTTTCTAATTTTATTTTTTGAGATACTCCTAGACAGTTGTCAAATGGCAAGTAAACTAATATTCTTCCAGCTATGCTTATTTGTGTTGATACACGTGCTCCTTTTGTTCCTATCTGGTCTTTTATTACTTGTACTAAAATTGTTTCTCCAGGAAAAATAAACTTTTCTATAGAAGGAGTCATCATATTTTCATGTCTATTTTCTCGGAAATCTGATATGTGTATAAAGGCAGCTTTATCTAACCCTATGTCTATAAAAGCACTTTGTAATCCAGGTAAAACTCTAATTACTTTTCCTATAAATATATTTCCTACAATATTTCGTTGCATATTATGCTCAATATGCAATTCTTGTATTATACTATTTTCAAGTATGGCTACTCTTGTTTCAAAGCATGTAGTACTGATGAGTATGTCTTCGTATTGTTTAGAGTTATATTCCATGGTGTTTATTATTAATTAATGATATACTGCAGCGATATAATTACATTATACGAAACATTTTATCATTCTAATGTGGCTATATTTGTAGATATATTTATGAGTTCCGCCCATAAATTTTTTGAATTTCCTTCTTCCTCTATACCTTTAATACTTAAGTCAATATTATGTAGTTTATTTGTTATTTTACGCAAAAAATTTTTGTTGACATGTAGACTATAATTCTCTATTAAATCTCTATGAGTTCCAAAAATTTTATTGCTATTTAAGACATAAGAAATTTGTTCTTTAGATGTTTCTATTAAAAGACCTATAATCCTTATATCTTCATAAATTGCCCATAAAATTAAAGCAGGATGTATATTCTCTTCTTTCAAATATAATATTATTTCTAATATTTTAGGTATTTTTTTTTGAAAAATAGATAACCTAAAATCATATATATTATATTTTGAATTATTTGATACAATACTATTTTTTATAGATTTTTCATCTATATAACCTTCTCCAAAAATTAAACCTAGTTTGATAATTTCTTGATTAGCAATCACTAAATTATTATCAACTTGATGTGCTATCCAAAATAATGAATTGTTATCTATGTACTGTTTTTGTAATAATAATCTTTCTTTTATCCAAAATGGTAATTCATTGCTTTTGATATTAGGGATATTAATTGTGATTCCTAATTTTGTTAGAAATTTCATCCAATTACTATTTTTTGTATTTTTGTCTTTTTTCGGTACTTGAATAACCAAAATAGTATCTTTTTGTGCTGCTAAAAAATTTGCTATTTCAATTATATATTCGGAACCTGTTTTCCCTGGTGATGCATTTATTATATCTATATTAAATATTCTATATTTTTCAAATAAGGATGTAGATTTTATGCTTTCCATGAGCTCACTCCAATTACTATGTGAATCCATGGATGAATTATAAAAGTATATAAATCCTCGTTTTTTAAACTCCGATATAATACTAAGTTTACACTCATTTACTAAAAGTAATTCGTTACCTAATAGTATGTAAATAGGTGAAAAATATTCTTCTTTTTTTAATAATTCGGTTATTTTTTTATATTCAATATATTTATGCATTTTTTATAAGTATAATATTTCAAGATTAATTAAGGCTTTTCATGAAATATTAGGCAATATTATGTTTCCTATATGATATTTAGTCATTTTTCAATACTATATTTATTAGTTTATTTGGTACGAGAACAATACGCTTAATAAAATTATTATTAATATATTTTAATATATTAGGTTGTTCTAAAACTATTTTTTTTATTTCTTCTTCATCTTGATTATAACGAACAGTTACTGAACCTCTTAATTTGCCATTAATTTGTATTACAATTTTTACATTATTTATAACAAGAGCTTCTTCTTTGACTTCAGGCCATGGGGCATCAATTAAATCGCCATGAATGTTTTTATATCCAAGTTCATTCCAAATTTTCCATGTTATATGAGGAGCTATTGGGTATAATACTCTGAGAATTATGCCTAAAGATTCTGAGAGTGCAATATTACAGGTTGTATCTATAATTGAATTTGTTTGTAAAAAATGTTCAATAGAATTCAACATTTTCATGGAGGCAGATACAATAGTATTATATTGCAATCTATCATAGTCATGATTGCTCTGATTTAATAGAGAATAAATATTAAAATATAATTCTTGTATAGAATTATTCTTGCTTGTATCTATATCATTTTTTTCTTTGCAAGAATTTGCAGAAATAATATTATCTTTATTGTTGTAACAAATTCTCCATAGCTTACGTAAATAACGATTAGCTCCTTCTATTCCAGCATCAGACCATTCCAGTGTCTGCTCTGGTGGACTTGCAAATATAATGAATAAACGCGCTGTGTCTGCACCCCATTTTTCTATAATCGATTGAGGATCAACTCCATTGTTTTTTGATTTAGACATTGTACCAATACCATTATAGGTAACTGGGCTAGAATCTTTTTTTAGCACATAATTAGTTGCTATGCCATTTTCATTATATATAGTCTCAACGTCATCTGGTCTGAAATATTCTATTCCTCCATTTTTTGTTTTTCTCGAAAAAACATGATTCAAAACCATACCTTGACATAATAGTTTGGTGATAGGCTCATCAAATTTGACAAGATGCATATCTCTCATAACTTTGCACCAAAATCTTGTATATAATAGATGAAGAACAGCATGCTCTATACCACCGATGTATTGATCTATTGGCATCCAGTATTCGTTTCTATTATCTACGGGTAGGTTATTATTATCAAAAGATGTGTAACGCATAAAATACCAAGAAGAATCTATAAAAGTATCCATGGTATCAGTTTCTCTTTTTGACTTAGCTCCACATTTTGGACATAAGCAATTTATGAAATCTTCATTTTTATCTAAAGGATTACCATTGCCTTCAGGAGTAAGGTTTTCTGGCAAAATTACTGGTAGATTATTATAAGGGACAGGTACTGAGCCACAGTTGTTGCAATGAATAATAGGTATAGGTGTCCCCCAGTAGCGCTGTCTAGATACGCTCCAGTCTCTTAGCCTCCACATAATTTTGCTTTGACCTAATTTTTCGCTTATAAGTCTATCACTTATAGTGCTTGCTGCTGATTGGCAGTCTAAACCATTATATGGGCCTGAATTGACAATATATCTATCTTTTGTATCCTTATACCAATCATTCCATGTTTCTGGATCAAACTCTTTATTTTTTGGGGATGATATTACTTGTTTGATATTTATTTTATATTTCTTAGCAAAAAGAAAATCACGTTCATCATGAGCTGGTACTCCCATGATTGCTCCATCGCCATAGTTCATAAGGACATAATTAGAAATCCATATTGGAATTTTTTCATTTGTAATGGGATGTATAGCATTAAATCCAGAATAAATACCTTGTTTTTCCTTAGTAGATATCTCAGCTTCTGTGGTAGTACCTAATTTATTTGCTGTAATAAATTTTTTTATATGACTATTATTTTTAGAGGCATAAATAGATATTGGATGTTCTGTTGCTATTGCGCAAAATGTTGCACCAATTATAGTGTCTGGACGAGTTGTAAAGACATAAAGATTTCCATCTTGTATTAACTGATTGTTTTCATCTTTTATTTGATGTTTAAATGCAAAACGCAAACCTTCAGACTTGCCAATCCAATTGGCTTGCATTGTTTTTACTTTTTCTGGCCATAAATTTAGTTTGTCTTCTAAGTCATTTAGCAATTCTTCAGCATAATTTGTTATTGCCAAGTAATAACCAGGTATTTCTCGTTTTTCGACTAATGCTCCGGAACGCCATCCATGGCCATCTATAACTTGTTCATTTGCTAAAACTGTTTGATCTATAGGGTCCCAATTTACTACTTGAGTTTTACGATAAACAATACCATGGTCTAACATTTTTAAAAACAGCCATTGAGTCCATTTATAATAGGAAGGGTTGCAAGCACATATTTCTCTTGTCCAGTCAATAGACAAACCAAGGCTTTTCATTTGGTTTTTCATATAATTAATATTATTATATGTCCATTTTGCTGGAGGTATTTGTGATTTTATTGCTGCGTTTTCTGCTGGCATGCCAAAAGCATCCCATCCCATTGGCATAAGCACATTAAATCCATTCATGCGTTTATGGCGAGCCATAACATCATTAATAGTATAGTTGCGCACATGTCCCATATGTAGCTTTCCACTAGGATAAGGCAACATAGAACATGCATAGAATTTTGGTTTTAACGATCCATCTTTATTCTTAGTGTTTTCATGTGTTAAGTAAGTTTTGTTGGCTTCCCAAAATTCTTGAGATTCTGATTCTATAGTTTTGTGATTATAATGTTCTTGCATGATAGGATAGCGCTTTTTAAATTATAGAAACTTTTATGATTCTTAACTGATTTATAAAAGACAGGTAGCAAATTTAAAAAAGTGACGTTTATATAATAAAATTTAGCTATAAAAGCGATGATGCTAAGGGACATGATTTATTTTGATTAAGATCATGTCCTTTAAACTAATAATATACTGATTATACAATAAACATGCTGATTGATAACATGTAATATTTATTTAAGTTTGATTTCTTTATATTCAACATGTTTGCGAGCAACTGGATCAAACTTCTTTAGTAACATTTTATCGGGAGTGTTACGTTTGTTTTTTGTTGTTGTATAAAAATGACCAGTTCCAGCCGTTGATTCTAATTTGATCTTTTCTCTCGCTCCTTTTGCCATACTATATCCCTATTTTATTGGTTAATACCATTTAATTTTTTATGGTTGTTTTTGATTTAAAGTACTCAGTATAGATTCTATCCCATACTTATCTATAGTTCTTATGGCCTTGGTTGAAACTCTTAAACGTATCCATCTGTTTTGATCTTCTAGCCAAAATCTACGAGACTGTAGATTAGGTAAGAATCTACGTTTTGTTTTATTGTTAGCATGGGATACATTATTTCCCACCATAGGTCCTTTACCAGTTATCTGACATATTTTTGTCATGGAATCACCTTATATAGGAAAATTTATTTTGTGTTAAGAATACTATTAATGAAATGAGACTAAAGGTTTTTATTTACAGGCAAAGTATATCAAATACAGTTCTCTTAAAAAGAAATAAATATTAATTCGAAAAGGAAATATTATATAATGCTTATATTATAATGCAATATATTTAATTAGAACATAAACGATACTTTAACTTAAATTTTTCTAATATTTAAAAAAAAATCAAAAAATAATTTTTGCTCATTCACACTGTTATTCTAGTTATTTAATTGGATAACGTCAATGTACTGACTTTATTTTTATGAAATTTCTTATAATCCCGATATTGCTTGGTTATTAATGATTGTTAATTTTACATGTAATGATAAATTATTTTTTATGTTGTATTATCTCGTCGTTGTTCAATTGTAATTATTGTGATAACAATTAAAGTATTAAAGTAGTTTTTTCAAAAAAAACTATACTTTATAAAAATAGTTTGACTTAGAAATTTTGGTATATTTCATTAGTGTTTTTATTGTGTGAAAAATAATTTTTAGAGATTTTTATAAATAGAGAAATATTATGATAGAACTTGGTGTTAATATTGACCATGTTGCTACTTTGAGACAGCAAAGAAACACTCATTACCCCGACCCTTTAGCTGCTGCTTTGATAGCAGAAAAAGCTGGAGCTGATTTAATTACACTCCATTTAAGAGAGGATAGAAGGCACATACAAGATAAAGATGTTTTTAATATTCGTCACAATATAGTTGGCAAGATGAATCTTGAATGTGCTGTTACTAAAGAAATGCTAAATATTGCTGTTAAAGTACAACCAGATATAGTTTGTCTTGTTCCAGAAAAAAGACAGGAGTTAACAACCGAAGGTGGATTAGACATAATAAACTCATTTGAAATTGTTTCTAAGGCGGTTAAATTTCTTCAATCCAATGGGATAAAAGTTTCAATATTTATTGATCCAGATATTAATCAAATATATGAAGCAAAGAAAATAGGAGCTGATGCGGTAGAACTACATACTGGTAGATATGCCGAAGTTTGTGATTCTGATAAGGAAAATAAGGAAATAGATAGATTAAAACAGTCCGTAGATGTAGCTTTAAATTTAGGATTAAAGGTTAATGCTGGCCATGGTTTACATTATGATAATATCAAAAGTATTTTAATAATAAATGGCATTAGTGAATTTAACATAGGACATTCAATAATTAGTAGAGCAATTTTTGATGGATTGTTTTCTGCTGTTAAAGAGATGAAAGATCTTATAAATACTATTAAATATTGATTAAATTTATGATGGTAGCTTCTAATTATATAGCTGGAGTTGGTGTAGATATTTTATCTGTTAACAGAGTAAATTCGCTTTTTATGAAATATAAATATCACTTTTTGGACAAAGTTCTAGGGTCTATTGAGAGGGATTGTTTCAATAAGCGTTTTGATTCTAATTATTATAGAGGAATAAGATACATTACAACTAGGATTTCTGCTAAGGAAGCTCTTTCAAAAGCTATAGGCATTGGCATGACATATCCCATGTCTTGGTCTAGTGTTGAAATCCTTAATTCATCCAATGGTAAGCCTTATTATTTCTTTTCTCCAGTTTTAGACAAGTGGATTAAAGAAAGATATGGCGTTATACATATTTCACTGAGTGATGAACATGACTTGGTTGTATCTAATGTAATTATAGAGACTAAAAAAATTTAATATTGATGTTTTTTGTGGTATGTTCTGAGACAATGACAGTTTGTTTTGATTTTAGTGCTTTTTCAAAAAGCATACCTCATTTGCCTGGTATTTATAAGTATATTGATATTGAAGGCAATATAATATATGTTGGCAAAGCTCGTGATTTAAAAAAAAGAATTTCTTCATATTTTAATAAAAACTTACCAAGTATTAGAATAGAGAAGATGGTTTCAAGAATAGTTGATATAGAGATTATAGTTACTAAATCTGAAATAGAGGCTTTGATTCTAGAGAATAACCTTATTAAATCTTTAAAGCCAAAATACAACATATTATTTCGTGATGATAAATCATATCCATATCTTAAAATTTCTCTGCATGAATATCCTCGCTTACATATTGTTAGATTGAAACCGATTATTGATCATAAAAAATTAGAAGGCCAATATTTCGGACCATTCCCAGATAGTTACGGAGCTAGAGAAACTATCAAGATTTTACAAAAAATATTTCGTTTGCGTACTTGTGAAGACTCAGTTTTTTTACATAGGTCTCGTCCTTGTTTACTAGGACAAATTGGTAAATGTTCTGCTCCTTGCACTAAAAATATTTGTTTTGAAGATTATGATAAGAATATAAAAGAGGCATCTTTATTTTTAAATGGTAAGGCTACAACAGTTTTATCTGATCTTAAACAAAAAATGCAAATTGCCTCAAATTCTATGAATTTTGAATTAGCAGCTACATTAAGGGATCAAATAACATCACTAAAAACTGTTCTTCATAAACAAGCCATGGAGAATATTGGAGTAAAAGATACGGATGTTATATCGGTAGTAAGAGAGTCAGGAAAAACATGTATTAATGTAGTGACGATTAGAAATGGTCGTCATATAGGAGATAAGAACTTTCTTATAGAAGTTGGGGAAGAAGAGAGTATAGATTCTTTGCTAGAATCTTTTGTTAGACAGTATTATTCTGTAAGAGCCTTGCCTGATGTTATTGTGTCTTCTCATAGGTTTTCTACATTAGGTAATATAGATTTAATTAGTTGCCAACAGAGTAAAAAAGTTAATTTATCGTTTAAACCAAGAGGTTTAAAATCTTCTTGGTTGAAACAGTCTATAGAGAATTCTAAAATTTTTTTAGCAAAAAATATAGATTCACAATATTTAAGAAAATTTCGTATTAAAAATTTACTATCTGAATTAGATATTTGTGTGGAAAGTTATGAAAAATTATATATAGAATGTTTTGATATTAGTCATTATTCAGGAGAGTCTACTCATGCATCATGTGTTGTTTTTGATAAGTGCGAGATGCAGCCATCGCGTTATAAGCTCTATAAGATAGAAAATATAACTCCAGGAGATGATTATGCTGCTATGAGTCAGGTATTGTACCGTCATTTTTCTAAATTTAAAAATATAGATATGCCTAATTTAGTTCTAATAGATGGAGGTCCTGGTCAAGTGGAGATAGCAAAAAAAATTTTTATTCAATTAGAATTAGATATAAAATTAATAGTTGGGGTTTCTAAGGGAGAAGGTAGAAAAGTTGGGTTGGAGACATTACACTTTGCTGATTATAAAAGATCGGCTATTTCTCTTGGTCAGAATTCCCCTGCTCTTATGTTGATTGCATATATAAGAGACGAAGCTCATAGGTTTGCCATAGAAGGGGTAAGGAGTAGGATTGCTAAATTAAGAAATATGTCTTTAATAATGAATGTTGATGGCATTGGCAAAAAAAAATCTCAAGCATTGCTAAAGCATTTTGGTAGTTTGCAAGATATTTCTTGTGCAACAATAGAGGAAATAATGTCTGTTGATGGTATATCTAGATCGTTAGCTGAAAAAATATATGATTTTGTAAGGTCATAATGTAGTATATATGTTATAAATTTTTTTAAATACAACAGTCACAGTATGTTAATAAATATACCAATTGCCATTACTTGGATTAGAGTTCTGTTAGTTCCGTTGATGGTTTGTTTTTTTTATTTTTCTGACTATTATCTTGGGGATTTATTACGAGATGTTGTATTTTTGATATTATTTGTACTTGCTGCATTGACCGATTGGTTAGATGGGTGGTTGGCTCGAAAATTAAATCAAACAACTTCTTTCGGAGCTTTTTTGGACCCTGTAGCTGACAAGTTAATGGTTTGTTCTTCTTTGATCATTCTTTTAAAACTTGGTCGAGTAGATATACTAATAACTTTGATTATCATAGGCAGGGAAATAACAGTCTCTGCTTTGAGGGAATGGATGGCGATAATGGGTGCCAGAGCTAGTGTGGCTGTTCACAGAATTGGTAAGATTAAAACACTTTTTCAGATGATAGCTATACCATGTTTATTGTATGGTAGAGTCTTTTGGGGTGTAGATTTTATGTGTATAGGTACTTGGCTAATTGTTATGTCGTCAATTTTAACAGTTTGGTCTATGCTTTATTATATAAGGCGTTCTTGGTATGTTTTGAAACACGCAAAATAAATTATTTTGATTTGCAAGTTTTTGTGGTGTAGGGAATATATTTTTAATTAATTTTGTTTAACATAGTGCGATTACAAATGATTTTTTCTTCACAGAATTTTTTGCCTGAAGACAAGGAGTCTATCAGAAAAGATTGGATGATTATAAGTTTAATTACTTTTATTCATGCTTTATCACATTTCTTTCAACTAGTGTTGCCTTCATTGTATGTGGCACTTGGGTTGGAGTTTGATTTAGATTTTGCCCAACTTGGGTTGTTAGCGACTATATTTTATGTGGTTTCTGGAGTAGGACAGGTTATTTCAGGAGTCGCTGTAGATCGTTTTGGACCTTTTAGGATTCTTTTGTTGGGTTTGGTTTGCTTCCTATTGTCTAGTTTGATGATTTCCTGTTCTTATGGTTATGTTTTTTTAATGCTTTCTGCTTTTGTTGGTGGTATTGGTAATTCAGTATTTCATCCGGCTGGATACTCAATAATTAATCAAATGGTTAGCCAAAAGAGGTTGGGTTATGCATTTAGTATTCATGCTATTGCTGGTAGCTTTGGATGGGCATTAGCTCCTATTTTCATTACTATGGTTACTGTATTAACTAGCTGGAGAGTCGCTGCTTTGAGTGTTGCTCTTTTATTTGTTCTCTCATTTCTTTTGACAAAGTCATTGAGGACATATATTTTAGAATTTGAGAAGAAGCAGATTGAGAAACTTAATGATTCCAATTCACCAAATATAAAAAAAGATTATGTTAATTCTATATTAAGACTTCTTGCAAACCCTGTTATGTGGGGTGCTTTTTTATTTTTCACAGTTACTGCATTTTCTACTTCGTCTATTCAAAATTATACAATTCCATTGTTAGGTAAATTATATAATTTTACTGAATTGCTTGCTAGTTCTAGACTTTCTATTTATATGGTGGCCTCTGCTTTTGGTATGCTAGTGGGAGGATGGTTATTATCAACAGCTAAATTCAAAGAAAATAATATATTAATTTCACTAGTTATATCTGGTATATCTTTTATATTTATAGCTACTGGTGTTATTTCTGATGGTTTTGTTACATTTTTTATGATAATGGCTGGTTTTTGTTTTGGGGTTGCTGTTCCATCTAGAGATATGTTAGTTAGAAAAATTGCTAATAAACATTCTACTAGCATTGTTTATGGACTAGTTTATTCAGGAATAGATGTTGGTTCAGCTATCGGTCCTATTTTATTTGGTGTAATGATTGATGCTAAATTGTATAGCCTGCCGTGGATCATAGCAGGACTAATGTTAATTATGTCTTCTTATTTGGCAAAATGGTTAACTGATAATCAGACGTATAATAATTAAATCAAAAAATCAACATGTCAGTTAGGGATGTATTACTTACTGACGTGTTGATCTAAATAGGTTTTGTACAGGATTATATTCTTCCAAGTCTGTTGATCTCCATGGATTTATATCTATTCCACCTCTTCTTGTATATTTTCCATATACGCTGAGATATTCGGGTTTACATTTTTGATATATATCTAGAAAAATTTTTTCTATGCAGTTTTCATGATATCCAGAGTGATTTCTGTAGGATATTATATATTTTAGAATAGATTCATGATTTATTTTAAATCCTCGATATCTTATCTGAATAGAGGCCCAATCTGGTTGCATAGTAATAGGGCAATTAGACTTTAATAACCTTGACATTAATGTTTCTGTTATTTTAATTTTGTTTGTTTTTTCATTTTCTAGTAAGTTAGGATCAGGATTATATATGTCTGTTTTTATTTGTAAATGATCTATACATAATCCATCTAATTCTTGAATATATATTTTTTTGAAATCTTGTGGCATTATAATATTTACTAGAACATCACTGTTGGTAGTTGATGATAAATCATTGCATATCAAATGTGTCAAATCACTGTAGTTGTCAAATTTTTTTTGATTAAGAGAGTTTAAGTAAATCTTTAGGGATTTTGATTCTATAATATATTTGCTATTTGCTGGTATTTGAAATCTACCAATTGCTATTTCTGGTTTGCCATTTTTGTTAAGCCATGATATTTCATAGGCATTCCATATATCGAAGCCTTTGAATATTTTGTTATTTTTAAAGTATTTCCTTTCTAAAGGGAATAGTAAATTTGGGTTGTATTCTAATGGGTAATTAGTTTGTTTGCCTAAAGGGTTTTCTATTTTTTTCATTTTATATTCTTATATAAATTGTTTTTATAAACATAAGCTTTTTGTTAGAGGATATATTACGAGTATGTTATTTATAATAGCTTTTTCTTGCTAATTGTGTTTGTATTTTTGAATATATTTATTACATTCAACTCATTCTTGAGGAATTATTATGACCTTATTTGACGGTGCTGGAGCGCTACTTTCTTTGATTGCTATGTTTGGTTATATCAATCATAGATTTATAAAGCTTCCTGATATGTTAGGCATAACAGCAGTTGGCTTAGTGGCTTCTGTTTGCTTATTATTATTAAGTTTATTTTATCCTGAAATGGTTATAGAAGCTCAGCACTTAGTTGGGATGATTGATTTTTCTGAATTGGTATTTCACGGTCTTTTGGGTTTATTGTTATTTGCCGGGGCTTTACATATTGATATTTCAAAAATGAGACGTTTAAAGATGCCGGTTTTTTTATTGGCTACTATTGGAGTATTAATATCAACTGCAGTTGTTGGGGTTGGTTTCTTTTTAGTTACTAGTTTTTGTAATGTTCCTATAAGCTTTTTATGGTGTTTAGTGTTTGGTGCTCTTATATCACCAACAGATCCTATAGCAGTTCTTGCTGTATTGAAAAATGCCAAAGTATCTCCAGATTTAGAAACTCAAATTGCTGGTGAATCATTATTTAATGATGGAACTGCTGTTGTAGCTTTTATGACCTTGCTAGGATTAGCGACTGGGAATACAGAATTTTCTCTTTTATCGGTCATGATGGCTCTCATACAAGAAATTTTTGGGGCGGTCATATTTGGTTTGGTGATTGGTTATATAGCTTCTGTGATGTTGAAGGATTTAGATAGTTATCCTGTAGAAATATTAATCACCTTAGCTTTGTCTACAGCTGGTTACAGTATTGCTGAACACTTACACGTTTCTGCTCCATTATCAGTGGTTGTAATAGGATTGGTAGTAGGTTATAACAGCAATTTATCAAGGGGTCACAAATCAAAAAATAGGGAATATCTATTTAGTTTTTGGGGTTTATTGGATGAATTATTAAATCTTATATTATTTGGTTTAATAGGATTAAAAATTGTAGCTTTATCATTTAGCATAAAGAATTTATGGATTGGTATTATAGCAATTTTTGTTGTTTTGATAGCTAGATATATTAGTGTTGCAGCTCCTATAAACATGTTGCATTACATGAAAGATAACAGACATGCAGTAAAAATTATGACATGGGGAGGTCTTAGAGGAGGGATATCTATAGCATTATCATTATTACTACCTTCTTTTGAAGGAAGGGAAATGTTGATTGGTGTTACTTATGTTGTTGTTATTTTTAGTTTATTAGTACAGGCTACTACTTTAGGTCCATTAGTAAAATTTTTAGATAAAAAAAATTAGTTTTTTATTGTAATATAAAAATATTAATTTCTTAATTCTGGTGCTATTAAAATGATGATTTTTCGCTATCTTTATTTCTCTCTAGTATGTGTTTATAGTTTAGTTTGTTTTGACATTTATGCATCAGATTTGGAATTGTATAGGGAATTCGATTCATTGCCGGTTTCTTTATGTGATGATTGTCTAGTTTTTCTAAGAAAAAATGCTCCTGCAAACGGAGTGTCTTTTGAGGATTTTGATAAATTTACTAACGACATTAAACTTTTAAAAAGAACTTTTGTTTTAGCACGAAGCCAGAATGATTTGCAGGAAGATTGGACTTCATATATATCAAAAGTAATTAATAAAAAAAATGTATTGATGGTGTAAAAATATTAAATAAGTTTAAAGATCAATTAGTAGAAATAGGGAATACTTACCAGGTTGACCCTGAGTTATTAGTCGCTATTTTAGGTATTGAAACAAATTATGGAAAAATTTTAGGTAATACTAGTGTTTTAAATGCTTGGTTTACAAGGGCATGTACAGAAAATAATTTGTTATGGAAAAAAAATTTTTATGCAGCAATTAGATTATTGAGAGATGGTATAGTTAAGCCTGATAAATTCTTAGGATCTTGGAGTGGTGCTTTTGGAATGACGCAATTTATACCTACATCTTTTTATGAGTTAGCAGTTGATGGAGATGGGGATGGGGTTATAGATTTATATAATTCTTTTATCGATGCTATTGCTTCTACTGCAAATCATTTAAATAAACGTAATTTTAGTTGGAAATATAATATTCCAGCTGTTATAGAGGTTTCTTTGCCAAAGGATTGGTTGGATAGCATAGGTCTTGAACATGGTAAAACATATTTAGATATATCTGAAAAACGTAAACTTCAAGACTGGGCTATTATTGGTGTTTGTAGAATTGGTAATAGGGAATTATGTAATGAATTAATAGATAGTGATTTGGAGACAGTTGTCTTCGCTCCAAATGGGTCATCTGGGCCATTTTTTTTAGTGACTGAAAACTTTTACTCTATATTAAATTATAACAGGTCGTATAGGTATGCTTTGGCTGTTTCATTATTATTTGATTTTTTAAAATTTGAGAATGATATTTTTAGCTCTTGGGCTATAAATAACTAGATGTTATAAATTTCTAATTTTGTATCTTATTGTTGTAGCAATTGATTTTTTAAGTGATTCTTTGTTTTTTAAATAAAATTTCTATCTTTTTATCAGAGTCATTTTGTCTTTCATCAGTTGATTGTCTGTTTCAAGAGTAATGCCAAGAAAATTTCCAATTTCTTTTTTGCTAATCATCTTTAATAAAAATACTTTTTTATAACTTGTAAAGACCTAGAGCTAATAGCAGCACATAGTAGATCTTGCTATCTCTTTATTTCTTACTTTGCGAAATTATATTTGCAAATAATGGTCTATTTTATGAAAATGATTTAAATGTATTTCCAAAACTATAACAGCAAATTCATGTTTCATTACGTGAATTATGCAATCTATAAGTCATTGAGGTAAAACAAAACTTAACAATTTGAATATTATTGGTTTTTATATTTTTTTATATTTTAAATTATTTGACTCAGTGTTATTGAAATTTGAATCAATATATGAGCCAAATATAGGTATAGCAATCATTTAGTTATAGATGATTTTGTTGTTGATATAGATCATCTTAATATATATTTACTGAGACTTGATTTATTGCTTGATAAATCATATATATTAGTTAATTGTTTATTTAGTAAATAATATTTAAAGCGTATAAATTTTCAATTCTATAGTTTAATTTAGTTACTAAATTTGTTACATATAATAATTTATTATTTCACAATATTCTTTTTGTATGGAGTGGTTTTGAT